>MEMX01000056.1:38332-46156 GCA_001768075.1 Anaeromyxobacter sp. RBG_16_69_14 | reverse complement strand
GTCATCATGGCGGCGACGAAGAGGTTCAGGTACGTGAAGAAGCGCGCGTATCCGAAATCGTCCTCGTGGCTCATGTACGACGCGGAGTAGACGTGGATGAGAGAGCCGACGCCGGTGACGACGAGTGCAAGCGTCGCGGAGAGGCGGTCGGCGAGGAAGCCCCAGCTCACGTCGACGAGGGCGCGCCCGTCCGGCCCTGCCACCCGGAACCAGGTACCCCCTCGGAAGTGCAGCGTCTCGCCCTGTAGCGTCCAGGCGAAGGCGACGACGGAGAGCAGGAACGACCCCACCAGCGCGGCGATCGCGATGAACGCCACGTTGGCCCTGCCCAGCTTACGCCCCACCAGACCGTTCACCGTGGCACCTAGCAGCGGCAGCGCCACGATGAGCCACAGGTAGGACTGCGCAGCAGCCAAGGCACCCATGGAAGGCATCATAATTGTGGGTGACACGATTACCTTGCCACCGCGGCCGAGGCAACAACGTTGTACCCCTCGCGCGGGATCGCGGCCAGGGCTGTGATTCCGTGCTATGCCCAGCGACATGACGCCGGACAAGGCGGCGGACGAGGCGGTGGATCGCGACGTCGAGGTCCGCAAGATCCCCAAGGCCGATCGGCTCTTGCAGGCAGCCGCGGCGACCGGGCTGGTCGCTCGCCTTGGCCACGCACGCGTGATGCAGGCGGTGCGCGCCGCCCTGGACGAGCTGCGCGTTCGCGTGCTGGCCGGGGCAGCCTGTCCGCCCCCACCCGAGATCGAGGCGGCGCTCCTCGCCCGCCTGCGAGAGAGCGCCAAGGGTTCGCTGCGGCGAGTAGTGAATGCGACCGGCGTCGTCGTGCACACGAACCTCGGGCGCGCGCCGCTGTCGGAGGAGGCGCTCGCCGCCATGCGCGAGGTGGGCGAGGGCTACTCGAACCTCGAGTACGATCTCGAGGCCGGCGAGCGCGGCGACCGCTACGGGCACGCCGCGGCGGCACTTTGCAGGCTCACCGGCGCGGAGGCGGCAGTCGTCGTCAACAACAACGCGGCTTCGGTGTTGGTCGGGCTGGCGGCGCTGTGCTGGGCGAGGCCGGCGCAAGGTCCAGGCCCAGGCCCAGGTCCCCCCCTCGCCCCCGAAGGGGGAGAGGGTCGAGGGGCGGGGGCCGCGCTCGGGGGCGCACCAGAAGTCATCATCTCCCGCGGCCAGCTCATCGAGATCGGCGGCGGTTTTCGCATCCCCGACGTGCTGCGCCGCTCGGGCGCCGAGCTCGTCGAGGTCGGCACGACCAACCGCACCTACCTGCGCGACTACGAGGCGGCGCTCACCGAGCGCACGCGCATGCTGCTCTCGGTGCACCGCTCCAACTTCAAGCTCTCCGGCTTCGTCCACGACGCAGCGCTCGCCGAGCTCGTCGAGCTGGGGCGGCGGCGCGCGCTGTGGGTGATGGACGACCTCGGCTCGGGCACGCTGCTCCCGACGGCGCCTCACGGCCTCGGCCACGAACCCATGGTGCAGGAGCGCGTGGCCGCGGGCGCGGACCTCGTCTGCTTCTCCGGCGACAAGCTCCTCGGCGGGCCGCAGGCGGGCATCCTGGTGGGCCGGCGCGAGGCGGTGGAGCGCGTGAAGCGCCACCCGCTCATGCGGGCGCTGCGCGTGGACAAGGTCACCCTGGCCGGCCTCTCCGCCACCCTCGCCCACTACGAGCGCGGCGAGGCAGAGCGGAAGGTGCCGGTGTGGCGCGCCATCGCGCAGCGGCCGGACGCGATCGAGGAGCGCGCCCGAGGCTGGCTCGCCACGCTGGGAGAGTCGGCGCGCGGCGCGACCGTGCGCGAGAGCTCCTCGGCCATCGGCGGAGGCTCGCTGCCGGAGGTGACGCTCCCCACCTGCGTGATCGCCCTCCCCTCCGACAGCCCCGATCGGCTCGCGGCGCGCCTCCGCCAGGGCGATCCGCCCGTCGTCGGCCGCATCGAGCAGGGGTCGGTCGTGCTCGACCCCCGCACGGTCGGCCCCGGCGAGGACGAGGCTCTCCTGGCCACGCTAAGGGAGGCGCTTTCGCGAGGCGCCTAGGTCAATAGTTGATCCCGTGAAGCTCACGGTGTGAACCGGTAACCGAACCCACGCACGGTCTCGAGGTGGCGCGGCTTCTCGGCGTCGTCACCGATGTGGGCGCGCAACCTCGCCACGAAGTTGTCCACGGTCCGCGCGGTGCCGGTGTAGCGGGAGCCCCACACCGCCTGCATGAGCTGCTCGCGGCTGTAGACGCGGCCGGGGTGCGCGACGAAGAAGACGAGCAGGTCGAACTCGCGGGCGGTGAGCGGCACCGGCCTCCCTTCCACCGTGAGCTTCCGCGCCACGAGGTCCACCTCCGCCTTGCCGAAGTGCCGGGCCGCCTCCCCGCCGGCGCTCCGGCCGCGCACGCGCCCGCGCCGGAGCGCCGCTGCGATGCGCGCCAGGAGCTCCCTCAGCGAGAACGGCTTCACGACGTAGTCGTCGGCACCGAGGTCGAGCCCGGCCACCTTGTCCGCTTCCTGGCCCTTGGCCGAGAGGATGAGGATGGGCAGGTCGGGGTCCGTGGAGCGCAGCGCGCGGATGAGCGCGAGCCCGTCCAGTTTGGGGAGCATGACGTCCACGAGGAGGAGGTCGGGGTGCTCGCTCCGGGCGAGGGCGAGGCCCGTCTCGCCGTCCATGGCCGAGCGGACGGCGTAACCCTCCATGCCGAGGTTCAGCTGGAGGCCGCGCAGGATGGAGGGGTCGTCCTCCACCACCAGGATCTTGCCCTTCATGACGCCCTGCGCTCCTGCGTCGCCGCCGGAAGCGCGATGGTGAAGGCCGCGCCGTGCCCCGGCTGCGAGGCCACCGTCACCGTCCCCTTGTGAGCCTCCACGATGTGCTTCACCATCGAGAGACCGAGCCCGGAGCCCTCGATGGTGCGGTCGAGCGGGTCCTTGGCCCGGTAGAACTTGTCGAAGATGCGCTTCTGGTCGGCGCCGGCGATGCCCGGGCCGTTGTCGGAGACGGTGACGAGCACCGTCGGCCCCTGCGTCCGCGCCGAGACCGTGATCTTCTTCTCTGGGCCGGTGTACTTGTGCGCGTTCTGGAGGAGGTTGAGGAGCGCGTCGCCGAGGGCAGCGACATCGCCCCGCACGCGCGGCAGGCCCGGCGGTACGTCGCGGACGACGTCCGCGTCGTCGTGCAGGAGCTGCGGCTCGAAGGCGGAGAGCGCGGAGTCCACCAGCGCGCCCACCTCGCAGGGCTCGAAGTTGTAGCTGCGCTTCCCCGACTCCATGCGGGCCCAGTCGAGGAGCCGGTTGATGAGCGAGGAGAGGCGCGCCACCTCGTCCGTGATGATCTCGAACGCCTCCCGTTCGCGGGCCGGGTCGTCGCGCAGCCGGCCCATCTGCAGGGTCTCCACGAACATGCGGATGCTGGTGAGCGGCGTGCGCAGGTCGTGCGACACCTTGTTCACGAAGTCGGTCTGCAGCCTGGAGATGCGCGCCTCGCGATAGAGGACGGCGAGCGTGGCGGCGGTACCGATGACGGTGGTGGCGACGAGCGCCACGATGAGCGAGCCGAAGAGGTAGTCCCGCGCCGCCGACCCGAAGACGAGGATGAGGATCCCCACCGTCAGCATGAGCGCGGCGGGGAGGAAGACGAACGCGATGATCAGCGGGAAGACGCGGCGGAGCTTCACACGAGCATACTAGCCGGCCCTGCCGGGCACGGCATCTCTCGCTGGCGCCGCCCAGGTGACTCGGCCTACGGCTTCCACCCCAGCTCGACCACCTCGAAGTCGCTCGCGTGGAGGCCGTGGAAGGCAGGGTTCAGCACGTCGTTGTCCCAGCGTGCGTCCATGGTGCCGCTGACGTACATGTTGCTGCCGTTGTCGGCCACGATGAGCCCGTACTTCTTCATGGCGCGGAAGATCTTCTGGATCTCGGGCGGACCGGAGACGACCACGTCATTCTTGAGCCGCAGCCGCGCCCCCATGGGAAGCGCGCCGCTCGTGGAGCCTGCCGTGTGCGAGGCGGGCCAGACCTGGCCGTTGGTATTGCTCACGGTCACGCGGAAGGCGTGCGTGATCTCGTCCGGGCCGTAGACCTCGTCGTACCGCACCAGTCCGGGGAAGATGGCGAGCCCTGCCGCGTCGGCCGAGGTGAAGCCCTCCTCCCTCCTGGCGTTGCTCGACAGGTCGAAGACGGCGCCGCAGTTCGCCTCCCAGCGGCCACGCCCGGAGCTCCACTGCGTGGCGCCCGTCTCGAACAGGAGCCAGCGGTCGCGATCTATGACCAGGACGTGCCGGTCGCCGTCCGAGCCGCCCCCGGCCACGCCTCCCTCGACGTACCCCTCCTCCGAGATGGCCTCGTCGGGGATGGGATACCCGGTGGGCCGTCCGGGCGCCCCCGCGTCGCTCTCCTCGGGCCACTCGACGAAGTCGACCTGCCGCAGCGCCTGGTCGCCGGAGACGACCACGTACGGAATGCCGTAGGGATGGGGGCCGAAGTCGGGGTGCATCCTCGCGCTCGACATGCGTTCGATGTAGGCGTCGGAGCCGGTGTCTTTCGGCGCGCCGCTGATGTCGAGGTTCCACCAGTTGTCCTGTGGGAAGACTCGGCGGCCTTTCAGGTCCTCGTCGAGCGTGACGCCTCCGGCGCTAGGCGAACCCGGCGTGGCGGGGGTCCCGGGATCGCCCCCGGGCGTCGAGGGCGTCTTGGAGCCGCCCCCGCAGCCTCCTGCCAACCAGACGAAGCCGCCCACCACGACGAGAAGTGCACGGGATCGGAAACCGAGCATGTCGCCTCCACCTACAGTGAGTCACGGACGCCGCTCGCCAGCGGCGCCTCCAGCTGTCAAGCCCGCTCGGGCGCCGCCCCCGGCCGCACGACGACGGACGGAAGGGCCCCTCTCCCTGAATCGAGGGAGAGGGGCCCGAGACTGCGAACGCCGCGGACGGGCGCGAAGGCCTACTGGTTCACGGCGTCGATCTGCGCCTGCGTGACCCCGAAGGCTCCGCCGTTCTGCTCCATGTGGCCTCGGTCGGGCACGGTGGCGTGGCAGGACGAGCAGGCCGCCGTGACCGTCGTCGTCCGGAGGAAGCCGGCCGGGGTCAGCGGATCCCCGGAGGTCGAGGTGGTGGTCCCGTTGGCGGGCGGGAAGGACACTCCGTATGTGCCGGAGTTGTGGCAGGCATCGCAGTTCGAGAGGTAGCCGGGGTAGCCGGCCTTCCTGAAGTCGTTCACCGAGCTGCCAAATCCATAGACGACGGGGCCCGCGCCGCTGAACAAGGCGCCGTGGATACCGTGGATCAGCATCTTGAAGTCGACGCTCTCCTCGGCCTTGCCGTCGGCCGTGGCCGTCCCGTCGGTGGGTCGCCGGCTGATGTCGGTGGCGTTCGCGTTGTGGCAGATGACGCACGTCTCGATGCTGCTCGTGCGGTTGTTGCCGTGCAGCGAGAGGTTCTGGTGGCAGAGGTTGCACTTGTTGATGTCCACCACCGCCCGCCGAACCGTCGTGTCGGTGCCGGTGATGGCGAACGTCTTGGTGACGTTCTGCACGGCGATGCGGTTCCCCTGACCGTCGGCCGGGTGGCCCTCGAGCGCGACCAGGCCGACGCCGACGGCGTTCGCCGGGATGGCGACCGTGGAGGTGACCGTGTAGCTGCCGTCGGCGGAGTTGTAGACACCGTTCTTGAGGACGTCGAGGCTGACGGGCTGACCGGCCTTTCCGCCGCTACCCTCGTTCGTGTAGTTGGTCTCGCTCGGGCTGGTGACGGCCGTGGTGCTCCAGCCGATGACCACGGCCAGGCGGCTGGCGCCGTTGGAGGTCTGCGCCCAGGGCACGTCGGCCGCGTTGCCGCCCGAGGCGTTGAGCTTGTGAGGCGTCATACCGGCGGCGTTGGTCACCAGCACGGTCACGGCCGGACTCTCGCCGGGCGCGGTCCCCGTCACGCCGACGATCGAGTACTTGAAGTCCACGGTCGCCGGGATCGCGTGGAAGAGCTCGATGGGAGCCGTGTGCTCGCTGCCGCCCGCCGTGTGGCACCGGGCGCAATCGGCGTCAACGTACGCCGCGCCACCGTTGGTGCCGCCCTTGTGCAGGGTGTACCCGGTGGCCAGGGGTTCAGCGAAGCTGGTGCGGTCGTGGCAAGACGTGCAGGTGGCGATGGTCGGGTTGTTCTTGAAGTTGTTGCCCGACGTCGGCGCCGGAGGGGCCGTCCCGGTCAGAACCGGCGGGGCGCCGTGGCAGGCGAGGCAGTTTCCCACGTCCTGCGGAAAGGCGACCAGGCTGTAGTCGTGCACGGCGTTCCCGTATCCAATGACCGAGTAGGTACCGCCCGCGAGCACGCTGGGCAGGTCCTTGCCCATGTGGATCTTGTGCGTCATGACTTTGAGGTCGACGGTCACGCCGGCCGGGTCGCTGGTGCCCGGGTTGTGGCACGTGACGCAGTACTCCACGTCAAGACGCGTGCCGCCGTGCACGGCGAGCTTCTGGTGACAGGCGTTGCAGTTGGCAGTCTTCACGAGTTGGTGCGGATCGGCCGCCGTGGTCGTCTGCGTGTCGCCCAGGGACGGGTCGTAGTCGAACGCCGCGTTGAACGGAGCGACCACCGAGGTCGAGGTGCCGCTCTGGAGAGCGAAGCGGGTGATGGCCGTGTCAGTGTAGGCCTCGGTCACGGCGGTGGTCGTGCTGAGGGCCACCGGGGTGGAAGAGAGCTTGTACTTGGACGTGAAGGTATACGTCCCGGCGGGGCTCTCGGTGAGGGTGCCCTGGCTCGAGCCGCCGACGGCCCACGACTCCGCGGCGGCCTGCTTGTATCCGCTGGACGTGTTCTTGTTCAGGTAGCTCTGCCAGTCCTTGGTACCCGCCGGGCCGTCAACGAGCTTCGCCATGGTGAAGCGGAAGCTGGGCTTGACGGTACCGATGACAGCCGCAAGGCCCGTGACGGGACTCCCCGCTGAGTCCTTCACCGTGAAGACGACGATCGGGTTGTCGCCTGTCGCGGTCGCCGCGTTGCCCTGATTGAGCGCGACCGACGTGATCTTCGCCACGTTGTACGCCAGCGATCGGGTCTTCAGCGTGGCGTGGAGCGCCACCTCATCCGCTTCGAGCTGGCCGGTACCATGACAGACGGCGCAGCTCTCGGCAGTCATGAACTCGGGCCCGGTGGGGCCCGGAGTGCCGGCATCGCCGGGGGCGCCCTGGTCCCCCTGGTCGCCCTTTTGGCTCTTGTCATCGCTGCACGCCGAGGCGAGAGCGAGCGCCACCGCGAACGCTAGCCGCGCACTCACAGAGGGATTGATCCTTGTCATTTGTCGTCCTTGGCTAGAAGCGAGCAGGGCCAATGACGTCATTAAAGCATCAATCGCGCCGCAGTTGCCACCGGCATTGGACGCACCCGCTCGCGCTACCCCCCACGGCGAAGTCGGCCATTCCTGGCTCGGAGTGAAGAGAATGCCCGCGATTTCAAGGGCAACCGGCCCTGGTGGGCGATCGTCCCACCTGGCGAGCGCTCGTCAGGAGAGAGACCGGATGCGAGAATTGCGCACATGACGAACGCAATGATTGCGCGGCTGCGCAACCTTCGCTCACGCTTCCGCTCACGATTCCACACATCCAAATTGATAGCGCATGCTACATGAACTGACGCTCGAGATGGGGGGCGCGGGGGGAGAGTTCTCCCCTCCGTTTGAGGCACCGCAAGGCGCCGGACATCAGCTCACAGCGGCGGCGCTGACGCTGGAGAATCACATCAACTGATCGCCGCTGTGAGAGCTTGCTGCGCGAAGCGCAGCGGCGACGTGGATGGAATCCATCCTCGCGGCGGATGCGGCCTTCAGGAATAGAACC
>MEMX01000056.1:29097-38196 GCA_001768075.1 Anaeromyxobacter sp. RBG_16_69_14 | reverse complement strand
CGAAGATGGCCCCCACGTCGCCGTCGCGCGCGCTGCGGAGGATGCCCTCGCCGAGGCAGCGGATGGCCTCGTTGACGAACTGAAGCATGACGCGCTCCACGATGGCGTCGCGGCTCACCTTCTTGCGCGCCTGGCCGTCCGGGAGGAGGGCGTAGACCGTCTCGTCCACCTCCTTCTTCTTCGTTCCGTACGTGTAGAAGCCCTTTCTCGACTTCCGGCCCAGGCGGCCGTCGGCGATCAGCTTCTCGAGCGCATCGGGCGGAGCCATGCGGTCGCCGAACGCGTGGTGAAGGATCTTGCCCACCTTGGCGCCCACGTCGATGCCCACCTCGTCGAGCAGCGTGATGGGTCCCACCGGCATGCCGAAGGCCACCAGCGCCGCGTCGATGTCGTCCACGGCAGCGCCCTCCTGGAGGATCTCGGCGGCCTCGTTCATGTAGGGCGTGAGGATGCGGCTCGTGTAGAAGCCGGGGCCGTCGTTCACGACGATGACCGTCTTCCCCTGCTTCTTGCCCACCGCCACCGCGGTCGCGGTCACGTCGGGCGCCGTCCTCGAGGTCACGATCACCTCGAGGAGCGGCATCTTCTGCACCGGCGAGAAGTAGTGCATCCCCAGCACGGCCTCGGGGCGGCTCGACGCCTCGGAGATGCGGCCGATGGGGATGGACGAGGTGTTCGAGGCGAAGATGCCCCTCGCGTTCACCTTCTCGAAGGAGCGCACCATCTCCTGCTTGAGGGCCAGGTCCTCGAAGACCGCCTCGATGAGGAGGTCCAGCTGCTCGAAGCCCGACCAGTCGGTGGTGGCGGTGAGGAGGCGCATGGTGGCCTCGCGCTCCAACCTCTCGATGGAGCGCCGCTTCACCCGCTCGTCGAGGAGCCCGCGCACGCTGCCGAGCGCCTTGGCCGCCGAAGGATCGTCCTTCTCGCGGATGCGCACCGGCAGCCCAGCACCCACGGTGACGAAGGCGATGCCGGAGCCCATGAGCCCTCCGCCCAGCACGCCCACCTGCATCACCTTGCGGGATCTCACCGCCGGGTCGTCGACGCCGCTGTCCTTCTTGAGCGCGGTGGTGGCGAAGAAGATGTCCATGAGCCGCTTCGCGACGTCCGACACGGCCAGCTCGCCGAACAGGCGCGCCTCGCGCTCCAGCCCGCGCTCGACGCCCTTCTCGTACCCGTGCTTCACCGCCTCGAGCGCCTTCTCCGGCGCCGGGTAGTGGCCGCCGCTCTTCTTGAGCAGCTTCCGCCTCGCCTCCCGGAACAGGATCCCGCGGCCGAGCGCGTTCTCCTCGAGCGCCATCCGCTGCAGGGCACCGATCCCGCCCTTGCGCAGCTTCTTCATCGCGGCGGGCGCTTCGCGGCGCGCCTCGCCGCTGGCGAGCTCGCGCGCGCGCTTCTTCGCCACCTCGAGCAGGATGGGCGCGGGTACCACCTCGTCCACCAGGCCGAGCTTCTGCGCCTTCCTCGCCTTCACCGACTTGCCTGTGAGGATGAGGTCGAGCGCGGCCGCGATCCCCACCAGCCGCGGCAGACGCTGCGTGCCGCCCCCGCCGGGGATAAGGCCGAGCTGCACCTCGGGCTGGCCGAGCTGCGTCTTCCCGTGGTCGGTGGCGATGCGCCAGTGGCAGGCGAGCGCCAGCTCGAGCCCGCCGCCGAGGCAGGCGCCGTGGATGGCCGCCACCACCGGCTTCGGAAAGCGCTCCAGGTCGTCGAAGCCGCGCTGCGCCGCGCGCGCGAGCGCCTCGGCCTCGGCGGCGCTCCTCACGCCCTTCAGCATCTCGATCTTGGCGCCGGCGATGAAGCCGTCCTTCTTCCCGCTCGCGATGACCACCGCTTCCACGGCGGAGTCCTTCGCCAGAGCCTGGACGAGCTCCCTTAGCTCCGAGGCGACCTCCTGCGAGAGCGTGTTGACCGGCTCTCCCGGAACGTCGAGGAAACACGTCGCGACGCCCTCCTCGAACGTCACGCGGAAGCTCCGGACGACCTTCTCGGCGGGCATCATGGCCATCTCCCTGACGGGGTTCCTGTCTTGCGGCGGGGGACAAGCCCCCGCCCTACGACGGGTTCCTGTTTTGCGGCGGGGAACGAGTCCCCTCCCTACGACGGGTTCCTGTTTTGCAGCGGGGGACGAGCCTCCGCCCTACGAGACCTCGGGACCGTCCAGGACGAGCGCGGCGCCGAGGGCGCCCGCGGCGCAGACGGTGAGCAGCGCGTGCGCCCCCTTGCGCCGGGAGAGCTCGCGCAGGGTCCCCAGGATCATGCGGGCGCCGGTGGCAGCGAAGGGATGGCCGAGCGCGATCGACCCGCCGTTCACGTTGAGCTTCGAGGGATCCACCTCGCCGAGCGGCGTCGCCCGTCCCAGCTTCTCCTCGGCGAACTTCTTCGAGGCGAAGGCCTGGAGGTTCGACAGCACCTGCGCGGCGAAGGCCTCGTGCATGTCCACCAGGTCCATCTGCTGCAGCGAGAGCCCGGCGCGCTCGAGCGCGACCGGGGCCGCGTAGGCGGGCCCCTGGAGGAGTTGATCGGCCGGGTCGAGCGCCGCGTACGCGTAGGCTCGCACATAGCCGAGCGGCTTGAGGCCGAGCTCCTTCGCCTTCTCCTCCGAGGTGAGGACCAGGGCGGCGGCACCGTCGGTGAGCGGCGAGGAGTTGCCAGCAGTGATCGTCCCGTAGCGCTTGTCGAAGACGGGCTTCAGCCTGCCGAGCGCGTCGGGGCTCGTGTCGTCGCGGACGATGTTGTCCTTCCGCGCCACGCGGTCGTAGCGCGGCGGCACGGCCACGTGCATCACCTCGGCGTCGAACTTGCCGGCCCTCCAAGCCTCCGCGGCACGGCGGTGGCTCTGATGCGCGAACTGGTCCTGGGCGGCGCGGCTGATGCCGTTCACCTGCGCCATCTTCTCGGCGCTCTCACCCATGGTGAGGCCGGTCGTCGGCTCCTTGAGAGCCGGCGGCACGGGGGTGAGGTCGCGGGCGGAGAGCGCGGCGAAGGCCTTCGCCTTGTCAACCACCGTCTTGCCGCGCGAGGCGTTCACGATCGCCTGCGCCAGCCGGTGGGAGGCGAAGATGGGTGCGTCGGAGAGCGACTCCGCCCCGCCCGCCAGGACCACGCTGGCGTGCCCGAGCGCGACCTGGTCGGCGGCGCCGGTGGCCGCCTGGATGGAGGTGGCGCAGGCGCGCGAGACGGTGTGCGCCTCGACGGTCTTGGGCAGCTGGGTGCGGAGCACGATCTCGCGGGCGACGAGGGACACGAGCGGCGAGGGGATGACCTGTCCGAAGACGACCGCGTCGTACTGGGAGGGCGCGATCCTGGTGCGCGCCACCAGCTCGTTCACCAGGATGGCACCCAGCTCCACGGCGGAGAGATCTGCGAAATCGCCGCCCGACTTCACGAAAGGTGTGCGCAGGCCACCCACGATGGCCGCGCGGTGGCCGGGCCTCGAGATTCCGTTCGTCGGCATGGGGCGCTCCGGGTTGATTCGAGAATCAAGAGGTGCGTCTCGACTGATGTAGCGAGCGCGACGCAGAGCGTCAATGCCCAGCCCCAGTGGGTCCCGAGCTTCGGGTGATACCGACCTCGGGAGCCTGCCAGCGGCCCTGCTTGCGCGAGGCACGCCGTTGGGGGAGCATGGCCTCCGATGGCGATCAAGCGCAGCAGGCAGCTGAAGCCGCTCTCGAGCGAGCACCACCAGGCTCTGCTCGTGGCCTTCCAGCTCAAGAAGGGCCTGGCCGGACACGGGGAAAGCGCGGGAGCACCCAAGGATCTGCCCGGCCTGCTGGCGCTGGCGCGGCGCCTCGAGAGCACCTTTCTCCTCACCCATACGCGGGCGGAGGAAGAGCTGCTCGGGCGCCACCTCCTTGCGGCGGACATGAAGCGGCTCCAGTTCGAGCACGGAGAGCTGGTCCGGCTCCTGGACGCGGCGCGGCAGACACGCTCGGCCGACGTGCGCCAAGCCCTGACCGCGTTCGCGAACCTGCTCGAGCGCCACGTCCGGTGGGAGGAGCGCGAGCTCTTCCCCTCCTGCGAGTCGAGCATGAACGAGGCCGACCTCGCCCTCGTCGGCCACGAGCTCGAGATGCGTCTCGTGCTGTCGCGGAACGAAGGCAAACCTGCGAAGCGGACGTAGCCCACCGAGGGTCACGCCTCGGCTTCTGCAGCGCCCCCCGACCGCGCCACGTCCTCGCTCTTCACCTTGCCCGGGTCCATCCCCTGCGCCCGCTTCGTCATCTGCGCGAGGAGCTCGTCGAAGGGAGGCGTCTCCCCCTTCATGAAGCGGAGCGGGTTCACCCGCGCCACCACGAAGGCCTTGAGATAGGGCGAGTCGAAGCCCTTCTCCTTGAGCTTCGCCACCGCCTCCGAGACGGCGTCGTCGAAGGCGAGGAGCACATCGGCGCGCCGCTCGCGCTCGGCCATGGCCCGCGAGAGCGGCTCGTCGAGGAAGGCGTCCACCCTCCTCAAGATCGGGTGGTAGGCGCCGCCGGACAGCCGCCCGCGCTTCTCGTACGCGAAGCCGAGCGTGGCGAAGGCCGGTTCCTCCAGCTCGAGCGCCAGCTCCGACTCCTTCACCTCGCCCACGCCCGCCAGGTCGCGGTACATCCGCACCACCTCGAGCGCCTTCTCGCGGAGGTTGTGCGCCTTCTCGATGTTGAGGGCGAGGATCTGGTAGGCCACCTTGCGCTCGGGGACCACCAGCGCCAGCACCGCCTTCGCGCCCAGCTCCTGGAGCGCGGTGAGCCGGTGGCCGCCGTTGGGCGAGAGGTACTTGCCGTCCTGGCGCACCGCGATGATGGGGTCGAGGTAGCGGCGCGTCTTGTCCATGGCGAGCGTGAGCTTCCGCACGTGCGCGTCGGAGATGTCGCGCTGGAAGGCGGTTCGCTCCACCTTGTCGATGGGGAGCGCCGCGAAGAGGAGCGCGTGTCCGCCCAGCGGCTCTCGGTAGGTGGCGAGCACGGCACCGCCGTCGTCCTCCACCTGTCGCGCGAGCTCCGCCACCTCGGGCGGCCGCTCCGAGAGGAACAGATCCTTCGGTCCGAGCCCGGTGGGCTCGATCTTCACGCCCTTGCGCTTGCGGGGGCGTCCACTCTTCGTGATGGGGCGCTTCTTGGTGGGCATGCGCCCGATCTTAGCCGTGACGAGCGCGCCCGTCGCGCCTGCGGCGGGAGTCCGCTTCCGGGTTGCCCGACCGGCGGAGCCAGCTTAAGGTCGCATTCTCTGTGATCTTGCGTTCCCCTCCTCCGTGATCGACGTCCGCGGGCTCACCAAGCACTACCGTGTGCACAGGCGACCGCCCGGCCTCGGTGCCGCGCTGCGGTCGCTCTTCCACCGCTCGTACGAGACGGTCAAGGCGGTGGACAGCATCGGTTTCCACGTCGGGCCGGGCGAACGGGTGGGTTTCCTCGGTCCGAACGGCGCCGGCAAGACCACCACGCTCAAGATGCTCTCCGGCCTGCTCCACCCGACGGCGGGCGAGGTGCGGGTAGCCGGGCACGTGCCGCGCCGGCGCGAGGCCGCGTTTCTCAAGAAGATCACGCTCGTCATGGGACAGAAGCAGCAGCTCCTGTGGGACCTGCCGCCCGCCGAGACCTTCGCGCTCAACCGCGCCATCTACGACATCTCGAAGGCTGACTTCGAGGAGACGCTGGGCGAGCTGACGCGACTGCTCGAGCTGCAGGACCTCGTCGGCAAGCCGACCCGGCAGCTCTCGCTCGGCGAGCGGATGAAGTGCGAGCTGGCGGCGGCGCTCCTGCACCGACCACAAGTGCTCTTCCTCGACGAGCCCACCATCGGCCTCGACGTCTCGATGCAATCCACCGTGCGCAGCTTCGTGAAGGCCTACAACGAGCGCTTCGGCGCGACCGTGATCCTCACCAGCCACTACATGGACGACGTGGTGGCGCTCTGCCCGCGGGTCGTCGTCATCGACCGCGGGCGCCTCATCTACGACGGCGACCTGCGCCAGCTGGTGCTCTCGGTGCGGCCCGACAAGCGGGTCCTGGTGCGGCTCGACCGCGCCGTGCCTGCGCCGGAGCTGTCGCGCTTCGGCACCCTGGTCTCCTCCCACGGTACACAGGCAGTCATCCAGGTGGCTGCAGGCGACGTCTCGGGTGCGGTGGGGCGGATCCTGGCCGCGCTGCCCGTCGCCGACCTGACCGTGGAGGATCCTCCGCTGGAGGAGGTCATGAGCGAGCTCTTCAAGTCCTCGCGCCTGGCCGCCAGGAGCAGCCCATGACTGGCGCTCCCAGGGTGCTACCCGGTTGAACCGATCCCGTAGGGCACTTGTGCCCCGCCGCCATGCATGCTCGGCGGGGGACAAGCCCCGCCCTACTTGAGCAGGCCCGGCCACCACTGGAACATGCAGTGGATCCCGAAGGAGTTCGGGTCGTCCTCGATCACCTGTTCCTGCTGGAAGAGCGTCCCGTCGTGCCCCACGTCGACCCGCCTCGGAGTCCGGGTCGCGCCCGTGGTCGGGGGTGGCGGCGGGATCGCCAACGACCCGCAGCTCTCTCCCTCCGCGGTGACGATCTCGAAGCGGGTCTGGTCGAGCCCAGGCTGATCGAGCGGAAGCACCGCGTAGGCGCGTCCCTGGCGAATGGTGGCGAGGCGCGTGTTCGGGCGCGACGCCAGCCAGCCCGGGGCGGGGTCGGCCCCCGTGACACCGTCGCGGAAGGCCGCCAGCCACGTCCGACCGTCGCCGAGGACGACGCGCCCATCGACGAGGAGGCGCAAGGCTGCGCTGTTTCCGGGGATGGGGGCGGCGACGCCGAACCAGGGCGTCAGCGGCGCGCCCACCCTGTCGAACCAGCGAGCTCGCGACACGCTCGCGCCCGGGATCAAGACCAGCACGTCACCGGTCGCCCATGCCACCTCCACCAGGGTCGGGTCGTCGTCCAGTGCCACCGAGCGCGCGATGTGTCCGACCGCGTCGATCCAGTCGAGCGCGGTGGGGCCGAGCTGGGGCGTCGCATCAGGGTCGAACGAGCGCGCGAGGAGGACGGTCCCGCCGGCGCCGTCCGGCGCACTCGTGACGGCATACTCCCGGACGTCACGAAGCGGCGTGCCGCTCGCGTCCCACGTCCGCAGGAGCGACGGCGGCGGCGTGGCGTCGAGGTCGTGGACGATCCCCTGGTACCCGGCGCCCGTCCAGTGGAACCAGGGATCGATCTCCGGCTGGGAGCCCGGCACGACCTGCGGGATCAGCCCGCCGATCGATCCTCGTCGCGCCGACCCGTCCGCGGCGAAGAGATCGAACCTGGTTCCAGAGGAGCCGCCGAAGGCCCCCGAGACGCCGAGCGCCACCTGACCGCCGGGGCTGCTCGTGGCAACGGAGCAGTCGGCGTGCGTGCCTGTCGCGAAGTCCTGGGTCACGGCCGGCCCGAAAACGGGCATGAGGTCGGCGCAGGCGCTGGAAGGGCCACCGTCGGGACTGCCGGCACCAGAACCCGGTACACCTGCCCCTGGCACCGCGCCGCCATCGGGGGCGCCTGCGTCGGTGACATCCAGGACACCGCCACAGGCCACCAGGGCCACGGCCAGCATGACGGTCCTGCCGAACGGCGCGGCTCCCTGCAAGAAGGTCATGGACACCCTGCTCGGCACGATGTGTACAGCGCAGGAGCAGCGCATCCCTGGGCTCCACGCGAGACCCGCGGCAGGACGTGCGCACGGTGAGCTGCCAGGCAACCGAGGCGACGCGTGGCGCGTTTCCCGATGCGCGCTCGATCCGGAACCCCGACCTGGGCTTTCGACGAGCGCGTCCTTGTCGGGGGAACCCCCGTCGCAGGATCAGGCTACGTGCTGGATGTCGGCTCCTGGACCAGAATGTGCGCTCAACACACAGCTTGTCGGCTCGGAGAGAGCCCGGGCTTCGAGGCGGAATCCATGGGGAGACACTTCAGACACCTCCGAGAACTCGAGCGCACGCGAGACGAAGCGTCGAGGACGCTCGCGCAGATCGCCGAGGAGAGCGGCCGGGATTCGATCCTCTACAGGCGGTGCAGGGAGCTCTGGCGCAGGCGCGAGGAGGAAGCCCACGCCTCGATCTTCCACGGCGACTTCGAGAACGCCCGCGTCATCCTCGGTCGCGGTCTCACCGCGCTCGCGCACGGTCCCGATGCCTTGAAGAGGGAGGGGCTCGACCTCGAGGACGCGATGAGGCTCATGGAGGCCTGCTGACGTCGCCGCTCGGCGCTCCCCGGAGCGGGAGGGTACGGCAGAGAGCACGAGCGCGAACAGCTCGTCCTGGGACGGTGGCGCGAGCGCAGCTCCTGCACCACGAGTGCGGAAGCGCCGGTGACTAGCAAGGGCTGCGCGGATCCGCTCGGACGGCCTCCCCCGCCCGCGCCAGCACCTTCACCTCCGACGCCTCGGAGAGCCTGAGCCCGTCTCCGCGCGGCTCGACCTCGGAGAGCTCGACCACGTCCCCGCGCAGGAGAGCTTCGAAGCGGCGGTTGTGCTCGTTCACGTGCTTCTCCTGGAGGGCCAGGCCCAGTCTCCCTTCCGGGCCGCACGCCATGTAGCGCAGCCGCCCCTTCGACGGGAGCGGTTCGGAGACGATGCGGAAGGCGCGGCCGGCCGGTGGCGGCGCCCACTCCTCGCCCCTGGGCGCGAGGACGAGGTAGCTCATCTTGATCGCCTCCTTGCGCAGCCCGGCGGCGCGCGCGATCTCGGCCACCAGGGGTGGCGCCTCGATGGGTCGCTCGGCGTGGCACCAGTCCGTCTCGCGGAGGCGCGCCGGGCACGGGCCCCGGAAGAGGCACGGCGCGCGCACCGCGAAGCCGCGCGCCACCAGGAGATCGCGCACCGCGAGGAGCTGCCGTGACGTGTCGCGCAGCGCAGGCTCGATCACCACCAGCGAGCCACCCGGTCGCAAGAGCGCGGCTGCCTCCTCCAGCAGGGCCGCGCGCCGCTCCGTGGCGCCGTCGCCGGTGAAGAGCTCGTTCACCACGTGACCTAAAGTGACGGTGTCGAAGGTGCACCCTGCGGCTACCTGTGCCAGGGCGCCCGGCCGGGTGGGGTCCCAGGGTTTGGTTGCGAGCGGCTCGCCGGCCTTGGCCGCCAGGGCGCGAGCCGCCGCCAGCGCCCGCGAGGAGCGGTCGGCCGCGA
>MEMX01000056.1:20178-29024 GCA_001768075.1 Anaeromyxobacter sp. RBG_16_69_14 | reverse complement strand
CACCCGGGCGGCGCGGCAGCTCCGAGAAGACGCCGCGCGCCTGGAGGTACGACGTCGTCCAGTAGAAGAGGAGGTACGCGCCGAGCAGGCGTGGGTCGTCGAGGTAACGCTCGCCGGCGAGCGCGCGCTCGCGGGTGAGACCGGTGGAGAGGCGCTCCACACCGCGCGCCACCTCTCGCAGCTCCTCTGGAAGCAGCCGATCAGGCGGTAGTGGCCCGCTCCCCCCCCGTCCCCCTTGCTGAAGCCCCTGCGTCCACCTCACCCTGCGGGAGGGCTCGGCCCGTCGCCGCGATGGGCCGCCCTTCTCACTTCCAGGTGGAGCGGAAGTTCCTCCACCGCGCAAGCCCCGCCACACCGAGATGAGATGCGGGACCCATCTGACGAGATCGGCGGTGGCTTTCTCCACCGGCGCTTTCTAACCCACCCGCCTCGTAAGCGCGACGGCGCCAGCGACATGCGCACGGTCGTTCGCGTCCTCAAGCGTCCACGGGACCGCCTGAAACCGTTGCTTGTCGCGATCGCGAGCATCCTCTTCACGAGCGCTGCGACTCCTGCAAGAGCGGGTTTCGCGCACGGAGCGCCGGGAACCGGGAGAAGTCGCGATCCACGGTCCATAGCTCTTCGATGCCGTGCTGGAGGCAGATCGCCGCGACACGCGCGTCGTGCACCATCGGACCCACGATTTGCCCCTGCCGCAAGAGGTCCGCGAGCACCGGCCAGTGCTCGCTGGTTTCTCCGAGGAGCTGAAGCGACGACGCGCACCACGATTCGACCGCCAGGAGGGCATCTGCGATGGGCGTGGGAGGGTCGAAAATCTTCGGATGAGTCACGACCGCGTAGAACTCATGAACACAAGGCCACGGGACGGCCCACCGTGCGACGCCGAGTGCTCCGAGGGCTCTCGTCGCAGCTTCGTGCCAGGGGGAATCGGCGCGGTGGGCGTGGACCAAGATGTTCGTATCGACCGCGATCATCCGCCTCGCCCCTCATAGGCGAGCGCCCGGATCGCGGCCCAGTCACCCCACGCAAGCCCAGCCTTGAGGCCCCGGCCGTTGAAGGTGTGCGTACGAACGCCCGCGCTCGCCGCGCCGGTCTCTGCGGCGGCAAGCTCCGTGCGGAGGGCGTCCTCGATGACGGCCTTCAAGGTGGTCCCGCGCTTGGCCGCCAGCCTCTTCGCCCGCCTGAACAGGGGGTCGGCGATCTCGACGGTGGTTTTCATATGGGCAACCCATATAGCAAATACGGCAACCCCGTCAACGCTCTCGGCCACCGTCTCGCGCCCTGGGCGCGATCGTCCTCGAGAGCAGCTCTGCCATCGCGCGCGGAACCCCGCTCGGGCGGCGGAGCGAATCTGACCGGACCCGGCTCAGCCCGGCAGCGGGATCTCCAGCACGAGGCCGTCGTGCGCGACCCCGACCGCCGGGTATTCCTCGCGCGCCTGGAGCAGGAGCGGGGTCGGGTCCCTGTCGTAGCGCGTCGAGAGGTGGGTGAGCGCGAGGTGCCGCACGCCAGCCTCGCGCGCCACGAGCGCCGCCTCGCGCGCGGTCGAGTGGAAGGTCTCCTCGGCCCGGCCCTGCTCCTCGTCACCAAACGTCGCGTCATGGACGAGGAGATCGGCGCCGCGCGCCGCCTCGACCGTCTCGCGCACGGGCCGCGTGTCGCCGGTGACGACGACGGCGCGCCCGCGGCGCGCCGGTTCCATCACCTCGTCCGGGCGCACGGTGCGGTCCTTCACCTCCACCGGCCGACCGTGCTGGAGCGCGCCGAAGAGCGGGCCCGGGGGCACGCCCAGCGCCGATGCCCGCTCGGGGTGGAAGCGGCCCGGCCGCGCGTCCTCGACGAGCGCATAGCCGAGCGAGGGCGTGCGGTGCGCGGTCGGGTAGGCCCGCACGTCGGCGCCGGTGAGCCGCACCGCGTCGCCCGGCACGAGCTCGTGGATCTCGACGGGGAAAGAGAGCGCGTCGGTGCCGGTGAAGAGCATCACCTGCAGGATCCTCCTGGCGGGCCGAGGACCGTACAGGCGCAGCGGGGCCTCGCGGCCGAGCATGGAGAGCGTGCGCAACAGGCCGATGGCGCCGATGTAGTGGTCGGCGTGGAAGTGCGTGAAGAAGATGGCGGCCACGTCGAAGCCGGTTCCGTAGCGGATCATCTGCCGCTGCGTACCCTCCCCGCAGTCGAAGAGGACGAGCTCTCCCGCGCGCCGCAGGGCGAGACCGGTCAGGTTGCGGCCGGCAGTCGGCTGCGCGGCGGAGGTGCCCAGAAAGGTGACGCGCAGCATCGGCTTCTAGCTCGAGGCCGACGTGTAATGTCCGATGGAGCGGGCCCAGACCACGCGCGCAAAGGCTCCGAAGGCCGCGGCGCCCACCACGGCCAGCGCGGCGGCGCGGATGTCGAGACGTCCGAGGAGCGCCAGCGCCGGATAGGTGGTCATGAGCGCGATCGGCACGACGAAGGTGAAGACGACGCGCCACGCGCCGCGGAAGACGGTGACGGGCCAGCGGGCGGCGTCGAAGATGGAGGAGAAGAGGAAGGACAGGTTGTCCACCTTCACCACGAAGAAGGCCGCGGAGACGACCAGGATCCAGAGCGAGTAGAGCGTGACGGCAGCGCAGACGAGGAGGGTCAGCGCGGCCAGCACGTGGGTGGGCGCCGGGAGCCTGCCCATGCGGTGGAAGGCGACGGCGAAGATCGCGAGCCCGGCCAGGACGTCCACGACGCGCCAGGGCTCGAACTTGGCGGTCGAGACCAGGAACTGCGCGTCGGCAGGCTTGAGCAGGACGAAGTCGAGGGTGCCCTTCCGGATGTGCTCGACGACACTGGTGAGCGACGGGTTCACCGCGCCCTCCAACACGCCCTTCATGAGGGTGAACCAGCCCATCACGACGAGCGCCTCCTCGAAGCTCCAGCCGGCCACGGCGGGCCGGTGGCCGAAGACCACGAGCAACGGCACGAGCGACCAGAAGGCCCAGAACAGCGCCAGCGCCCCCTCCCCCAGGAACTCCACGCGGTACTGCAGGGCGATGGTGGTGGAGGCGCGGAGCTGGACGCCAAGCAGGCGCAGGTAGCGTTTCATGGAGCACACATGCGTTATCAGCCTCCGAAGGCCGCAAAGCGCCGCAGGCCGAGCCGCCACACCCCGAGCGCGCAGGCTCCGAGCACGCCCACGAAGAGCCACTGGACCGAGAGCTCGGCGAGGGCGAGGGCGCGGCTTTGCATGCCGATGACCATCTCCACGGGGAAGGCGAGCATGTAACGGAAGGGCAGCGCGCGGGCGAGCAAGGTGACCCAGCGCGGGAAGAGCTCGAGCGGCACGAGGTAGCCGGAGAACACGCCGAAGAGGCCCATCCAGATCTCGAAGACGGAGCCGGCCGAGTCGATGTAGAAGGCGAGCGCGCCGACGATGGACATGGCGAGGAACGTGATGAGCCAGGCGCCGACGACGGTTATCGGGAACAGCGCGAGCAGCAGAGGGTCGTGCGTGATGTGCGCTCCGCCCATGGTGAAGAGGAGCACGGCGGCGACGGGCAGCGAGAGCGCAAGCCGCAGGGGCATGGCGGCCACGTTCTCGCAGGCATAGGCGACGAGCGGGTGGATCGGCCGCAGCAGCCGGAAGGCGAGCGTGCCCTCGCGGATCTCGTGGTTCAGCTCCCAGATGACCCAGGCGCCGGTCATGAGCCGCACCACGAGCGCGGCGAGGAAGTAGGCGACGAAGTCCTTCTGCCCGAAGCGTCCCACCGGCGCGTCGCGGGCCACTGCGCTCCACAGGGCCAGCATGACGAGCGGCATGTTGGTGGAGAGGAGCCAGACCAGGAACTCCGCGCGGTAGGCCACCGCCTCGGCCAGGCCGACGCGGAGCATCGTGGGCAGCGCGCGGAGGGTGCGGAGCACGAGTCGAAACCTGTAGCGACAGCACTGTAGCGGCGCTGTAGCTACAGCACCTCCAGTGCCTGGGTCTTCGCCTCCGGCGAGACGAGCCGCACGTAGCTCTCGATGTCTCGCAGATGGGCGCCCACCAGCTCCTCGCCGAGCCCTTCCGGGACGTACACCGCGAAGAGGACGCTGGTGGTCAAGGGCGTGATGCGGGTGCGGGCGTCGGGGCCGAAAAGCACACTGGAGACGATGCCTTCCTTGTCGGCGATGGTCATGTCGCCGCTTTTGCAGATTTCCTGCCTGCCGCGGATGCCCAGGTACGTCTCTCCGCCTGCCGCTACCCCCAGCGTCAGCGGCTCTTCCAGCGAGAAGAGGTCGTGACCGGCGGTGAGCAGCATGTTCCCCAGCTCGGCCATGAACATGGCCTCGACCAGCGCCGCCACGCTGGGGATGGGCTTGCCCCTCACGGCCACCGACTCCACCTGGGCGAGCACATGGTAGGACTTGTCGAACTTGCGGTAGTGGGCGTCGTAGGCCTGGATGGCGGGCAGCTGCTTGAGCTGCGCCCGGTCGAAGCCGCCGTACCGCCGCCGCAGCTCCTGCTCGACCTCCGACTTGCGAACCTCGAGCTGCGGATGGGTCGGCGGATTGGTCACGCCGGTCATGGCCAGGAAGCCGGGCCGCGCTCGGGGGAAGGCGCTGCGAAAGTTCTCGGAAACTCGGATCATGGCTTCAGCTCCTCGACGACACTCTGGCCCGGTGGTGAACTGGCAGGGTATCCGGGGTGCCCGGGATCCGCCACCTTCTCGGCGCGCCTGCTCCCGCGGCGAGCGCGATCGCGGCCACGACCAGGCCGAGTCCGGCCAGGTGGTGCACGCCGAGCCGCTCACCGAGGACCAGCGCGGAGAGGCCCGCACCGGCGATGGGCATGACCCCGGTGAACACGCCAGCCTCGGCCCCGGAGACCCTCTCCGTACCCTTGTACCACCAGACGAAGCCGAGCACCGTCGGCACGAGCCCGTAGTAGACAGCCGCGAGATAGGCCCGAGCGGCCACAGCGCCAAGGTCGAGCCCGTTCGCCTCGATGAGCGCAGGCGGCAAGACATAGAGGAGCCCGAGGCCCGTCATCGCGGCCGACTGCTCCAGCGCTGGGAGCTGCCTGTGCAGCCGCTTGTTGAGGAGGATGAACAGGGACTCGCTCACCACCGCGCCCAGCACGAGCAGGTTACCGAGGAACCGATCGCGCCGGAGCCCTCCGCCATTCAGGGTGTGCAGGTTGACCACCGCGAGCCCACCTGTCGCGAGCGCGATGGCGAGCCAACGGCGGCGTCCCGGCTGCTCGCGGAACAGCAGCACCGAGACCAGCGTCACGACCGCCGGCAGCGTGCCGGTGACCACGCTCGCGTCGGCCGCGGACGTCCTGGCGGTGCCCAGGATCATGAGCACCGTGAAGCCGACGGTGCCCGCCGCCGCCTGCAGCGCCAGAAGGACCTTGTCGTGGCGGTCGAAACCGCCGATCGGGGCCAGACCGCCCCGGGACGCCGCCCACGGCAGCAGCACGGCGGCCGCCACCGCGAGCCGGAGAGCGCCGGCGACGAAGGGAGGCAACTCTCCCGCCATCACCTTGGCGGCGGGCACGATGCTACCGACCGTCGTCATGGCGAGGGCCAGGTAGACGTACGCCCTGATCTTTTCCGCGTTCACGGACATGCGTCCCCCTGTGGTCTCGGCGTCCGCCGGCCCAGCCTGCACCCTGGGCGGCCTCGAGCTGATCGAGGCCGTCCATCCCCGCCCGCACTTTGCCCGCCACGCCCACGCCACGTACGCGGTCGGCGTCGTCCGGTGGGGAGCGAACCGCTTTCGCTACCGCGGGGCCTTCCACACTGCCGCAGCCGGCACCTTGTGCACGGTGACGCCCGACGAAGCGCACACCGTCGAGCCCGCGGACCACGCGGGCTTTGGATACCGGTGCCTCTACCCTCCGGTCGAGCTTATGCGGCTCGCGGCCGAGTCGGTGAGCGACAGGCGCCTCGCCGGGACGCTCGCGCTGCCGCCCGTGATCGAGGACGCGCAGGCGGCCCGGCTGGTCTGCGCCTTTTTCGAGGCCGAGGCGGCCGGCGCGCCGCGGCTCGCCCGAGAAGCCTGGCTGCTCGCCCTGCTGGCGCGCATGGTCGTTCGCCACGCGGTCGCACCCGTCACCCCGCGCGCGAAGGCGGCGCCCGCGATCGCGATCGCGCGGGCCCGCGACTACCTCGCCGCGCACTGCTCGGAGAACGTGACCCTGACGCGTCTGGCCGCTACCGCGGGGCTGAACGCGTTCGCGCTGCTGCGCGGGTTCTCGCGCACCTACGGCCTGCCGCCGCACACGTGGCTGCTCCAGGAGCGGGTGCGCCGCGCGCAGGCCCTGCTGCGCACGGGGCTCGCACCGGCCGAGGTCGCGGCCGAGGTCGGGTTCGCGGACCAGAGCCACCTCACCCGGCACTTCAAGCGGGTCCTCGGGATCACCCCCGGTTGCTATCGCCGCGCGGCGGGGGTTCGAGGACGTCGCGCGTCTCCAGCCCCAGGACCGGACTCGAGCTCTCCTTGCTTCGCCCTCTCATGAGTCGTGCCATCTTGAATTCGGCGCATATTCGTGCTCACTTGGCGGACTGCTTGCCCACCTGGCGGCGCCCGCCGTCGGTCATGCGAGCCCAGCCGTCCTCGAGAAGCGCTGGGCCCTCCGTGCTCGCGACTCGATGGCCCTGGCGACGCGCTCCGCGTCCCTCCCGACTCCGGTGAGCGTGGCCGACGTCATCGAATAGAGGTAGTGCAGGCCGACGAAGTACATCCCCGGCGCGCGGGCCACGACGCCACGCTCGTGCAAGGGCTCTCCGTCATCCCCGAAGATGGGTAGGTGGATCCACGAGAAGCCAGGATGGTATCCCGTGCACCAGATCACGTTCGCCACGTCGAGCGTCCGGCCGTCCGCCAGCAGGGGCCGTCCGGCTCGCGCCCCCACGACCCTGGGGACCCGCTCGATCCCGGCGCCGGTCAGGTCCTTGGGCTTGACCCGGACGAGTGGAGCCGCCACGGAGAGCAGCTTGGGGCGCAGCTTCCGCCCGATGGGTGTGCTCACGGTGAGGACATGGTGGCCGAGGAATCGCACCAGTCGCATGAGGAAGTAGCGTCCCAGGATGCCGTCGATGGGAAACGGAATGTGGCCGGACTCCTTCCCTGACATCCAGGTCCGGCGCGTCCGCGCGACCTCGACGCCGATGTCGGCTCCCGAGTTGCCCACGCCCACGACGAGGACGCCTCCATCCTGTAGCTGGGATGGGTTCCGGTAGCGGTGAGAGTGCAGCTGGACGATGCCGGAGTCGAGATCCCGGGCGAACGAAGGCACTCGCGGTACCTGGTAGTTCGCCATGGCCACGACCACGTGTGCGCACTCGAACCGAAGGTCACCCGCGGTCACGACGAACTGGTCCCCCCGCCTCGAGAGGCCGTCCACCTTGACGCCCGTTCGAACCGGCAGGTGGAAGCGCTCCGCATAGGACTCGAGGTAGTCCGCCATCTCCTGCTTCGTCGGGAACGCGCCGCCCCGCGACGGAAACGGCCATCCCGCGAGCCCGGCGTATCGAGCGGGCGTGAAGAGGCGGAGCGAGTCCCAGCGGTTCCGCCAGGCGTCGCCGATCCGCTCGCTGGCGTCGAGGATAAAGAAGGGGAGCCCTCGCCTCGCCAGGTGATACCCCACCGAGAGTCCGGCCTGGCCACCGCCGACGACGACGGTCTGGATGCGCTCCGGGTCGTGCTGGTCGTTCATGATCTACCCCGCCGGGAGCTGGTGTTCGCTCGGCCCCGCGCACGAGAAGATAACCGCGTGTCTCACCGCTCCGACGGAGGTTGCCTACGCCGCCTCGAGCCAGGCCGTGAAGGCGTCGAAGGAGAAGGGCCGGCCGAGGAAGTCTTGCACCAGCGCCGCCGCCGGCCGCGAGCCGCCCGGCTCCAGGACCGCGCGGCGATAGCGCGCCGCGGGGCGCGGATCGTTCATGCCCTCGCCGCGGAAGACACCGAAGAGATCCTTCGCGATGACGAGCGACCACATGTACGTATAGTAAATAGCGGAGTAGCCGTCGAGGTGCCCGAACGACGCCTGGAAGTGGGTCCCCTCCACGTGCCGGAAGGGCGTGTACCGCTCCTGCAGCTCGGCCACGAGAAGCGTCGTGTCGAGCGCGGCCGGGTCGCGCCGGTGGAGCTCCAGGCTCACCGCCGCGTAGAACATCTGCTGCCGCACCCAGAGGCCCTTTCCGTACTCGTCCGCCGCCCGCATGCGGCGCACCATCTCGGCGGGGATGGGAGCCCCGCTCTCGACGTGCCGCGCGAAGGCCCCGAGCGACTCGGGGTCCCACACCCACTCCTCCAGCATCTGCGAGGGCGCCTCCACGAAGTCCCACTCCGTCGCCACGCCCGACTGCGTGGCGAAGCGCGTGTGGCCGCCGAGCACGTGGTGCATGAGGTGCCCGAGCTCGTGCAGGAAGGTGCGCACGTCGCCGTGTTCGAGCAGCGCCGGCTCCTCGCCGGGGCGCGGGAAGTTGCACACCAGCACGCCCTCCGGGAGGCGCTTGCCAGCCACGCCGGAGGCGAGAGTGAACTGGGCGTAGTGCTTGTACTTCCCCTCGCGCGGGTGCATGTCGAGGTAGACGCGCCCCAGCGCACGCGCCCCCTCCACCACGTCGTAGGCCTCGACCTCGGGGTGCCACACCGGCGCGCCCGTCGCGGGCAGGAAGGAGACGCCGAAGATGCGCCCGGCCAGCGCGAGCACGCCGTCCTTCACCCGCCGGTACTCGAAGTAGGGCCGCACCTCGCGGGCGTCGAAGCCGTACCGCTCGGCCTTCACGCGCTCTTGGAGGTACGCCGAGTCCCACCCGTCGATCGAACGTGGGGGAGCCGTCGAGTGCCCCCCCCTACCCCCCGCCGAAGATGGGGGAGCCGGCAGG
>MEMX01000056.1:13819-20162 GCA_001768075.1 Anaeromyxobacter sp. RBG_16_69_14 | reverse complement strand
TCGCCGAAGATGGTGGGGCCAAGGGCTTCCCCGTGCCCTTCGCTCGCTCGCGCTCCGCGATCTGCTCCTTCATCTCGACGAGCTGCGCGTGGTCCCTCGCCATTCGCCCCGCGGAGGCGGCCGTGACCTTGGCGATGAGGTCGGCGGCAGCCGCGTCACTGCCGATCATCTTGTCCTCGGTGACGTAGGCGGCCCAGCTCGGGTAGCCGAGAAGACGCGCCAGCTCGGCGCGGCGCGTGAGGAGGCGCGAGAGCACCTCGAGGTTCTTCGGGTGCCCGCGCAACCGGTAGAGGCGCCAGAGCGCCTCGCGCGCGCGCCCGCTCTTCGCGTAGGTGACGAACGGGACGTAGTCGGTGTTGTCGGTGGTGAGGGCCACCTTCCCGTCCGCGGCCGGGGGGTGGGAGCGGCGAAAGTCCTCCGGCAGCCCGTCCAGCTCCGCCGGATCGAGCACCAGGGTGCGCACGTCGTCCTTGATGTTGCGCCCGAACTCCTGGCCGATGCGCACCAGCTCGTCTCGCAGCGCCTTCACCCGCGCGCGCGTGGCGTCGTCGCGGTCGACGCCGGCGCGCCGGAAGTCGCGCAGCGCCTTCTCGGCGAGGTGGCGCGAGGCGGGGTCGAGGCCGGTGAGGTCGAGCGCGCCCAGAGCGGCGTAGAGGCGGGGATCGAGCGAGAGCTCCGTCGCCGCCGCGTCCACCTCCTGTTCGGCGGCCTCGGCCGCCTCGCGCAGCCGGGGATCGGGGTGGACGTTCCGGGCCAGGCTGGCGCGGGAGGCGGCTTCGGAGAGGCCTCCGAAGATCGCGTCGTAGGCGGCGAGGGCCGCCTCCCGCTCGCGCGGCTCGGACATGGCGGCGAGGTGGTCGGCCTCGGCGCGTGCGCGAGCGACCTCATCGCGACAGCTCCGGGTGAAGCTCTCCGGGGTTCCGACCAGGGCGAGCACGGCTTCGGGGGTGAGGGCGGTCACGTCCGATGGTGTAGCCGATGAGCTGCTCGCTTGCAGCAACGGCATCGGGCGCTTCGTGGACGCGGTCGCCGTCCGACTCGTGGGGCGGCACTCACAGGCCCCCCGGCCACCTGACGCCGTGCCGCTCCAGGAGCGCTTCGGGTGACGCCTCGACGAAGGCCGGGATCCCCAGCGCCGCGTTCGCGAGACAGCCGACGCGGATGCCTGCCGCGACCATCCTGTGCTGGGGCGACACGAGGAACAGGATCCTGTCCAGCTCGGCCCGGTGATCGAGGCTCCAGCGCGTGAGCAGGAGCCTCGATCGCATGTCGTACCTGGCGATGGCCCGGGAGTCCGATACCCAGACGTAGCGCTTCGCCTTCAACTGCTCGCGCGCGCGCGACCAGATGGGCCCGACGAAGGTCTCCGCCTGCGCGCCCGTGTAGTGGGCCGAGTGCACGCGGGTGAAGATCAGATTGGGCTTCGCCAGCCAGACCGCGACGGTATCCCCGTCGAAGAGCGCGTCGGGCGCGGAGGCCGTCACGAGCGACCCGCCTGTCGCCGTGTATCCTCCGCGAGGCGGGCGGCGGCCGGGGCGTCTCTGCGCTCCCACTCGGGCAGGTCGATCACCGCTCGCGTCCCTTCCCCGAGGCGGCTCGACAAGCGGAGGTCGCCACCCAGCCCCTCGATGAGGCCACGAGACACCGCCAGTCCGAGTCCGGTGCCACTGCCGAAGGGCTTGGTGGAAAAGAACGGTTCGAAGGCGCGGGCGAGCGTCTCCTCGCTCATCCCGCTGCCGTTGTCCTCCACGGCGATCCTCACCCGGCCGTCGCATTCCGCACGCACGACCACGCGCGCGTCACCGCGCCCCTCGGGGATGGCCTGGCCGCCGTTGACGAGCAGGTTCAAGAGCACCTGCACGAGGGCGTCCTGCTGAGCGCGGACACAGAGCCCGGGAGAGATCGAGGCCGCGAACCGGACGTGGGCGCCACAGCGCGCTTGCGCTGCCCTGACGCTCTCTCCGACGGCGGCGGCCACCGAGACGCACTCGCAGGCTGGGGTCGAGGCGGCCAGCCTGCCCGCGTCGAGCAGCTGGCGCGCCACGCGGGCGATGCGGGCCGTCGCCGCGAGCGAGTCGGCGACGCAGGACCGGGCGTCCACGGGGAGCGTCGGTCCTCGCTCGATCGCCTCGGCGAGGTACTGCAGGTTGCTGGTCACGACCGCGGTGGGGTTGTTCACCTCGTGCGCGACGCCGGCCGCGAACTGGCCGAGGGCGGCCAGCTTCTCGGAGCGGTGCAAGGCGTCCACGGCACAGGCGAGCTCCCGGGTGCGCTCGTCCACGACGGTCTCGAGATCCGCCCGCAGGCGCGCAAGGTCCTGAGCGTCGGCGCTGAAGCGGGCGGCGAGCGAGTAGGCCACCGCCCCCACCGGGACGACCAACCCCACCTCGAGCAGGTGCGGCATCTCGGCGAGCGAGGCGACCGCGAGCGCGTCGTTCACGCCCATGAGCAGGAAGACACAGAGCCCGACGCAGTGCACTGCCGCGTGGGGCAGGCCCCGGCGCCACGCGAGCCAGTAGCGCGCGGCCAGGAGCGCGAACACCGCGAGGAGCGCGGCGAACAGGAGGAGCCCCCAGGCCGTGGGGGTGGCCTCGGCGTAGACGAACCCGAGCGGCGTGAAGGC
Organism: Anaeromyxobacter sp. RBG_16_69_14; assembly: GCA_001768075.1. Lineage (GTDB taxonomy): Bacteria > Myxococcota > Myxococcia > Myxococcales > Anaeromyxobacteraceae > Anaeromyxobacter_A. Next base: position 17,539 of record MEMX01000056.1, on the reverse strand, counting down.
GCGCGTCCTCCCTCCTCCATGGTAGGCGAGCCCGGGCACGAGCGCGGAGGCGCACGCGACCAGGAGCGCACGCTCGTACCAACGCTCCCAGCGAGGCCGGCTGGCCCCTACGCTCGCGTAGCGCAGCCAGGCGACGACGTGAACCCCCGCCACCAGGAGCTGGACGCGCGCGCACAGGAGGGTCCAGGAACCCTCCACGCCCAGATTGCTCGGGATGTTCAACGCCGAGTAGACGGCTGCCGAGAGCGCGACGTACGAGAACAGGCGCACGTCGCGCCATGAAGGCGCGACCGAGAGCCAGCGGCACAGCGCAGCCACGCAGACCGCCAGCGTTGCGGCCATGGTTGCGAGCGTCGCCGATAGGGTCATGCGAGTCGTTCACAATCAGACCAGGAGCGCGGGAACGCCCCTCGACAGCCTCTTCAGAGTACAGCGAAACCGGGGCCTCCGGTGAGCTCGGAGCACCTCGTCGTCGTGAAAGAGGCGCGTGTGTACGCCCAGGTGTGGAACGGTCACGTCCCCAGGAGCTTCATCAGCTTCGCCTGCATGCCCTTCTTGCGCGTCGGATCCTTGCAGGTCTCGACCGCGTGCGCCCACGCCTCGCGCGCCGACTTGTGAAAGCCGAGCCGCTCGTAGGTCTGTGCCAGACACTGGTGAGTGGCGTCCACGTCGGGGCGCAGCTCCGCGGCTCGCTCGTAGGCGGCGATCGCCTCGAAGAGGAGGCCCTGCTTCGAGAGCGCGTGCCCGAGGTAGTAGTGCGCCTCCGCGGACCAGGGGTCCTTCTTGGCGGCCTCGCGCGACAGGTCCGCCGCCTGGGTCAGGCGGCCCGCGGCCAGCGCCTCCGAGGCCGCCCCCCAGAGCGCCTGCGCCTCCCCGCGCGCTGCGCGCTCCTCGGTGGTCTCGGCGGCGGCCGGGCCGACGAGGGCCACCTTGAAGATGCGCGTCAGCTCGTCGAGCCGGAAGGGCTTCTCCACGAAGGCGTCGGCCCCGAAAGCGACCTGGGCGTCCGTCCCCACGGTACCGCGGTAGATGGCCGAGCAGAGGATGACGCGGGTGGTGCGCAGCGCGCGGTCCCCCTTGATGGCCCGGCACACCTCGAAGCCGTGCATGCCCGGCATCATGGCGTCCAGCACGACGAGGTCCGGCCGAGCGTCGCTCACTATCTTGAGCGCGGCCTTGCCGTCGGCAGCCTGAATCACGACGCAGCCGAGCTTGGCGAGCACGGCGGCGACCAGGTGGCGCACTTCAGCGTCGTCGTCCACCACGAGCGCCACCTTGCCCACCGCCAGTCCCTCCATCCGCAGGGTCTCGTGCCCGCCCGGTACGGTCGGCGCCGCGGCGGGGAGCGCCGCCTGAGTCTGCGGGGGGGGCGGCGCCACTTCTGGTTGAAAGGGCGTGATGAGCTCGGCCAGCCCGACGATCTCCATCGACTCGCTCGCCTCGGGCAGCTCGACGCTATCCCCGGGGTCGTTCGGCTTCACCGCCGCCACGTGGGCGGCGGAGGGATCGAGGAGCACCGGTGCGCGCGCGCCACGCCAGACTTGCGCGCCCTCGCGACGCGCGTGCACGACCCCGTCGATCGCGTGCTGGACCGCCGTGGCCACCGCCGCGTAGCGCAGGACCCTCTTGCCGGTGAGGAAGCGAACGTGGTCGGCGGAGGGCAGGTCGGCCGGGTCGGCCATGGCGAGGGCGATCTCCCCCTTTCCGACGGAGACGGGCAGCAGCCGGTGGTCGAGGCAGAAGTCGGGGGGCACCACCACCAGGTTGGCGGTGGGCACCACGCTCCGCGAGAGATCGACGCCTGGGCACTCGTGCACGCGTCCCAGGGCCCGGGCGAGCGCCCACTCGTCGGCGAGGCGCAGCTCGAGCGCCGCCGACGCGACATCGCCGTTCCGCGCCGCCTTCGAGGCGCGAGACACGGCCTCGGGGGAGAGGACGCCGTCCTGCACGAGTACGCGCGCAAGGTCACCCATCTAGGAATCGTAGCGCGAAGACGGCGCCCGCGCGAAACGACGGGTCGCGGGCTCGTTCCCGTGGCGCCGCGGCAGGCTCGCCATCAGTTCTCGGGCCTGGTCTCGCGCGTCATGAGCTCGGTCACCCCCTGCCGCGGGGACTGACCCTCGTAGAGCACGCGGTACACCGTCTCGGAGATGGGCATCTCGACGGACAGCTTGCGAGCGAGCGCATGCACGCTCTTCGCGTTGAGCACGCCTTCCGCGACCTGATCGATCGCCTTCTGGATGTCCTCCAGCTTCTTCCCCTGTCCGAGCTCGAAGCCGACCCTGTGGTTGCGCGACTGCTCCGAGGAACAGGTGAGGACGAGGTCACCCAGGCCGGACAGGCCACCGAGCGTCATGGGGTTCGCGCCCTTCCGGACCGCCAGGCGGACGATCTCTGCCAGACCGCGGGTGATGAGCGCCGCCCGCGCGTTGGCGCCGAAGCCCATGCCGTCGGAGATGCCGGCGGCGATGGCCACCACGTTCTTCACGCAGCCTCCCAGCTCGACGCCGATCACGTCCGTGGAAGTGTAGGGGCGGAAGCTCCTGGTGTGAAAGGCGTCCTGCACCTGCTTCGAGATGCGCTCCCAGCGCCCGGCGATGGTGACTGCGGTGGGGAGCCCCCTCGCCACCTCGCTCGCGAAGGAGGGTCCGGAGAGGAAGGTGAGGTAGGGGTGCGTCTGCACCGGCAGCACGTCCTCCAGCACCTCGCTCATGGTCATGAGCGTGTCCACCTCGATGCCCTTCGCCACCGAGCAGATGGGCACGCCGGCGTGGAGCAGCCGCTTCGACTCGATGGCGACGAGGCGCATCACGTGCGACGGCACCGCGTACACGACCAGCTCCGCACCCTCAAGCGCGCGCGCGATCTCGGTGGTGGCTCCGAGGGTCGCCGGCAGCTGCACGCCGGGCAGGTAGCGCGCGTTCTCGTGCGTCTGCGCTATCGCCTCCAGCAGCGGGACGTCCTTGTCCCAGACCATGACCGGAAAGCCCTTGGAGGCGAGAGTGGCACCGAGAGCGGTCCCCCAGGACCCGGCGCCGAGGACGGCGGAGCGCATGGCGAATTCTCCTTTTGACCACATCTTACTTGCCAGCCCTCCTATTGCGTTGCGTCAACGGCCGTGCTCGCTCGGGGCGCATCGCGCCCCCGCAGTGCCTCCCGCTCATTTGACGACCGCCCCGACCATGGCGGCGAACAGGCGTGGGTGCCGCGCCAGGAAACCGAGTGAGCGACGCCGGGCAGCGGGGCGGCGCGCCAGGCCCAGCACGAAGCGCGTCGTCGTCGCGTAGAGCGCGAAACGCCGCGCCTCCCCTCGTTCCCACCCCGCGAAGACCTCGCGCGTGGCGCCCGCGGCGAGCGCGTCGGGGAGGACGCGTCCCAGCGCCAGAGCGCCCTGGAAGGCGAGCGAGAGACCCTCTCCGGTGATGGCGTCGAGGTAGCCCGCGGCGTCACCGACGAGCACGAGGCGATCTGCGGTCCGCGCGCGGACCGCCCGCGCGAGCGGCCCGGCGCCAGCGAGCTCCGAGTCGTAGCTCGATCCGGCGACCTGCCGCAGCAATTCCGGAAAGCGCGCCAGGAGCGCGCGGTAGCTCGCGCGCGCTCTGTCCTCGCACAGGAAGGCGATGCCAACCCTTTCGGGCCCAACCGGCGTCACATAGGCCTCGACCTGATCACCGAAGTGCACCTCGACGGCATCGGTCCAGGGTGCGCGCGCGAAGTGGC
>MEMX01000056.1:8237-13810 GCA_001768075.1 Anaeromyxobacter sp. RBG_16_69_14 | reverse complement strand
CGAAGCGAGGCGCGCCCGCCGAAGGAACCTCCAGCCCCTCACGGCGCCGTATGGACGAGGCGAGCCCATCGGCCGCGACGAGGAGGCGTGCTCGCTCGGCGCCTCCGTCGGCGTGCACCTCTACCTCTACCTCGTCGGACTGGCGCCGGTGCCCGCGAACGGTCGCGTTCTCGCGCACCTCGACGCCCACGGCGCGGGCGCGGGCGAGGAGCGCGGCCGAGAGCGCAGTGCGTCGCACACCCAGGCCAAAGGGGGCAGGCAGCCGCGCCTCGGCCGAGATGGAGCCGTCCACCCAGCGAATAGCCCGCACCGGCGAGGATGCGGAGCGATCGAGGAGCGCGCGCGCCCCCAGCGCCTCGAGCGCGCGGACGCCGGACGGAAGCAACCCCTCGCCGCAGGCCTTGTCGGCCGGGAGCGCGCCGCGCTCCAGCAGCAGCACGTCGAGCCCGCGGCCCGCGGCCACCACCCCCACCGCGAGACCAGCGGGGCCGCCTCCGACGATGATCAGATCGCGAAGGCGAGACATGGAGCAGCCGTTGCGCCGGGGTTGAGATGCACGATCACTCCCGATTCACCCAATCCCTGGTGTGCCGCATCCGCGCGTACGCGAGCGCTGACCGGGCCATCTCGCGCGCGACCGTGAGCGCGGTCACCTGGCGCGGCGGGGCGAGCTCGCCGGCGAGGTAGCGCCGCAGGGCCTCGCCCCGGCGCATCTTCCCGGACGAGGTGCGCGGCAGCGTGCCCGGCGGCAGGAGCACCACCGCGTGCGGGCGTACGCCCGTGCGCTCGAGCACGGCCCTGCGCGCGGCCCCCTCGACCGCCGGGTCCTCGCCGGGCCGACCCGCGCGCTCGGCCAGGAGGAGCAGCTCCTCCCCGGAGTCGTCCGGCTGGAAGCCGACCGCGACCGCGCAGCCGGGTCGGATACCGGCCACCGCCTGGAGCGGCGCCTCCAGCTCGTCCGGCGCGTGGTTCGCGCCGCGCAGGATGACCACGTCCTTGGCGCGGCCGTGAACGTACAGCTCGCCGCCCTCGACGAAACCGAGGTCGCCCGTGTCGAGCCAGCCCCCTCGCAGGGCGCGCGCGGTCGCCTCCGGCTGGCCGAGGTAGCCCCGCATCACCGACGCGCCGCGCACGAAGACCCGCCCGAGACGCCGCTCCGGCAGGACCTCGCCGGACGCGCCCCGCACCTCCACCTCGACCCCGGGGATCGGCGTGCCAACCGACACCACCTCGCGCCGCCCCTCCTCGACATCGCCCCGCGAGGCCAGCGCGACCGGATCGAGGCGCCGCGAGCGCCAGCTATCTCGCCTCGGCGTGAAGGTGACCGCCAGCGCCGCCTCCGAGAGGCCGTACACCGGCATGAGAGCGCGCGCGTCGAAGCCGAAGCGCGCGAACCGCGCCGCGAAGCGCCTCAGCACCTCCGCCGCCACCGGCTCGGCGCCGTCGAGAGCGATGCGCCACTGCGACAGGTCGAGCCCTTCCAGGTCCTCGTCGCGCACGCGTTCGGCGGCATAGGCGTAGGCGAAGCTGGGCGCTGCCGAAACTGTTCCGCGGTGGCGCGCCAGCGCCCGCAGCCAGAGCGCGGGGCGCGCCAGGAAGTGCTCCGGGGGGATGAGGACGAGCGGTCCGGGATAGCTCGCAGCCCCCAGCAGGCAGCCGATGAGGCCCATGTCATGGTAGAGCGGCAGCCACGAGACGAGCTTGTCGTCCGGCGTGGGGCGGACGAGGTCCAGGATGGCGGCGGTGTGCGCTACCACGCTCGCGTGCGTGAGGGCGACCGGCTTTGGATCGACCGTCGAGCCGGAGGAGAACTGCACCAGCGCGAGGTCGCCCGGATCGACCGCGCGCGCGAGCTCGCGACCCGATCGCTCGAGCCCTTCCACCGAGCGGCATCCCAGCTCGGGCCGCGCCCGCGCCACCACCTCGCCGAGAAGGCGCCGCACCGCGCCGTTCGCGAGCACGAGCCGCGCCCCCGAGACCCGAATCATGCGCGCGGTGGCCGAGAGGTACTCCTCCATCCGGCCGAGCCGGACGGGCGGATAGAGGGGCACGGGAACCGCTCCCGCGAGCAGCGTGCCGAAGAGAGCGTCGACGAAGGCGGGCTCGGTGCGGAGGATGACCGCGACCCGATCGCCGGGGCAGACGCCCAAGGTCTCCAGGGACGCTGCCACGCGGCGGGCGCGCGCATGGATCTCGGCCCAGCGAAGATGCAGCTCGCGCTCGTGCAGATCTAGGAAGGTGACACCCGAGGGATGGGGGGCTGCCTGGGCCAGGAGCGCGTTCACGTCCGGCGCGCGCGGAGCGGGTTGGGGCGGGCCGCACAGCCTCATGGCGCCTCCTCCTTCGCGGGCGCGGCGGCCTTGCGCGCGACGAGCCGGGCCAGGTCCGCGAGGCTCCTCGTCGTCGCCGCCTCCTCCTCTCCGATCTTGACGCGGTAGCGATCCTCGACCGCCACCACCAGGGACAGGAGCGCGAGCGAGTCGAGGCGGCCCGCCAGCTCCTCGCCGTCGGCCCCGTCCCACTCGAGCCCGAGATCCTCGCGGGCGAGGCGCCGGATCTCGCGCGCCACCTCCCGTTCACGATGCGTCACGTAGGTCCTCCCGGTCCCGAGGTGACGAGGCGCGGGGCAGAAATCGCGGGCGGCCGCGGAAGGCGCTCGCCCAGCTCTCGCCCAGCGCCCGCTCCTCGGCGCGGATGCGCACCGCCAGGAGAGCCGCATTGCCAGCGGAGAAGACGAGCGCGCTCCGCCACGAGCCAAAGGCGAGAGGAACGAGCGCCATCTCCATCACGACCGCCAGGTAGTTCGGGTGCGCGAGGAACCGGTAGGGCCCGCCCGTCACCGGCGGCGCTCCGGCGAGGACGATGACGCGCGTGCTCCAGCGCTCCCCGAGCGTCGCGATGGCCCACCAGCGCAGGCCCTGCGCGAGGAGCGCGCCCGCGAGCGCGAGGAGGGCTGCCCGAGGCGGCGGCGCCGGAAAGGTGAGCGCCTCGGCGACGCAAGACAGGAGGAAGGCCGCGTGAAAGAGCACCATCGGCCGGTGATGCCCCTCGCCCACCTCCACCCCTCCCCGCGCCAGGAGGCAGCGGGCGTGGCGGAAGGACACGACGAGCTCGGCTCCGCGCTCCAGGGCGAGCAGTCCCATGAAGGCAAGGTAGGCGTCGCGCGGCATCACCAAGCGGCTTTACCACGCAAGGAGCACGATCTCGGAGCAGAAGCCGGGGCCCATCGCGATCATGAGCCCGAGGTCACCCGCTCTCGCGTCGGCGCCGTCGAGCAGGTCCCCGAGCACGAAGAGCACCGAGGCAGAGGAGAGGTTGCCGACGTCCCGCAAGGAGCGCCACGATCGCGCCAGCGCGTCCTCCGGCAGCTCCAGCGCGCCCTCGAAGGCTTGCAGCACTTTCGGCCCGCCCGTGTGGGCGATCCAGTGCCGGATGTCGCGTCGAGCGAGCCCGTGCTCGCCGAGGAAACCGTCCACGTCCCCTCCGACGTGCTCGCGGACGATCTCCGGCACGCGGGCGGAGAGCACCACCTTGAACCCGGAGTCGACCACGTCCCAGCCCATGACGCGCTCCGTGTCGGGGTAGAAGACGGAGCGGGTGGCGAGGACCCGCGGTCCCCGCGGTGCTCTCGCGGCCCCTCGAGCGCCCCCTTCGAGCACCACCGCCGCCGCCCCGTCGCCGAAGAGCCCGGACGCGACGATGTTCGGCACCGACAGGTCCTCGCGCTGCAGGGTGAGCGAGCACAGCTCTACCGAGAGCACCACCGCCACCTCGCCCGGATAGGCGCGCAGATAGTCCGTGGCGCGCGCGGTACCGGCCGCGCCGGCGACGCAGCCGAGGCCGAAGATGGGCGTCCGCTTCAGCGACGGCTTCATGCGGAGCCGGTTCGCGAGCCGCGCGTCGATGGAGGGAGTCGCGATGCCGGTCACCGTCACGAAGAAGAGGTGGTCGACGTCGACGGGCGACAACCCGGCCCGCGCCAGCCCGTCGCGCAGGGCCGCCTCGCCCAGCTCCCGGGCGGCGTCGATCCACGCGTCGTTGCACCTGGCGAACGTGTCGAGACCGGCGTACCCCTCGAGCGGCAGCGCCAGGTGACGGCCGGACACCTGCACGGCGCGGTGGAGGTCTTCCAGCCGCTCGACGTTGAAGTGCCTCTTGGCCCAGAGCCCGCGCAGCGCTGCGATGAGCGACTCCTGGTCCAGGTAGTTCTTCGGCAGTGCGCGCCCGACGGCGCTCACGCGCGGGGCGGCATCGAGCTGCGCGTCGAGGTGCAAGGGGCCTCCGTAGGGACGATACGCAGCAGGGATGAGCCATCGCCGGGGTCATTTCAAGGACCATGCAGGGCCGAAGTGGGGCGTGGCCGCAGGCTTCGGGCTTCAGTGACGTACTACCCTGCCGCAGGAAGCGTGAAACTGAAGGTGGCGCCCTCGCCCGGCCGGCTCTCCGCCCACACGCCCCCGCCGTGCGCCTCGACGAGCATCTGCACGATGTACAGCCCGAGGCCCAGGCCGTCCGCCTTCCGCGTGCGCTTGCCTCGGTAGAAGCGCTCGAAGATGCGCGGCAGGTCCTCCGGGTCGATCCCCAGCCCGCGGTCGGCCACCGAGACGAGGATCTTCCCGTCGCCCGCGGCGGCGCTTGCGCTGACCCGCACCTGGGTCTCCTCGGGCGAGTACTTGAGCGCGTTCCCGATGAGGTTCACGAAGATGCGCTCGAGCCGGGCCGGATCGGCGTTCGCGCAGGGCAAGTCGGGCGGGAGGTCGAGCTCGACGCGCCCCACCTCGAGCGCGCCCGCCGACTGGGTCAGCATCCGCTGCAGGAACTGGGACAGCTCCACCCGCTGGAGCGCGAGCGCGAGGCTCTCGCTCTCCACCCGCGCCGCCTCCACCAGGTCGCGGATCATGACGCCCATCTGCTTCGAGGCGTGGGCGATCCGGTCGGCGCTCAGGCGCTCCTTCTCGAGCGGTGTACCTGCCAGGAGCCGCTGCAGCCGCTCCGCCTGGAGGAGCACTATCTGGAGCGGATTCCGCAGGTCGTGGGAGACGGCGCGCAACAGGTCCTCGCGCTGGCTCTGTAGCGTCTGGATGGCACCGATGTCGGTTATGGCGGCCACCGCGCCGTCGAGCCGACCGTCGGGGGCGCGGATCGGGGCCGCGCTGATGGAGACCCAGAGCCGCTTGCCGTCGAGCGCCTCGATCGACGCCGGCACGCCGGGCACCGGCACGCCGCCGAGGGCCTTCACCACCGGGCTCTCCTCGACGGGGAAGGGCTTCCCCTCCGTGGTCTGGACCTTGAGGCGTGACCAGCGCTGCAGCAAGGTCTCGCCGGAGAGCTCTTCGGTCGTGCGCAGGAGCCGCTCGGCAGCCGCGTTGGTGACCAGGATCTGTCCCCCGGGCGAGTAGACCACGATGCCCTCCGGCACGGCCGCGATGGCTGCCTCCAGCTCGGCGCGGGCCAGCTGCTCCCGGGCCGAGGACTCCTCGAGCCGTGTGATCGTGCTGGCGAGCTCGCCCTCCACGTGCGCGCGGAGCGCGTCGAGCCGCGAGTTCGACCCCGCGAGCTCGCGCGACGCCCGG
>MEMX01000056.1:3448-8225 GCA_001768075.1 Anaeromyxobacter sp. RBG_16_69_14 | reverse complement strand
GGTCGAGCCGCCGGTACGGCTCGAGGAGCGCCGCGACGAAGAGCCCGTCGAACATGAGCGCGGCCGTGGCGAGGGCGTACGCGTGGCCGAGCAGGTGGTACAGGTCGCGGACGCTCTCGAAGATCGAGAGGCACAGGGCAGACAGCACCATCAGGCCCAGGGCCGCCGCGATCCGCAGCGAGGTTCGATCGCGGCTGCCGCGCCACCACCTCCAGTGCAGCGCCGCTCCCGCGACGGCCAGCGTCGCCACCGCGAGCTCGACCCCGATCTTGGTGCCAGTGAGGCCGGTCGCCGGCCGATAGAGGATGCCCGGCGACTTGAGGATTGGAGCTTCCGCGGCCACAGCCAGCGCGACGAGCGCGAGGCTAAAAGCGACGAGCGACCCCCGCCCGAGGAGCGGCCGTCGGCTCTCGGGTGTGATGAAGGCGGCTGCGAGGAGCGCGCCCGTCATCCAGAGCCGCCCCAGCAGCAGGTAGTAGATCGTGCGCTCGACGGTCGCCGCTCCGAGGACGCCGGGCATGCCGGGGAACACCATCATGTGAGCGGTGTGAAAGAGCCCGACCCCCAGGAACGCGGCGCCGAGGAAGCGCGCCCGCGCATCGGATGCGCCGCGCGCGCCCGCCGCGTACCACTGCACGGCAAAGGTGGCGAAACCGGTCAGAGCGACCGCCAGCTCGAGGAGCACGTGGAGCGGCAGGTACGTCCCGGGGCGAAAGCTGTACTGGGCGCCGAGGCCGCGCAGCACGAGGAGTGGCAGCGCAGCAACGCTCCACCCGGCGACGAGGCAGGCGCCGGCGCGCGCTTCGCGCAGGGGGGCCTGCACGGCGTCTGGTGGCGCCGCCTCGGTCGTCATGGACCTCATCGGGTCACTTTCCTAGCACGGGAGCGGTCCAGCCGTCGCATCGGCGCGGAGAGCGCGTCTTTGCTACGGTTTTCTCGCCACCGACCACGCCGCCCGGCCCGCGCGCTCGCTTGCCAAAGGTCAGCGCCTTCTTACGTTCCTGGCCATGAGACCCGAGAAGATGACCATGAAGGCGCAGGAGGCGTTGCAGGCGGCGCAGGCTCAGGCGCGCCGCCGCGACCACCAGGCCATCGACGCCGAGCACCTCGTCCTGGCTCTCCTGGAACAGGAGGACGGCATCGCCCGCCCGATCCTGGAAAAGATCGGGGCCGACCCGGCACTCGTCGCGTCGAGGCTCGAGGACGAACTGCGCGGCGTCCCCAAGGTTCACGGCGCCGAGCCGTACATCACGAACCGGGTCATGAAGCTCGTGGACCGCGCCGAGGACGAGGCGAAGAAACTCAAGGACGAGTATGTCTCCACCGAGCACCTCCTCCTCGCCGCGAGCGAGGAGAAGGGTGGCGCCGGCGAAGCGCTGCGCAGCGCGGGCGCGCGGCCCGACCGCGTGCGCGAGGCGGTGAAGGCCGTGCGCGGTGGCGCGCGCGTGACTTCGCCCGAGGCGGAGAGCCAGTACCGCGCCCTCGAGAAGTACGCCAAGGACCTGACGCAGCTCGCCAGGGACGGCAAGCTCGACCCGGTGATCGGCCGGGACGACGAGATCCGGCGCGTCATCCAGATCCTTTCGCGCCGCACCAAGAACAACCCGGTGCTGGTGGGCGACCCCGGCGTCGGCAAGACCGCCATCGCGGAGGGCCTGGCGCGCCGGATCGTGGACGGTGACGTGCCGGAGGGTCTCAAGAGCAAGCGCATCCTGGGGCTCGACCTGGGGGCGATGGTGGCCGGCACGAAGTACCGCGGCGAGTTCGAGGAGCGGCTGAAGAGCGTGCTCAAGGAAGTGACGGGGAGCGAAGGACAGATCATCCTCTTCATCGACGAGATGCACACCATCGTCGGCGCCGGCGCGGCCGAGGGCGCCATGGACGCGGGCAACATGCTGAAGCCCGCCCTGGCGCGCGGCGAGCTGCACGCGATCGGCGCGACCACGGTCAACGAGTACCGCAAGCACGTCGAGAAGGACCCGGCCCTGGAGCGGCGCTTCCAGCCGGTCTTCGTGGGCGAGCCCTCGGTGCAGGACACCGTCTCCATCCTGCGCGGCCTCAAGGACCGCTACGAGGTGCACCACAAGGTGCGCATCCAGGACGCGGCGCTGGTCGAGGCGGCGCGCCTCAGCCATCGCTACATCGCCGACCGCTTCCTGCCCGACAAGGCCATCGACCTCGTCGACGAGGCGGCGAGCCGGCTCCGGATCGAGATCGACTCCATGCCGACGGAGGTGGACGAGGTCCGCCGCCGTATCGGCCAGCTCGAGATCGAGAAGCAGGGGCTCGTGAAGGAGAAGGACGAGGCCTCGCAGGCCCGGCTCGCCCAGGTGGAGAAGGAGCTCGCCGCCATGAAGGAGCAGTTCGCGGCCCTCCAGTCGCGGTGGCAAAACGAGAAGCGCGCGATCCAGGAGGTGGCGGCGGCCAAGGCGGAGATCGACCAGCTCAGGAGCGATCAGGCGGCCGCCGAACGAAACGCCGACTTCAACAGGGCCGCCGAGATCAAATTCGGGAAGCTCCCCGAGCTGCAACGGCGTGTGGAGCAGCAGCAGGCGAAGCTGGCCCAGCTGCAGAAGGCCGGCGCCATGCTGAAGGAGGAGGTGACGCCGGAGGAGATCGCCGAGGTCGTCTCCAAGTGGACCGGCATCCCCGTGACGAGGATGATGGAGGGCGAGGTGGAGAAGCTCCTCTCGATGGAGGAGCGGCTCGCCGTGCGCGTCGTCGGCCAGGAGGAGGCCGTCCGCGCCGTCTCGTCGGCGGTGCGCCGCGCTCGATCCGGCCTCCAGGATCCCAATCGTCCGATCGGCAGCTTCATCTTCCTCGGTCCGACGGGAGTGGGGAAGACGGAGACGGCGCGCGCGCTGGCCGAGTTCCTGTTCGACGACGAGAGCGCGATGGTCCGCCTCGACATGAGCGAGTACATGGAGAAGCACGCCGTGTCGCGGCTCATCGGCGCGCCTCCCGGCTACGTCGGCTACGAGGAGGGCGGCCAGCTCACCGAGGCGGTGCGGCGGCGCCCCTACGCGGTCATCCTCTTCGACGAGATCGAGAAGGCGCACCACGACGTCTTCAACGTGCTGCTCCAGATCCTCGACGACGGGCGGCTCACCGACGGTCAGGGACGGACAGTGGACTTCCGCAACGCGGTCGTCATCATGACCTCCAACATCGGCTCGGACGAGATCCAGCGTCTGGCCGGCAGGCCGGGCGCGCACGTCCAGGAGATCCGCGAAGCGGCCCTCGAGCACCTCCGCGGCGAGTTCCGGCCCGAGTTCCTGAACCGCGTGGACGAGATCGTCGTCTTCAGGCCGCTCGTGCGCGACGACCTCGGCCGCATCGTCGAGATCCAGCTCGGCCGCCTGCGCAAGCTCCTCACCGACCGATCGCTCACGCTCGAGCTCACCGAGGGCGCGCGGGAGACCATCGCGGACGCAGGGTACGATCCGGTCTACGGCGCGAGGCCGCTCAAGCGCGCGATCCAGCGCCTGGTGCAGGACCCGCTGGCGCAGAAGATCCTGCGCGGCGAGTTCAAGGCCGGCGACCACGTGGTGGTGGACGAGGGCAAAGGCGAGTCGCTCGACTTCAAGAAGGGCGAGCGACCCACCGAGCCGGTGACCGTGCTGCACTGAGAGTTGGTGTATCTCTCACCCCAGGGTGAGAAGGCACCCGCCACCCCGAGGATGTAAACTGGCGGATCCGCGAGGATGCGCCGCGGCACCGCGATTGCTCGAGGCGATGGCGTGAGCCTCGACACCCCCAGACCCCTCGAGAAGCTGCTCTGGCGTCCCACGGCCTGTCCCCAGATCCCGCGACACCTTGTCGCGGTGGTCATCCCGGTTCTCTCTTCGATTCGCCTTGCGCGCCGCCGCGGCGTGCGGTACCCGAGCTACCAGTAGGGGGCCATACTCCCCCGGTTTTTCTCATGGTGGGGGCTCGTCCCCCACCGACGACGGACGCAGGGCGACGTTGCCTGCGCATGTCGTCCGAAGTTGGCCGGCCCGAGCTAGACTTTACATCCGAGGCCCCTGCACATCCGTGCTGGGGCCGGCCTTTTTTCGGAGGCTGTTGGGGTGCAGCCACGCGGCCGCCAGCAGGTTGCCTCCGAATCAGTGAACCGCGACCACGCGCGACCACATCGTGAGGAGGTTCCGGATGACCGGCGCCTCGGGGGGCGTCGCGACCGGGGGAATCTCGATCTGGACGCCGTACGGCGCGTAGCGCGTGAACGGGTTCTGCGCGTCGCCGGTGCGAACGGGGACGGCGGGGTCGGCCGGCCTGAAGCCATAGGAGAGCGCTCGCTCCTGCATGGGGCGGCTGCGCAGGAAGGCGAGCCAGGCGCGAGCCGCCTTGCGCTGCGGCTCGGTCACCCACTCGGCCTGGAGCAGCGCCGCCGGGTGATCGCTCCACAACGTCACGGAGGGATAATAGAGGCGCAGGTTTCCCCAGCGGCCCTGGGCGTTCTCGAGCTGCGCCACGGCCAGGTTCTCGTAGACGACCGCGATGTCGTACTTGGAGGGCCCGAACCGGATCATGTCGGCCATGAAGGTCCCGGTCGAGGTCTCGAGGTGACCGACACCCCGCTCCAGCTGCGCGATCCAGCTCTGGTACTTCGGGTCGAGGACGTCGGCGACCTGGAGCCCCGAGGTGCGCCCGTAGTAGTCGAGCGTCATGAGCAGCAGCGTCTGCAGCCCGGAGTTGGAGCGCACCGGGTCGGTGTGACCGAGCTTCACGAACCCCCACTCCGGCTTCCCGCCCACCGCCGGCCAGCCCTGGTTCG
>MEMX01000056.1:0-3342 GCA_001768075.1 Anaeromyxobacter sp. RBG_16_69_14 | reverse complement strand
TGACGAGCGGCTGCGGCGCGTCCTCGCCGGTCGTCGCGAACAGCTCGGTCCGGTTCTTCGTCTGCCAGTCCGCCTGGAGCAGCCGCAGCTCGAGCCCGTCGGCGGGGCTCCAGACGGTCGGCTTGTCCTTTCCGTCCAGGATCGACTGGACCGACTCGAGCGAGCCCTTGCCGACGAGCACGACCTTCACGTCCGGGCGCTGCTTCGCGAACTCGGCGGCGACGGCCTCCACCCACTCGCGCTTCTCGGTGCCGTACAGCATGGTGATCTCGATCGGCGTCGAGATGGCCGCCGGCACCTTCGGCAGCTCGCCGCCGCCGCGCACGTACCAGAGGATGCCGCCGGCGGCGGCGATGAAGAGGAGGACGATGACCACCTTGGCTCTCATGTGCGCGCGACCTCCGGCTTCACCAGATTTCCGAGCGTCTCCTCGAACGTCTTGATGTCCATGTTGAGCCGCTCGAGCTCGCTGTTCACGTCGCCGGAGAGGTCGTCCATGGCTTGCGCGTCCATGGCCGCCATCCGCACCACCTTGGCGGCGAGGCCCTCCAGCGTGGCCTCGATGCGGGCGAGGTTGGCGTGCACGCGCTCCAGCGCCGCCGCCAGATCGTCGAGCGCCTTGAGCTGCTCCGCGCGCGCGGCGATCGTGTGACGGTACTGCTCGCGCGCCGAGGCGTCGGTGGCGGTGTCGGCCCGGGCCCGCATGCGCTCCATCTCAGCGCGGACCTCCGACCTGTCGGTCTGACCGAGGTAGCGAGCCAGGTCCCCGCCAGAACGCACCAGCCGCACGGCGCGCTCCTCGAGCTCGTCGATGGAGACGGTCACGCCGGCGAGCTGGACGGCGACGTCGCCCCGCGCCTCGGCCATGACGCGATCCAGCTCCGCCCGCGCGCTCGCGATCGCGCGCGCCGAGTCGCGCAGCGCAGGGTCCTCCACGGTGCCCGGATCCGGGAGGTCCGGGCTGCGCGCCTCGGGCCGCGGAGGCGCGCCGAGCGCCTTCTTCCAGAACTCGGGCGAGGCGAGGTCCCAGGCGACCAGCGCCACGTACGCCGCTCCGCCCAGGGCCGCCAGCGGCCAGGCCTGGAGCACCGCCGCGCCCACCGCCGCGGCACCGGCCACGCTCAGGTTGAGGGGGCTCGCCGCCGCGCGCCCCGCCACGCGGGCGAAGGAGGGGTGCCGCTGCTTGTCCGCCCTGGAAGGCACGGTCGTCACTATACCCGGCCTCCTCGCCGGCCATGAGGGAGAGGTCCTTCACACGAGTCACAGCGGCGACCAGTTGATGTGATTCTCCAGCGTCACCGCCGCCGCTGTGAGCTGATGTCCGGCGCCTTGCGGCGCCTCAAGCGGAGGGGAGAACTCTCCCCCCGCGCCCCCCATCTCGAGCGTCAGTTCATGTGGCATGCGCTATCAGAAGAACGCGGCCATGTCTCGGTAGACGGCCACGATGTCCTCGACGCTACCCCGGGCGCTCGCGCCCTGAGCGTTCTCGGCGATGCGGGCGAGGACGTCCAGCTGCACCTTGGATCCATAACCTATTGTGAAAACCCGCACTGGCGTGTCGCCGCCCTCCACCGAGAGCACCCGCCGGAGGTCCGCGAAGTCCGCCCTGCTGCTCTCGTCCTTCCCGTCGGTCATGACCACGACGGCGTGGATGCGACCGGGCTCCTGGGTCGCCCGCTCCAGCGCCAGCGCGTACGCCCTCGCCGTGGCGTCGTAGAGCGCGGTACCGCCACCCGCGATCGCACCGCCGATGCGGTCGGCGAGGGCCTGCTTCCCGGTCGCGATGGCGAGCGGACCGAAGGGCGGATGTACGGCCTCGTCGAAGAACATGACCGAAAGCCGATCGCGCTCGCCGAGCGCGTCGAGGAAGGCGCGCGCCCCTGCCTTGGCCTCGACGAGGGGCCTTCCGGTCATGCTCCCCGATTTGTCGAAGACGAGGATCACGTCGGCCGCCTTCTTCGTCTCCCGCCAGAGTCCCAGCAGCGCCTCCAGCGTCGCCGCCGCGGGGACCTCCAGCAGGGTCTGCGGCTGCCTGGCGTCCACACCATGCGCCGCGTCGACCGGCGCGCCCACCGGGATGCCGGTGTCGGCCGGCCGGAATCCGTGCACCAGCGCGCGCTCTTGCTGGGGCCGCGCCTTGAGGAAGGCGAGCAGCTTCTCGCCGGCCTCCCGCTCCTCCGCGCCGACCCAGGGCGCGTCCAGGATCGCGTACGGGTGGTCCGACCAGAAGGTGCCCTCCACCGGGTAAATGGCCACGAGCGGAAAGGGAGCGGAGCTCGCCTTCGAGTACGACTCGATGACCAGGTTCTCGTAGAGCACGGCCGCCGAGAGATAGCTCGGGCCGCGCTCGACCATCTTCTCGGCGAAGAAGCCGGTGGACTTCCCGTAGTGGACGACCGTGCCCTCCACCCGCTGGACGAGGTCGCGTACGGGCCTGGCGCGGAGGTCCTCCGTCACGAGCCCGCGCGTCTTGCGTGCGCCCGCGTAGGCCTCGGCGAGCACCGAGAGGAGCCCGGAGTTGGAGTACTCCGGGTGCGTGTGGCCCAGCTTGAACGATCCCCACTCCGGGCGCCCGATCCGGCTCCAGCCCTCGCCGCCAGCATTCACCTTCAGCAGATCGCGCCAGCCGAGCTGCTTCCCGGGCCAGCCCAGCGCTTCCGCCATGGGCTTCCACATCGCGACCACCACGGGCGAGAGCACCAGCGGATCGCCCTGCGGGCACACCGGGAGAGTCTTCCCCACCTGCCCGAGCCAGGCGCGGTTGAGGAGCGCCACGTAGGCCCCGGAGGCAGGGCTGAAGACATGCGGCTGCAGGGTGCCGTCGATGATCCCCTGCACGGCTTCGCCCGATCCCATGGGCTTCGCCTCGACGGTGATGATCCGCCCGCTCGAGAGGCGGGCGCCGCTCGCCTGGAACGAGCGAACCTGCTCCTCGAGCCAGCTTCGCTTCTCGCTCCCGTAGACCACGCGCAGCGTCACCGCCGCGACGCGCGGCGGCGGCTCGGTACGGCCCTTCTCGGACTTGCACGCGGCTAGTCCGGCGACGACGACGGCGAGCGTGGCGATGAGGCGGCGCATGGGAGACCTCCGGGACGGATGGTAGCGCAGCGGGAGCCCCGGGGGACAGGTCGCGATCTCGCCTCACAGCGGCGACCAGTTGATGTGATTCTCCAGCGTCACCGCCGCCGCTGTGAGCTGCTGATGTCCGGCGCCGTGCGGCGCCTCAAGCGGAGGGGAGAACTCTCCCCCCGCGCCCCCCATCTCGAGCGTCAGTTCATGTGGCAAGCGCTATCAGGACACATCGGAGAGCTATCCCTCGCCGACTCATCCAGATGAAGGGGC
>MEMX01000055.1:5925-11277 GCA_001768075.1 Anaeromyxobacter sp. RBG_16_69_14 | reverse complement strand
TCGACCCGCTCGTCACGATCAGCCCGGCCGGCAAGATCACCGACGTCAACGAGGCGACCATCAAGGTCACCGGCGTCGCGCGCGAGAGGCTCATCGCGACCGACTTCTCCGACTACTTCACCGAGCCGGAGAAGGCGCGCGAGGGCTACCAGCAGGTGTTCGCGAAGGGGTTCGTCACCGACTATCCCCTCACCATCCGCCACAAGAACGGCCGGCTCACGGACGTCCTCTACAACGCGTCGGTCTACAAGGACGCGGTCGGGAAGGTGCTCGGCGTGTTCGCCGCCGCGCGCGACGTCACCGAGCAGAAGCAGGCCTCGCAGTACGCGCGGAGCCTCATCGAGGCGTCCCTCGACCCGCTCGTCACGATCAGCCCGGCCGGCAAGATCACCGACGTCAACGAGGCGACGGCGCAGGTGACCGGCTTCGTGCGCGCGAAGCTCATCGGGACGGACTTCTCCGACTACTTCACCGAGCCGGAGAAGGCGCGCGAGGGGTACAAGGAGGTGTTCGAGAAGGGCGCGGTCACGGACTACCCGCTCACCATCCGCCACGGCGCCGGGAAGCTCACGGACGTGCTCTACAACGCGTCGGTGTACAAGGACGCGCGCGGGAACGTGCTCGGCGTGTTCGCGGCGGCGCGCGACGTGACGGCGCAGAAGCAGGCCTCTCAGTACGCCCGGAGCCTCGTCGAGGCGTCGCTCGACCCCCTCGTCACGATCAGCTCGGAGGGCAAGATCACCGACGTGAACGAGGCCACCATCAAGGTGACCGGCATCCCGCGGGAGCGCCTCATCGGCACCGACTTCTCCGACTACTTCACCGAGCCGGAGAAGGCGCGCGAGGGCTACCAGCAGGTGTTCTCCAAGGGGTTCGTGACCGACTACCCGCTCACCATCCGCCACCGGAACGCGAGCCTGACGAACGTGCTCTACAACGCGTCGGTGTACAAGGACGTGCGCGGGAACGTGCTCGGCGTGTTCGCCGCCGCCCGCGACGTCAGCGCGCAGAAGAAGGCCGAGGCGGAGGTGGCTGACCAGCGCACCCGCGAGCTCGAGCGCCTCGGCGAGCTGGAGCGCTTCCAGCGGCTCACCGTCGGGCGCGAGCTCAAGATGATCGAGCTGAAGAAGGAGATCGAGGAGCTCCGCAAGATCGTCCCGCCCGAGAGGAGCTCGCGCTGATGCCCGTGGCGCCGGCCGATGGGGCGGAGCTCGAGTACGACCTGCCCGACACGAACCGTGCCATCCTCAACATCCTCGAGGACTTCGGCTCCGAACGCGCTCGCCAGGACGACACGCAGAAGGCCATCCTGAACATCCTCGACGACTTCGGGGACGAGAAGCGCCGGCTGGAGGAGATGCAGCGCGCGGTCCTGAACATCCTCGACGACAGCGGCGAGGAGCGGTCGCGCCAGCGCATGACGCTGCGCGCCCTGCAAAACATCCTCGACGACTTCGGGGATGAGAAGCGGCGGCTGGAGGAGACGCAGCGCGCGATCATCAACATCCTCGACGACTTCGAGGACGAGAAGGGCAAGGTGGAGGAGGTGAACGCGGAGCTTCGCCGCGAGGTGTCCGAGCGCACCGCCGCCGAGCAGGCGCTGCGCGACAAGACGGAGGCGCTCGGGCGGTCGAACGCGGAGCTCGAGCAGTTCGCGTACGTTGCATCGCACGACCTGCAGGAACCGCTCCGGATGGTCTCGAGCTACGTGCAGCTCTTCGAGAAGCGCTACGCCGGGCAGGTGGACGCGCAGGCGCAGAAGTACATCGACTACGCGGTCGAGGGCGCGAAGCGCATGCAGGCGCTCATCGGCGGCCTGCTCGAGTTCTCCCGCGTCGGGCGGGTCGACGAACCAGCGGCGCTCGTCGACACGGGCGCGGTGCTCGATCAGGCGCTGCAGAACCTGCGCTCCGCGATCGAGGAGAGCCACGCGGTGGTCACCCGCGGCCCGCTCCCAACCCTCAGCATGAACGCCGCCCGCCTCGCGCAGGTGTTCCAGAATCTCGTCGGAAACGCCGTCAAGTTCCGCCGGCCCGACGAGGCTCCCGCGGTCCACGTCTCCTGCTTGCCTCGCGAGGAGGAGTGGCTCTTCGCGGTGCGCGACAACGGGATCGGCATCGACCCGCAGTACCGGGAACGGATCTTCGTCATCTTCCGGCGGCTGCACACGCGCGCCGAGTACCCGGGCACCGGCATCGGCCTCTCCATCTGCAAGAAGATCATCGAGCGCCATGGCGGCCGGATCTGGGTCGAGTCCGGGACGGGCGCGGGCTCGAGCTTCCTGTTCACCCTCCCGCGCAAAGGCGGCTACTAGTAGAGCCATGGGCGAAACGACCAACACCGTCCGGCGGATGCACGTCCTCCTCGTGGAGGACAACCCCGGAGACGTGGATCTGGTCATCGACGCGATCCGCGACTTCCCGTGCGACGTCTCGGTCGCGAGCGATGGGCTGGAGGCGATCGACTTCCTCCGGAGGAAGGGCCGGCACACCGGCGCCAGGGAGCCGGACGTGGTCCTCCTCGACCTGAACCTCCCCAAGCTCAGCGGCCGCGAGGTGCTCAGCATCGTGAAGGCGGACCCGGGGCTGAAGCACATCCCTGTCGTGATCCTGAGCTCGTCCCACGCGCGCCTGGATCTCCTCGAGAGCTATCGCCTGCACGCCAACTGCTTCGTGACGAAGCCAGTGGATCTGCACCAGTTCCTCGCCGCGGTGGGCGCGGTGGCGCAGTTCTGGCTCGGAGTGGTGAAGCTCCCCGGCGACGCGGCGACGTGGTGACCGCGATGCGCACTCGCACGGCTTTCTCGCAGAGGACCACCCTGGCTCACGTATGGTGATTCCGCAGGCAGGGGAGACGCGCCCCTCGGGCCCAGACGGGGGAGGGACTCGCGCATCCGGAGGCGCGACCGCCGGCCGTGACGCACCTCCGGCCGCGCCATGGCAGGTCCTGCTCGTCGAGGACAACCCCGGCGACGCCGATCTGGTGCGAGCCGCTCTCGAGGAGGCAGCCGGGACGAGCCAGGTGCACCACGTCGAGCGACTGTCCCAGGCGCTGTCGTGGCTGCAGAGTGGCCACGTGGACGCCGTGCTCCTCGACCTCTCTCTCCCGGACTCCGCGGGCGTCGAGGGCGTGGAACGGCTTCGCGTCGCCTGCCCCGATCTCCCGGTGGTGGTGCTGACGGGCCTGCGCCAGTCGGCCAGCGAGGCGTTGCGAGCGGGCGCGCAGGACTATCTCGGCAAGGGCGAGCTGGACGGAAGGACCCTGGACCGCGCGCTCGGCCACGCCATCGAGCGGCAGCGCTACCTCGTCCAGGCGCGGGAGCTCGCGATGGAGCGCGCAGCGCGCCGGGCGGCGGAGGTGGGGGCGGAGGTCCTCCAGCGCGCCAACGACCAGCTGAAGGCGGCCGTGCAGCAGGCCCAGCGTGCGCAGGAGCTGGAGACCGCCGCGCGCACGGAAGCCGAGCTCCGGCGCCAGGAGCTCGAGGCCTTCTTCACCTCGATGGTGGACGCGGTCGTCGTCTACGGCGAGGAGCGCCGCGTCCACCTGGCGAACCGCGCCGCCGCCGAGCTGTTCGGGGCGGACATCCGGGGATTCACCCCGGAGGAGTTTATCGAGCGCGCGGGCCTCCACGCGCCAGACGGGAGCAAGCTGCCCGTGGAGCGCTTGCCGGGCGTCCGGGCGCTCGGCGGCGAGATCGTGAGCGGAGAGAAGCTGCACGTGCGCTCGCCCACGCGTGATCACATCGTACTGGTCTCCGCCGCACCGGTGAGACGGAGCGGGGCCGCCCGCGGCGCCGTCTGCGTGCACCGGGACGTGACCGAGCAGGCCCGCGCCGAAGAGGCGCTGCGCGAGGCCAACCGCAACAAGGAGGAGTTCCTGGCGGTGCTCTCCCACGAGCTGCGCAACCCACTCGCGCCCATCCGCAATAGCCTCTTCATCCTCGACCGGGCGGCGCCGGGAGGAGAGCAAGCGAGGCGCGCCAAGGCCGTGATCGACCGGCAGGTGCATCACCTGACACGGCTCGTGGACGACCTCCTGGACGTGACGCGGATCTCCCGCGGCAAGGTTCGCCTGCAGCGGGAGGAGGTCGACCTCAACGAGCTGGTGCACCGATGCGCCGAGGATCAGCGATCTGTCTTCGTCACGAACGGTGTCGCGCTCGAGGCCATGGCGCCTGAAGAGCTGCTGCACGTGTACGGCGATCCGACACGAATTGCCCAGATGGTTGGCAACATGCTCCACAATGCCTCCAAGTTCACGCCACGCGGTGGTCGGGTCACGCTCTCCGTGCGGCGAGCGGACGAGCGATTTGCCGCCATCCACGTGTGCGACACCGGTGAAGGCATCGCGCCAGGCACCGCCGCTCACCTGTTCGAGCCGTTCGTCCAGGGGGACAAGACCCTCGACCGCGGTCGCGGGGGCCTCGGCCTCGGCCTCGCGCTGGTGAAGGGCCTCGCGGAGCTTCACGATGGAGCCGTGACCGCCCACAGCGAGGGATCAGGCAAGGGC
This sequence comes from Anaeromyxobacter sp. RBG_16_69_14, assembly GCA_001768075.1. Classification (GTDB taxonomy): domain Bacteria; phylum Myxococcota; class Myxococcia; order Myxococcales; family Anaeromyxobacteraceae; genus Anaeromyxobacter_A. The sequence continues at coordinate 6,768 of MEMX01000055.1, read as the reverse complement.
GCGGAGTTCGTCCTCACGCTGCCCATCGAGAGACGGGCCGTTCCGAGACCTGGTGCGGCGGCCGCGCGGTCGGAGGCCGAATCTGTTCGGCGTGTCCTCGTCATCGATGACAACGTCGACGCGGCCGAGAGCCTCAAGGAGGCCCTCGAGCTGAACGGGCACGTCGTGGAGATTGCCAATACAGGCCCGGACGGGGTGGAGATCTCGCGGAACTTCCTGCCGCAGGTGGTCCTCTGCGACATCGGGTTGCCCGGGATGGACGGCTTCGAGGTCGTGAGGACCATGCGCTCCGACCCGGAGCTCGGATCCATCCGTGTCATCGCGCTCAGCGGCTATGCCTCGGCGGAGGACCTCGACAGGTCCAGGCAAGCAGGCTTCGACGGCCATCTCGCGAAGCCGGTGAAGCTGGAGGATCTCGAGCGGGCATTGAGCCAGGCAACCGCCAGTGACCCGGTTCAGCGGCTGTGATGTCGATCCAGAAGGGAGGACCGGGCGAGTCTCGGTCCCCAGATCCGGCCGCTGCGTGATCCCGGGAGCCGTCGCGCCGCGCCATTCCCCTCGACATGCTCGACGCGCACCATTAGCCTCGCGGGGGTGCATGCGCTGCGCTGGGACCTCGACGATGTTCGCGATCGCGCGCGCGCCGCTTTTCGGGGCCTCGCGGTCGGGGACGCGCTCGGAGCCACCGTCGAGTTTCTGACCCCGGGCGAGATCCGCGTCGAGCGGGGCGTGCACCGGGAGATCGTCGGCGGGGGCTGGCTTCACCTGCGCGCCGGCAGCGTCACCGACGACACCGAGATGTCGCTCTGCATCGCCCGCGCGATCGACGCCGAGGGCGGCTTT
>MEMX01000055.1:4449-5863 GCA_001768075.1 Anaeromyxobacter sp. RBG_16_69_14 | reverse complement strand
GGAGCACCTGCCGCAAGGGCATCCGCAGCTACCTCCTCGACGGTGTGCTGGAGGTCCCGCCCAACGCGTGGGACGCCGGGAACGGCGCTGCCATGCGGATGGCGCCGGTGGCCCTCTTCACGCTCGCCGAAGGCCCGCTCCTCGCGCGCTGTGCCGTCGAGCAAGCCCATCTCACGCACCATCACGCATTGTCCGACGCGGCCTGCGTCCTGGTGGGGAGCCTCGTGCACCTCGGTTGCCTGGGGCTGTCGCGCGAGCGCATGCTGCGCCGGGCCTCGGCGCTCGTCGCCGCATACCCCACGTTCAGGTACGACCCCTACCACGGCCTCGCCACGGGCTACGTGGTCGACACGTTGCAGACTGTGCTCCACCACTTCTTCGCGACCAGGAGCTTCGAGGAATGCCTCGTCGCGACCGTGAACCAGGGCGGGGACGCTGACACCACGGGGGCCATCGCAGGGACTATCGCCGGGGCCTACTACGGACTGGAGGATATCCCGCGCCGCTGGATGCGGAAGCTCGATCGCGCGCTCGTGCAGGAGCTCGACGCCCTCTCCTTGCGGCTGGTGGATCTGTCGCCCATCGCCCGCGGAGAGCCGCCCGTGCTCGCGTGATCGAGCGCTGGCGCTCGCTCACAGCGGCGACCAGTTGATGTGATTCTCCAGCGTCACCGCCGCCGCTGTGAGCTGATGTCCGGCGCCTTGCGGCGCCTCAAGCGGAGGGGAGAACTCTCCCCCCGCGCCCCCCATCTCGAGCGTCAGTTCATGTGGCATACGCTATCAGACGGTCGAGCGCTGGCGCTCGTTCAGACGATCGACCGCACGCGCATCTCCCCTCCGATGACGAGGTGCTCGCGCTCGCCCTTGAGGATGCTCCTCGGAAAGAGCGCGCTCATGAAGAAGATGCGGGCGAGCGGCACGCGCACCTCCCAGACGGTGGAGCCGAACTCCCAGGCGCGCTCGGCCTCGTCGGTGAACGAGGAGAGGTTGTTGAGGCGCGCGATCCACTCGCGCTTCGCGAGCCGCTCGACCAGCACGTTATCGGACACGTCGTACTGGCCACGGTAGAGCGTGAACCAGCGCTCACCCGGGTAGCGCCGGGAGAGCTCGTACTGCGTGAACGTGTACAATAAGTCGAGCTGCGATAGGATGGCGTTGGTCCGGGCGCTCCCCTTCATGCGATCGAGGGCGTACCGGGCGTAGGCCGGGCTCTCGATGCCGGTGATGGGCTCGCGGTGGAAGGTGGGGGGGAGCCCGATCCGGCTCTCCACCCAGCCTTTCAGCACCGCACCCTCGATCGAGCTGGAGTCGACACCCCAGCCTCGCAAGTACCGCAGGTAGCTGTTCTTGATGCTGCTGCGGGCCGAAGCGGTGGCCTGCTCTTCCCAGTGGTGAAGCTGGAACTTCACCGATAG
>MEMX01000055.1:0-4401 GCA_001768075.1 Anaeromyxobacter sp. RBG_16_69_14 | reverse complement strand
GAGGGTCCGGAAGAGGAAGCGGTTGGCCTCGCGCACGCCCTGGATCTCGATCGGCTGTGGGTTGTCGTTGAAGTGCCGCGAGCCGACGACCCAGGGCGGGAGGTTGCACTGGTTGAATGATCCGCCCTCCATCTCGGCCTCACCCCGGGCTGCTGCTGTTTCAGGCAGGTCGCGCCACCCCGCTGCCCGGATCTCCGTCAGGATCACGTCCGGGCCGCCCAAGCGCGCGCCCGGAGTGAGGGAATTCCCTCTCTGCAAGAAGCGATGCTAGCACACGAACCAGGCTCCCACGGGATGGCACTGCCCTTGCTGACGAACCCTTCGATGGAACAGCGCGCCGTGGCGGAGCTCGAAGCCTTGCGGGAGATCGGCAAGGTGCTCTGGCTCGGTACCGACATCAACAAGGCGTTCACCTCGACCCTCACCATCCTCGGGCTGACGCTCGAGATGGAGAACGGTACCCTCTCGCTCTTCGACCCCGTGACGGGCGAGGTGTTCGTCGAGGCGGCCCCGGAGATGGCCGACGAGGAGCGCATCCTCGGCCGGCTCAGGCCGGGCGAGGGCATCATCGGCCGCATCTTCCACACCGGCATGCCCATGGTCGTCCCGGACATCGCGGCGGAGCCGCTCTTCCTCAACCGGACCGGCAGCTGGCGAAACCTGGAGGACGACCCGCGCGCCTTCATCGGCGTGCCGATCCGGAGCGGCCGCGTCACGGTGGGTGTCCTCACCGTCGATCGCCGCTACGCCGCCGGCCCCATCTCCTTCGATCGCGACGTCCGCTTCCTCGAGGTCGTGGCCGGCATGGCCGGCGTGCGGGTGCGCCTCCAGGAGTTCGAGGGCACGCGGCGGAGTGCCGCGATCGAGAGCGAGCCGGGCGTGCCGGAGATCGCGCGGGGCGGCGTGGTGGCCGTGGACCGCCGCATGCGGGAGGTGCTGGACCGGGTGGAGCGCGCGGCCCGGAGCCGCGCGACGGTCTTCCTGCGCGGCGAGAGCGGTACCGGCAAGGAGGTGGTGGCGCGGACCGTCCACGAGGCGAGCCCGCGCGCGAGGCGACCGTTCGTGGCGGTGAGCTGCGCCGCGCTCGCCGAGTCGCTCCTCGAGAGCGAGCTCTTCGGGCATGAGAAGGGCGCGTTCACGGGCGCCTCCTCGGCGCAGAAGGGCCGCTTCGAGATGGCCGACGGCGGGACCCTCTTCCTCGACGAGGTGGGCGAGCTCTCGCTCGCGGCCCAGGCGAAGCTCCTGCGCGTGCTGCAGGAGCGCCAGTTCGAGCGCGTGGGCGGTCGGCGCACGGTGACGGTCGATGTGCGCCTCGTCGCGGCGACCAACCGCGACATGGAGGATGCCGTGCGAAACGGCCGCTTCCGCCTCGATCTCTATCACCGGCTCTCGGTGGTCACGGTGACGCTCCCGCCGCTCCGCGAGCGACCGGATGACATCCCCGCGCTGGCCGAGCACTTCCTGCGCGAGCTGTCGCGCGACAACGGGCGCGAGGTGCGCCTTGCGCCCGACGCGCTCGCGCACCTCGTCCGCTGCCGCTGGTCGGGAAACGTGCGGCAGCTCCGCAACTGTCTGGAGAGGGGCGTCGTCTCCACGGACCGGACGCTGCTCACCGCCGCGGACGTCGACTGTGCCCAAGGAGACGGCACCGCCTGCCTCCTCGAGCGGATCAGCCTTCCGGTGGGCGCGGCGGCGCCTGCCTCGCTCATGGGCAGCGACCTCGCGGCGCGAGCGCCTGGCCAGAGCGGTGCCACATCGCCGATCGGCGACGAGCTCGTCGGGAGCGAGCCCGTCCCGCGAGGGGCGGTCCCGCCGGAAGAGGACGAGGGGTCGCGCATCCGGCGTGCCCTGGAGCGCTGCGGGTTCGTGAAGGCCAAGGCCGCCCGGCTCCTCGGCATGACCGAGCGCCAGCTCCGCTACCGGGTGCGAAAGTACGGCGTACCGCTCGAACGGCTATGAGTCGAGCCGAGTGACGGCTTGTTGCGGCGAGGGCGATGCACCCGCGCTGACGTCGGTCGCCCTGGAGGCGATGGGAGGGCTCTGGTAGAAAGCAGGCCGCGATGCTCGACGATCCCAGCCCACCCACACCTCCCGAGGGCGGCTCGCAAGACAGCGAGTTCCTCAGGAAGCGAGCGCTCGAGGTCGCGGGCATCGAGCTGACCGGCGAGCCGCGCGTGCTGCGCGACACGTCCAACTTCATGGCCATCGACCGGGGCGACATCCTGGAGCTCGACGGCCACCCGTACCTGGTCCGCGGCAACGAGCGCGAGGGGCGCTTCGGGATCGACGATCAGCCGAAGTACTGGGTCAAGCGCGCCGTGTCCCTGCTCAACGGGCAGGTGTACATCGTCAAGCTGGTGTTCCTCGAGTCCTTCAGTACCGGCGTGAACGGAGAGCAGTACGCGTGCGAGCGCAGCGCCCAGAAGGAGGCGCAGGTGCTCGACGCGGTGCGCTTCCATCCCAACTTCATGCACGGCAGGGGCGTCCTCGACGAGGGCGGCAACCTGGTGCGCATCGTCGACTTCATCGAGGGTCCCACGCTGCTCGAGTACGTCGGCGGCTTGACCATGCCACACGAGCAATACGTGGAGGAGACCCTGCCGCAGCTGCTCGCCCAGACCCACGACTGCATTGCGGGCATCGCCTACCTGCACAGCGAGGGGCTGTGCCACGGCGACATCCGCAACGATCACATCATCCTCGACGACCACAGCGGCTGGGCCCGCTGGATCGACTTCGACTTCACCCGGCCCTCGCTGGCATTCGACGTCTGGAGCCTGGGCAACGTGCTGAACTGCGTCCTGGCCAAGGGCTTCGTCTCGTTCCACGGACTTCGCACCTCACGGCCCGAGGTCCTCGGTCGCATGAGCGACGACGACGCCTCCGCCTTCTTTCCACACCGGCTGATGAACCTGGACAAGGTCTATCCGCACCTGCCGCAGTGTCTGTCGGCGATTCTCCGCCGGTTCGCATCGGGGAGCTGCGCACGCTACGAGCGGGCCGATCAGATCGTGGACGATCTCGGCGCGTGCATGCACGCCCTGGGGTGGTGGCGGCGCGGTTCGAGCCGCCGGCCCCACGCTTGACGCGGGCGAGACGGAGGGCGCTGGGCCCCCGACACGCGCGCAGGCGCAGCCGGTACGGTTTGACCCTCCGGGAGGGGGGACGGTTCCCGCCCCGGAGGCGCCCTACAATCCTACTTGCCCCATGGCTTCAGGTCAGGTGTGCCCCGCCCGAGGGAATTGTCCGACATGACCATTGCGTCGGGTTCCGGACATCAGATTGTCGGGTTCCAGACAATCGCGACTCACTCTGCGCCTCCAGGGTGAGCTACCCGCGCCAAATACGCCCTGGTAGCGCGGCACTACAGCATCACGGCCTCCGGCATGACGCTTGCTGAGTGAAGAGGCTGTCCGAGAGACATCCACGACGCGAGGACAGGCCCTGGAGGCTAAGTGAGACAGATCGCAATTTACGGGAAGGGTGGCATCGGCAAGTCCACGACGACCCAGAACACCGTGGCCGGACTCGCCGCCCTCGGGAAGAAGTGCATGATCGTCGGCTGCGACCCGAAGGCCGACTCGACACGCCTCATCCTGCACGCCAAGGCCCAGGCGACCGTCATGGACCTGGTCCGGGAGCGTGGGACCGTCGAGGATCTCGAAGTGAAGGACGTGCTCAAGATCGGGTACGGCGGGATCCGCTGCGTGGAGTCGGGCGGTCCCGAGCCGGGGGTCGGCTGCGCCGGCCGCGGCGTCATCACCGCCATCAACTTCCTCGAAGAGAATGGCGCCTACGTACCCGGTCTGGACTTCGTCTTCTACGACGTCCTCGGCGACGTCGTCTGCGGCGGCTTCGCCATGCCGATCCGCGAGGGCAAGGCCGAGGAGATCTACATCGTCGTCTCCGGCGAGATGATGGCCATGTACGCGGCCAACAACATCGCCAAGGGCATCCTGAAGTACGCCACCAACGGGAAGGTCCGGCTGGCAGGCCTCATCTGCAACTCCCGCAACACGGACCGCGAGGCCGATCTCATCGAGGCGCTGGCCAAGCGCCTGGGCACGCAGATGATCCACTTCGTCCCGCGGGAGAACCAGGTGCAGCGCGCGGAACTCCGGCGGATGACGGTCATCGAATACTCGCCCGAGCACAAGCAAGCCGAGGAGTACCGGGAGCTGGCCAGGAAGATGTCGGAGAACAAGAATCTGGTGATCCCGACGCCGCTGGCGATGGAAGAGCTGGAAGAGCTGCTCATGGAGTTCGGGATCATCCCCAACGAGGACGAGGCCACGGTTGGTGTGACCGAGACCGCCACCGTCTGATCCTGCTTTCCGCGGAAAGTAGGGTTTGATCGATTGGGCTCGGGGCTCGTTCCCTGACCGCCAGTATCCACACTCA
>MEMX01000054.1:15517-15676 GCA_001768075.1 Anaeromyxobacter sp. RBG_16_69_14 | reverse complement strand
TCGGGCCCGACCATCGCCTCCTCCTCCCCGCCTCCGCCCTGTTCGGCGCCGCGTTCCTCGTGGTCGCCGACGCGCTGGCGCGGGTCGCGTTCGTGCCGCTCGGCACCGAGCCGCCGGTGGGCGCCCTCACCGCCTTCCTGGGCGGCCCGCTCTTCCTGT
>MEMX01000054.1:14966-15482 GCA_001768075.1 Anaeromyxobacter sp. RBG_16_69_14 | reverse complement strand
TAGAGTCCCGCACTTGTCGCAGGGATCGTGGCGACCCGGTAGCGTGATCAGAGACCCACGCGCCTTCGCGGTCTTCGAGTAGCATCGCGCCACCCACGCAGGAGGGGCACGATGGCTTGGTGGTTCTGGACGCTAGTCGGTGTCGCGCTCCTCGTCGTCGAGCTGGTGACGCCCGGCGGGCTCTTCGCCCTGTTCTTCGGCGCCGCCGCGCTCGCCGTGGGCGCGCTCGTCGCCCTGGGCATCGCGGGACCCGCCTGGCTGCAGTGGCTCCTCTTCGCAGCGCTCTCGCTGGTCCTCGTCACCGTGGTCCGCCGACGAATGCGGGGCGCGCTGGCGAGCCGGCAAGGCCCGGTCGACGCCCTGGTGGGCGAGACCGCCGTGCTCCTCGAAGACCTGCCGCCCCAGGGGGTGGCGCGCGTGGAGCTGCACGGTGCTCCCTGGCAGGCACGTTCCAGGGCGACCGAGCCGCTCGCGCGCGGTCAGCGATGCCGCGTGGAGCGCGTCGAGGGGCTCACT
>MEMX01000054.1:0-14952 GCA_001768075.1 Anaeromyxobacter sp. RBG_16_69_14 | reverse complement strand
CGAGTGATCCCTGGCGACCCTGGCGGACGCCGGACGCGGTGTCCGAGCCCGGCCCGCCTTCCTCGCGAGCCGGCGTAACGTCGCAGCAAAGCAAAGGGAGAGACCTCATGCTCAGCACAGCTCTCGTCGTCGCAATCCTCGTGGCAGGCCTCGTGCTGGTGGTCGTCGTGAAGACCGCCACCGTCGTGCCGCAACAGAGCGCCTTCGTGGTGGAGCGGCTGGGCCGCTTCACCGCGACGCTCGAGGCCGGCTTTCACGTGCTCCTGCCGTTCATCGACACCATCCGTTACCGCCACACGCTCAAGGAGCAGGCGATCGACATCGCGGAACAGATCTGCATCACGCGCGACAACGTGCAGGTGGGGGTCGACGGCGTGCTGTACCTCAAGGTGCTCGACCCGCAGCGGGCCAGCTACGGGATCTCCGACTACCACTTCGCCATCGCGCAGCTCGCGCAGACGACCCTGAGGAGCGAGATCGGGAAGATCGAGCTCGACCGCACGTTCGAGGAGCGCTCGCACATCAACGCTCAGGTGGTGAGCGAGCTCGACAAGGCCACGGCTCCCTGGGGCGTGAAGGTCCTGCGCTACGAGATCAAGAACATCACCCCGCCCCAGGACATCCTCGCCGCCATGGAGAAGCAGATGCGCGCCGAGCGCGAGAAGCGGGCCGTCATCCTCAGCTCCGAGGGCGAGCGCGATGCCGCCGTTAACGTCGCCGATGGGAAGAAGCAGCAGGTCATCAAGGCGTCCGAGGCGAACCGGCAGCAGCAGATGAACGAGGCCGAAGGGCAGGCCGCCGCCATCCTGGCAGTGGCGGAGGCCACGGCGGAGGGATTGCGCAAGGTGGGCCAGGCGATCGCGGCGCCGGGGGGAATCGAGGCCGTGCAGCTGCGCGTCGCCGAGCAGTACGTCGAGCAGCTCGGGAACCTCGCCAAGAGCGGGAACACGTTCGTCCTGCCGGCCAACCTCTCCGACGTGGGCTCGATGGTCGCGCTCGCCACGAGCGTGCTCCGCGGGCCTACGAAGTGAGCCAGAACCGGCACCACGCGCCTGGTTGAATATCCAGACAGCGGTCCGCGTCCATGGAACCAGAGAACGGAGCCACCCAGGAGGCCTCTCGATGAAGACCGCTCACCCCTTTCGCGGACTCGTATTCACCCTCGCCCTCGTCGTCCTCACCTCGCCCGCAGCTACGTCCGCGCAGGCGCAGGTGAGGGTCGACATGAACCTGCCTGGCGCGTCCCTGCCGATGTTCCTGCCGGTGGTTGTGGTGGAGCCCGGCGTGCGCGTCGCCCGTGACTTCGGCCAGGAGATGTACCTCCTCGACGGCGCCTACTGGTGCCGTCAGGACCGCGCCTGGTACCGCGCTCACCACCATCATCCCGCCCACCGTCATCCCCGCACCCAGTGGGTTTACGTCGAGCCTCGCTTCGTGCCCCCTGCGCTCGGCCGCATCCCGCCCGGCCCTTATCGCCACTGGCACGAGGGGCGCTGGAAGGCAGAGAGGTCCACGTGGAGGACGGCGAGGTGGGAACCGCGGCACGAGCGCGGGCACCACGGTGGGCGCCACCACTGAAGCTGGCCCGCACGTGGATCGCGCTGCCTGTTCCTGGAGGGACTTGGCCTTTTCGGGTGCCCGCCCGGGGAAGTCTCCGGGGTTCTGCCGGAGGAATCTCGACGCCTTCCGGTAGAGGGCGGCGGCTGGGTCGCGGTGGAGCAGGTCCCCAGACCGTTGAAGCAGTCGAGGATGTTGCTCAGGTCGACAAGGACGGCCTCGTGCGCGGTTATCCTAGGAAGTACGCCAGCACGGAGGCGACGAACACGCCTGGCAGGAGGTTGCCGAGCGGCAGCCGCTTGATGGCAAGGAGATCGAGACCGATGGCGGCGATGAGGAGGCCGCCTGAGCTGGTGAGCGTGGCGAGCACTGGGAGCGTGAGGTAGGGAGCGATGGAGCTCGCTACCAGCGTGATGCTCCCCTGGTAGAGACCGAGCGGGAGCGCGGACAAGCCCACTCCCGCGCCCAGCGTGGTAGCCAGCACAACCGAGGCGATGCCATCGAGCAACGCCTTCACGTACAGGACTTGGGGCTGGCCAGCGCCGTCTTGGATGGAACCGATGACGGCCATAGCGCCCACGCAGAAGAGCAGCGATGCAGTGACGAAGCCCTCGACGAGTTTGTGCCCCTGGTCGGCCTCGGACAGCCCGGCCGGGCGCATCAGCCGAGCGAGGCCGTGCAGCCGCTGCCCTATGCGCTCGAGCCCGCGCTCCAGCTGGAGCAGCTCGCCGGCGATGCCACCCAGCACGAGCCCGCCGATGACGATGAGCGGGTTGGGGTGGTAAGGCAGCAGGCCGCCGTAGTGCAGCTTGGCCGGATCTATCCGCGGGTCGAGCGCCATCTGCAGACCCAGCCCAAGCACCGAAAGCCCGATGGCCGCCATGGCGGTGGCGCGTACACGCTCCGGAATCAGGCGCCCGAAGAGGAGTCCCACCGTGGTTCCGAGCAGCACCGCGCCCACGTTGACCAACGTCCCGCTTCCAGGCATCCGGCGGAGATACCACGATGCCAGCGTCGGGCCCGAGGTCATCTCGGAGATGGACGAAGGAGGGATCGTGTTCGGAGACGGTATCGAGGACGACCGGATCGAATTCACCTGGGGGACGAGCGTTCGCGTCGAGGTCGCGGCAGAACGGCTCCGGCTGGTGCGCGCCTGACAGAGGTCGTGCGCCAGATCCAGCGCGCACGCTGTCAACGCCGCCGTCGGAGAGACGATTCACGTATACTTTGCCGCCCGCGCCACCCGTCTCCGTGCCTGATAGCCCACATGAACTGACGCTCGAGATGGGGGGCGCGGGGGGAGATTCTCCCCTCCGCTTGAGGCGCCGCAAGGCGCCGGACATCAGCTCACAGCGGCGGCGGTGACGCTGGAGAATCACATCAACTGGTCGCCGCTGTGACAGGTCTACGGCGCCCGGCACGAAGCCCGGGTCGCTAGCTGGGCTGGCCCATGACGAGCCGCACCTCGTGCTTCGCGCCGTCGTCGATGAGCGCGATGGCGCGCGCGTCGACCGCCACTCCATCCAGCTCTGCGGCCGCGATCCCCTTGCAGCGCCGCTGCGGGTTGACGACGGAGATGTCATAGCAGGTGCGGCCGAAGCGCCAGGTGATGCCGAACTCGGGCCAGGACGCCGGGACGCACGGATCCACCTCGAACGTCGCGCCGTGGCGCTTGAGCCCGAGGATGCTCTCGAGGCCGGCGCGGTACATCCAACTCGCCGAACCGGTGTACCAGGTCCAGCCGGCGCGCCCGGTGTGCGCAGGGTGGGCACAGACATCGCCGGCGAGGACGTAGGGCTCTCCCTGGTAGCGCTCGACGTCGGAGTCGGTCCGCGCGTGGTTGATAGGATTCAGCATGTGGAACAGCTCGGCCGCCTCGTCCCCGCTCCCGAGCCGGGCCAGCGCCATCACGATCCACGCCGCCGCGTGCGTGTACTGTCCGCCATTCTCGCGCACGCCAGGCGGATAGCCCTTGATGTAACCCGGCTCTTGCGCCGAGTGATCGAAGGGAGGCTCGAGCAGCAGGATGACCTGCGCCCCGCGGCGGACGAGGTGCGTGCGGACCGCGTCCATGGCGCGGTCCGCGAATCGCGTCGGGATCGCCCCGGAGAGCACCGCCCAGGCCTGCGCGATCGAGTCGATCCGGCACTCCTCGCTCTGCGCCGAACCGAGCGCGGTCCCGTCGTCGTAGTAGCCGCGCCGGTACCACTCGCCGTCCCATGACCGCTCCAGGCTTACCGCCAAGCGCTGGGCTTCGCCGCGGTAGCGCTCTGCCCGAGCCACGTCTCCCCTGGTGGCGCAGAGCGGTGCGAACTCGCTCAGGACGGCGTGAAGGAAGAAGCCGAGCCACACGCTCTCCCCGCGCCCGGCCCGCCCGACGCGGTTCATTCCATCGTTCCAGTCGCCGCTGCCCATGAGCGGGAGGCCGTGGGCACCCACCGTCAGCCCGCGGTCGATCGCGCGCACGCAGTGCTCGAACAGCGAGCCCTGCTCGGTCGAGACGCGCGGCTCTAGATACGACTCGTGCACGTCGGGCGCCAGGGCCGGCGCCTCGAGGAACGGCACCCGCTCCTCGAGCACGCCGGCGTCCCCGGTGGTCCGGAGGTAGTGCGCCACGGCGTGGGGTAGCCAAAGCAGATCGTCCGAGCAGCGGGTGCGGGTTCCGCGGCCGCTCGGAGGGTGCCACCAGTGCTGCACGTCGCCTTCCAGGAACTGCCGGCCGGCCGCGCGCAGGAGGTGTTCCCGCACGAGCGCTGGCCGCGCCAGCGCCAGCGCCATCACGTCCTGGAGCTGATCGCGGAAGCCGAAGGCGCCGCCGGGTTGGTGGTAGCCGGTGCGGGCCCAGACCCGGCAGCTCAAGTCCTGGTACAGGAGCCACCGGTTCATGACGAGGTCGAAGGAGTCGTCAGGGGTGCGGACCTGGACCGCGTCGAGGGTCTCGTCCCATCCGCGCCGAACCGCTTCGAGCGCGCTCTCGGCCGCCGCGACACGACCGTGGCGAGCCGCCAGCTCGCGGGCGTGAGCCAGGTCCCTGCCCTCGCCCAGGAGAAACACGAGGCGTCGGGACTCGCCTGGCGCCAGGCTGATGGAGAGCTGGAGGGCCGCGCAGGGGTCGAGGCCCGCCCCGAAGCGCCCCGAGAGCACCTTCTGGTGGAGCGCCGCGGGTTCGGCCAGCGAGCCGTTGCGCCCCAGGAACGAGGTGCGGTCGCCGGTCGCCGAGACGAGGGGCTCGCTGGCGCGAGCGAAGGCGACGCGCCCCGCGAACTCGTGGTTGTACACGTTCGTGGCCAGGACCGCGCCGCTGGCCCCGTCGTGCTCGGTGATGACGTGCAGGTTCTGGCCGGCCTGCGGCGGACCGAGGACCCACTCGGCGTACCCGAAGACACTCAGGCGCCGCGGCGCGTCGCTTTCGTTGGTGAGGGCGAGGAGAGAGAACTTCACCGGGTCGGCGGCGTCGACGAAGACGTCGAGGGCGTGGCGGATCCCGTTCGTCACGCGCGCGAAGCGGGTGACCCCGGGCGCGTGGCGGATGACGAACCGGCCGCTCGCGCGCGTCCGGGGCAGGGGACCTGGCGTCGGCGACCAGGCCTCTCCGGTATCGTCGTCGCGGACGAGGAGGGCCTCGGAGGTCGGGTCGCAGACCGGGTCGTTCGCGAACGGCGTGAGGCGGTTCTCGCGGCTGTTCTCGGACCAGGTGAAGGCGGATCCCGATGCGGTGACCACCGTGCCGAGGACGGGGCTGGCGATGACGTTGGCCCAGGGGAGCGGCGTCTCCGCGTCGCCCTCGAGCACGATCACGTACTCCCGTCCCTTGTCGCCGAAGCCGCCCAGGCGATGGCGCATGGCGAGCGGAGGCACCTCGGCCTCTCCGGCCGGCGCGAGCGCGGGCCTCGGCTTGCCGGGAAGAGCAAGCTCCTCGCCCGGGGGCCCGAGGTCGACGGGGACGGGAGCATCGAGCTGCTGTAGCAGTCCACCCCGGCCGCCGCTCAAGACCGCGCGGGCGCACCCCGAGAGCAGGACGCGCTCCGCCGCCGACATGCGATCGCCGCGCAGCAGGTACGCTCCGCCAGGGCGGTGCTTCCAGGTCCGCCACGGTCCGTTGTCGAGGACGGCCGCAAGCTGCGTGTGCATCTCGTCGAGGTAGCTGACCGGGTGCTCGTTCAGGATCACCACGTCGGCGCTGAGCCCCTTGAGCCGCCAGTACTCTTGCGCCTGGAGCACCTGGCGCACCAGCGCGAGGTCGCCGTCGCTCACGACCCGCATCAGGAGGATGGGGAGGTCGCCGGAGATGCCGTGGCCCCACAGCGCCTCCTGACCGAGGGCATTGCGCGCCAGGAGCTCGGGATCCGCGCGCAGCGACGCGTCGGCGTACAGCACGCGCGAGGCCAGGCGCTCGAAGAGCATGGCCTCCTCGCTCGAGATGCCGAGGTGTCGCAGCGCGCTCTGCGCGTGCGCGAACGCGAGCGCAAACGTTCGCGTCGCGGCGGAGGGATCGTGGTACCGCTGCGCCAGCGCCAGGGCCGTCTCGCGGCTCGACGCCACCCCGGTGGCGAAGCACAGCCTGGCGACCGCGCCCGGCGCGAGGCGGAGCCGCTGCCGCAGGCTCACCATCGGGTCGAGCAGGACGCCGGTCGTCCCGGTGAGCGGGCGTCCGTCGAGCGCCTGCGGATCGTCGGCGCCGCGCCCGCGCCCCAGGAAGCGCGCGCGGTCGGTCTCCCACTCGACCGGCCCCTGCGTCCTTCCTTCCTGGCTGATGACGTGGACGGCCCAGATCGGCGCGTCGTCGGGGGCGCGCGGCCGCCGCCGGCAGAGCAGCGCGTTGCTCTCGTGGACGTACTCCGATTCCACGAACAGCTTGCCGAAGGCCGGGTGGGCGAGGTCGTCGGCCGGCGGCGCGAGGACGATCTCGACGTAGCTCGTGACCTCGATCTCGCGCGGGCGGTCGCCGTGGTTCGTCACCACCAGCCGGCGCACCTCGACGTCGTCCTCGGGGGAGACCGCGACGTGGAGCTGCGTTCCGATGTCGTCGTCGCGCCGGTGGAACGTCGCCCGCTCCAGCGCGAACGTGACGAGGTCGTCCTCCGCGTCCTCGCCGATCGGGTGGTGCGTCGCGGACCACACGCGGCCACTCCGGACGTCGCGCAGGTAGATGAACTGGCTCCCGGGATCGCGGGTGGCGTCCTGGCGATACCGCGTGACGGCGCGGCCGCGGCAGAAGCTGGCGCCGCCGCCGGCGTTCGTGACGACGGTGGTGTAGTGGCCGTTGGACAGGAACTGCGCGCGCGGGAACGCCGTGTGCGGTGAGCGAAACCGGCGCACCTTCATGGGCGGCACCGGGGCCGCGACGCGTGTCTCGTCGTCCGGCCGCGGCCGCGTGATGGCGACGTGGCGAGGCGCCCTCTCCTGGAGCAGGAGCTCCGTCGCCTCGACGCGGGGATCGGCGTGGAAGCGCTCCACCATCCGATTGCCGTCGAGGGCATTGGCGAGGGCGATGAGGGTCATCCCCTGGTGGTGCGCAAAGTACGCCCTGACGACGGTGCCGCCGGGACCCGGCGCGCTCGCTCGCTCCTCCGCGTCCTTCGCGCCTCGCTGGGTATAGTCGATCGCTTCGAAGTAGCCGTACTTGCCGTACAGCCCATGGTCGGCGAGCCGGCGCAGGTTGCTCGCTGCGGCCGGAGCGTCGACGAGGGCGGCGAGCGCTGTGGCGTACGGCGCGACCACCAGCTCGTCCCCCAGCCCGCGCTTGAGGCCGAGCCCCGGGACCCCGAACGCCTTGTACTGGTAGTTGCCGTGGCGGTCGACGACGTCGTAGGCGCACTCGGAGATCCCCCAGGGCACCCCGCGCGCCGCGCCGTAGTCGCGCTGCCGGCGCACGGCCATCCGGCAAGTCAGGTCGAGGAGTGTCTCCGGGTAGGTCTTCATGAGGAGCAGCGGCATCAGGTACTCGAACAGCGTCGCGCTCCACGACAGCAGCGCGGGGCTGCCGTGGACAGCGGTGACCGCACGTCCCAGGTGGAACCAGTGGGCCTCGGGCACTTCGCCCTTCGCGACGGCGATGAAGCTCGCCAGCCGCGCCTCTGACGCGAGGAGGTCGTAGTGCGACGGGTCGAGCCGTCCGGCTCCCTCGGCGTCCGGGGCTCGGTACCCGATCGAGAGGAGCCGGCGCTGGGGGTCGAAGAGGAAGCGGAAGTTCATCCCGTTCGCCAGCGCGGCGGCGCGCTGCGACAGGCCCTCGAGACGCGCACCATCGCCGGCGCGCTCGGACGGCGGCGGCTCCTGCGCGAGGCGCCGCAGCCCCTCGGACAGCGCGATGAGCGAGCCGGCGAGGTTGCCGCTGTCCACGGTGGAGATGTAGCGAGGCGGGAGGGGAGCCAGGGTGAGCGTGTCGTACCAGTTGAACAGGTGGCCTTCGAGGCCCTCCAGGCCCTCTACCGTGGTCAGCGTGGCGTCGATCCGCTCGATGAGCCCGGCCGTCGGGATGAAGCCGAGGTCGTGCGCCGCCAGCGTCGAGAGGAGCCCCATGCCGATGTTGGTGGGCGAGGTCCGGTGGGCCACCCTGGGCTCGGGCCCCTCCTGGAAGTTGTCCGGCGGCAGCCCGTGATCGGCGGGGCCCATGAAATCTTCGAAGTACCGCCACGTCCGGCGGGCAACTCCGAGGAGGAGCTGGCCATCCTCCAGCCCGAGCTTCCGGCCCGCGCTCGGCATGGGCTGGCTTAACCGGTGCGCGATGAGCGGCGCAACTGCCCAGAGCGCGAGGAGGGGCGCCGCCGCCAGGAGGGCCCCGGGTCGGCAGGCCAGGACCAGGACGAGGCACATCAGCGCGACGGCCGGACTGGCTGCCATCCCGACGAGGAACGATCGCCGGAGATCTTCATGCGACGCGCCGCTGCGCGCGGCGCTCGCGGCCGCCGTCTCCCACTCGAGGAGGCGGCGCCTGGTGACGACCATGCGGATGAGCGTGACCGCTGCCGCGTGAGTCATCGCGTAGGCTTGGTTCGCCAGGAAGGTGAGCTGCAATCCGACGCGCGCGAGCGCGCTCGCCGCATCGTCCGCGAGGGTGCGCACGAACGCGCGCCAGGGCTGCCGGGGCCTCGGTCCGGTGAGGATCTCGATCGCGATCGGATAGACCGGGAAGGCCATGCTCGCCAGGACGGCGGCTGTCCAGAGCGTCGGGCTGCCTGGCAGGACCGTCCAGGCGAGCACCAGCAGCACGACCGTCGCCGGAGCGAGCTGGCTCCGGCGCAGGTTGTCGAAGATCTTCCACCGGGAGATGAGCGGCAGGCGATTGCGCTTCAGGCCCTCGCGCGTCGGGACGAACGGAAAGAGCCAGGCCAGGATCTGCCAGTCACCTCTGGTCCAGCGATGCTGGCGCCGCGCATGTGCGAGGACGCTCGATGGATAGTCATCCACCACCTCGACGTCCGTCACGAGCGCCGTCCGCGCGTGGAGCCCTTCGAAGAGGTCGTGAGAGAGGAGGGCGTTGTCCGGAACCCGCCCCTGAAGGGCCGCCGCGAACGCGTCGACGTCGTAGAGGCCCTTGCCGGTGAACGTTCCCTCGCCGAACAGGTCCTGATAGGTGTCCGACACGGCGGTGGTGTACGGGTCGACGCCGGTGTGGCCGGCGAAGAGGCGGGCGAACCGCGAGCCGGCGGCGCTGGCGGTCGTCACGCTGACGCGCGGCTGCAGGATCCCGTAGCCTTCCGTCACGCGCCCGGAGCGCGGGTCGAACCGGGGGCGGTTCAGCGGGTGCGCGATGATGCCGATGAGCTTCTTCGCCGCGTCGCGGGGCAAGCGGGTGTCGGAGTCGAGCGTGATGCAGTAGCGGACGCTCGCGAGCATCGTCAGATCACCGACCTGTACGTCGAAGCTGGTGTCGGTGGCTCCGCGCAAGAGGCGGTTGAGCTCCTCCAGCTTGCCGCGCTTTCGCTCCCAGCCCATCCACGCGTTCTCACCCGGGTTCCACTCGCGCGCGCGATGGAACAGGAAGAACCGGTCGCCGCGGCCGTCGCCGAGGCGGGCGTTCAGCGCCATGACACCGTCCCGGGCCGCGGCGAGGATGGCGCCGTCCTCGGGCACGTCCCGATCTGCGGCGTCCGTGTAGTCGCCGAGGATCGCGAAGTGGATGTGCGGGTCGAGGTTGCCGAGAGCCAGGACCTCGAGGTGCTCGACGAGTTGCTCCACCATCGCCACGTTCGCCAAGAGCGTGGGCACGACGACCAAGGTCCGCGCGTCCTCGGGGACACCCTCGGTGAGGTCGAGGCGCGGCAGCCGACGCGGGGGCGCGAAGCGTGCGGCCAGCCTCTGGACGAAGCCCGTGGCCAGCTCGCTCCCCGGGAGGAGCAGCAGCAGTGCCACCCCGATCGCCGACGCGACCGAGGCGCCCTGATACCGGACGTACGCGACGCCGGCATAGAGCAGCGCCGCGGACACGAGCGCGATCGCTCCGAGGTAGAACGAGGTGGCTCGCGCGAACACACAGCGCCGGAGGCTCTTCGCCAGGTGGGGGCGGAAGGCGACGTCCACCTCGAGGTCTCGGCGGCCCTTGCCGATGAGGTGGTGGCCCACGTGCGCGGCGCGCGCGGCCGGCCCTTCGACCTCCGCCGCCTGGCGCGCACTCTCCACCGCGCGCAGCGCGACGCGGACCTGGGCCTCGGCGGTCGGGTCGGCCAGCTCCTCGACCGCCTGTCGGTAGCGGTCCCGCGTCAGGAAGTCCTGCCGCGCGTACACGCCCGCCGGATCGCGCTGGAGAACGCGCTCGACGAGGCTCACCGCCTCCACGTACCTCCTCCAGTCGAGCTCGGAGCAGAGGCGGAGGCTCGTGATGACGTTGGCGACGGAGACCTGGGCGGCGGCCTCGCGCTGATGCTCGTTGCGGATCGCCTCCTCCGCGGTGAGGTGCCCCGACGCGAGGTGCTCGTCGAGCCCTGCGCGGACAGCCGAGAGCCGAGGGCCGTACTCGCGTACGCGCTGCAGGAGCTGCACGACACCCGCGGGGTGCAGCGCCGGTGGCAACGGCCCCGGAGCGCCCTTCCCCGCGGCATCGATCCGCGCAACGTACCCGTCAGCGGCACGGCGGCCCGCCCGCGCACCGAGCACCTCGTCCGCCAGGCGGCGCAGGTTCTCGATGAGCGCGAGCTTCAGCATGCTGGGCCAGGCCCAGAGCTCGCCGATGGTGAGCGGAGCGACGGTCTGGAAGCTGTCGAGGAACCGGACGAGCTGCTGGGGTTCCAGGCGGCTGTCGCTGTGGCGGACCAGCTCCACGGCCAGGGCGTAGACGCGGGCATTCCCGGCCAGCTCGCGCGGCGCCAGCTTGGGCAGCTCGCAGTAGTAGTCGCGCGGAAGGTCCTGGTGGACATCTCGAACCTCGGAGACCACCAGATGGAAGCTGTCGAGCAACCACTCCGCCGCATGGGTGACGAACTCGCCTCGGTGCACATCCGCCGAGAGGATGCGGTAGGCCTCGCGCAGGAGCCGCGCGTTGCCTTCGAAACGCGGGAAGACACTCCGAGCCGCGCTGCGCGGGCTCGGATCCACCGTGAACCTCGCCGCAAGCGCCCGGGCTCGTTCCTCCAGGCGCTCGATGCTGAGCAGCTCATCGCGCAGCGGCTTCCCGGCGCCCGCGGGGTCCCGCCGCGCGCTCCCGAATAGCCAGGAATCGATCCTCGAACCTACGAGCACGCTTGCTCCCGAGCGGGAGTCAGCGCGTCATCGACAGGGATGGTGGTGCTGGCTCCGTCTGATTCTAACGACCGGTCCGCGCTTTCGCCGCTGGAACGGCTCCGCGTTCACTCGCCAGCGCTCCGGTCGCCTGCTTCGACGAGGCGAAGGCGGAGCCGCGAGGAGAAGGCGTCCTCCCTCACTCGAGACGCTCGGCCGGTGTTCGCGAACGTTCGCGGACGCACGACGGACAGCCCTTTGCCGCCAGCGCCGTATCTCCGGGCGCGCAAACGCGCGCGTCCCGGTGCGGCCTCTTACTTGCACCACAGCCGAACCGGCACGCGCAGGCAGACAAGCACGTGCTCGCAAAGGAGGTCGTCATGCTGTGGACCATTGCAGTCATCCTTCTCGTCCTCTGGGTTCTTGGCCTCGTGAGCTCCTACACCCTGGGCGGATTCGTCCACCTCTTGGTGGCGCTGGCCGTCATTGCGCTGGTGGTGGGCCTCGTCCAGCGTCGGCGGGTCGTTTGAATCGCGGAGGGCCAGCAGGAACGCCGCGAAGCCGAGCACAGTTCGTGAGAACGAAAGAAGGGACCCTGCTGCCCGCAGCCAATTCGATCAATACAGCACATACTCGTTGCGGGCCAGACAAGTATGCGCCCAGGAGGAGAAGCCATGAAGTCCAGCACGAAGGACCAGGCGAAGGGCAAGTTCGAGAACCTGAAGGGCAAGATCAAGGAGGTCGCAGGGATCATCACCGGACATCGCAAGCTGGAGGCCGAGGGTAAGGACCAGAAGCTCGGCGGCAAGGTTCGGGAGAAGCTCGGCCAGGTCGAGAAGGCCCTCGGGAAGTAGAAGGCTGAAGCTGCCGCGCCGCCGCGACGAGCGCTCACGCAACTCGACGGAGGTCCTGTGACGGAGAGCTGGGGGGTAGCGCTTGTGGTCCTCGCGGCCGTCCTGCTGGGCGCTGCGATCCCCGTGCTCGTCCAGTTGCGGACAACGCTGCGCGCGATGGAGAAGGCGCTCCAGCGATCTGGCGCGCGGCTCGACGAGGCGCTGGGCGCGACCACCACCGCCGCCGGGCGGATCGATCGGTTGGTCGTGCGGCTGGAGGAGGGGGGCCGTATCGAGCAACTGGTGGACGGCATCGCGGCCGTGAGCCGGATGATGAGCCAGCTGCGGGACACCGTCCGCGTCGCGTCGGCCGTGGGCGCGGCGGTGGGCCCGGCGGTCGCGGCGGCGGTGCACGCCTTCCGCGAAGATCGCGAGGTGGCGACGCCCACGCCGCTGCACGCCGAACAAGTCGATTCCGGAGCAGTAAAACACGAGCCAATACGGCAGGTCATACCATGACGCAGACAGAGCATCCCCGGAACGGGGCCCTGACGCTGTTCCTGGCATTCGTCGGAGGCGCACTGATCGGTGGGACCGCAGCGGTGCTGTTCGCGCCGCGCTCGGGCGCAGAGACGCGGCGGCGCATCACCGGCGCGGTGGATGACACCAAGGGGGTTGCCTCGCGCATGCCGCAGGCCATCCGCGAGGCGTCGATCGCGGCCCAGGCCGCGTTTGCCGCGTCCCTGAGAGATAGCGCAGGAGAGGACGCGGCCGTGTCGACCCCTCCTGGCTCCCCTCCTCCCCACCGTTCGTGAATGACGTGTGGAGCTTGATGAGCCCCGCCGTCGAAGTGAGGGGCTCCGGCGCGCCACCACCTGGTCGCGGTGATGGCGGCGACCAGCGACGACGTGAACCGGCCACCGTCACGTGCGGAGGAGCGTCTGCGTGGAGCGCCGGATGACCGACGCACCTGGGTCGAGGCCTCGCTCGTGCCTCAACCACCGAGGGGTCCCGTGGTCTCGTGTTGACGCACCCGCCCCCGACGGATCGCCACGATCTCGGCGATGACGACCTGGGCTGCCGCGGCGATCGGCACCGCCACCACCGCCCCCACCGTCCCCATGAACTCCACCAGGAAGAGGATGGCGAGGAGGGTCACGAGCGGGTTCACGTGCGCGGTGCGGCGGTAGATGAACGGCGCGAGGATGTTTCCCTCCAGCTGCCCGTAGACCACGAAGTAGATCGCCGCCGCCAGCGCGATCCACGCGCCACCCGTGATGAGCGCGAACAGCGTGATGGCCGCCCCGACCACGAGCGGGCCCACGTACGGGACGAGGCTCGAGGTGCCGCTCAGGATGGCGAGTGGAAGGAAGAAGGGCATCCGGATGATGACGAGGAAGATCGTCGTCAGGACCGCGTTGATGGCGCAGATCCCGAGCAGGCCGCCGAGGTAGCCACCCACGGAGCGGTAGATCTTGACGGCCATGCGCTCGTAATGGTCGCGGACGGCCGGTTTCAGCTCCGCCAGGAACGCGGTCGCGAGATCGCGCCCGAAGACGAGCATGAAGATGGCGAGGAAGAGGAAAGCGAGGAGCCCAGCGAGGGCGGTGACGACGCCACCGATCGCGGAGAGGAGCGGGGTCACCGTGCCGGCCACAGCGAAGCCGGACTCGCGCACCTGCTCCTGCAGGTGAAGCCGGGCGTCGAGGCGCACGAACCACGGTGTGTGCTGAAGCTTCTGCCACAGGGCCGGCATCTCGGCGACGAGCGCCTTCCCCTGGGTCACGATGGGGGGAATGAGGAGGAGTCCCAGCCCGACGAGGACCGCCGTCACCACGCCCATCACGGCGACGATGGCCCAGGAGCGCCGCAGGCCTCGGCGGGCCAGCGCCTCGACCGCGTGATCCATCGCGACCGCCGTCATCGCGCTGCCGAGAGCCAGCGTCAGGGCAACCTTCGTCTTCAGGAGGAAGAAGACCAAGGCAACCACCGACACCACGCCGAAGCAGACGGTGAACACCGTCGTGAGGCTCACCTGGGACCGGTGTGGCCGTGGTTCGGGAGTCGCCATGACCGGCCAGTCTGCACTGAATCCTATGGGCCGTCGCGATCCCCGAACAGAGCGGGCCAGCCCCCGAGAGCGAAGCGGGTCTGATAGCGCATGCCACATGAACTGACGCTCGAGAGGGGGGCGCGGGGGGAGGGTTCTCCCCTCCGCTTGAGGCGCCGCAAGGCGCCGGACATCAGCTCACAGCGGCGGCGGTGACCCTGGAGAATCACATCAACTGGTCGCCGCTGTGACTCGGCTAGGGCCCGTGTTCGCGAACGTTCGCGGACGCACAACCTACGGCCCTTTCGCATGGGCGCCGGATCCCCGGGCCCGCAGAAGTGCACCTTGCGCCGGCGCTCGACAGGCACGACGCGTGCACACCCTTGGTGGCTACAACGCTCGCAGCGCAAGCGGCGCTCTCCGGCAAGTGCCTCCGGCTCCCATGAGCGCACAGCGCCGGTCGTATTGCACACATTGTGAAACCTGGGCTGGAACCGGATCCAAGGCAACCGTGGAAAGTCGGCTCACTGGGTGATGGCCCGGGGCCGATTCAATTCGAAAGCCATCGAGGAGAAAATGATGAAGACGACCAGAGAGAAGTCCAGTCGGATTGCAACCGTGCTCCTGGCAACTGCGATTCTGGCAGGGAACGCAATCGCAGTTGCGCCAGCGCGCGCCGCCGATGTCATCGGCAACTCGCTGACGCTCGAGGCGTACGGGGGGTGGCAGAACCTCAACATCAACAACGCCGCCACCAGCGTCGCCAACGCCACCAAGGGGGACGAAGGCACCGCCATCATCGGCGGCGACGTCCTCGCCAAGCTGACGCTGTTCGGGGTCGGGCTCGCGCTCGAC
>MEMX01000053.1:19065-35187 GCA_001768075.1 Anaeromyxobacter sp. RBG_16_69_14 | reverse complement strand
TCACATGTCCCTGCTTCTATCCTGCTCCTTTCCCGAACCAGCCCGGCAAACCGGCATCAGGAACCACCGGCGATGAAGTCCTGGCCCTGGAGGCGGGTGGCGGTAGTTTCGAGGCGAAGTGCTTCCGTTGACCGTGCCCCCGGCCCTCAGGCTGGCGGCCGCAGCCAGGTGCTAAGCCGCTTGAATCCGAGCCGCTCGACCATGAACGGGAGGTAGCCGATGAAGAGTGCCGTGAACCCCAGGACTGCCACTCCTGTGAAGAGCCCGAACGCGAACGACCGCCCGTACCCGAGGCGAGGGTGGTACCTCGTGACGACGAACGCGACCCAGGCAATCGGGGCCGTGGCCCATCGCCCACGCGACGGCAGTGCGGCACGCACCTCCCCATCGTAGCCTGCAGGAGGATCGCTCTCGGGTTTCCGGCACGCCGGTCGTGACGAACGTCGGTGTGCCACCGGTCCAAGGCTCTTCGCTTCGCGGGCGCGGCATCTGCCGCCTGCCGCCCCCGTTGAGCCCGTCATGCTCCGAGGGGCACCTCTGTCTCCCTCCTCGGAAGGAGACGGTGGCATGCGGGGATCCCCCTGTCGCGAGCTGAACATGGAGGACGTCGCGGAGACGACAGCGCGGCGTCCCCGCCTGGTCATGCGGTGGGTCCGAACGACTCCGTTCGAGAACCGAGGCCACGCGGTCCGTGTAGTCGCGCGGTGGGTAAAGGAGCCCGCTGCTGAGCTTGACCAGCCTCCAAGCAGGCGTTGAAGAGAGGCACCATAGCCCCGCCATCTACCCGACGTGCACCCTCGCGGCGTCGGCCGACCCGCTCACGAGCCCGAGACGCGCCCGTACTACGTCCTCGGCCCATTCGTTCCCGACTCGCACCGTCGTCGGTGAGGTCCGAGGCGGTCGAGCCGCTTTCGAGCCGAAGCGGTGTCCCCGCGGAACGCCTCGACCATAGCAGCCTGTAGTTCAAGTTCGTTGCGGCAAAGCGGGTGCGATGGAGGTGTCTCCGCCACGCGACGAAGGACCTCGTCTACAGCCGCCGTGTCACCAACATCGAGGGCCACTGCAAGACCCACGACGAGAAGGGTGTCGCGGTGATGGCGCTCGCTGCTTGCGGCGCTCACAGCGGCGACCAGTTGATGTGATTCTCCAGCGTCACCGCCGCCGCTGTGAGCTGATGTCCGGCGCCGTGCGGCGCCTCAAGCGGAGGGGAGAACTCTCCCCCCGCGCCCCCCATCTCGAGCGTCAGTTCATGTGGCAAGCGCTATCAGAAGTGACCCGACTGACATGTCCCAGTCGCGCGGCCGGCGCCCCTGCACCGAGAGCACGCTTGAGCGCATCACGGCTTCCGCCCCAGGCGATATGGGGAGCACGGTCATCAGAATGCGTGCACCATCGGTGGTGAGCCCGCTGCTCGTGCGGAATGGCAGCAGGTTCACAAACGCCAAGAAAGGCACCAGCCCACCACCCCGCGAGCAGAGCATGTGACCCCGCATGCTCATGCCACACGAACGGGCCCTTCAGCTTCACGACCTTCACCAGCCGACCATTCAGCTCGGCCACGATTCGCGGGTTCCAGTAGTCGTTGAACAGGGCCAGTTTCTCCGCGACGTTCACTTTCTCCATAGATCCCCTCGCCGTCTCGCGCTGGATGCATTTAGCGTGAAACCGGCTCTCTCGCTGGGCTTGTAACCCTCCCGCGCCGCCATGGGGCAGGAGGGCGAGCGCCCTGGCAACTCCAGGGGCTTGCGCGGCGAGAAGCGACCGGTTATGGTTGAGCAGTCACTCAGGTATCTACGATCCACCATGGCCCGTCCGCTCAGCGACGAAAAGCGAAACGCGCTCCTCGCAGCCGCGATCGACCTCTTCTCGGAGACGGGGATCGACGCGACGCCGACGGCGGCCATCTCGAAGGCGGCGGGCGTCGCCGAGGGCTCGCTCTTCACCTACTTCAAGTCCAAGGACGGCCTCATCAACGCGCTCTACCTGGAGCTCAAGGCCGAGCTGGCGCAGGTGCTCTTGCAGGGCTTCCCCCGAGACGGCTCGATCATGAAGAAGCTGAAGCACCTGTGGGATCACCATGTCGCCTGGTGCGCCGCGGCCCCGAAGAAGCTGAAGGTCCTCGAGCTGCTGCTCCTCTCCAGCCGCGTTGACAGCGCGTCGCGGCAGCTGGGCGCCGAGCCGTTCCGCGAGGTGGAGGAGGCTGCGCGGAAGGCCGTCGAGGACGGGACGCTCCGCGACATCCCCATGCCGTTCCTCAACCAGATTTTCACGGCCATGAGCACGGCCACGCTCCAGATGATCGCAGCCGATCCCGCTGGAGCCGCGAAGTATCGCAGGGAAGGCTTCGAGATCTTCTGGAGCGCCGTGCGGCGCTGATTTTTTTGCAGAGACGGATGAGCGAGTACGCACGCATATTCCATTGACCGAGGAGGACAGCATGAGCGCATGGACATTCGACGACGTCCCCGACCAGACCGGCCGCATCGCCATCGTCACCGGGGCGAACACCGGCATCGGGCTGGAGACGGCCCGCATGCTGGCGCTCAAGGGCGCCCACGTGGTGCTCGCCTGCCGCAACGGCGAGAAGGGAAGGGCGGCGCTGGAGCGCGTCCTCGCGGCGCGGCCCGCCGGGAGGGCGACGCTGGCGGCGCTGGACCTGTCGGACCTCGACTCGGTGACGGCGTTCGCGGCACGCTTTGCCGCTTCGAATGAGCGGCTCGACCTCCTCATCAACAACGCGGGCGTGATGCTCCCGCCGCTCGGGCGCACGAAGCAGGGTTTCGAGCTCCAGCTCGGCACGAATCACCTCGGCCACTTCGCGCTCGTGGGGCGCCTCCTGCCCTTCGCCCTCCGCACCACCGGTGCTCGGGTCGTCGTCGTGTCGAGCACCGCCCAGAACTACGGCCGGATCGACTTCGACGATCTGAACTGGGAGCGGCGCCAGTACCGTGCGTGGGCGGCGTACTGCCAGAGCAAGCTCGCCAACCAGCTCTTCGCGCTGGAGCTGCACCGACGGCTCTCGGCGGCCGGATCGGCGGTGCGCGTCACGTCTGCCCACCCGGGCTGGACCGCGACAGACCTGCAACGCACGTCGGGCTGGATGCGCGTCCTCAACCCGATCTTCGCGATGAAGCCCGCGGACGGCGCGCTCCCGACGCTTCGAGCGGCGACCGATCCCGCGGCAGCGACCGGCAGCTACTGGGGCCCACGCAACATGTTCGAGCTGAACGGGCCGCCCGCCCCCGCCCGTATTTCCGAGGGCGCGCGGGACCTGGTCAACGCGGCGCGGCTATGGGAGGAGAGCGAGAAGCTCACAGGGGTGCCGCTCGGGCTCTCCCCGTCGGCCGCGAACAGCGTGAGCGCCTCGTAACGCAGTCAGTCGCTCTGCTCGATGAGTTCCGGCATGCGTCTTGGCACCTGGCTGGGAGGTTTCATGGCCGTCGTAGTGGCAGGGGTCGCGGCGTCCGGCAGCTCGGCCTTCGGCCAGCGGCCGACAGGCGCGCGACGGGCTCGGATGGAGCGCTCGCCGCAGTGGAAGGACGGACGGTTCGAGAACCCGCAGCCGCTCCACAACGACGTCTGGCGCGCGCTGCGCGACTGGTTCGGTGCCAGCGACGAGCGGAGGCCGAGGGGACCCGTGCCCACCGCGCCCGTGGACGCGAGACGCTTCGAGCGGCCGCCAGAATCCGGTCTCCGGGTCACCTGGTTCGGACACTCCACCCTGCTCATCGAGGTGGACGGGCGCCGCGTCCTCGTCGATCCGGTCTGGGGCGAGCGCGCCTCCCCGTTGTCCTCGCTCGGCCCGCAGCGCTTCTACGCGCCGCTCCTCCCGCTCCATGAGCTGCCGCGCGTCGACGCCGTGGTGATCTCTCACGACCACTACGACCACCTCGACCTGCCCAGCATCCAGGCCATGAAGGACTGGAGGAGCGCGTTCATCGTGCCACTCGGCGTGGGGGCTCACCTTGAGGCATGGGGTGTTCCCGAGGATCGGATCGTCGAGCTCGACTGGTGGGAGTCGACCCGGCTCGGCGACGTCGAGATCGTTGCCACGCCGGCGCGCCATGCCTCGGGTCGCTCGCCGTCTTCAGGGCAGAACCGGACCCTGTGGGCCGGGTTCGCGTTCATCGGGCCGGCCCACCGCGCCTACTACTCGGGCGACACCGGGCTCTTTCCAGGCCTCCACGACATCGGCGCCCGCCTTGGACCGTTCGACCTGGCCATGATCGAGGCAGGCGCCTACAACCGCTCCTGGCCCGACTGGCACCTGGGGCCGGAGCAGGCGGTTCGCGCGAGCCGGATGGTCAGGGCCAAGGTGCTCCTGCCGGTCCACTGGGGCCTCTTCAATCTCGCGTACCATACGTGGACCGAGCCGGCCGAACGCGTGATGGTGGCGGCGCAGAAGGCCGACGTGAAGGTGGCCGTCCCCATGCCAGGCGAGAGCATCGAGCCAGGGGCATTGCCGCGGCTGACGCGCTGGTGGCCAGCGGTGCCGTGGAGGACTGCGGAGAAGGATCCCATCGTCGCCACGGGGACGGGTCCTGCCGCCGTCGGCGTGGGGGAGGCGACGCCATGAGGGGTCATCCTCTTCGGCGCCACCGGCGTGATCGGGCAAGGGCGCTGCGCGAGTGCACCTCCTCGACGCAAGCGTGGAGCGGGTGCTCGCAGTCGGCCGGAGGGCCAGCGGGGTCCATCACCAGAAGCTCCGGCAGCTCATGTCCGTCATCGACCGCCGGATTCGCGAGGAGGGGGTTCGTCGGCAAGACGACGGTTGCCGCGCACCCAGCGTGACGGACTTCTCGCCGCGGAGGTGGGCGAGGCGCCGTCACAGGTCGACCACCACGTCGCCCGTGGGCCTCGAGCAGCAGATGAGCAGCTTGCCACTCGCGGGGGGGTCGAGCGGTTCGGGCCCGCGGGACGCTTGACGCTCACCCGGTAGCGCTCGGCGCACCCGAGAGCGAGTAGCTGCGCAAGACGGGCGGCGCTGCGCGGTCGGGTCGGAGCCGAAGCACCACGAACTGTCCGGGCAGGGCCACGGCGAGGGGGAGCCCGTCGGCTGGTTCGAGCTCGAAGGAGACGACGCTCCTGCTCTCCCGGGCGATCCGCGCGATGCGCAGCGGACGGAAGCCTGGCCAAGCCGGCGGCGGCCCCGAGTCCGGAGCGAGCCCGGGGTTGCCGGCCAGCGTGTCACTGCATCCCTCCTGATCAAGCATGGCCTGGAAAGAGCCCCGCCAGCCTGGGCTCAGGGCCGGGATGCGGAGCGCCCGCTCCAGATCCGCCCGAGCGTGGCCGGGCAGGTAGAGGAGCGCGTTCACCTGCGCGACCGTCATGTGCTCGGGGCCTTCGGCGACCCTGACGATCTCGCCGCCGGCGCCGACCTCGCCCTCCTCGCGCACGCGCAGGTAGAAGCCAGGCCTGCCATGCGACACGAGCAGCGCGGCCATCCGGGGCTCGTTCATGCGGATGCCGACCCGGTAGCAGGTGACGCGCGGCTGCGTCACCTCGAAGAGCGCTCCGCCGATGCGATACTGGTCGCCGATGCACACCTCGTCGTCGGGCAGGCCCTCGACCGTGAAGTTCTCGCCGAACTGCCTGAAGGTGAAGCCGCTCCGTCCGAGCTTCGCCTCCCAGTGGCGGTAGGAGGCGATCTGGTAGACGAGCACCGCTCGCTGCTCGCCGCCGTGGCCGGCCAGATCGCCCTGGCGATCGCCGTCGACGTCGAGCCGCCTCACCATGCGCCGGCCATCCACCGGTGCCTTCCAGATCGACGTGTGGACGTTCTGCCCGTGCCAAGCGATTTCGCGGGGTAGGCCGACGTTCACGGAGAGCAGGCGAGCCATCGAGGACCTCCTCCGCGTCATCGCGATGAAAATCGCTCCAGCTCAGCGACCCACTCCGCCGCGCGGGCGCCGCGGATCACGATCTCGAGCCACGCCAGCGCGCGTGGTCCCGGAGATGGGGAGTGGCATGCCGGAGGTGTAACGGCGCGGCGGGCGGGCGCTACGCGGTGCCGTGGGCCGCCGCCTTCCCCGCTGGAGGGGTAGGCCGCAGCTCCGCCACCACCGCGCGCCACCCCTCGCGCACGCTGGGGTAGCGGGGGGTCCACCCGCATTCGCCGCGGAGCTTCCCGTTCGAGATGCGCTGTGAGCGGGAGAGGAGCTCCCCCGGCGAACCCATGAACCGGCCGAGCCAGCTGGGAGGGAGCCGCGGCGAGGGTACACCGAGCGCATCCGCGAGGGCGTCCACGTACGCGCGGTGCCGGAGCGGTTCGTCGTCGGCGACGTTGTAGACCCCGGCGGATGCCGCGGAGAGCGCGGCGACGACCGCTGTCGCGGCGTCGTCGTGCGAGACCGCGGAGATGAAGGCGTCCGACGAGCCGGGGAGGGGGGCAAAGCCCTTCTGGACGGCGCGGGCGAGGTCGTGCACGTGGAACGCGTCGAGCCCGTAGAAGCCCGCGAAGCGCAGGACCACACCGACGCGGCCGGTCTCGCTGAACCTCGCCGCGGACCGCTCGGCGTCGAGGATGCTCCTGGTGTTGCGGGCGGGCCTCACTGACGAGCGCTCGTCGATCCACGCTTCTCCCTGGTCGTCGTAGATGGGTGCGAACGACTCCTGGACGAAGCGCGAGGCACCGCCGGCGATGGCCGCGTCGACCAGGATCGCAGAGGCGAAGCGGCGGATGCGGTCGTTCTCCCGCCAGGCGCCGGGGAGGAGCATGCGCAGCGTCGAGGGCGGGATGTGCGTCGCGAGGTTCACCACCGCGTCGTGCCCCGCCACCGCGCGACGGACCGCCCCCGCCGCGAGGAGGTCGACCACGACCGCGGCCGCCCCCTGCCGCTCGAGCGCGGCGCGCTTCTCTTGCGAGCGGGCGACCGCCGTCACCGCGTGCCCGGCGGAGAGGAGCAGCGGGACAAGCCTCCGGCCGACGACGCCCGTCGCACCGGTCACGAAGATGCGCATGGCCTCGATCTCATCCCGGCGGAGTCCCGGCGCAAGACCCGGAATGCGACGGGGGCCGGCGCCGCTTACCATCTCGGCGGGATCACGAGATGACGGAGCATCCTATGAGAGCACTCTCGAACGGCGTTCGCCAGGCTGCCCCGAGCCTGCGCACGCGCGTCGCCTCGCTCGACTGGCCCCGCATCGAGGCGGAGCTCGCCGAGCGCGGGTGCGCACAGCCGGGCGCCCTGCTCACTCCGCGGGAATGCGCGGAGCTCGTCCGCGGCTACGACTCCGAGGAGGCCTTTCGCAGCCGGGTGGAGATGACCCGGCACGGGTTCGGGCGAGGCGAGTACGAGTACTTCGCCTATCCGCTCCCCACCTGGTCGCGACGCTGCGCGCCGCCATCTACCCCAGGCTCGCCCCGATCGCGGATCGCTGGGAGAGGGCGCTCGGCCGCGACGGCGGCTATCCCGCGGACCACGAGGGATACCTCGATCGCTGCCCACGCGGAGCAGCGCCCGCGCACGCAGTCCCGCGCCGAGGTGGTGAGCCTCGCGCAGGGCGAGGGCGTGATCTTCGCCGTGAACGAGCGCCCGGCCAGGGGGGCGCGCGGGGTATACCGTGTGGTCATGCGCCACGGTGTGAGCCGCTTGCGCTCGGGCCGGCGCTTCACGATCGGTATCATCTTCCACGACGCCACATGACCGCGACCCCCGGTGGCGCCCTGGGCGATCTGCTGAACGGCACGGCGTACGGCAAGGAGCCGCTTACCGAGGGTGCAGCGCTGCTGCGCGGCTTCGCTCGCGCAGAGGTCCCGCGCCTGCTCGCGGCGCTGCGCGACGTGACCGACGCGGCGCCGTTCCGGCACATGGTCACGCGGGGCGGCTATACGATGTCCGTCGCCATGACCAGCTGCGGTACCGTCGGGTGGGTGACCGACCGGACCGGGTATCGCTACGATCGCGTCGACCCCGCGACGGGCCTATCCTGGCCGCCGATGCCCGAGCCGTTCAGGGCCCTCGCCGCCCGCGCGGCCGCCGAGTGCGGCTTCCCGGGCTTCGAGCCCGATGCTTGTCTCGTGAACGAGTACCGGCCCGGGGCGCGGCTGTCGCTGCACCAGGACGCGGACGAGCTCGATTTCACACAGCCCATCGTCTCCGTCTCCCTCGGGCTGCCGGCGGTCTTCCTGTTCGGTGGGGCCCACCGCGGCGACAGGCCCGCACGACTTCGGCTCGAGAGCGGCGACGTCGCCGTCTGGGGTGGCCCCTCCCGGCTCGCTTTCCATGGTGTCGAGCCGCTGAGCGAGGGCATCGATCCGCTCACCGGGTCATGCCGCATCAACCTCACGTTTCGCAGGGCGCGCTGAGCGATGAGCCGATCGCGGCTCAGGTGGCGCGCCGCCTCGCGCACGCATGAACAGGACGGGGACCCGATTCGAGAGCTCGCTCGCGCCTCGTCTCACGCGCGATGCACAGCCCCCTGGCGTCCGGCAGGAGCACGTCCAACGCCGCCCTGACGGCTGAAGGCCACAGGTGGAAGAGCAAGGGCCGATTGCGTCGCCCATGAACCCGCTGACAGGTCCGTCGCGCGATCGTTGGGTCCGCCTTGTGAACGATCGGGCAACATCACGGCAAGCCTCATTGTGAGGCGCGCCGCTTGCGTGGCCATGTCGGGTGCTGGCAACCGGCGAGCCACCCCGTTGGACGTGTGCGTGGCCGGCACCCGAGGACGACGCGCTGGCCCGCGGTGGACCGGCGGCTCCGCTGTCCCGACCCGTTCCCGCACGTCCGCCGCAGCGCCTTCCTCGAGGGCTTCTCCCTCCACGCCGGGGTCCGGATCCACGAGAACTCGGCCCGGGAACACCGTGGCCTCCACGAGTGCGAAATCGGGACCACTCTGCGACTCGAAGTGCTCCGGGGCGTGCTCACGGGCTCCACACGCCCGTCGAGGCAGCCTGCTGCGCGTACGCGGCGAAGTCCCGGGGTTCCCGGCGCAAGGCGCGCTGGACGCCGTCTGCCAGGCTGGCGTTGCGGCCGTCCAGGACCTCTCGGAACAGGTACGTGACGAGCGAGACCACCTCGGCCGGCACCCCGTATCGAGCGAGCAGCGACGCGTACTCCTCGACGGAGGTCTGGCGGTACTGGACCTCCCGGCGCGCCGCCCGGGCGATCTCGGCGACCGCCTCGGCGAAAGTGAGGAGCCGCGGGCCGGTGAGCTCGTAGAGCTGGCCGGCGTGGCGCGAGGCCGACCTCGCCCTACGAACGGTGCGGCCGACGCGGGGTGACCTCGTCGTGACCCGGCTCGCCACGGTGCGCTGGGTTCCCGCTGCCGCTCCGCGGCTCGCGAGAGCGCTGCGCGCCGAGGAGGAAGACGACCCCCAGCAGGAGCGCGCCTAACGGCCTAGTGCACCCGCAGTGGGTGCTGGCGATGCTGGCCAGCGGCACCACCTGATGGACCTGCCCGAAGAGGCTCGACGACTTGAAGGTCACCTGAAGATCGGACACCTGGAGGGTACTCTCGGCGTCGAGCCCCATCACCGTCAGCAGCCAGCCGATGGACCCGGGGCGCGCCCGGCGACGTCGAGGAGGGCGCCCGCCGCCGGTGCCTCGTCGATCTTGAAGCGGCGGAGGACGGGCGCAGGGCCGAGCACCCGCAGCCCGCCTGCGCGACCGACGGCCACGAGGATGAGGCCAGCCACGGCGATGGCGAGCAGCTCAGGCAAATCAATCCCACGGCGTACCCTCTATCTCGAGAGCACCTGGACTGCCAGCACCGACATGGGACAGCAGAACCCTCCTCGAGGCGCCTTGCGCGCGCTCAGCCTTTGGCAGGAGCGACCGCTACTTGGTCGCCTTCTCGTTTACCTTGCGCAGGTCCTCCGCCGCGCCCTAGACCCGCTCTTCGATCCATTCACTCGGCGAGAGCCGGGGCGGCAGGACTACCCCCAGCGTACTGCCACCTCGCTCTTCGGGGTAGTTCCCCGAACCGCCGCCGCTCGGAGCAGGCTCCGCGCTGGGAACCGATTCGCAGGGACCTATGCAGCTTTACTACCACCCCTTCTCCTCCTACAGCCAGAAGGCGCTCATTGCGCTCTATGAATACGACCTTCCCTTCGAGCGCCGCGTGCTCGAAGGGCCTGACTGCCCTGCCGTGCACGAGTGGGCACAGATGTGGCCGGTCAAGCGCTTCCCCGTGCTGGTCGAGGGCGATCGCACCATCGTGGAGGCGACCTGCGTCATCGAGTACCTGACGTTGCAGGTGCCTGCGAGCCAGCGCCTCATCCTGGAGGACCCGCAGGCAGCACTCGAAGTGCGGATGATGGATCGCATCTTCGACAACTACGTCTCGACGCCGCAGCAGAAGATCGTGTTCGACGCGCTCCGCGCGGCGGAGCACCGCGATGCCTATGGCGTGAACGAGGCGAGACAGATGCTGGAGACGGCCTACGCCTGGCTCGACAAGCGCATGGCCGGGCGGGAATGGGCCGCCAGCGACCGCCCGACGCTGGCCGACTGCGGCGCGGCGCCGTTTCTCTTCTACGCGCACTGGACGCACCCGATCGGCGACCAGTTCACTCACGTGCACGCCTATCGGAAGCGGCTCTTCGCGTGGCCGTCGTTCGCGCGGGCTGTCGACGAGGCGCGGCCTTATCGCAAATACTTCCCGCTCGGCGCGCCCGACGCGGACTGATCATCCCCTCGGGCGGCTGCGTCTTGCGTGGCGCCCCCGGGCCTACGGGCGCTCAACTCAGGGGCCGCCCGCGCCAAGGCGGCCGGGATCTCGAGTTACTCGGCAGCGCGCGCCCCGCGCAGACCAGCGTGACCGCGCGGATCGGCGGCGAGCCGCCCGCATGTCGTCCGACACCGCCTCGGCGCGAGTCTTCGACGGGGTTGGTGCAGCCGTTGGGCAGCAATCGGTACGACATTGATGCCCGGCCTCGGCACGAAGGTGTGCAACGATTCGTCCAGGCCCATGCGCAACGCCCTCTTGTTGGTCTGTTCCGCGGCAGGACTCTCATAGAGCGGCGACCAGTTGATGTGATTCTCCAGCGGCACCGCCGCCGCTGTGAGCTGATGTCCGGCGCCTTGCGGCGCCTCAAGCGGAGGGGAGAACTCTCCCCCCGCGCCCCCCATCTCGAGCGTCAGTTCATGTGGCATGCGCTATCAGGTCGCGCCCCAACTCCCCGGAGTACCTGTCTGCGTCAGGATTACCCGTCTGGGTTCATCCGTATAGGGGTCGGAGCCCTCCATGTCGATGGCCAAGGAAGCGTTGCTGGACCGGAAATGATCGCCACCCCTCTCGGAGGGCGCTGCGTGCCTCATGCTCGGCGTCGCAAGTGCTCGGTGCCTCCGGGACTCGCTCCATTCCGCCGTTCCGCACCGGCGGGCGGGAAGCACGGGAGCTCGACGATGAAGGTCGAGCCGGCCCCTAGTTGGCTCTCTACATTGATCGTGCCCCCGTGCGCCTCGACGATGCGGCGGCTGATGTAGAGACCGAGCCCGAGCCCGCCGTAGTTCCACGACGAGACGGCGCGCTCGAAGCGCTCGAAGATGCGGGCCTGGTGGGCCGGGTCGACGCCAATCCCGTGGTCGCGTACCGCCAGCCGTGCCACCCCGGCCTCCTGAGTGCAATCGATCTCGATGGGTCGCTGGGCGCCGAACTTGAGCGCGTTGCCAACGAGGTTCGTGACGACCTGGTCGAGCCTCGACGCGTCCCAGCGCCCCACCACTGAACCGGTGCAGCGGATGGAGATCCGGCAGCGAGCGCCGGCGAGCTCGGGCTCGAAGCGGGCCGCCACCTCGCGTACGATGGTGCCGAGGTCGACCTCCGAGAGGTCGAGCTCGGGCCGGCCGCTCTCGATGCGAGAGACGTCGAGCAGCTCCCCGATGAGGCGGTTGAGCCGGGTCCCCTGGCGCGCCGCCAGAGCGACGGATTCGCTGACAGGCGCAGGGACGGCGAACTGTCCCGACCGCTCCCATCGTTGCAGCGCCGTGAGTGACACGGTCAGCGGGGTCATGGGCGTGCGCAGCTCGTGGGACGCCACGAGGAGGAACTCGTCGCGCAGGCGGACCGCTCGCTGCGTCTCTCGGTAGAGCCGCGCGTTGTCGATGGCGATGGCGGCCCGCTGCGCCACCTCCTTCGCGAGCTCCAGATCGGCGCGTGCGTACCGTCCCGGAGTGCCCGAGGCCAGGCTGAGGACGCCCAGCGTCTGTCCGCGGGCCACCAGCGGCACGACCACGGCGCTGCACGCCCCGAGGCCGCGGACGATCTCCAGGTGCTCTTCGTTCTGGCACATGCTCCGCAGGAGGTCGTCCGTGAACGCCGGGACCCAGAGCGGCTCGCCGTCGCGCAGGGACCTGGCCGCCGGATGAAGCGAGTTCCACCGCGCCGGATAGCGCTCCCGGAGCTTCTGGAGCAGCGGCTCCCTGGCCGGATCGGCGCAGGCGCCGGCCAGCCGGCGCAGCTCGCCATCCTCGACGATGTCGAGCACGCACCAGTCGGCCAGCGAACGGACGCAGAGTCGGCCCAGCCGGACCATGGTCTCCTCGTAGTGGAGGGATGCCGAGAGCAGCCCCCCCGCCTCGGCCAGGAACGCCGCGCGGCGCTCCGCCTTCTCGGCGGACTCCCGTGCCACGCGCTCGCGCCCGAGGAGCAGCGCGTTCTCCACGGAGATGGCGGCTTGCGAGGCGAGGAGCGAGAGCGCCGTCAGCCGTTCGGGAGTGAAGGCGTCAGCGACGAAGCGGTTCTCGAGGAATAGAAGGCCGACGAGCTCCGCCTGGCGCAGGATGGGCACGCAGAGAACCGACCTCGTGGTGTGGCGCGAGAAGTACGGATCCGAAGCGAACTTGCCGGCGCCTGCGGCCACGTCCTCGACGATCACCGGCTGCCTCGTCAGGCGGGCGTACTGGACCACCGACACCGGCACGAGCGAGGACGACTCGACCGCCACCGACGGTACGATCCGGGTCGCCACCCCCTCCTCCTCCATGCTCGCCTCGGCCTCGACGAACAGGGCACCGTCGCGCTGGAGGACGAGGCAGCCCCTGCGGGCGCCTCCCTGCTCGAGGGCGACCTGGAGGAGCGTGCCGACCAGCTTCTCGATCTCCATCTCGCCGGAGATGGTCTGGGACGCCTTCACCACCGAGAGCAGGTCGAGCTGCTCGTTGCGCAGGGCGAAGGTGGCCGTGGGGGCGGGCGGCCGCCGCTCGACGAGCTGCGGATGGAGCCGCTCGAGCTGCCTCACCTTGCCGTCCGCCCCCCAGCGCAGATAGCAGGCCCGCGCCTCCCGCAGGTACAGGTCGGCAAACTGCTCGTATCCGCGCGTACGGTAGTGCTTCGAGGCCAGCTCGTAGCCGAGCGCCTCGTTCTGGACGAAACCGTTCTCGTGCGCCGATCGGATGGCTTCCTCGTACAGCCGCCCGGCGTCGAGCTCGCGGCCTTCGATGCGAGCCAGTTCCGCCGAGACCAGGGCGTGGCGGTCCTGGAAGCTCTCCGGACAGTTCTTCGCCCAGAGCTCGAGGCGCTTCCCGTGGGCAACGAGCAACTCCAGATCTCGGGGCCGCTCGTCGGCAAGCGCCACGTCGTGGTGCCCCGCCCGGGCGAGCGCGCCATGGTAGTGGTACTCGGCCAACTCGAAGAACGCCCGAGAGGTCCAGAGGAGCAGGTCAGCTTTCGATGCCGCCCAGATGGCAGCGGCGTAGTCCTCCGCGAAGAGGCGCGATTGCAGCTTCCGGATCCAGTACCAGCAGGCGGCGATCGCCAGACGCGGATCCTGCTCGAGGTGCTGCTCGAACCGGCCCTCGTCGAACTCCTCGTCGTCGAAGGAAGAGAAGCTCGGGGTCAGGCCCCGCAGCGCCCGGATCATCCTGAGCTGGCTCGCGATGATGTCCACGACGAGGCCGAAGCCCATGTTCCGAGCGAATGCCAGCCCGTCCTCGGCTTCTCGTTGTACGTCGCCGAGCGGCTCTCCCGTGGCGAGGAGGGTCGTGATCAAGGAGTTGCAGCAATAGGCCGCAAAGGTGAGGTCGCCGACCGTCGTCGCCGCGTCGAAGGCACGCCGCTGCAGCTCACCGCTCGTGCCGACATGCCTTGCCCATGTATTGACGAAGTTCGCGAAGCAGAGGTAGACGCGGGCCTTGAAGCGGTCCAGCCCCCGCTTCTCCACCAGTTCGAGGCTGAGCTTGCCGAAGCGGAGCGCGGCCTGGAAGTTGCCGAAGTACGGGCCCAGGATCATGCCCAGCCAGACGTAGGCTAGGCTCGATCCGTCGCAGTAGCCGTGCTCCAAGCTGAGGTTCGCCATGCGTCCGACGGAGAGGCACAGCAGGTTCTCGTCGGTGAACAGGGCTGCCGGCATGAGCGACGTGAGCACGTCCATCGTCACCCGCCAATCCGAATTGCTCATCGTAGGCAAGTCGACGAGATCCTCGATCTGGCGGCTCCCGAGCTGCCGCCAGATCCGCTCGTACTCCTCCTGTACCTCTTCCGTCGTCGGGTGTGGCGACCAATGGATCCCGAGGCGGCGGAGGTACTCGAGGCACGCGTGGACGCCGCGGTCGCTCTGATCCAGGGTCGTATAGAGGTCCAGGCACAAGCAGGTGATGGCGGCCAGGTCGGCGAGGTTTCTGGCGCGATGCCAGAGCGTGGAGAGCCGCCCTTCGGCCGCTTCCAGCGCTCCGGTCAAGTACTCGCACTCAGCTCGGCGGACCTCGAGGGCGAAGGCGAGCTCGTACCGCTGGCTCCAGCACTCCTCGTCCAGGAACGCCGCGCCGGCGGTGACGTAGCTCAGCGCGGAAGCGTACGCTGTCGATCTCTTGGCTCGCAAGCCTGCCATGAGGTTGAGCTGGGCAACCTGCTCGCGCTCTTCCCGCGAGGTGATCAGCGCCGCCCCGCGGTTGAGCTGGTTCACGATCCTGAAGATGTCGTTCTCGACCTCCCCCGGCGCCGTGCGGGCCAGGAGCAGCCGGCCGATTCCGAGGTGCACCGCCGCCCGCTCTCCTTCGGGGATGAGCGAGTAGGCCGCCTCCTGCACGCGGTCGTGGGGGAACCGGTAGGTGCGCTCGTGCCGGATGAGCAGGTCCTCCTCGAGCGCCGTACGCAGCGCGCTTTCCGGATCGCGCTGGCAGACGATCGCCAAGGTCTTCGCGTCAACGGTGCCACCGATACAGGCGGCCAGCTCGAGGGCCTCTCGCGCCTCGGCCGGGAGGTGACGCAGCTTGCCCACCATCAGCTCGATCACGTTGTCGGTGTAGCCGTGGGCCCGGATCCTCGCGACGTCCCAGCTCCAGCGGCCTGCCCTTGGGTCGAACGCGATCAACCCTTCCCGGTAGAGCACCGCGAGGAACTGGACCACGAAGAAGGGGTTGGCGCCGGTCTTCTCGAGGACCAGGGCAGCCAGCGGCTCCGCCTCGCGGGGACCGCAGCGAAGCGCATCGGCGATCAGCGCGGTGAGGTGCTCCGCCGAGAGTGGACCGAGCATGACGCCCGAGACGTGCGCGCCGGCCCTTCTCGCCGAGTCCAGGGCCGCAACGAGCGGATGAGCGGGCGTGACCTCGTTGTCGCGGTACGCGCCGACCACGAGGAGAGAGCGCAGGTCGGGATGGGTCACCAGGTCCTGGAGCAGCGCGAGGCTGGCCGGATCGGCCCATTGAACATCGTCGACGAAGAGCGTGAGGGGGTGTTCCTTCCGGGCGAATACCCCGACGAAGCGCCGAAACACGAAGCGGAACCGGCCCTGCGCCTCGGCCGGTGGCAGCTCGGGGACGGGCGGTTGGCGACCGACGAGGAACTCGAGCTGAGGGATCACGTCGACGATGAGCTGGCCGTTTGTCCCCAGGGCGGCCTGGAGCCGCTCCCGCCAGTAGGCGATCCGTTCCTCGCCCTCCAGGAGCATGTCGAGCACCAGATCCCGGAGGGCCTGGACGATCGTAGAATAGGGAACGTCGCGTTTGTGCTGGTCGAACTTGCCTTCGATGAACAGCCCCCTCTGTCGAACGATCGGCTTTTCCAGCTCGTGAACCAGCGACGACTTGCCGATGCCGGCGTAACCCGAGACCAGCACGAGCTCGGGAATGGCCGTGTCGGCGACGCGCTCGAAGGCGGCGAGAAGCGCGCCGATCTCATGATCGCGCCCGTAGAGTTTCTGCGGGATCTGGAGTCGGTCCGGAACGTCCCGCTCTCCCA
>MEMX01000053.1:16753-19053 GCA_001768075.1 Anaeromyxobacter sp. RBG_16_69_14 | reverse complement strand
GGATCGACCCGGCCGGTGCTGCGCCACCGCTCGAGGCATACCTCCAGATCCCGCTGCAGCCCGTCCGCGGTCTGGTACCGGTCCTCGGCCATCTTGCCGAGGAGCTTCATGACGATGCACGGGACGGGCTCGGGCAGCTCGGGGACGATCTGCGCAGGCGAGCGGGGCGCCCTCGCCACGTGGCAGTGGACCCACTCCAGCGGATCGCCAGCTTCGAAGGGAAGCCGCCCCGTGAGCATCTGGTAGAGAGTGACACCCAGCGAGTAGAGGTCCGACCGGCGGTCGAGGGCGCGGTTCATTCGCCCCGTCTGCTCCGGCGACATGTAGGGCAGCGAGCCTTCGATGAGCGCCGGTGGCCGCGCCGCCTGCGGCTCGCGCGCCAGCCGGGTGGCGATGCCGAGGTCGGCGAGCTTGACCTCCGAGGTGTCCTCGTCGACCAGGATGTTCTCGGGCTTGAGATCCTTGTGCACGACGCCTTGGCGGTGGAGCTCGGCGACCGCGCCGGCCATGCGGACGGCGAGCTCCAGGAACCTACCCAGCTGCATGGGGTTGCCGATGAGTCGAGCGAGCGGCTGGCCGCCCGAGTCCTCGAGCACCAGGGCCGGCATGCCCTGGAAGGTATCGAGCGCAAGCGGCCTCACGACCGCGGAGGGCTCGAGCGAGGCGCCGATCTCGAACTCGTGCCGGAGACGCTCCAGGTCCTTGGGCCGGCAACGCCGAGGATCGACCACCTTGAGGACAACGGAAGCTCGATCGCTCAAGCGCGACGCGCGGTATAGAGCCTTGCCGCCGCCCCGGTGCAGCGTTTCTCGGACCGTGTACTCCACGCAGGCGCTCTCGTCACGCGTCAACCGTCAGGAGTGGCGAACGAGCGCCACAAGGCTATAGTGGAGGTCCTGACCGCCGCAATCGAGAGTGGGCGTTCCTCGCAAGCGTCCAGGTTATCGCCTGGAGCGGGCGCGCTGGGCTGCCTGGCCAAGCACGCGGGCGGCAGCGACATGTGGAGCCGAGCACGCGGCAAGTCGCGCGTCCAAACATAGGACGAGAGGCTTCCGATCGCTCCACAACGAGTGCGAGTGTTCGCCGCGTTGAGGTTGCGGCGCCGCGGCACCGTCCTCCAGGTGGGGTGGGTGGTCGGGCATGGGGACACGCACCGTTCAGTTTGCCGTCGCTGCCCTGGGCGGGCAGTAGCGGGAGGCCAGCTCCAGCACCTGCTCGATGCCGAACGGCTTGGCGATGAAGCCCTGCGACACGGCGGCGACGGGCCTGGCAAGCGAGCCGAATGCGGTCGCCAAGACGACCGGCACCGACCGCAGGCGGGTGTCCGCACGGACGAGCTCGAGCAGCTCGGCGCCGTTCATCACGGGCATCATGAGGTCGAGGAGGATGAGCGCCGGGAGGGGTGCGGACTGCAGCCATTCCCAGGCCTCGCGCCCATTGGCCGCCAGCGCGACGTGGTAACCCTCCGGCTCGAGTGCGTTCCTGAGCGCGCTGCGGAGATCACCGTCGTCGTCCACGACCAGGATGTCCGAGCGGGCCTCGAGCCTCACAGCGGGCAGCCGGAAACGAAACGCGCTGCCGCGCCCGAGCGTGCTCTCCGCCCAGATCCGGCCCCCGTGCAATTCGACGATCTTCTTCGCGATCGCCAGGCCGAGCCCGGTGCCCTTGTAGTTCGATGAGCGGCCTCGGCGATATCGATCGAAGATGTTTGGCAACTCGTCCGCCAGTATTCCGGGTCCCGTGTCGTTCACGGAGAACAGCGCCTGGCCCGCGTCCTCGGCCACCGAGACCGTGACCGTTGCGCCCCGCGGGCTCGCGTGGATAGCGTTGGACAGCAGATTGGACAGCACCTGGAGGATCCGGTCCCGATCGCACTCGACTGCAACCCCTACCGGCCCTCCCGACGTGAAGTCTTCGGCGAGGAGCACGCCGTTCTCCTCGGCCATCGGGTGGAACGCCTCGATGGCCTCGTGCGCGATGGAGTCGGGGGTGTGGGGTGCGCGAACGACGGAGAGCTGCCCTGCCTCGATGCTGGCAAAGTCCTGCAGATCGTCGATGAGCCGGGTCATGCGGGTCGCACAGCGAGTGACCACGTGGCTGCCGCTCCGTGCCGCGTCGCCCGGCGGGCCTTCGGGGGCCAGCTTCTCCATGGTCTTCGACATCATGAGGATGTTGGTCAACGGGCCCCGGAGATCGTGCGACACGACCGCGAGCGCCTCTTCCCGAGCTCGCTCGCCCTCCTGTGCCGACCGGTAGAGCTGGGCGTTGTCCACCGGCAGGGCGCAGCGCCGGGCCAGCTC
>MEMX01000053.1:0-16702 GCA_001768075.1 Anaeromyxobacter sp. RBG_16_69_14 | reverse complement strand
CGAGCCTGCGACGGCAAAGCCGATCGCGCCCACCAGCCGCCCCCGCGCGCGCATCGGGACGCCCATGAATGACTCGACCTCGACGCCCGCGAGAAGCTCTTCGCCTGCAACCGCGCCGTTGACCTGACCAGTGGAATCCCCCACCTGGTGCAGCAGCTCCGACTCACCGGTGCGAAGGACCCTGCCCATTCCGTGCGCCGCCGACAGGTCGATGGGGTACCGGTCCGGCTTGTAGCTGGAGCCGGAAGAACCTCCAAGATTCCTGGCGCTCTCGAGGATGTCGCGGGCGACTTGCGCCTTGTCGGGGTCGGAGGTCTCGACCGCCACCACCCGGGGCCGCTCGGCGGAATCGAGCAGCACGACCGTGCACCAGTTGCCGAGGTTGCTCGCTGCCAGCTGAGCGACGCTCCTCAGCATGGCGTCGGGATCGCTCGAGTCCTCGAGCAGGCAGCTCGTGTGAGCGAGGAACCGATGCACGCCGACATCCTGGAACGAGAGGACGAGGCCCGCGACCCGGCCGTCCTTCCAGATGGGTGAGGAGGTGCAGCTCACGGGGAGCAAGGACGCGTCCTTGCGCGTCAGGAACTCCTCGTCGTCGCGATGGGGACGCCCGGTGCGCAGGGCGGCGAGCATCGGGCAAGCCTCCTCGGAGATGACGTGGCCGTCCGGCCTCCGGGCGTGGACGACGGGATGGACTTGCTTGCCCAGCAGTTCCTCCTGCGACCAGCCCAGCATGCGCGCCGCGCTGGAGTTCATGAAGGTGAGGCGCCCCTCGGCGTCGAGCGCGTAGATCCCCTCCGGCAGGTTCTCCGTGACGGCGTGGAGGAAGTCGAACTGCTCGCTGACGAGCGCCAGCTCTCGCGCGCCGCTCCGATACGCCGAGCGCAGCCATCCCGTCGTCGTCGCGGCCAGAAGCGCGGCGCAGGCGAAGGCCACGATCCGGTACTGGTGGTACTCGGCCGCGATCCAGTAGGAGTGCACTTCGTGTGAGAGCACCGGGAAGTAGCCGGCCACGGAGAGCGCGGCAGCGAGCAGGCCCGGGCCGATGCCGCCGCGCAGCCCGCTCAGGACAACCGCGGCCAGCGGCAGGACGAAGTGAGCGCCAGCGAGCGGGACCGCCAGGGCGCGAGTGACAGCGATGGCCCCGATCGCGAGCAGCGCGGCCGTGCCATAGCGCGAGAGGATGTCGTGACCCGACGAGCGCTCCCGCCGGCGCTCCTCCGACCCCACCGGATGAGCGATTCGGATAGCGCGCGCGAGCGCCTCGGCAAACGAGTACGTCATGGGCTGGTAGCGAAGCCGAGGTAATGGAGCATGCGCTCTTGGTTGTGCGTCAGGCCCCGGTACCGTGCGGCGGTGCCGTCG
Organism: Anaeromyxobacter sp. RBG_16_69_14; assembly: GCA_001768075.1. Taxonomy (GTDB): domain Bacteria; phylum Myxococcota; class Myxococcia; order Myxococcales; family Anaeromyxobacteraceae; genus Anaeromyxobacter_A. The sequence continues at coordinate 15,337 of MEMX01000053.1, read as the reverse complement.
GCGGCGAGGCCGTGCGCGATGACCGCGAGCGCGAAGTCATGGACGTCGCGAGCGCGGCTGAAGTCCAGCAGAATCGGCCCCGCGCGGGACATTCCCGCGAGCCTCTTGCGAAGCGCGGACGCGGCGGGCGTGTCGAAGACGCCATCGATCGGGATGACGATAGGACTCATGGTCGACGCGCCTGGTGGACGCGCCGTGAAGCCTTCCCGCAAAGCATCGGACACGCTGAGCATACCCACACCCGCCCGACGCTCACATCCGCTGAATCGCCGAAAGGCGAGTCGACGTCGCGCGAAGCCGCCCGGATCCCGGGATGGAAGGACGCGTGTCGTGCGATCGCACTACACCGGAAGCGGAGGCGCCTGCGAGCTTGTTCACTCGACAAGCTTATGCTGCATCGCGTACCTGGCGATCTCGACGTTCGAGGAGAGGCCGAGCTTCGTCCCGAGCCGGGCGCGGTAGGTGGCGATCGTCCGCTCGCTCAGACAGAGCTCGTCGGCGATCTCCTTGAGGCTGCGCCCCACCGCGATCAAGCGGAGCACCTGAAGCTCGCGGTTGGAGAGCAGCTCGTGCGATGCTTGGGTGAGATCGCCGCCGGCGGCGGCGGCGAGACGTTCGGCCAGGAGCTGCGTCACGTACTTTCCGCCGCCGAGGACCTTGCGGACCGCGGCCACGAGCTCCTTTGAGCCAGCCGTCTTCGTGACGTATCCCTGCGCGCCGAGGCGGAGGCAGCGTAGCGCGAACTCCTCCTCGGAGTATGCGCTCACGACGATCACGAGGAGCCGCGGCCACAGGCGCCGCACCTCGGAGAGGAGGTCGAGCCCGCCGCGCCCCGGGAGGTTGAGGTCGAGGAGCACGAGGTGCCAGCGCCCCTCCTGGAGCTGCGAGAGCGCCTCAGCGTAGCTCGCGGCCTCGCCGAAGCTCGCCTCCGGCAGCGCGGAGGCGAGGACGTTCTCGATGCCTCGCCGCGCAATCTCGTGATCGTCCACGAGCAGGATGCGTGTCACGGCGCGCCCTTTTCGTTCGCGGGCGCGCAGGGCGGGATTCTCGCCTCCACCATGGCACCACCCCGCGGCACCGGCTTGACGACGAGCTCGCCGCCCAGACCCCCCGCGCGCTCCCGCATCCCCAGCACCCCGAGGCCGGCGGCCTCGCGCCCGGCCGGGACGCCGCGCCCGTCGTCCGCCACCCGGAGCACGGCCGTGCCCTCTCTCCGCTCGAGCGTCACGGCCACGCGCGAGGCCCCGGCGTGCCGCGCCACGTTCGTGAGCGCCTCCTGCGCGATCCGGAAGAGCGCCGTGTCAACCTCTGCGCCAAAGGTCGAGAGTCCATCTGCGGCCGCGAACTCACACGCTATGCCGGCCCAGTCCTTGAAACGCCGGCACTCCTGGCTCAGCGCCGCGCCGAGCCCAAGCCGATCGAGCGCGACGGGGCGCAGCGAGGCCAGCAAGTTGCGCATCGAGTCGATCGCCATGGCGACCAGCTCCGAGGCCGCCACGGCGCGATCCAGGAGCTCCCGCGCGGCGGCCGGCCTCTCCACGTCGCCGAGCCCGTCCTCGAGCGCCTCGAGCTCCATTCTCAGCGCCGTGAGGAGCTGACCCATCTCGTCGTGCAACTCCCGCGAGAGCCGCGCCTTCTCCTCCTCGCGGACGGAGTTCAGGCGCGCCACCAACGCCCGCAGCTCCTCGCGCGAGGCTAGGAGCTGCCGCTCGGCTCGCTTCCGGTCGGTGATGTCTCGCGTGATCGAGAGCACGGTCTCGACCGCGCCGTCGCGATCCTGCTCGGGGACGAGGCGCGACTCGTAGTGACGTCCATCGGGTCCGTCGAGGCCGAACTCGAAGCGGTCGGGCGAGCCGGTCCGGAAGACCTTGAGGAGGTACTGGTCCCAGAACGCCACGTGCTCCGGCGGCATCCCCACCTCGGCCCTCGTCCTGCCGATGACCCCGTCGAGCGGAGCGCCGATCGCGCAGACCGCCGCCGCATTGGCAAACACGTGGCGGAGCGTTCGGTCGAAGCGGACGATGGCATCGGGGACGTTGTCCGCCATCGTGCGAAGGTGCTCCTCGCTCTTCCGGAGCGCGCGGCTGCGCTGAGTGATGTCGAAGAGCGAGACGACGACGCCCGCCGTCCTGTCCTGGGAGAGCCGCATCGGTTCTGCGTTGACCGAGAGCCAGACGAGAGTCCCATCGGATCGCCTGATCCCCAACTCGATATCGCGCTGCGGGTGGCCCGTCCGCAGCGCCATGTTGATGGGGTACTCCTCGGCGGGGTACGGGCTGCCGTCGGGCTGGATCGCGGCCCAGCCCAGCGGGAGGGGCGCGCGCAGGGCCAGTTCCTCCATCGAGAGCCCCAGGAGCGCCAGCGCCGCCTCGTTGGCGCTCGACGCTACCCCATCGGGGCCGTGGAAGACCACGCCCTCTGCGAGGGAAGCCAGGATGGCGCGCCCGCGCGCCTCGCTCTCGCGCAGCGCCTCTTCCACCTCTCGTTGCGCCGTCACGTCGGTCGCGGTCCCGAGCCAGCGCACCACCTCCTTGGCGGCGTCGCGGACCGGCACCGCGCGGGAGAGGAACCAGCGGTAGCGGTTGTCCTCGCCGCGTAGCGCGAAGGTGTCCTCGAACACCTCGCCGGTCGAGAGGCAGCGGCTCATTTTCTCGGCCACGCGGCCGACGTGCTCCGGGTGGAGGAACTGACCCATCTGCAGCGCGTCGGGCGTCGTCCCCGTGTAGTCGAGGCAGCGCCGGTTGAACCAGAAGATGTCGCCGCTGGCGTCCGCCATCCAGGCGAGCTGGGCGATGTTGTCGGCGAGCGTGTGGAAGCGCTCCTCGCTCTCGCGCAGCGCCTGCTCCTCGCGCTTGCGATCCGTGACGTCCAAGTTCACGGACGCGAGCCGGACGGCGCGGACCGCGCCGTCCACCTCGGCGAACTGCGCCTTGGCTGTCGCTGCGATCCACCGCACGCTCCCGTCGGGTCGCAGGAACCGGGCCAGGCTTTCCAGCCGCCCGTCGCCCGAGGGATCCAGGGCCTTCAGGGTGAGGTCCCGGATCGTCTCGCGGTCGTTGGGGTGGACGAGCTGGAGGAATGCGTCGAAGCCGTCGATCGCGAGATCGTCCGGGATCCCGACCATCTCCCGGAGACGACGCGAGAGCGTCGGCGGGCCAAAGGGCACGGTGTTCAAGATGCCCGCACCCGTGGCCTCGACGGTGAGCCTCAGCCACTCGTCCGACTCCCGCAGCGCCTCCTCTATGCGCTTGCGCTCGGTGACGTCGAGGATGAGCCCGCTCCTCGTCTCGGGCGTTTCGCCAGGAGCCGAGCACGGGACCGACAGGAGCTGGATCCACTTCTGCTGGCCGGATGGGGTGGTGACGCGGACCTCCCTGCTGTGCGGTACCCCTGCTCGGCTCGCGGTCAGCGAGGCCTCCTGGATCGCCTGGACGTCCGCGGGATCGGCCATGTTCCGGAGGACGCCGATGTCGTCCAGGATCGACTGCCGATCGACCTCGAAGATCTCGGAGACGCGGGGGCTCAGGTAGGTGAAGCGGCCGGCGCCGTCGGCGCTCCGGGTGTATTCGTAGAGGACCCCGGGCACCGTCGCCGCGAGTCGCGCGTACCGTGCCTCGCTCTCGCGCAGCGCCTCCTCCATACGCTTGCGCTCCGTGATGTCGAGCGCGAACTCGACGACGCCGACCAGCCGCCCGCCGTCCCTCTTGATGGGGTACGCGCGGAGGAAGATCTCCTTGCCCCCCGGCTTGGACAGCTCTGCGCTCTGGGGCTGACCGGTGGCTATGGCAAGCATCGCCGGGCAGCCCCCGCAAGGCTCACTCCGCCCGTACAACGTCTCCCAGCAGTATCGGCCTCGGAGCCCCTCCGGGGTCACTCCCGCGAGCGCGGCGGCCTTGCGGTTGCCCCACTGGATCCTCATCTCGGGGTCCAGGAAGGTGACGAGGTCCGCCGTGCTGTTCAGGATGATCGCCTTCTCCGCCTCGGAGACCGTGAGCTGCTCGTTAGCGCGCCGGAGCTCGGCCGTCCGCTCCTCGACGCGCCGCTCCAGCTCGGTGTGCGCTCGCCGCAGATCCAGCTCGCTCGCCTGGAGCGCCGCCGTCCGGAGCTGCACCTGACGGCGCAGCGACCCGGACCACAGGAGGGTCGCCGTGAAGAGCCCCGTGAGGATCGCGAGCGCGAGCCCGAAGTAGCTGCCGTACCGCCACAGATCGCGCCGCTCGTAGACGCCGAACCACCGCTCGTAGATCTCCTTGTACTTGCCGGAAACCTTGAGGACATTCAGTCCCTCGTCGAGCCGGTACAGGAGCTCGCGGTGCCCCTTGCGGACAGCGAAGCAGTAACGCAGCTGCGGCAGATCGGCGTCGATCACCTCCAGTCCGCCGAGCCCGAGCCGCTTCACGTAGTACTCGCCTTGGAGTCGAGAGGTCATCAGGGCGCAGTCGCCTCGCCCGGAGGCGAGCACCCGGAGCTGCTCGTCGGGGTCGGTCACCGTCACGATGCGTGAGGTGAGGCCCGTCCGCTTGAAAAAGTCGTGCAGGACGTCGCCCTCCTGCAGGACCACCTCCTTGTCTCGCAGGTCCGCGAGGGAGCGGATGGGCGAGCCCTTCCGCACGAACAGCGCGGAGCGCACCATGGTGTGCGGCACCGAGAAGTCGACGACCTTGCTTCGCTCCTCGGACCAGTACATGCCCGAGAGCGCGTCGACGTCGCCCTGCTCTAGTGCGCGTCTCGCCTTGGCCCAAGGGCCGAGCCGGATCTCCACATCGAAGCCGGCGATTGCCGCGGCCGCTCGCATCAGCTCGACGTTGAAGCCGGTCGCCTTTCCATTCTCGAGGTACTCGTACGGAGGGTTCTCGTGATCCCCGCCGACCACGAGCTTCGGCCGAACACCGGCAGACGTGGCTTCGGGCCAGGACAGAGCGGCCGTGGCCGCGAGCACGAGCACGAGCATCGCCGCAAGGGGCCGGCTCATGGCGATTCCTTCCCGGCGAGCGGATGTAGAAGCTCATCGGCCACCAGTCCCTGCCTCATGTGATGCCCACCTCCAAACATGGCGTCGCCTGAACGCTTTACCATGTCGCGTGCCCTCGACGGGGGCTCCCTCCAGCCGTCGGGACGTCACGTATAGGTGTCGCGCAGTTCTACAATGGCACCCACTTCGACGGGCTCAAGCACGAGAAGGTAGTGCCCGTCCCTCTCTGGACTCACGCCTCCGGTCTTCTGGAAGGACAACAGAAGCGCTCGACCACCCCGAGCAGTTCTTCCAATTGGATAGGCTTGCGCAGAGCTTCAAGGCCGAGGGCGCCGACCTTGTCCAGGACGGATTGCCCCGCTCCGGTCAGGACGAAGACTGGGATCTTGCGGAGGTCCGGATCGTTCACCTGCTCCTCGCGGAACTGAAATCCATTCATCCTCGGCATCATGATGTCGAGCAGGATCAGGCACGGGTGCACGCCGGCCCGCAGGCCCGCGAGGGCCACCTCGCCGTCAGCGAAGGAGACGACCTCGTACCCACGGAGCTCGAGCACGAGCTGGACCGTCTCGCAGAGGTCCGGCTCGTCATCCACCACCAGCACGGTCGGTTTCTGGGCCATCGTCGCCTTCCCTTCATGATGAGGCCTGCGGTCCAGCCCCTGGCCCCGCGCGTGGGAGCTCTACCGTGAAGGCCGCCCCGGCACCGAGCTGGCTCTCGACTCGGATGGAGCCGCTGTGCGCCTCGATGATCCGCCGGCAGATGTAGAGTCCGAGTCCGAGGCCGCCGTAGTGCTCGGCCGAGACCCCGCGCTCGAAGCGGCCGAAGAGGCGCGGCCGGAACTCCGGGCTGATGCCGATGCCGTGATCCCGGATGCCCAGACTCGCGAGGGCGCCTTCGGCACCCAGGGCGATCTCCACCGGCTTCCCTCTCCCGAACTTCATCGCGTTCGAGAGGAGGTTGGTGACGACCTGGTCGAGGCGCGAGCGATCCCAGCGGCCGGTGACCGGGGCGCGTGCCTCGAACGAGACGGAGCACCTGGCCTGCGTCAGCTGCGGCTCGAGACGATTGAGGACCTCCCGGACGACGGCTACCAGGTCGATCTCCGCCAGATTGAGCGACAGCGTCCGGATCTGCGAGACGTCGAGGAGATCGCCGATGAGTCGCCGCAGGCGCTGCCCATGCCGCACCAGCAGCTCGAGCAGCTTGTCCGTGGTGCGTGGATCGGTGGCCTGCGCCCTCCTCAACGCGACCAGCGAATCGACCGAGAGCATGAGGCCCGCGGCGGGCGTGCGCAGCTCGTGCGACGCGACCGACAGGAACTCCTCGCGGACCCGGATCCCCTCCTGCGCCTCCCCGTAGAGCCGCGCGTTGTCGATGGCCATCGCGGCGCGGCGCGCGATCTCCTGGGCAAGCTCGACGTCCGCACGCCCGTACCGGCCTGGACGGGCCGAGGCCAGGCTGAGCGCTCCCAGCGTCGTCCCCCGCGCCGCGAGCGGGACGGCGAGCGCGCTGCGGCTCCCGAGCCCACGAACGGCCTCCATGTGCCCGTCGTCGTCGCAGACGCTCCGCAGCAGTTCATCGCTCACCTCCGGGAGCCAGATCACCTTCCCCTCGCGCAGGCAGCGCGCGACCGGGCGGGGCGATCCCCAGCCTGCCGGGTGGCGCTGGCGAAGCCGATCGAGGAGCGGCTCCCGCGACGGGTCGGCGCACGCGCTCGCCAGGAGCCGAATCTGGCCGCCATCGACGAGGTGGACCTCGCACCAGTCGGCGAGCGACGAGCTCACGCACAGCCGTGCCAGCCCGCCCATCGTGCGTTCGACGTCGAGGGACTCCGACGCCAGCACGCCCGCTTCGGAGAGCAACTCCGCGGCCGAACGCGCGGCGCGCTCGCGCGCGAGGAGCAGCGCGTTCTCCAGCGAGATGGCCGCCTGCGCAGCGAGGAGCGACAGGACCGCCAGCCGATCGCGCGTGAAGGCGCCCGCCGCCAAGTCGTTCTCGAGGTAGAGGAGGCCGGCCAGGTCCTGCCGCACGATGGGGAGGCACAGGACCGACCTCGTGCTGTTCCGGGTGAAGTAGGGATCGGAGCCGAAGCCGCCGGCGTTCGCGCTCGCGTCGTCGAGGATGACCGGCTCGCGCGTCCGGCGCGCGCGGTGGAGGACCGAGACAGGCAGGAGCGCCGAGGTCGCCACCTCGAGCGGGGGGAGGAGGCGCGACGCCCCCCCGCTCTCCTCGAGGCTCGCCTCGGCCTCGATGAAGAGGCCGCTGTCGCGCGCCAGGACGAGGTAGCCCTTGCGCGCCCCGCCTTGCTCAAGGGCGACCTGGAGCAGCGTGCCGGCGAGCTGATCGATCTCGACCTGGCCGGAGATGGTCTGGGACGCCTTCACCACCGAGAGCAGATCGAGCTGCTCGGCGCGGACCGCGAACGTGGCGGTGGGGGCGATCGACAGGGGTTCGAGGAGGCGTGGGTGGAGCTCGTCGATCAGCTCGACCTTCCTGTCCGCTCCCCAGCGGAGGTAACAGGCGCGGGCCTCGCGGAGATACGCGTCCGCTCTCGCGTCGACCTCTCGCGTCCGGTAGAAGCGCGAGGCCAGCTCCCACGCCAGCGCCTCGTTCTGGACGAAGCCGTTCTCGCGCGACGAGCGTATCGCCTGCTCGTAGGAGCGCTCGGCCTCGACATCTCGGCCTTCGATACGGCAAGACTCCGCCGACACCAGGGCGTACGGGCCAAGAAACGTCGGAGGATTGACCGCGGCCCACTCGCGGAGTTGCTCCCGATGCTGGGCCACGAGATCGCGGGCTCGCGCTCGCCCCTCGGCGTCGAGCCGGTGGTAGGCCGCCGCCAGCGCGAGGGCGGAGTAGAGGTGGAACCAGTAACTCTGTACCGAGAACAGGCCCGCCCAGAGCAGGGGCCGGCAAGCGTCGGCCACGGTGAAGGCTGCTTCGAGGTCGCCCGACAGGAAGCGCGCCATCAGCTTCGCGACGAGGACGAAGAAGACGAGCGACGGCTGCCGCTCCCGGTCGAGCCTGGACTCGAGCTCGGCCTCGCGGCGCGCGTCGTCGAGGGCCGACGGGTGGCGCGCACGGCCGCGCATCGCCCTCACGAAGAGCTCGGAGTTGGTGATGTGGTCGCAGATCACGGCGAACCCGGCGTTCCGGGCGAAGTCGAGCCCGCGCTTCGCCTCCAGCTCGACCTCGGAGAGAGGATCCCCGCGGGCGATCATGCCCACGACCGTCTCGGCGCAGCCGAAGCAGGCCGCGACCAGGTCACCAGCCTCCACTCCGGCCGCGAAGCTCGCCCGCGCGAACGCGAGCTCCTCGTCCATGGGCCCCGTCCAGAATGCGGCGATCTTCATGTGGGCGAGGGCCTTCGCCTTGTGGGCCAGGAGCCCGCGCCGCTCCACGAGGTCGTAGCCCAGCTTCGCGAACCGGTAACCCTCCGGGGCGCGGTGAAACACGGCGATCAGGATGACGCCGAACCAGCCGTACGCGTAGGTGGCTGCGGGCGAGTTACCGTGCCGCAGGCTGGTGTTCACGGCCTGGCACAGGTGGAGGCAGAAGAGGTTGTTGTCCGAGTAGTAGCTGGGGGCGTAGAGGCGGGACAGGACCTCCATGGCGGCCCGCATCTCCGGGTCCGTCGTGGGCGGCAGGTCGACGAGGTCCTCGATGCGCCGGTCGCCGAGGTTCTCCCAGACCTCCTGGTAGGCCCGCTGCACCTCCTCGGCGGACGGGTGCGCGACCATGTCGATCCCGAGCATCCCGAGGCAGCGGAGCGCGCTCTCGATGGCCTTGGCGCCCTGCGTCTTTATGGACTGCACGTCGATGTCGGCCAGATGGACGGCCGCTTTCTCGAGGCGGGTGCGCGCCCGGGCCAGGAGCTCGGGGAGGCCCCGTTCGGCCTCGTCGTGGGCGCCGCTCAGGAACCGGCACTCGGTGAGCTCGAGGTGAAGCGCGAAGGCGAGGTCGCGCGGCTCCCAGTCGCCGAGAAGCTCGACCCCCACGGAGAGGTAGGAGACGGCTGCGCGGTAGGCCCCGGCCGACCTGGCCTTGCGGGCCGCGCGCAGGTTCAGCTCCGCTACCCGGCTCCGCTCCTCACGCGCGGTGACCAGCGCGGTGCCGAGGTCGAGCTGCGTGACGATGTCGAAGATCCGCTCCTCGAGCCTTTGCTGCGGCGTGTGCGCCAGGAGGAGGCGACCGATCGCGAGATGGACCCCTCCCCGGCGATCACCGGAGACGAGCGAGTAGGCGGCCTGCTGGAAGCGGTCGTGCGCGAAGGAGTACGACCCCTGGGTGCGGACGACGTACCCCTCCCGCATCGCCTCCCAGAGGTCCGCCAGGGTCTCCTCCTCGGACTTCCCGTGCGCGAGGGCGAGGAGCCAGAGCTCGCCTGTATTCCCGATGGAGGAGGCGATCTCGAGCGCGTTGCGCGCGAGAGCGGGGAGCCCCTGCAGCCCCCTCACCATGAGGTCGACCACGTTGTCGGTGTAGACCTTCTTCCGGACGGCGGCGGTGTCCCAGCGCCAGGTCATGGCGGTCTCGTCCAGCTCCAGGAGCTTCTCCCGATGGAGCGACATCAGGAACTGGATGATGAAGAACGGGTTGCCGGCGGTCTTCTCGTGCACGAGAAGGGCGAGCGGGCGCGCGCGCTCCCGGTCGGCGCGCGTCGCGTCCGCAACGATGTCGACGACGTGCTCGACTCCCAGCGGCGGCAGCACGATCTCACTCACGGCGGTCGCCTTCCGGATCCGCTCCAGCGCCCGCGCGAGCGGGTGGGAGGGGCCGACCTCGTTATCGCGGTAGGCGCCGATGACGAGTACGTGACGCGTGTCCGGGCTCGTGATGACGTCGTCGACGAGCCGGAGGCTCTCGGCGTCGGCCCACTGGAGGTCGTCGAGGTACAGGACGAGCGGGTGCTCCCTCTTGGCGAAGACGCCCACGAATTCCCTGAACGTACGGCGAAGCCGCTGCTCCGCCTCCGCGGCGGGCATCTCCGGGACCGGCGGCTGCTCGCCGATGAGGGTCTCGAGCGGTGGGATGACGTCCGCGATCAGCTTTCCGTGGATCCCGAGGGCGGCCTTGGCCGCCAGCCTCCAGCTCTGCACGCGCTCCTCGTCCTCCGACAGGAGGGCGAGGAGCATCTCGGTGAAGGCCCGGGAGACGGCGGAGTACGGTATGGCTCGCGCCATCTCCTCGAACTTGCCCGCCACGAAGAGCCCCCGCTCGCGCACCAGGGGCTTTCGCACCTCCTGGACCACCGAGGACTTGCCTATGCCCGAGTAGCCAGAAACGAGCACCAGCTCGGGCCTCCCGGTGGCGACCACGCGCTCGAAGGCGCCGAGCAGCGCGGACACCTGCTCCTCGCGCCCCCGGAGCTTCTCCGGAACGCGGAACCAGCCCGGAGCGTCGCGCTCACCCAGCGGGAATGAGTTGATCCTGCGCTCTCTCCTCCACGCGCGGAGGCAGCGCTCCAGATCGTGTCGCAGACCTCCGGCCGCCTGGTAGCGGTCCTCGGCCATCTTGGCCAGGAGCTTCAGCACGATCCGCGAGACGACCTCGGGCAGATCCGGGACGACCTCGGAGGGAGAGAGAGGCGCACGAGCCACGTGGCAGTGCACCCATTCCAGGGGATCGCGGGCCTCGAACGGGAGGCGACCCGTCAACATCTGATAGTAGGTGACGCCCAGGGAGTAGAGGTCCGATCGGCTGTCGAGGGCGCGGTTCATGCGTCCCGTCTGCTCCGGAGACATGTAAGGCAAGGACCCCTCGATGAGGGGCGGAGCGGCCGGCAGCTGCTCGCGGGGGAGCCGGCTGGCGAGGCCGAGGTCGGCGATCCTCACCTCGAAGGTCGTCGGGTGGACGAGGAGGTTGGCGGGCTTGAGGTCCCTGTGGACGAGACCCCGAGCGTGCAGGTCGGCCACCGCGCCCGCGATGCGGCTGGCGAGCACCAGGAAATGCTCGAGCGGCATCGGCGCCCCGAGGAGCCGGTCGAGAGGCTCCCCCCCGCAATCCTCGAGCACGAGGGCCGGCATGCCCTGGTAGGTCTCGATCGCGAGCGGCCTCACGATTGCCTGGAGGTCGAGCGGAGCCCCGGTCTCGTACTCGTTCCGGAGCCGCACCAGGTCCCTCTCGCGGCATCGGCGCGGATCGAGCACCTTGAGAATGACGGGGCGTGGATCGTGACCAGCGCGCAGCGCTCGGTACACGGTCTTGCGTTCGTCCTGATAGAGCGTCTCGGTGACCGCGTATGTCCGGGGACCATTGGACGCATCCGTCATACGGGCGTCAGATATCATCACCGGGCGTGGCTGCATGAGAAGCGAGCGCCCCTACCGGACCCCCCGCTCACCAGGGCGCCCGGCGAGAAGAAGTCCCCTGGCCCGCGAGGCACGACCCGATGAATGGAGGGCGGCTCTCGTTGAACAGGTAAGGGGTTGCATAGCGATCCAAGGAGCCGTTCGCCACCCTCGTCGAGGATCGGCGCTGCCGAAGTAGCTGCCGCGACGAGGCCGCAGCGATTCGCTGGAGCCACTACTTCCGGGTTGCGGGGCAGGGACGGGGCGTCGGTGCGGTGCACGACCTGCCGCCTCATATTTGGAACAGCCATGAAGCCGCTGACGCTCATCACATGCATCCTCTGCTCCCTCGGTTCGAGTGTCGCGATCGCCTCACCCAACTCTTTCCGGGACCCGCTCGACACCCCCGCAGTCAACGCGTTCGCTCCCGCATCCCAGAGCCTGCTGGCGGCTGCCCGCGCTGGCGCCACGCCGATCGCCGTCGGTATGCGCGGCCTGATCGTCGCATCCGAGGACGGCGGCGCCAGCTGGGAACAACGGCCGACACCGGTGCAGAGCGATCTCACCTCCGTATCGTTCCCCGACGCGCAGCATGGCTGGGCCGCCGGACACGACGGCGTGATCCTGCAGACCAATGACGGCGGACGCAGCTGGAACCGCCAGCTCGACGGACGCATGGCGGCCGAGCGCTTCACGGCACACTATGCCACGCGCATCGCGCAGGGCGAGGAGAAGCTCGGGCCGTTGCTCGCCGAGCTGAAGCGCAACTATCAGGCGGGCCCTAGCCTGCCGTGGCTGGACATCTGCTTCGAGGACGCGAACCAGGGCTACGCCGTCGGCCCCTTCGGCTCGATCGCGCGCACCGACGACGGCGGCAAGACCTGGCTGCCGGCGATGGAGCGCATCGACAACCCCGATCTGCTCAACCTCAACGCCATCCGCGGCATCGCCGGCGAGCTCTACATTGCTGCCGAGCGCGGCACCGTGTTCCGCCTCGATCGCGCGCAGCAGCGCTTCCTGCGCGCAGGGACCGGCTACGCGGGGAGCTTCTTCGGCATCGCCGGTGACGCGCGCGCGCTGGTTGCCTACGGACTGCGTGGAACGGTCTTCCGCAGCAGCGATGGCGGCGCGACGTGGTCGCGATCGACGACGCCGACACCGGTCGCCGTCACCGCCGGGGCCGCGCTGCCGGACGGCCGCATCGTGCTGGCGACGCTCGGCGGAATGATCTGGATCGGAGAGGGCGACATGGCAAGGTTCGTCTCGCTGGCGCCCGGGGTGACGGACGCCTTCACCGCGGTGACTGCCCTGGACGCGCGGCGCCTGCTGCTCGCAGGCCTGCGCGGTGCGCATGTGAAGAAGCTGCCATGAGACGGCCCGACGAGCATTCGGACGCCGCGCCGCCGGCTCCGCACGGTTTTGATCGGCGATCAGGCACCCCGCTCGAGCGGGCCATCTTCAACCACCGGCCACCGATCATGCTGATCTGCGCGCTGGTGACGCTGCTGCTCGGCTGGTCGGCGACGCGCCTCGAAGTCAATGCCAGCTTCGAGAGGATGATTCCGCGGTCGCATCCCTACATCCGCAATTGCCTCGAGAACAGCGCGTCGCTGCGGCACCTCGGAAACGCGGTGCGCATCGTCGTCGAGAACACCGGCGGAGACATCTACGGACCGAAGTATCTGGAGAAGCTGCAGAAGATCAACGACACCGTGTTCCTGCTGCCGGGCGTGGACCGTGGCCTCATGAAGTCGCTATGGACGCCGGCGGTGCGCTGGACCGAGATCACCGAAGAGGGGTACCGCGGCGGCCCGGTGATGCCGGACGACTACGACGCGTCGCCGGCCTCGATTGCCGCGCTGCGCCGCAACGTCGCCCTGTCCGGCGTCACGGGCTCGATCGTCGCCACCGATCAGCGATCGAGCCTGATCCTCGTGCCGCTGCTCGATCGCGACCCGGAAACCGGGCAGCCGCTCGACTACCGCGCGTTCTCGCGGGCGCTGGAGACGCAGGTGCGCGCGCTGCGGGACGACTCGACGCGTATCCACATCGTCGGCTTCGCCAAGCTCGTCGGCGATCTCATCGACGGGCTCTCCCAGGTCCTCGGCTACTTCGCGATGGCCGCGCTGATCGCGCTGGCGGTGATCTACGCGTACACGAGCTGCGTACGCAGCACGCTGCTCGTCGTCGGCTGCTCGCTCATCGCCGTGGTCTGGCAGCTCGGCCTGGTGCGCCTGCTCGGGTTCGCGCTGGATCCCTACTCGATGCTCGTGCCCTTTCTCGTGTTCGCCGTCGGCGTCTCGCACGGCGCGCAGAAGATGAACGGCATCATGCAGGACGTCGGCCGCGGCGCGCACCGCTATGTCGCGGCGCGCTTCACGTATCGGCGGCTGGTCCTCGCAGGAGTCACCGCCCTGCTCGCCGATGCGGTCGGCTTCGGCGTGCTGATGCTAATTGACGTGCCCGTCATCCGCGATCTCGCGCTCGCGGCGAGCCTGGGCGTCGCCGTGCTGATCTTCACGAATTTGATAGTGCTACCGGTGCTGCTGTCCTACGTCGGCGTCAGCGGCGCGGCAGCGCGGCGCAGCCTGGCAGAAGAACGCAGGGCTCTGGACTTCTCCGGCGTCTACGGACACCTGATCCACGCGATGCTGCGCTTCACCGATCGACGCTGGGCGGTGGCGATCCTCGTCGCGACCCTCGCGCTCGCCGCAGGCGGTTTCGCGCTGAGCCTGCGGCTCAAGATCGGAGATCTCGACCCCGGCGCGCCGGAGCTGCGCGCCGACTCGCGCTACAACCGCGACGACGCCTACGTCAACGGGCACTACGGACTGTCGAGCGATCAGTTCGCGGTGATCGTCAGGACCCCGCCCGAGGGACTGGCGACCTATCCGACGCTGATCGAGATGGACCGGCTCGAACAGAGCCTGCGCGCCGTCGACGGCGTGCAGACGACGGCGTCAGCGGCGAGCGCGCTGCGCTTCTTCACGGCCGGCAGCTACGAGGGCAACCCCAAGTGGATGACGATCAACCGCGACCCCGTCGTCCTGCAGCAGGGAATGACGAACGCGCTGATCGCCAATCGAGAGTTCGGCAACCTGGAGCGTTCTGTGTCGCCCATCCTCGCCTACCTGAAGGACCATCGAGCCGAGACGCTGACGCGCGTCGTCGACGCTGTCGAGGCGTTCGCGAAGGAGCACGGCACGACCGACCGGCAGTTCCTGCTCGCCGCCGGGTCGGCCGGCATCGAAGCCGCGACCAACCTCGTGGTCGAGCGAGCGAGCCACCGCATGCTCCTGCTCGTCTACGGCGCGGTGAGCCTGCTGTGTTTCGTCACCTTCCGCAGCTGGCGTGCCGTGGTCGTCGCGATCGCGCCGCTGGTCGTCACGTCGATCCTGTGCCAGGCGCTGATGGTGTGGTTGGGCATTGGCGTCAAGGTCGCGACGCTGCCGGTGATCGCGCTGGGCGTCGGCATCGGCGTCGACTACGCCCTATACTTACTATCGGTGCAACTCGCCGCACAGCGCAGCGGCCGGAGCCTCACCGAGGCCTACCGGTACGCGCTCGGCTTCACCGGCAAGGTCGTCGGACTCGTTGGACTCATGCTCGCTGGTGGCGTCGCCACCTGGGCCTGGTCGCCGATCAAGTTCCAGGCGGACATGGGGATCCTGCTGACCTTCATGTTCCTCTGGAACATGGTGGGCGCCCTGGTGCTGATTCCCGCGCTGTCGCACTTCCTTCTGCGCGATCCGCGGCAGCGCCTGGCGGGCGGGCCGTCGGCCACGAACCGGGAGTCACCCTCTACGAAGAGGTTCCTGTGGTTCGAAGTCGAGGCCTCGAAGTGATGCCGCGCTGCCGAACCTGCGAGCGCTGGCAGGTTCTCGCGGCCGTGCTGATGGTCGCCTGGGGCTTCCCGGCGGGAGCGTTCCAGCTCGTCGAGGGGGACGCCCTCCACGTCCGTTGGGACACCTCGGTCAAGTACAACGCCGCGGCGCGTGTGCAGGGACGCTCCTCGGCGCTGGTGGCCAACTCCAACACCGACGACGGCGATCGCAACTTCGGCCGGGGCCTG
>MEMX01000052.1:9892-10172 GCA_001768075.1 Anaeromyxobacter sp. RBG_16_69_14 | reverse complement strand
TTCTCGACCCAGGTCTCCGCGACGGACCAGATCGGGCGTGTGTCGTGGTTCCCCAGCATGATCCAGTCCTCGGGACGCGCATTCTCGCCGCGGTACACGTCGCCGGGATCGTCGGGGTTTGCCTTCTGCGTCACCCGGAAGCGCCCCAGGCCGTGACGCTCGATGACGCGCGCCAGCGGGTAGGGCTGCGTGCTCAGGATCTCGCAGGCGATGTCTCGGGGATCGCGCGCGCTCTCCATGACGATGTCGAACAGTGCCGCGTAGCGCTCGACCTGCTCGG
>MEMX01000052.1:2251-9845 GCA_001768075.1 Anaeromyxobacter sp. RBG_16_69_14 | reverse complement strand
GGTCGATCTGATCCGCTCGCGCGATGGCCAGCGCGGTCAGGGTAGGGTGCTCGGGGACGCTCGGCGAGTCGAAGAGGCGCGCCCCCGCCCGCACCGCGGCGTTCGCGTCGCCCTCCGAGGGATAGACCCACGGGGTGACGAGGCCGTGCGGATGGTCGATCCGGACGCCGTCATACTCGTCGAAGGACTTCTGGGCGCGGGCGCGCACGAACCGGACGACGGGCCCGGGGGCGCGCGCGCCACCCTGGCCGGGCACGAAGTAGAGCCGCGGATCGGGGACGGCGAAGCCCCACGCCTGCCCCCCCGGATCGGTGCGGCTCGGCGGTGCGCCCATCCGCCACCCGCGCAGCAAGAAGCCCTGCGCGGACCAGGTGTCCCGCTCCGACATCCCGATCTGGAGATCCCCGAAGAGGGCGAGCTCGAGTGCGCGCGCCCGCTCGCGGAGGAGTGCATGCTGCTCGTGGGCGAGGAACTGCACGAAGGCGTAGTCCTCGATCTCCGCGGCGTGGAAGGCGGTCAGCGCGCGGAGGCGCTCCGCTCGTCCGGCGTCGCTGGCCGCCGGCGCCGCGAAGAGATCCCGGTCCGCGCTCGCCCAGTCTCGCCAGGAGGCGCCACCATGGCACCGCCGCAGGACCTCGTAGAGCGCGTCCCGCTCGAGCCATTCGGCCTGACGCGCGCGGAAGGAGGCGAAGCGCCGCGCGAGCCCGGCGACCGGGCTTTCGGGATCGCGTGTGGAGACCTCTTCGGAGTCGTGCGCACGGAGACGGCGGAACGTGGCCGTGGCCTCGGCGAGCGCCCGCGTCACCGCGCCGAACGCGTATCCGTGCGCGACGCGATCGGTGGGACCCGGCCGGGGCGAGACGGCGGCCGCGAGCGTCTCGGGTCGGACGAGGGTCGCCCACTCCGGGCTCGTCAGCGGTTCCAGCGCGATCGACAGCGGGTCTCGCGAGAAGAGCGCGCCGTCGTAGGGTGACGGGTTCGACGGAGAGGTGACGCCCTGCGGTCCGAGCTGGATGCCGTCGAACCCGAGCGCCGCGGCGAAGTCGAGGAGGTCAGCAGCTCCCGCGGAGTGCGGCGACCCTCGTCCGACGTCCTCTGACGGGAGCATGGGGAACGCCGCGTCGTGGATACCGAGGAGGAGGCGGCGGATCCCGAGCGCCTCGAGCGCCTCGCGGACGTGCCGCCTGGCCTTCATTCTCACCAGAAGGTACATAACACGGAGCGCGGGCGCGGCGAGGACCGTAGCGCGCAGCACGAACAGTCACCGCGCCGCAGGCGACAGCGCCGCTCCTACCGCGAGCGGGGTGTATTCCTCCTTGCGCCCCGTCTGGGCTGTTCCTGCTCTTTCCGTTGCTCTTCCGCCGCTCTTCGGCGAATGAGGGCTGACGATGGAACCCATGCGTCTATACCCAAAGGTCATCCCCGCCATCTCGAGCGACGTCATCCGGACGCTGATCCAGGATGAGGACGTCGAGATCGAGGCCGAGCGTATCGCGGACGCCGAGCTGGACGTCGCCGCCATCATGAAGGAGTACCTCGCAGCCGACGAGCGGGTGAACGCGGCCACGCGCGAGACGCTGGAACGTCGCGGTCTGGACCAGAGCAGGTTCGATCACGTGAAGCACGAGCTGGCCGCCGTGCGCGGGTTCAGGATGGGAGAGGAGGGCGTCGAGTACATCATCCGTCAGATGATCGAATGCCTCCTCGTGTCGCGCAACGTCCAGGAGGTTTACGCCGACGACCCTGCGCTGCGGGAGAAGATCTTCCAGATCTTCGGGAAGCACCTGGGCGTCGGTGACGACGCGGCCGCGGCAGCGAATTCTTCACCGAACGTGCCGTGAGGCCGCGAGCCAGGGGCCTGCTTCTCGATCTCCGTTCTTCAACTCCACAGATCGTGTAATCGCTTCCGGATCGACGCGCCCGCGGCGGCGTCCGCGGTGGGCGCATCGGCCGGGGCTGCCCCGTGGGGGGCGGCCCGCTCGTCGAAGGCCGCACGCACCGATGGCGGGAGGAAGCGTGTGAGCTGCGCGTAGGAGTGCCTGCTGCCCATCCCGACCGGCCGATCGTACCACCGGAGCGGGAAGAGCACGGTGAGGTGATCACGCGCGCGGGACAGCGCGACGTAGAAGAGGCGCAGCTCCTCGTCGATCTCGGCGGCCCTGCCCGTGGCCAGGTCGGAGGGGATGTTGCCGTCGGCCACGTGGATGACGTAGAGCGCGTCGAACTCGAGGCCCTTTGCCGAATGGATGGTGCTGAGGACGAGGTGATCGTCGTCGAGCGACGGCTGCCCGGCGAGCTCCTGGGTGGTCTGGGGCGGGTCGAGCGTGAGCTCCGCCAGCATCGTCGCACGGTCCGCGAACGCGGCCGCGGCCTGCTCCAGCTGGTCCAGGTCCCGCAGGCGCGCCTCGGAGTGGTCGTACCTGGCCTCGCACAGCGGCGCGTAGAAATGGCGGATCCGCTGCACCTGCGCCGACAGCGCCGGGCCGTGCGGGGTCGCCAGCTCGTCGCAGAGTGCGATCAGCGTGGGCCAGTGTGATGCCGCGGCGGCCGGAGGGCGCGCGGAGCGCCAGGACCCAAAGTTCCCCTCGGCCACCACGGGATCGAGCAGCGCGCGGGCGGTTCGCGGCCCGATCCCGGGGAGAAGCGAGAGGACGCGCGTGCCGGCGATCAGATCGCGCGGGTTCTCCACGAGGCGCAGGAACGCGAGCAGGTCGCGCACGTGGGCGGCCTCCAGGAACCGCAGGCCACCGTACTTGTGGAACGGGATACCGCGCCGACCGAGCTCGATCTCGAGCTGCGCGCTGTGGTGCGACGCGCGGAAGAGCACCGCCTGGCGTCGCAGGTCGATGCCCTGCTCGCGCCGCTCGAGGATGCGCTGGATGACGAGCTCGGTCTGCTGCTCCTCGTCCTGGCAGGTGACGAGCTCGGGGCGCTCCCCACCGGGGCGGGAGGTCCACAGGTCCTTCGGGTGCCGCTCGCGCGCCTGGGCGATCACCTTGTTCGTCGCGTCGAGGAGCTGCGGCGTGCTGCGGAAGCTCTGCGTGAGCACGACGGTCCGCGCGCCGGGATAGCGCAACGGGAAGTCGAGGATGTTGCGCACGGTCGCGGCGCGGAACGAGTAGATGGACTGCGCGTCATCTCCCACCACCGTCAGCCCGCGGCCGCTCGGGCGTAGCCGCTCGAGCAGATCGGCCTGGAGCGCGTTCGTGTCCTGGTACTCGTCCACCAGCACCGCGTCGAAACGGGCGCGCACCCTCGGGCCCGCGGCCGGTTCGGCGAGCAGGCCGTCGAGGAACAAGAGCAGGTCGTCGTAGTCGAGGACGCACTGCTCTGCCTTGCGGTCGGTGTAGGTCCGGAACAGGAGCTTGAGCCCGTCTGCGTGCTCCTTGCACCAAGGGAAAGCGCGATCGAGCAGCTCCTCGAGCGGTTCACGGGAATTCACGCAGCGGCTATAGATGTCCGCGCAGGTCGCCTTGCGCGGAAACCGGCGAGCGCCGCGCGCCAGGTCCAGCTCGGCGCGCAAGACGTCGAGCAGGTCCTCCGAGTCACCGCGGTCGTGGATGGTGAAGCCCGGGTGCAGGCCGATCTGCTCACCGTGGAGGCGCAGCAGTCGCGTGGCCATGGCGTGAAACGTGCCGCCCCACACCCGGCCGGACGCGGCTCGCTCCGAGGGCCGAGAGCGCAGGAGGCTGTCTACCCGGCGCAGCATCTCGGCCGCTGCCCGCCGCGCAAAGGTGAGCAGGAGGATGCGCTCGGGCCGGACCCCCTGCTCGATGAGATGGGCCACGCGGTGCGCGAGGGTGGTGGTCTTGCCGGTCCCCGCGCCCGCGACGATGAGCAGCGGCTCATCGCCGTGCACCACCGCGGCGCGCTGCCGTTCGTCGAGAGAATCGAGCTTCACGTCCGCCACCATAGCCGGGAGCATGGGTCTGCTCAAGCGTTCAGCTCGGGGCGCTCCATCGCGGCCAGCGCGCGGCTGGTCCGCGCCCACGGTGACGACCGGCACGGTTGCACACCTGTCGGGGATTGTGCGGCGGACGGCGGGTGCACGGGCATGTCCGCGGATCTCCTGGGAACCGGCCGCGGCCAGCTGCCCGACGTAACGTTGTCCCGCCGTCGCTCGTCCCGAAGTACTGCGACAGGACGGAGGAGCCATGTTTCGATTCTCGGGTATCGCCCTTCTTGCCACGCTGCTCGCGGCGTGTGGAGACAGCGACAGCAGTCCCTGTGACCCGGTGGCGCGGACGGGTTGCAGCGGCGGCCAGGTGTGCGAGTCCGTGCGAGACGGGAAGCCCGCCTGCTTTGCGCCGGTGGTGGTGCAGGGGACCGTCGCGGACATCGCGAGCGGCGCTCTCTTGAACGGCGCGCGCGTGGTCGCGCTCGACGCGAACCGGGCGCCGCTCTCGACCGTCGCCGTCACCGCGGGGACGGGGACGTCGGCCGGCGCGTACGACCTCGAGGTCCGGGCGACACGCGACGCGACGGGCAAGCCGGTCCAGGCGTTCATGACCCTGCGTGCGGACGGGCAGGGGTACCAGACCTTCCCCGGCGGCGTGCGGACGGCGCTGCCCACCGACCTCGCCAGCGCCACCCTCGACGACGCGACCCAGACCTGGCGGATCACGGGCCTCACGACCCCGCTCACCACGCTGAAGCTCGTGCCGCTCGCCTCGGGTGGAACGGCCCTCGTCCACGGCAGCGTGGCCCGGCCGCCGTCCGGGGAAGGGGCGCTCGTCGTGGCCGAGCCCGCCCCGGGGGGCGCGGGCGCGCAGACCGGCCTGACCGGCATCGCTGACGAGGACGGGAACTACGCGATCTTCAACCTGGCGTCCGGGACGCAGTACGTCGTCAGCGCGTACACGAAGGGCGCCAACTACGCGCCGGTCACCACGGTGGCGCTCGCCGCCGGCGACAACGCCGTCGCCGCCCTCGTGCTCGGCGGCGGCTCGACGGCGAGCTTCGACGGCGGCCTCATCTTCAACAACGGCGCGACCTCGCCCGTCTCGGTGACCCTCGCGGTCGAATCCACGTATGTCCAGAGCCTGGATCGGGGCGAGTCACCGCCCGGGCTCACCGTGACGAGCGGCGCGAGCGGCTATTCCTTCATGGGCGTCCCGGACGGCAAGTACAGGGTGCTCGCCGCGTTCGACGTCGACGGAGACGTCCGGAACATCTCCGGCACCGGCAACACCACCTCGCCGCTCGTCACGATAGAGGGCGGTGCGGTGGTCGGCGGCGCGAGCTCGGCCCCGAGCTTCAAGATCATCCCGGCGGTGAATCTCCTCACCATCGGCGGGGCGAGTGTCAGCGCGACGCCGGCGGTGGTCACGGTCGCGACCCCGGTCTTCACCTGGCAAAAGGGGAGCGCGGACTCGTCGGCGGCGACGTACCGGGTGGAGGTGTTCGACTCGCTCGGGAACGAGGTCTGGAGCCACGACATCGCTGCCGCGAGCTCGAACTCGATCCAGTACCCGGGGCAGCAGGCGCTCGTCGCCGGGATGTACTACCAGCTCCGGATCCTGGCGTTCAAGGAAGAGCCGGTGCCACCCGAGTTCACGCAGCTCTCGCAGACCGAGGACCTCCTCGGTGTGTTCACGTATCAGCCGTGATCCGAACCGCTGTCGCGGCGGCAGCCCTCGGAGCATCCGCTCACGTCGGCAGGAGAGACGGGAGCCAGCCGCAGGACACGATGCCCGCGCCGAGGACCGCGGCCGCCACCAGGGCGGGTCGCCAGGGCTTGACGCGCCAGGCGAAGGGGCGTTCCTGCTTGCGGTGGAAGCGGGGCAGGCTCACGTACTCTCGCCACGCTTCCTCCCGCGTGCGCCGGGCGCCCGCGGTGTCGCCCAGACCTGCCAGCGCGCGCGCCAGGTGGAACCGGCCTTCCACGGTGCCGGGCCGGAGCGACACGAATCGCTCGAGCGCTTCCCTGGCGCGCGTCAGCTCGCCTCGGGAGAGCCGCATGCGCCCCAGCTCGAGGTCGATGTCCCCCGAGCGGAAGGTCAGCTCCGCGCCGCGGGCGACGTCAAGGGCACGCTCAGCCTGGTCGTAGTTGCCGGTGCGCGCCAGGGCGGCTCCCCACAGGAACGCCGTGTGGACGTCGTCGTCTCCCGCCTCGATGTTGGGGCGCAGCGCCTCGAGCGCCTGCTGGGGGCGGCGTCCGTCGAGGAGGAGCTGGGCCAGCTCGAACCGCGCCCGCCGGTCGTGCGGATTGCCGGACAGGGTCCGACGCAGCTGCCCCCTTCGTCGCCAGCGCGCTACGAACCGCATCGGCTCGGGCAGGAGACGAAACGTCAAGCGATCGCTCACCCACCAGATCGCGACGAGCGCGATGAGCGAGACGATCGGGCTCCCCGTCAGGCTGGCGAGCAGGTACCACAGGATCCAGCGTGCCATGTCTTCTCTTAACCCATCTCGGGGCGCGCTCGCGTCGCCGGGAGGCGCGTCGAAGGCGAGGTCGGTCTCACAGCGGCGACCAGTTGATGTGATTCTCCAGCGTCACCGCCGCCGCTGTGAGCTGATGTCCGGCGCCTTGCGGCGCCTCAAGCGGAGGGGAGGACTCTCCCCCCGCGCCCCCCATCTCGAGCGTCAGTTCATGTGGCATGCGCTATCAGGTCCCCCGCTGGCGCCGGCCCTCCTGGGCCGAGCGCTCGCCACTCGCGGCAGGCGAAGAATGCGCCATGCCCGACCACTCGGCGGCCCTGACCTACAGCTCCTATCTCGCCCTCGACGAGATCCTCGGCGCGCAGCGCCCTCGCTCCGACGAGCACGACGAGATGCTGTTCATCGTCATCCACCAGGTTTACGAGCTCTGGTTCAAGCAGATGATCCACGAGCTCGGGTTCCTGCAGCGGAGGCTGGAGCAGGGCGACACCGCGCATGCGCTCGCCACCCTCAAGCGCGTGCTGACGATTCTGAAGACGGTCGTGGCGCAGATCGACGTGCTCGAGACGATGACTCCGCGTCAGTTCACGTCCTTCCGCAGACGGCTGCAGGCGGCGAGCGGCTTCCAGTCGGCGCAGTTCCGGGAGCTCGAGGCGGTGCTGGGACGGCGGGACGAGCGCGTGCTCGATCACCATCCGCCGGACAGCCCCGCGCGCGAGCGGATACGTGCGGCGATGGCGCGCCCGGCGCTCTTCGACTCGCTCCTGCGCTATCTCGTCACCCAGGGTTACGAGATGCCGCGCGAGGTGACCGAGCGCGACGTACGGGCGGCGCGGGAGCCGTCGGCGGCCGTCCAGGAGGTCCTGCTGCGGGTGTCCCGCGACGACGGCGATGCGGCGCAGGTCTGCGAGCGGTTCGTGGACCTCGACGAGGGCGTCCAGGAGTGGCGCTATCGACACGTGAAGATGGTGGAGAGGACGATCGGGGCGAGACCGGGCACCGGCGGCTCGGCGGGCGCGCAGTACCTCAGGACGACCCTGTTCACCCCCGCATTCCCGGACCTGTGGGCGATCCGCAGCGAGCTGTGAACCTATCTCGTGCCCTTCACGGCGGCTCGCTCGAGCGTGCCCAGGTCTACGGACGCTTCAACGCTCATCATTCAGGACAGGGCACAGCGGCAAGACCTGCGCGAGCTGGCGCCTGGGCGCCGGCT
>MEMX01000052.1:0-2243 GCA_001768075.1 Anaeromyxobacter sp. RBG_16_69_14 | reverse complement strand
GGGCCGGTTCGGGGTGCGCCGATAGCTCGGGACGAGCCACTCTACCTCGCGCAAGACCGCCTCCCGGTCGCCGGCGTCCGCCGCCGCCTTCAGCTCGCGCAACCGATCCTCGAGATCGCGGGGCGGGGGTGGGCCCTTCGCGACCTTGATGCGATCGCGGACCTGCTTGGTCTGCTCGCCGTCTTCCGTGAGCAGCTCCTCGTACAGCTTCTCGCCGGGGCGGAGTCCGGTGAAGACGATCGGGATCTCGACCTCCGGGATGTGGCCCGCCATCGTGATGAGGTTCGCGGCGAGATCAGCGATGCGGATGGGCTCGCCCATGTCGAGCACGCACAGCTCGCCGTAGCCGCCCAGGCCCGCGACGAGGACGAGGCCGACGGCCTCCGGGACGGTCATGAAGAAGCGCGTGCAGTCGGGGTGGGTGACCGTCACCGGCCCGCCGCGCTCGATCTGCCGCTGGAAGATGGGGACCACGCTGCCGGCTGACCCGAGCACGTTGCCGAAGCGCACCGCCGTCATGTGGGTCCGGGAGCCGTGCGCCACCTGCCGCGTGACCAGCTCGGCGATCCGCATCGTCGCCCCCATCACCGACGTCGGCTTCACGGCCGCGTCCGTGGAGATGACGACGAGGCGCTCGGCGCCGCACTCGTGCGCCATGCGCGCCACGTTGAGGGTGCCAAAGACGTTGTTCTTGACCGCCTCCTCGGGTGCGTCCTCCATGAGGGGCACGTGCTTGTGGGCGGCGGCGTGGAAGACGTACTGCGGCTGGTACTCCAGCGCGAGCCGTTGCAACCGGGACGCGTCGCGGATGTTGGCGACCTCGCAGTGGATGTAGACGCCGGGATGGTCCTCTTCGAGCTTGCGCGCCCGGACGTAGAGCTCGTTCTCGTTCATGTCCACCATGACGAGCCGCCAGACGCCATTCGCCGCCAGCTGCCGGCAGAGCTCGCCGCCGATGGAGCCGCCGGCGCCGGTGACCATGACGCGGCGGCCCTCGACGTGCCCGCGGATCTCGGCGTGGTCGAAGGCGACGGTGTCGCGCGGGAGGAGGTCCTCGGGAGTGAGGTCGCGCAGCATGGCGGCCGACACGCGCTCGTCGAGGTAGCCGAACGAGGCGGGGATGATCTTGAAGCTCGTCTTCGAGCTGCCGCACATGCTCAGGATCTCGCGGATGCGCTCTGCGGGGAGGCGCGGGATGGCGAGGAGGACCATCCTCACCTGGTGCTTCACTACGAGCTCGGGCAGCTCCTTCAGCGAGCCGAGCACCGGCTTGCCCTGGAGTCCGGTCCCGATCTTGGCCGGGTCGTCGTCCACGAAGCCGACCACGCGGTACCTGCCGGCCCAGGAGTGCAAGAGGTCGCGTGCCAGGAGATCGGCGGCGGCCCCGGCGCCTACCACGAGGGTGCGCAGCGCGCCCGCGCGCCGGATCCGGCGGCGCCTCGCGAACCAGCCGAGCGCGAGGCGCGCGCCAATCAGCAGAGGCACGGCGAGCGCGATCGCCCAGGTGTGCTCCCGTGTGATCCAGCCGTTCAGGCTGAAGAGCAGGGCCGCGCACAGCGCGCAGACCGTCACGAGCGCATCGAGCGCGATGACGGTCCCATGACGCAGTGCGCGGCTCGAGGCCCGTCGGTGTGCGAAGGGCCGGAGCAGTGTGGGAGCCATCGGGTCACGACCTAGCAAACGCGGGACCGTCACCGAGGGCTCGGTGTCCGCCTGGAGGGAAATGGCGGATTGGCGCTCTACCCTCTGTCTATCCGCGCCTTGGACCGATGCGCGGCGGGCGCGAGGACCTGCCCGTCGTCACCGGTCGAGAGGGTTGGCTGCGCTCCCGGGTCGGGTGGAACCCGCGGGACGTTGACCCATCCGTGTATGGTTTCCACGAACCGAGCGTCGCGTGCTGGAGCGCGCGGGGGCGGGATATCATGGGCTCCGTGTTCTTCCTCGCTTCGAAGGCGTTCTCGTGGGTAGCTCTGCCGGCGGCGTGGACGGCCGCGCTCCTCGCCATGGCCTTCCTCGCGCGCCGGCGCCGGGTGCTCGCGGCGGCGCTCGTGGTCATCGCCTGCGCGACGCTGGGCGCGCTCGCTTGCCCGCCCATCGCGAACGCCTTGGGGCGGGTCGTCGTCGCGTCGGGGCAGAGCACCATGAAGCCGGACATCGAGTACGACGTCGCGGTCGTGCTCGGCGGCAATCCGGCCCGCATCGTGGCGGGCGCCGACGTGATACGGCGCGGCAGGGCTCGGTAC
>MEMX01000051.1:30306-40995 GCA_001768075.1 Anaeromyxobacter sp. RBG_16_69_14 | reverse complement strand
TGAGCCGATGTCCGGCACCTTGCGGCGCCTCAAGCGGTGGGGAGAACTCTCCCCCCGCGCCCCCCATCTCGAGCGTCAGTTCATGTGGCACGCGCTATCGCTCCGATGTCGCCGTCTCGCGCCCGGCGAGCATCTCGCGCGCGGCGCTCACCACCGCGTGCGCGCCTAGGTCGTCCAGGCAACGGTGGTGCCCCTCGGGGCAGGAGTCGCTCCCGTGGTTCGAGCACGGCGAGCAGGCGAGCCCGAGCGAGAGTGCTCGGCCGGGCGACCGCGGCTCCCACCGCACGGTGGAGGTCGGGCCGAAGAGCGCGAGCGCGGGCGTGCCCACCGCGGCGGCGAGGTGCACCGGGCCCGAGTCGCAGGCGATGAGGATCTGCACGCGCGCGAGCGCTGCGGCGAGGGCGTCTACCGGCAGCGGCGAGAGGTCCGCCGCCACCGGAGCGCGCAGGTGGGCGCACATGGCCGCGAAGGCATCGCGATCGTCGGGGCCGCCGGCGAGCACGATGCTGGCGCCCTCGGCGGCGAGAGCCTCCGCCACCTCGGCGAAACGCTCCACCGGCCAGCGCTTGGTAGCCCAGCGCGCGCCGGGCGCGATGGCGACCAGCGGCGGCCGGGCATGCCCCAGGGCATCCGCAGCGAGCGCCTGCGCGTGCCGCGAGAGGTGGATTCGAAGGGGCCCGGGACCGCGCACGCCGAGAGGCGCCAGCGCGTCGGCGTAGAGCTGCGTGGCGTGCGCACGGGCGAGCGGCGGATCCGAGCCGAGCAGCGCCAGGAGCGCGCGGCCAGCAGTGCGCCGCCGGAAGGTGACGCGTCGCGGCGCGGCAGCGCGCGCGATGACGGCGCTGCGGACCTTGTTCTGCAGGTCGATGGCGAGGTCGAAGCGGCGCGACAGGCGGTCGCGGAGGGAGACCGCCGACTGCGGCCCCTCGCGATCGAGCGTATGCACGGCCGCGATCTGGGGAAGACCTTCCAGGAGCGGCGCGTACGCCGCGTCGGTGACCCACTCGATGCGCGCACCAGGGAAAGTCGCCAGCAAGGGATCGAGCACGCTCGTCGCGAGCACGACGTCACCCAGCGCGCTGTAGCGCACGACGAGGATCTTCTGGAGGACTTTCTGATTGGCGTTCACGGTCCGCTCACTCCCACGTGGCCGGGTTCGCCGCGGCCGGCATCGAGTGCGGGCTTTCCGCGCGGCAAGACCCGCATCATGTGATCGACGTTGCGGCCGCTGGCGCCGCGGATCTGGGACACGGCCAGGCGCGCCAGCTCGCCCAGTTCCGCGATCTTGTCGGGCCGGGCGAGGAGCTCCTGGGCCACCTTGAGCAGTTGCTCCGGTGTCGCCACCTGG
The DNA here is from genome assembly GCA_001768075.1 of Anaeromyxobacter sp. RBG_16_69_14. Lineage (GTDB taxonomy): Bacteria > Myxococcota > Myxococcia > Myxococcales > Anaeromyxobacteraceae > Anaeromyxobacter_A. The sequence goes on along the minus strand of MEMX01000051.1, from coordinate 39,647 downwards.
ATGCCCCCGCGCCCCACCAGGACTTGAAGGCTGTCCTTGAAGTTCTCCATGTGCGGTCCGAACAGCACGGGCCTGCCCTGCCCCGCCGGTTCGAGCACGTTCTGCCCACCGCGCCGGACGAAGCTCCCGCCCACGAAGACCAGCGTCGCCAGGCGATAGGCGGTGGTGAGCTCGCCGATGGTGTCAAGGATGGTCACCTGCGCGTTGCCGGCGGCGGCCCCGCCGCTCCGGAGCCGCACCGACAGACCCAGCTCGGCGGCCATCCCCATGACCCGTCCGGCGCGCTCCACGTAGCGCGGGGCGATCACCAGCTGCAGCTTCGGGCAACGGGCGAGCAGCCCCCGGTACACCCGGAACAGCGCCTCCTCCTCGCCGTCGTGCGTCGAGCCCGCCATGAACACCGGGGCGCCCCGCTCGAGGCCCATCTCGGCCCGCAGAGCATCCGCGCGGCCAGGGTCGCGGTCGAGGACGATCGCGTCGAACTTGGTGTTGCCGGTCACCCAAACGCGATCGGGCGCGGCGCCCAGGGCGAGCACCCGCTCCGCCTCCTCGTCCGATCGCATGAGGAAGAGGTCGATGGCGTGAAGCGGGTTCCCGATGACCCGGAAGAAGGCGCGGTATCGAGACAGCTTGTCGGGGCTGAAGCGGCCGTTGGTGAGCGCGATGCGCGCGCCGGCGGCCTTGGCTGCGCGGATGAGGTTGGGCCAGATCTCGGTATACTCGAGCACGAGCAGATCGGGCGCGAGGAAGCGCACCGCGCGACGCGTGGCGCGTGGCAAGTCGTACGGAGCGTAGAGTACGACGTCGGCGTCGGTGAGCTTCTTGCGGGCCATCGCGAGGCCGCTGTTGGTGATGGTCGTCACCACGATGCAGCAACCGGGGAGGCGCCTCTTGAGCTCCACCATCATGGGTTGCAGGGAGAGGAGGTCGCCCGCGCTCGCCCCGTGGAGCCAGATGCGCGGCGAGCCCCGCTCGATGTCGCAGCGGAAGGAACGGCGGTAGAACCCGAGCCGGAAGAGCTTGCCGTGTCGCAGCTTCGGGTGGAAGAACAGCACCGGCAGGAGCACCAGAAACGCGACGTAGCTACCTATGGCATAGAGGAAATGCATCGATCTTATCCAGCCGCCTCGCAGGCGGGGTCCCCGCCGCCTTCGAAGATGCGGTACAGGCGCGCGTACTCGCCACGGCGATCGAGGAGCTCCTCGTGCCGACCCATCTCGACGATGCGACCCCCGGCGAGGACGACGATGCGATCGGCGTGGCGGACGGTGGACAGCCGGTGTGCGATGACGAGCGTCGTGCGCGGTCCACCCGGCGCTCCGAAGCCCATCAGCGTGTCCAGGTCGCGCTGCACCTCGCGCTCGCACTCGGCGTCCAGGGCGCTCGTCGCCTCGTCCAGGATGAGGATGGGCGCGTCCTTGAGGAAGGCGCGCGCGATGGCGATCCGCTGGCGCTGGCCGCCGGAGAGGAGCACGCCCTTCTCGCCCACCATCGTCCGGTAGCCCTGCGACATGGCGGAGATGAACTCGTGCGCGTGCGCCATCCGCGCCGCGCGCTCGACGTCCTCCGGGGCGAGGTCCGGCCGGCCATACGCGATGTTGGCTCGCACCGTGTCGTTGAAGAGCACCGTCTCCTGGGTCACCAGCGCCATCTGGGCCCGCAGCGAAGCGAGGGTGGCATCGCGCACGTCGACCCCGTCGACGCTGATGCGTCCACTCGACACGTCCCAGAAGCGCGGCAGGAGGTTCGCGAGGGTGGTCTTGCCACCACCGGACGCGCCCACCAGCGCCACCACCTCGCCCTTCCTCAGGACCAGGCTCACGCCGTCGAGCACAGGCTTCTCGCCGTACGCGAACGAGACCCCCTCGAAGCGGATCTCGCGTTCGAAGGGCGCCAGCGCCAGCTTCCCCGTGTCGGGCACCGCCGTGCGCGCGTCGAGGACCTCGAAGATGCGCTCCGCGGCAGCACCGCCCTGGAGCGCGAGCTGGCCCACCTTCCCGAGCTGCTTCACCGGGTTGTAGAGCAGCATCACCGCCGCCACGAAGGAGAAGAACTTCCCCGCCTCCAGCTCGCCGCGCAGGATGCGCCCGCCCACCCACCAGATGGCGAGCGAGAGTCCCACTGCCGCCATCACCTCCATGAGCGGCGAGGAGAGCGCGCGCACGACGAAGCTCTTTCGCATGATCCGGATCCAGCGCCGGTTCTCCTCCCTGAAGCGCTCCGACTCCCAGCTCTCCATCCCGAAGGCCTGCACCACGCGCATCCCGGAGAGCGCCTCCTGGACCAGCTCCGAGATGCGCCCGAGCGCCGACTGCGACTGCTGCGTCACGCGCTTGAGCCGCTTCGCGAACCGAACGATGGGGAGGAGGGTGGCGGGCACCGCCACGAAGGCCATCAGCGAGAGGCGCCAGTCGAGGACGAAGCAGTTCGCCAGCATGACCACGATGGTCATGCCGTCGCGGATGTAGCTCGACACCGCGTAGGAGACGGCCGTCTCGACCGACTGGACGTCGGCCGAGAAGCGGCTCATGAGATCGCCTGAGTGCCGCTTCGCGAAGAAGCTAGGGCTCAGACCAAGCAGGTGGTCGAACATGGTCGTGCGCAGGTCGGCGATGACTCGCTGCGAGACCATGCCCATCAGGTAGAACTGGCCGAAATAGGCGATGCCCTTCACCAGCGCGACCGCGGTGATGACGAAGGGCAGCGCCGCCAGCACGCGCTCGCGCTCGACACGCTCGAGCCATCCGACGAGATCGAGCGAGGCGGGCAGGAACCTGCCCAGGCTGGCCACCGCCTGGGCCCGGCCCGTGAAAAGGAGGTCGAGCACCGGGCCGAGCAGGTTCACGTAGGCGGCGGTCGAGAGCGCAAGGACCGCCATGCACGCCAAGGCCGCGATGAAGCTCGCCTTGTAAGGCGCGGCAAAGCGCAGGAGTCGGAGGTATGCGCTCACGCCTCCGCCATCCTATGCCACCCGAGGGGGTCTTGGGAGGCCTCTCCGCCTGACCTGGAAGCGGCAGGCCTCGTTTTCCCTCTCGCCCTACTCTTCGACCCCCTTGACCTTCCCCTCGGCGCGGCGCCGCTCGATGATTTTTTGCGCGAGGGGCGGCGGGACGGGATCGTAGTGCGAGTGCTCCATGGTGAAGTAACCCACGCCCTGCGTGAGCGAGCGCAGCTCGGCGTCGTAGGTCATGGCCTCGGCGTGCGGACAGAGCGCGCGGACGAGGACGCCGCGCGGCAGCGGCTCCATGCCCTGCACCTTCGCGCGCCTGCTGTTGAGGTCGCCCATCACCGTGCCCACGTACTCCTCCGGCACGCGCACCTCGAGCTTCATGACCGGCTCGAGGATGATGGGCCTGGCCTCGATGACCGCCTTCTTGAAGGCCATCGAACCCGCCACCTGGAAGGCCATGTCGGAGCTGTCCACGTCGTGGTAGCTGCCGAACACGAGCTTCGCCTTGAAGTCCACGACAGGGTAGCCGGCGAGCGGCCCCGAGTGGATCGAGTTGCGGATGCCCTTCTCGACCGAGGGGATGAACTGGCGCGGAATGGTGCCTCCCACGATGGCGTCCTCGAACTCGAACCCCTCGCCGCGCACCTTGGGATAGAGTTCCACGTGAGCGTCACCGTACTGGCCGTGGCCGCCCGTCTGGCGCTTGAACTTGCCTTGCGCCTTGGAATTCGCGGTGATGGTCTCGAGATAGGCGGGCATCGGCGTCGCGAGCGTGATCTCCACGCCGTGCTTGCGCTTCACGCGCTCGACCGTCACCTCGATGTGCGCCTGGCCCATCCCCTTGAGCAGCATCTCCCCGGTGTCGGGCGAGCGCGCGAGCTCGAGTGACGGATCCTCCTCGATGAGCTTGTGCAGGGCCGCGGCCGCCTTGTCGTCGGCGTTCTTCGTGTGCACCGCGAACGCGACTGGCCGGTTCGGCGCGGGGAACTCGGGGAGGACGACGGGCGCCTCGCGGTCACAGAGCGTGTCGCCCGTGCGCGCGTCTTTCAGCTTCATGAGCACGACGATCTCACCCGGCCCCGCCTCCTTCACCTCGGCGGTCTGCGCGCCGTCGGTCTTGTAGAAGTGGGAGATGCGCTCCTCGCTTCGGGTGCGCGGGTTCACGAGCACGGCGTCGTGCCTGAGCGTGCCCGCGAAGACGCGCGCGTAGTCGACGCGGCCGGCGAAGTGGTCGATGGTCGTCCGGAACACCTGCGCGACGAAGGGCGCCTGCGGCACGGGCGAGACGGTCAGCTCGCCCCCGCGCACGTCCTTGCCGACCACGGTGCGCGATTCAGGCCCGGGCAGCAGCTTGACGGTCAGCTCGAGCAGCTCCTTCACCCCGACCCCGGGCTTGGGCGCTACCACCACCAGCGGCAGGAACTTCTGTGCGGCCGCCCCCTTGGCGAGCCCGGCCACGATCTCGTCCTCGGAGAGCGAGCCGCCCTCCAGGTACTTCCCGAGGAGCTCGTCGTCCGACTCGGCCGCCGCCTCGAGGGCGGCGGTGCGGGCAGCCTCGACCTCCTCCTTCATGGAGGCGGGCACGTCCTGCTCGGACCACCTCGCGAACGCGCCGTCGTAAACGTGGGCCTTCTGCGCCAGCACGTCGACGAGGCCCTTGAGGCTCCCTCCCTCCCCGATGGGGAGCTGCAACGGGATCGGCTTCACCTTGAGCGAGGTCTCGACGTCGGCCACGGCCTTGGCGAAGTCCGCCCGCTCGTGGTCGATGCGTCCGATGACCGCCAGCGCGGGCAGGCCCGATTCGGCGAGCAGGTCGTAGTGGCGCTCGGCGCGGTTGTGCGGGCCCTCGGCGGCGGAGACGAGGAGCAGCGCGCCGTCGGTGACGCGCAGCGCCCAGTCCACGTCGGCCAGGAACGACGCGAAGCCCGGCGTGTCGAGCACGTTGAAGGTGCGGTCGCCCTCCTCGAACGTCTCGGGGTGTATGCTGAGAGTGAAGTTGCGCTTCTTTTCCTCCGGCTCGGCGTCGAGCCGGGAGGTGGAGCCCTCCGGGCTGGCGCGCCTGGCGTCGGCGATGCGCAGGAAGGCCTCGACGAGGGCCGTCTTGCCGGAGCCGTCGGCACCGGTGATGCAAAAAGTCCTGATGGTTCGAATGCTGGGCATGGGTGACGCTCTCCCGGAGAAAGGGGCACCGCCTCGCGCGGGTGTAACCCGCGGCAGCTCATGGAATCGCTTGGCTAATCACTTATCACGCCCTCCGCCCGGGAAGGGGGATCGATGAACGGGGCTCCGGACGGGGCGGACGCTCGAGCCCTCAATTGGGGGAGCGACCGCCGCGCGAAGGGCGAAACGCGAGTCACATGAAGTAGAGGCGCAGAAACGCCAGACCCGTGGTGAAGACCCCGGAGTTGTCACCGCTTGCGCTGGAGTTCGAGTAGAACCCGAGCTGTCCCTCCAGGCCAATGGAGAACTTGGGGACGAGGTAGTACTCGCCACCGAGCGCCCCTGCCAGAGCGACGTCGGCCCCCGAGTTGCTGACCCGGGCGCCGGGCGCACCCTGCTCCACGCGGGCGAAGTTCAGCTTGAGGCGGCCTCCCACGTACAGGTCGACGGGCGTGGCCACGCTCTGGACGAAGAAGAGGCCGACGCCGAGCGTGAGGTCGCGGGTGTCGGTCCCACCATCCGGCCCGCTGCTCGTGGCGATGCCCAGCGAGGGTTCGAGCCTGAGCTGGGGCGCGATCTGGATAGGGAGGTACAGCTCGATGGTCCGATTCGCGAAGTTGCCCGTCTCGATCGGGACGATCGCGATGCCGATGCCGATCTTGGTCCGGCGCTCCTGTGCGGCCGCGGGCAGCGCCATCGTGAGCGCAGCCAGGGTGAGAACGAGCTTCCTCATCGTCATCTCCGGTGGAGTGTGTGGTCGGACAGGCCGGCCGGGTGATGCCGTCTCCTGCTGAGGACCGCCCCTGTGCGCCTCTCCGAGAGGCGGGCGGAGAGCCCATGGCCGCCAGGTGGCCTCGACGATAACGCGCACTTTGCGGTAACTCGAGCCGCGGGACGCCCAGAACCCACCTGGGCGGCGGTTCTGGCTCTACACCAGTCGGACAGGCCCCAGCAGCGACTCGCCCACGCCGCTGGTCAAGTCGTCCCGGGGAACCGGCTCCGCCGAATGGACCACACCTTCGCGATCGCTTCCAGCACGATCCGGCGCGACATCTTCGAGCGCCCGACGCGCCGGTCCTCGAAGACGATGGGCACCTCGACCACCCGGAAGCCCTTCTTCATGGCGCGGTAGGTGAGCTCGATCTGGAACGCGTAGCCGGAGCACTGCACGCTTTGCAAGTCGATGGCCTCGAGCACCTCGCGGTGGAAGCACTTGAAGCCGCCGGTGAGATCCCGCACGGGCAGCCCGAGGATGGTGCGAGCGTAGAAGGAGCCGCCTCGGGAGAGGAGCTTGCGGCCGATGCCCCAGTTCACGGTCCCCCCGCCCTTCACGTTGCGCGACCCGAGCACGACGTCGGCGCGCTGCGCCGTCGCCAGCATCTCGGGCAGGTACCCGGGATTGTGCGAGAAGTCCGCGTCCATCTCGAGGACGAGGGCGTATCCGCGCGCGAGCGCCCATGAAAAACCCGCCAGGTAGGCCTTGCCCAGGCCCTCCTTGCCGGGACGGTGCAAGACGTTAACGCGCGGCTCGCGGGCGGCGATGGCGTCGGCGATCTCGCCGGTGCCGTCGGGTGAGTTGTCGTCGATGACGAGGACGTCCACGTCTGGCGTGGCCTCGAGGATCGCTCGAGTGATGGCCTCGACGTTCTCGCGCTCGTCGTAGGTGGGGACGCACACGAGAGCTCTTCGCGGGGTGGCAGGCGGATTCATGATCGGGTCGAGCTCCCACTCGCCGTCGGGGTCGGGGTAGCGGGCTCGCTCCTGGCCACGCTCTCGCTGGGTGGAGGCGCGTCTTCCACCGCAGTGATCGCGCGCGGCAGGAAGCTGGCCAGCTCCTCCGCCACTCGGCACGGCGCCCCGGGTGCTCCGAGCGAGGCGCGCACCTCCTCGAGGCCGCGCAGTTGATCGGCGCGGGCGGGGCCGTCCCCGAGCAGGCGCTCGACCTCGGCCGCCATCCGGTCCGGGTTCGCCTGCCGCTGGAGCAGCTCCGGAACCAGCGCCCGGCCGGCCAGCAGGTTCACGATGGCGAAGTGAGCCAGTCGGACGAAGAGCCGCCCGATGAAATAGCTCAGCCACGACAGGCGATAGACCACCACCATGGGCCGCAGCATGAGGGCGACCTCGAGCACGGACGTACCGCTCTTCACCAGAGCCGCGTCGCAGGCCCCCACCGCCGCCTCTGTGCGGCCGGGCGCGAGCTTGACCGCCAGGGAGGCGTGTTTTTCCAGATATGGCGCGAGGTTGCCCTCGGTCAGCGTCACCGCGACCGGCACTACGAACTGCGCGTCCGGGTGCTTGCCGCGGATCCGTTCCGCTGCCTGGAGCATGGGCGGGAAGATCCGTTTCAGCTCGGAGCGGCGGCTGCCGGGGAGGAGCGCGATGGTGGTGCGCCCCTGCGCCAGCCCGAGCGCCTCTCGGTACCAGGAGGGCGTCTGTGGGCGCGGTCGCTCCGCCAAAGGGTGACCCACGAACCGCGCCGAGACCCCGGTGTTCTCGTAGAAGCGCTCCTCGAAGGGAAGGATGCAGAGCATCCGGTCCACCACCCGCGCGATCGTCTTCACGCGTCCACGTCGCCACGCCCAGACCGAAGGCGAGACGTAGTAGACGACCTTCACCCCCAGGCGCTTCAACTTCTCGGCCAGGCGCAGGTTGAAGTCGGGCGAGTCGACGAGGAGCGCCGCCAGGGGTCTGCGCGCCTCGGCGGCGGCCGTCAGCTCGCGCAGGATGCCGAGGATGACCGGGATCTTGGGCAGCACCTCGGCCAGCCCCATGACCGACATCTCCTCGGCCTGGCGCAGCGACTCGAGCCCGGCTGCGCGCAGCTTCGCCCCCCCCATGCCGAAGGCCGTGAGCCCAGGCCGGAGCCGGCGGAGCTCCTCGAGCGCGCGAGCGGCATGCATGTCTGCGCTCGCCTCGGTGGCCACGATGAGGACGTCGGACCGCAAGCGGCGATCTATAGCATGCAGGCGGCAAAAACGGGGTCTTACCATGCGCTTCCCATGACCTCGCCGCACGACGTCGGCACCCCATGGCACACCCCGAGTGAGGGTCTGACGGGGACAGAAGACTCCGCTAAAACAAGCATGAGTGGGCGACACGAAGCGCATGGCGATGACGCCTCTCCGCATCGTCCTCGTGTACGCGACCTTCGGCGCCGCCTGGATTCTCTTCTCCAACCGCCTCCTCACCTTGCTGACGGACCCGGCGGCACACGACCTGGCGCAGAGCATCACGGGCGCCCTCTTCGTGGCCGTCACGGCCGGGCTCCTCTTCCATCTCATGCGGCGGCAGCTCGCGGAGCGTCGGGTCCTGTACGAGGAGGTGCACGCCGTCATCGACAGCATGGGTGACGCCGTGCTGGTCGTGGACAAGGAGCGTCGGATCGTGGACGTCAACGATGCCGCGGTGGAGCTGTTCGCGGCCCCCGACCGCGGTGCGCTGCTCGTGGGGTTGGATGCGTTCCTCGCGCACGCGAACCTGCGCTGCGCCGACGGCAGTCCCGCCCCCCTCGAGCAGACCGCCATGCACCTCGCCTTGGCCGGCGAGACGGTCGCCGAGTACGAGGCCCGCATGAGGCGGCTCGACGGGAGCGAGATCTTCGTCGGCATCAGCTCCGCCCCGGTGCGCGCGCAGGCCGGCCGCGTTCCGCAGTTCGCCGTCACGATCGTGCGCGACCTGAGCGAGGTGGCGCGTTTCGAGGAGGCGCGCGAGGAGTTCATCTCCACCGCCGCCCACGAGTTCAGGACGCCGCTCGCCGTGGTGAAGGCCTACGCCCAGCTCATGGGCAAGCGCGGCCAGGGCGACCCGAAGGCGCTCGAGGTCGTCGCGCGGCAGATCGACCGCATGACCCGGATGGTGGAGCAACTCCTCGACGTCTCGCGCATCCGCGTGGGCGGCGGGGATCTGAGGCGCGAGCGCTTCGACCTGGGCGCGCTCCTCGCCGAGACCGCCGATACGTTTCGGGCGAGGGTTGGTGGGAGGCGCATCCTCGTCGAGCCCGCGGCGGCGGCCGTTCTGGCCGACCGCGATCGCGTCCGGCGGGGCATCTCGAGCCTCCTCGAGAACGCCATCCGCTTCTCGCCGCGCGGCGGCGACGTGGAAGCGGCGCTGACCCGCCAAGGCGCGGAGGCGGTGGTCTCCGTGCGTGACCACGGCCTCGGAATCCCCCCGGAGCGCCAGGCGCGCGTCTTCGAGCGCTACTATCGCGCGCACGCGGGGACGTCACAGGACT
>MEMX01000051.1:29932-30279 GCA_001768075.1 Anaeromyxobacter sp. RBG_16_69_14 | reverse complement strand
CCGCGAGATCGTGGCGCGCCTCGGCGGGCGCATCTGGTTCGAGAGCGATCCAGGCCAGGGATCGGTGTTCTCCTTCAGCTTGCCTCTCGCGCCCGAGGAGCGGGCGTGACCCCTTCAGGCGGCCGAGGCTCGCGCCGCGACCAGTGCCCGTGAAGAACGGAGCGAAGAGCGGAGCACGGAAACAGCGGTGACTTCGGGACCTTCAGAAGACCAGGGAGCCTCGGCGTGAGCACGGGGCGCTACGTGCTGGTGGTCGAGGACGACACGGACCTGGCCTCGCTCGTCCAGATGATCGTGGCCGACGCCGGCTACCAGGTCCGCACGGCAACAGACGGCGCGCGGGCGCT
>MEMX01000051.1:22592-29897 GCA_001768075.1 Anaeromyxobacter sp. RBG_16_69_14 | reverse complement strand
CTCCTCGACATGCGCATGCCGGTCATGAACGGCTGGGAGTTCGCCCGCGAGTTCCGATCGCGCTTCGGCCGGGCGGCTCCCATCGTGGTCGTGACCGCTGCCGAGAACGCGCGAGCGCGCGCCGAGGAGATCGACGCCGACGGGTGGCTGGAGAAGCCCTTCGAGATCGAGGACATGGTGCGGATGGTCTCGCGCTTCCTCGGGCCGGCAGAAGGCGAGGTGGCGTCGCCTCACTGATCTACTACCTGCGAGGATCGTCGAGACGCGCGACAATTTCGTCTGGGGGGTACGGGGGGAGCCGGCGCTCCCCCCGTGTCGAGGACCGAAGGTCCGGATATCCTCAGCGCGGCGGGAAGGGCGTGGTTCGTGCGGCTCGGGCCACCGAGGATGGCCATTCGCGCGTTGGTTGCGGCAGTGCCTCGCTGCGGTCCAACCTGGAGCTCTCTATAGAAAGCTCCCCATGAACGACACCCTCGACCGGGCCGCGACCCAGGCCCCGGCGCCACCTCCCCCGCGCGATCCCGTGTGCGGGATGCTCGTCGATCCCGAGCACCCGGCGGGCGGCACCGTCGAGCGTGGCCGCTACCGCTATCACTTCTGCAGCGAGCGTTGTCGCACCGCTTTCGAGCAGGCGCCGGAGCGCTACTTTGCGGTCGACCCGGTGTGCGGGATGGAGGTGAATCCAAAGTCGCCCAAGGGCGGGTCGTGGGAGTACCAGGGAAAATCCTTCTACTTTTGCAACATGAAGTGCCTGAGCAAGTTCCAGGCCGATCCGCAGAGATTCCTCGAGCACGGTCCGGGCGGCATGCCCAGGTCGGAGCCGCCACCCGCCGCACCCCCGGGCGGCGAGGTGGTGTGGGTTTGCCCGATGGATCCGGAGGTGCGGGAGAAGGAGCCCGTGCCCTGCCCGATCTGCGGCATGGCGCTCGAGCCGCTCGTCGTCGGCGGGATGCCCTCGGCCGACGAGCGAAACCCCGAGCTCGAGAACATGAGCCGGCGGCTCTGGATCGGGCTCGCGCCCGCGCTGGCCGTCCTCGCTCTCGCCATGAGCCACCTCCTGCCCATGCGCTTCACGGCAGACCACCTGCTCGGGCCGCGGGTGAACGGCTGGCTACAGCTCGCCCTCTCGGCGCCGGTGGTGCTCTGGGCAGGGTGGCCCTTCTTCCAGCGAGCCTGGCTCTCCCTGAAGACGCGGCACTTCAACATGTTCACGCTGATCGGGCTCGGGACGGCTGCGGCCTTCGGCTTCAGTTCGCTCGCGGTGCTCCTGCCGGCGGACGCTTTCCCGGCGGCCTTCCGCGGCCCGCACGGCGCGGTGCCCATCTACTTCGAGTCGGCGGCCGTCATCGTCGAGCTGGTGCTGCTCGGCCAGGTCCTCGAGCTGCGCGCCCGCAGCCGCGTGTCAGGCGCCATCAAGGCGCTCCTCGGCCTCGCCCCCAGGACCGCGCGGCGCATCGCCGACGACGGCTCGGAGCAGGACGTGGACCTCGAGGAGGTGACACCGGGCGACCGGCTGCGCGTGCGACCGGGCGAGAAGGTGCCCGTGGACGGCGTGGTGCTCTCGGGGTCGTCCTCGGTAGACGAGTCCATGGTGACCGGGGAGGCCGTGCCCGTGGAGAAGGGCGAGGGCGACCGCGTCACCGGCGCGACCGTGAACGGCAACGGCAGCTTCGTGCTGCGAGCCGAGCGCGTGGGGAAGGACACCCTCCTGTCGCAGATCGTCCGCATGGTGAGCGACGCGCAGCGGAGCCGCGCGCCCATCCAGCGCCTCGCCGACGTGGTATCGGGCTGGTTCGTCCCGGCGGTGGTCGCCGCCGCCGTCGTCGCCTTCGCGGCCTGGGGCATCCTCGGCCCCGAGCCCCGCTTCGCGCACGCCCTCGTGAGCGCGGTGGCGGTGCTCATCATCGCGTGCCCGTGCGCGCTCGGCCTTGCCACACCCATGGCGATCATGGTCGGGACGGGCCGGGGCGCGACCGCGGGCGTGCTGGTGAAGAGCGCCGAGGCGCTCGAGACCATGGAGAAGGTGGACACGTTGCTCGTGGACAAGACGGGCACGCTCACGCAGGGGAAGCCCAGGCTCGCGCGTGTGGTAGCGCTCGCCGCCGGCAAGGAAGACGAGTTGCTGCGACTCGCGGCGAGCGTCGAGCGCGCCAGCGAGCACCCCCTGGCAGCGGCCGTCGTCGGCGGCGCCAGGGAGCGCGGGCTCTCGACGTCCGAGGCGCACTCCTTCCGCGCCGTGCCGGGAAAGGGCATCGCGGGGGAGGTTGGCGGCCACGAGGTCGCGCTCGGAAACGCGATGCACCTCGCCGACATGGGCATCGACGCGTCGCCGCTGTCGGAGCGCGCGGACGCGCTGCGCGCCGACGGCGGCACGGTGGTCCTGGTGGCGATCGACGGTCGGCCGGCGGGGCTCATCCAGATCGTCGATCCCGTGAAGCCGGCCGCGGCGGAGGCGGTGCGCGCGCTTCAGTCGGAGGGGGTGCGTGTGGTCATGGTCACCGGCGACGGGCGCGTGGCTGCCGCCGCGGTGGCGCGTCAGCTCGGCATCGAGGACGTCGAGGCGGAGGTCCTGCCCTCCCAGAAGGCCGACGTGGTGGCGCGCTACAAGCGGCTCGGCCGCACGGTTGCGATGGCAGGAGACGGCATCAACGACGCCCCGGCGCTCGCCGCCGCAGACGTGGGCATCGCGATGGGCAGCGGCACGGACATCGCGATCGAGAGCGCGGGGCTCACCCTCGTGAAGGGCGATCTGCACGGCATCGTCCGGGCGCGGCGCCTCTCACGCGCCGTGATGCGCAACATCCGGCAGAACCTGTTCTGGGCCTTCGCCTACAACGCCCTGGGCGTCCCCATCGCGGGGGGGGCGCTGTACCCGTTCTTCGGAGTCGTGCTGTCGCCGATGATCGCGAGCGCGGCCATGTCGTTCTCGAGCGTCACGGTGATCTCGAACGCGCTGAGGTTGAGGAGGGTCAAGCTGGCCTGAAAGGATGACTACCAGCTAGGTCTGCCCGCGGTCGATCCACCGTTCCTGCGCGGCCGGCTCGTACGCCGCGAGCGCGTCGAGGAGGGCCGGCGGGTCCTCCGCGACCAGGAGGAGATCGCGGTGCTGGGGCCGCAGGAAACGCTCCTGCACCGCATGCTCGAAGAACGCCACCAGCGACCGCCAGTAGCCCGCGACGTCGAGGAGCCCACAGGGCTTGCCGTGCAGGCCGAGCTGGGCCCAGGTCAGCACCTCGGACAGCTCCTCGAGCGTGCCCATTCCACCCGGCAGCGCGACGAAGGCGTCGGAGAGCTCCGCCATGCGCGCCTTGCGCTCGTGCATCGAGTCCACCACCTCGAGCCGCGTCAGCTTCTCGTGGGCGATCTCCTTCGCCTCGAGGGCCGCGGGGATGACGCCGATGACCTCGCCGCCCGCCGCCAGCGCGGCGTCGGCCACGGCGCCCATAAGGCCTATGCTCGCGCCCCCGTAGACGAGCCCGAGCCCCCGGCGCGCCACGAGATCACCGAGCGCTCGCGCAGCATCGACGTAGGATTGTCGCGCACCCATGGAGGAGCCACAGAAGACACAGACCCGCCGTATCATTGGTTTCATGCGCTTTCTGACGCGGGAGCGCTCGCTCGTCCGCACGTTTTGACGCACCTATCGTCATGCACTCAGCGTAACTAGACCCAACCGGGCTCACCTCAGATCAATTCCGCTCCACCTGATTTTGTGGTCTTTTATCCCGCCTGCGGCGGTCAACCGGCAGCACGAAGCGTCAACCCCGTCGCTGACAGGAGCCCGCGCATGAGCGTCACCACGAAGGACGCAGTCATCGCTTCCGGCCCGTCCCGCCTCTCTCTCTTCTGGATGAGCACCGTCGGCAAGAAGGTGCTGATGGCCCTCTCGGGGATCATCCTCTTCGCTTACGTCGTCGCCCACATGCTCGGCAACATGCAGCTCTACCTGGGCATCGAGCTGATCAACGGGTACGCCCGTCTCCTCCACCTCAATCAAGGCTTCCTCTGGTCCGCCCGCATCGTACTGCTGGTGGCGGTGGGGGTACACGCCATCGCCGGGATCGAGCTCTGGATCAACAAGCGGGAGGCGCGACCCATCCCCTACCGTAGCAAGGAGAACATCCAGGCGACCACCGCCTCCCGCACGATGATCCTGACCGGTGTCATCATCGCGGCGTTCATCGTCTACCACGTGCTCGACCTCACCGTCGGCGTGGCGCACGCGGGGCCGTACGTCCACCTCGAAGCGGCCGGCAACCTCATCACGGGTTTTTCGCACCCGTTGCCGGTGGTGCTGTACATCGTCGCGATGATCGCGCTGGGGTTCCATCTCTGGCACGGCGTGTACTCGATGTTCGGCTCGCTCGGCCTCTCGCACCCGCGCTACACGGTGGGGGTGAAGCGGCTCGCCGCGCTGGCCGCGACGCTCATCGCGCTCGGCAACATCTCCTTCCCCGTGGCTGTCCTCACGGGCCTCGTGCACGGATAGGAGCGCCATGGCACTCGACTCCAGAATTCCCGGCGGTCCGCTCGAGAACAAATGGTCCGAACGCAAGGACCACATGAAGATGGTGAACCCCTCCAACAAGAGGAAATACACCGTCATCGTGGTGGGGACGGGCCTCGCCGGCGGTGCCGCCGCGGCCAGCCTCGGTGAGCTCGGCTACAACGTCCTCAACTTCTGCTATCAGGACTCTCCGCGCCGCGCCCACTCCATCGCGGCGCAGGGCGGCATCAACGGGGCGAAGAACTACCAGAACGACGGCGACTCGGTCTATCGCCTGTTCTACGACACCATCAAGGGCGGCGACTTCCGGGCCCGAGAGGCCAACGTCTATCGCCTCGCCGAGGTGTCGGTGAACATCATCGACCAGTGCGCCGCGCAAGGCGTGCCCTTCGGGCGAGAGTACGGCGGTACGCTGGCGAACCGCTCCTTCGGCGGCGCTCAGGTGTCTCGCACCTTCTACGCGCGCGGCCAAACCGGTCAGCAGCTCTTGCTCGGCGCCTACCAGGCGCTCGAGCGCCAGGTGGCGACCGGTCAGGTCAAGATGTACTCCCGGCACGAGATGCTCGACCTCGTGCTCATCGACGGCCGGGCCCGCGGCATCGTGGTCCGGAACCTCGAAACCGGAAAGATCCAGTCGTTCATCGGCGACGCGGTCATGCTCTGCACCGGCGGGTACGCCAACGCGTTCTACCTGTCCACGAACGCCAAGAATTGCAACACCTCGGCCATCTGGCGCGCACACCGGCGCGGCGCGCTCTTCGCGAACCCCTGCTACACGCAGATCCACCCCACCTGCATCCCGAAGTCGGGCGACTACCAGTCGAAGCTGACGCTCATGTCCGAGTCGCTCCGCAACGACGGGCGGATCTGGGTGCCGAAGAAGAAGGGCGAGCAGCGGCCAGTCGATCAGATCCCCGAGGAGGATCGCGACTACTACCTGGAGCGGATCTACCCGTCCTACGGCAACCTGGCCCCGCGCGACGTCTCCTCGCGCCAGGCCAAGTACCGCTGCGACGAGGGGCTCGGCGTCGGCCCGGGTGGTCTCGGGGTCTACCTGGACTTCAGCGAAGCCATCAAGCGCCTCGGCCAGAACGTCATCGCCGAGCGCTACGGCAACCTGTTCGAGATGTACGAGCGGATCACGGGCGAGAACCCGTACCAGGTGCCGATGCGCATCTACCCCGCCGCCCACTACACGATGGGTGGCCTGTGGGTGGACTACGACCTCATGAGCAACGTGCCGGGGCTGTTCGTGGGCGGGGAGGCCAACTTCTCCGACCACGGCGCGAACCGGCTCGGCGCGTCGGCGCTCATGCAGGGCCTCGCCGACGGGTACTTCGTCCTGCCGCTCACGGTGGGTGACTACCTGGCCTCGGGCGGAATCAAGAAGGCCGACACGAGCCACGCGGCCTTCAAGGACGCCGAGCGAGAGATCAACACGCGCCTCGACAAGCTGCTCGGGGCCAAGGGAAAGCGCACGGTCGACTCGTATTGGCGCGAGCTCGGGACGATCCTGTGGGACGAGTGCGGGATGGCCCGCTCCAAGGAGAGCCTCCAGCGCGCCCTCACCAAGATCCCGGTGTTGCGCGAGGAGTACTGGAAGAACCTCAAGGTGCCCGGCTCGGGCAACGACTTCAACCAGGAGCTCGAAAAGGCGAACCGCGTCGCCGACTTCTTCGAGCTGGGCGAGCTCCTGTGCGCCGACGCGCTCGACCGCAACGAGTCCTGCGGGGGGCACTTCCGCACCGAGTACCAGACCCCCGACGGCGAGGCGAAGCGCAACGACGCGGAGTACGCGTACGTGGCGGCCTGGGGGTGGAAGGGCGAGAACCAGAAGCCGGAGCTCCACAAGGAGCCCCTCGTGTACGAAAAAATCCAGCTGGCCACGCGGAGCTACAAGTGAGCGCGAACGGACACGGCGGAATGAAACTGACCCTCGACATCTGGCGTCAGAAGAACGCCTCGGATCCGGGCCGGTTCGTCCGGTACCAGGTGGCGGCGAACGAGCACATGTCGTTTCTGGAGATGCTGGACGTGCTGAACCAGGATCTCATCACCAAGGGCGAGGAACCGCTCGCCTTCGACTCCGACTGCCGCGAAGGCATCTGCGGCATGTGCGGCTTCGTCATCAACGGTTCGCCTCACGGGCCAACGCACGGCGCCACCGTCTGCCAGCTGCACATGCGTTTCTTCAAGGACGGAGACTCCCTCACGCTCGAGCCGTGGCGTGCCAAGGCGTTCCCGATCCTGAAGGACCTCGTCGTCAACCGGGCCGCGCTCGACCGCATCATCCAGGCGGGCGGCTACATCTCCACCCGCACCGGGAGCGCACCCGAGGCGAACTCCATCCTGGTTCCGAAGGAGAGCTCGGACATCGCCATGGAGGCGGCGGCCTGCATCGGCTGTGGGGCCTGCGTGGCGGCCTGCCCCAACGCCTCGGCGCACCTCTTCACGAGCGCCAAGATCACGCACCTGGGCGTGCTCCCGCAGGGCCAGCCGGAGCGGTACACGCGCGTGCTCGACATGATGAACCAGACGACGGCCGAGGGCTTCGGCCACTGCACGCTCATGGGTGAGTGCGAGGCGGTGTGTCCCGGGCACGTGTCACTCGAGGTTATCCCCCGCATGAACGCCGACTTCTTCAAGGGGAGCCTCAAGAAGCGCGACCCGAAGGCCGTGGCGGGCGGCGCGTAGCCGTCGCGCGGACGGCCGGCATTTCTCGGCGCCACCCCGCACCCGCGGGGTGGCGCACCCCCCAGACGAAATTCGTCGCGCCGCTCGAACCTTCTCGGAGATAG
>MEMX01000051.1:12878-22584 GCA_001768075.1 Anaeromyxobacter sp. RBG_16_69_14 | reverse complement strand
CGCGTTCAGCGTCCGTCCGCGAGAGCGCGTGCGGCAGGCGCTCTACGCTGCCATCCTGGCCCGCTTGCCGTCCGCCTCGGCGACGAGCCCGCTGTAGAGCGCGTCGTAGCTCCGGCGCATCGCCTCGACGCCGAACTCACGCTCCACCACCAGCCGCCCCTCCTCGCCCATGCGGCGCGCCTGCGTGGGGTTCCTGAGCAACCCCAGGATGCGAGTCGCCAGCACGGGAGGGGCACCCTGAGGCACGAGGAATCCGTTCGCGCCGTCGCGAACCAGCTCGGGCGTACCCCCCACCGCGGTGCCGACCACCGGCCTGCGCGCAGCCATCGCCTCGAGCACGGCATTGGAGATGCCCTCGGCGTGACTGGCGGAGACGGCCACCGTCGAGCGCGCCAGGATGGCAGGGACGTCGCGACGGTACCCGGCGAAGCTGATGCATCCCGCGATGCCGAGCTCGCCAGCCATGCGCTGGAGACCGGGCCGCAGCGCGCCGTCGCCGACCAGGATGAGCTGCGCCTCGGGCACCTCACGCACGACCTCGCGCATGGCGACGAGGAGGTCGGCCTGTCCCTTCACCGGATGGTGCATGTTGGCGACCTGCACCACCGTCGGGTGCGTGAAATCGAAGGCGGCTCTGCCGCATTGATCAGGCTCGCCCCCCAGGGGGCCCCGGACAGGGAGGGCGGCTCCGCCGCATTGATCAGGCTCGCCCCCCAGGGGGCCCCGGACAGGGAGGGCGGCTCCGCCGCATTGATCAGGCTCGCCTGCGGCGGCGCGGTCGAAGGCTGCCAGATCGAGCCCGTTCCGCACCACCGCGATCCGCTCCATCCTGACGCCGTCGCGGAGACAGACGTCGCGGATGCAGAGTGCGTTCACGAGGACGCGCGCGGCGTGGCGCGACACCAGCGCCAGGGCCTTGCGCTGGAGCGGGTCGAGGGCGTGCGTGAGATCGACGCGCGTCACGATGCTGGGGATCCCGGCCAGGCGCGCTGCCAGAAGGCCCAGGGTATTCGTGTAGAAGTCCTGCGCGTGCACCAGCGCCACGCCTGTCGCACGCAGCTGCGCGGCCAGGCGCACCACGCGCCAGAGCGTGACCGGGCGCGCCATCTTGTGGATGTCGAGGCTCTCCGGCCGCACCCCGATGCGCGCGAGATCCTCGAGGTGCTCGCCCTCCAGCCGCAGGCAGCGCACCACCGGCTCCCAGCGCCTGCGGTCGAGGGTGGTGAGGTGAAGGACCGTCTGCCGCTCCTGCCCGCCGATGAGGAAGCGGTTCTGGAAGACGAGCACCTTCACCGGCTCGACGTCATGGACGCGCGGCACGGGCCCCCTCTTCCTCCGCCGCCGACAGCCGGGCGCGCAGTCGGGCCTGCCCGATTGCCGCAACCGCAACAGCGAAGGCGGCGTAGAGGTTGAACGAGCGCGAGTAGCCGTTCACGAGCTCGCAAACGAGGTACCCCAAGAGCCCCGCGCAGAGCGCGCGGGCCTCCACGCCGGCGACCGGGTCGCGTCCGGCCCGCCAGAGCCGGACGGACAACCAGGCGCAGAAGATGCCGAACAGGCCGAGCGCGATCACCCCGAGCTCGCCCAGGATCTCCATGAAGATGTTGTGCGCGATGAGGTGAAGCCCGCCCGCGGAGAGCGGCGCGAACCGCTCCCACGCGTCGATGAACGCGCCCGCCCCGACGCCGGTGAACGGTCGCTCGGAGGCGATCACCTGCAGCATCTGGTAAGCGCGCTCGCGGCCCGAGAACGAGGGATCCTCCTCGTAGTGGGCGATCGTGCTCGATCGCGTCCAGAAGGTGTCCGGCGCGAGCGCGATGAGGCCGATCACCGCCACGGCAGCCACCGCCAGGCCGCGCCCCTTCCTGCGGCCTCGCAGGAGGGTGAGGCCGAGCGCCACGGCCAGCGCCACCGCGCCCGATCGCGAGTGGGTGAGCACGACGGCGGTCACGTTGGCCAGCGCCGCGAAGAGCAGCGCGCCCTTCAGCAGACGTGGCTTCACCTCTCCCGCCAGCGCGAGCGCCGGCGGAAGCAGGAGGACGAGGCCCATGGCGAGCCGGTTCGGGTCGGCGTAGTTCCCTCGCCAGGCGGTGCGGTAACCTTCGACGAGGTTGTCGTCCGCGATCCAGCGGTGGACGGCGCCGGTCGAAGGCGCGAGCGTCGCGAGCGCCCCGACGACGAGGAACGTGCGCAGCCGCCCTGGCGTGTCGAGGGCGTTGAGCAGGGCCACGTAGAGCACGAGCAGCTTCGCCATGTCCGCGACCGCTTCGGTCGTCCTCGGCGCGGAGATGGTCCAGGCGAACGAGAGCGGCACCACGGCGGCATAGGCGAAGAGGAAGCCCGCTGGTGGACCGCCCAAGCGGAGCCGCTCGCCCGAGGTGACCCGTCGCATGAGCACCGCGAGCGCGCATATCGCCGAGGTGGAGAGGCCCAGGCGCGCCTTCTCGAACAACTCCGGCCAGAAGAAGGCCGGGCTCGCGTAGAGGTTGGCCACGAAGGCCAGCGCGGCCACGTAGGCGAGCCGCCCCCATCGATCCGCAGCTTGAACCAGACCGGCGCCGCGGGCATCGGCTGGGGGCACGAAAGAGCCCGGGCGAAGCTCGCCCGCCAGCTGGCCCCGAGCGAACAGGACCGCTTCACCTCGCCCATCGCGCTCGCCTTCCATTCTGCCTCCCGTCATGCGGCCCGCCGGCCGTCGAGGAGCACCGCCACATGGGCTCGCAGCTCGTCCACCCTCGCCTCCCAGCTCTCACCGCGCACGAGCTCGGAGCGCTCCCGCCGCGGTCCACCCTCCGCCAGCGCTCGCCCCACCTCGGCCACGAACTCGGACCGGGAGCGAGCGACGGTGCAGCCCGGCACCGCGCGCAGCTCCGGGACATCGGTGCAGACGTTGGGCAGCCCGGCCGCGACGTACTCGCGCGCCTTGAGCGGACTCGCGTGGAGCGACAGCTCGTTCAGCCGAAACGGCGTGAGCGCCACGTCGAAACCGCGGCAGTAGCCGGGCAAGAGCGCGTAGGGCCTGCGCCCGAGGACGTGCACGTTGCTCGCGCCCCGGAGCGGCGCGAGCGAGGTGACGGCGTTGCCCAGCAGCACGACCGACGCGCGCGGGAAGGCGTCCGCCACCGCCCGCACCAGCTCGAGGTCCACCCAGTCGGCGAGGAGGCCGAAGAAGCCGACGACAGGCTTCGCGAGCGACGCCAGGTCGCCCGGCACCTGCGTGCCCGGATCGAGTGCTCGGGCGAAGTGGGCGTGATCGACCCCGTGGCGGACCAACACCGCCCGCGGATTGACCTTGGACTTGGAAGCGAGGAGCTTCTCCGAGCTGGTGACGACGAGGTCTGCCTTGAGCAGGAGCTCACGCTCCAGCTCCCGCACGTGCCTGCTTGCGTCGCTGAAGGCGGAGAACTCGTCCACGGCGTGGTAGACGACGAGCTCCTCGCCGAGCGTTCCTGCGATGGGCGCGGCGCTCGGGAGAAACGACCAGGATATGGGCTCGCGCATGCCGAGGCGCCGCATGGCGGCGAGAATCTGAAGGCGCACGATCAGCCGGTTCACCGCGCGGACCGCGCTGCCGCCGTAGACGGGGAGGTAGAGCGGCGCCAGTACGTGCAGGCCCGGCTCGACCTCGCGCAGCCCCCCCGCCGCGTCCCGGATCTTCTTCGCCGCACGCCTCGCGTCGCCCGCCGTCGCTCGCGGGCTCCGGTTTCCGAGCGAATTCACCCACAGGATGCGGTTGTCGCGCGCCAGGATCCGCATGATGTGCATCTTCGAGAGCGGATCGCCGTCCCAGTCGTTGGAGAAGCAGACCACGTCCCGTCCCGAGAGTGCGCTCATGGCGTCGAACATGGCGCCTGCTCGAGGCGCGCGGAATCGCTCGGGATGGGGCGTTCGCGGGCGAGCGACCGGTAGATGGCGAGGAGGCTCTCGAGGGGATCGCGATCGGGGCGCCCGTGGCCCGGTGGAGCTGGCGCCGAGCGCGCAGCGTCGATCATCAGGGCAGCGAGCCCTGCTGCGTCGCCGGCCCGGAAGAGGAGGCAGCCGGGTGGGCGCTGCCCCACCTCGCTCGCCACCACCTTGCGCCCCAGCGAGAGCGCCTCGCGCACGCTCAACGCGTCGCCGTCGGCGCGGGTGGGGCGCACGAAGACGTCGCACGCGCCCAGGACACCGAGGGCTGCAGCGTGGTCGATCTCGCCCAGGGCGAGCACGCCTTGGCGGAGCCCGAGGGCCGCGACCGGCCCGCGCTCCGAGCCCTCGCCAAAGACCACCAGCCCGGCCCGAGGCTCGCGATCGCTGACCGCGGCGAACGCCGCCAGGAGCACATCCTCGCCGTAGGTCGAGGTGGGCGCGAGCGCGGCGCAGAAGAGCGGCGCGCGGGCCTCGCGAAAGGCCGTGAAGCGGGCCGGCGGCGCGCCCGGCACCAGACCCGCATGGAGGAATGCCGGCACCACCTCGAGCCGCGCAGCGGGGACGCCGCAACCCTCGAGCGTTGCAGACAGCTCGTGGCTGACCGCCACGACCCGTCCGAAGCTCGAGCAAACCGCCCGCGCGACCTCGCGCCGTTCGGCATACCGGGCCAGGTATACCGGGAGCAGTCCCGAGTGCAGGGTGAGGAGCGGCAGCGGGGAGCCGGGCAGTCGCGCCCGCGAGGCGGCCAGGGCGAGCAGCCAGGACTTCGGATTCGCGCCGCTGGTGTGGACGTGAATGAGGCGTCTCTCTGCGGCAGCCCTGGCGAGCGCCACAGCACAGCGCAGCGCGCCACGCGCCGGGGCCACGCCGGGCGCGTCGTTCTGGCCCCGCCCGATGTCGAGGACGCGGAGGTCCACGCTCCGCGCGGCCAGCGCGCGCTCGAGAGCGGCGACGTGCACGGAGACGCCTCCGAACGGCGGCGGGTAGTCCCCGACGAGGGCGATCTTCATCGTCAGCGCCTCCTCACGGTCCAGATCCGAGTCCAGGTCCCTCCAGCTCTTCGCCGTCCGGCCGGTCCGGCCGCTCCCCTTTCACCGCCCGTTGCCAGCCGAGCGCGCCCAAGACGCCATCCAGGTTGCAGGCCGCCACCGCCTCGCTGTAGCGCAGCGCACCGAGCGTGCTGTTCTCCCAGATGGTCTTGCGCTTCAGCGTGAACGGGTCACCGTCACGGCGGTTCTCCACGTCCTCGGTGGTCGCCGCCGAGGCGAAGCCCGCCCCGGCCACCGCGCCCATGATGCGAGGCGTGTAGAGGCCGTTCGGATAGGCGAAGTGCCGGGGCGCCTCGCCCACGCGCTTCGCGATCTCGTCGCGGCATCCCTCGATCTCGGCGCGCGCCCGGGAGATGGCCACGTTGGCGAGCGCGACGTGGTTGACGGTATGCCCGCCCACGTCGATGCCCGCAGCCCGCAGCCCGCGCAGCTGGTCCCAGCTCATGAGGCGAGTCACCGCAGGCAAGTCCTGTTCGCTCATCCCGAGCCGCTCCTCGAGGGCGCCGGCGACGGCGCTCAGCTCGTCGTGTGAGAGCCGCGCGATGAGGCGATCGAGCGTGGCGCCGGCCCCGTCGGCGGCGCAGGAGTCCATCAGCGACTGCAGCCGCGCGGCGAGGCCGGCCGCCTGCGGCATGACTCCTCGCCGGCGCAGCTCTCGAAGTCCTGCGAAGAGCCGGTCGTGCAGGAGCCGGTGCGGAGTCCCGATGTAGCCGGACGCGACGTAGACCGTGGCCGGGATGCGCAGCTCGCGAAGGATGGGGAGCGCCAGCTCGTACACACCCGCGTACCCGTCGTCGAAGGTGACCACGGCCACGTCCGACATCCGGCGGCCCCGGGATGTCCTCGTCTTGAGAACCCGGCAGGCCTCGTCGAGCGAGACGATCTCGCGCTCGCGGGCAAGCTGCTGGAGCTGGCGGCGCAGCGTGCCGATCGACACGAGGAGTGAGGGCAGTACCTCACCCGCGGCCGCGCCGAAGTCACCGGTGGGGAGGTGATACGAGAGGATGAGCACCCGCGCACCGCCCAGCGCCCGGCGCGCCACCGATCGTACAGCCCACCTCGCGCCGGCCGCGCACAGAGCACCCGCCAGCGCCGCCTTGACCGCGCGCCTCACGATCCACCTCGCGCTGTTGTCCGCTCGCTCGCTCACTTCCGTCCCTCCTGCGGAGGGGAGAGCTCTCCCCCCGCGCCCCCCATCTCGAGCGTCAGTTCATGTGGCATGCGCTATCACTCCCGTTTCGCCCTCACTGGCGGGGCTACGGCCACCGGCTCCGGGCCACGGCCCGCGACACGAGTCGAGGGCGCGCCGAACGGAGCTCCCGCGCGCGCGATGCGCGGCGCCGAGGTGAGCCAGAGGCCGCTCGCCGAGACGGTTCGCCTCGCCCGCTGCAGAGCGCTCCACATCCGGGGCGGCGCGATGGCCTTGGCGGCCTCGCGCGCGACGCGAAGAACCTCCTCCGCCGCCGCGCCCGCCTCCGAGCGCAGGCCAGGGGCGCGCAGGCGCAAGGCGCAGGTCTCGCGCCGATCGGTGGCCCAGTCGAGCTTGTGCGGCTCGCTGCCGCGCAGGAAGTCGTAGTCGGTCAGGTGCCGCGCGTAGGCGTCCTCCACGGTCTTCCCGATGAGCACCAGGCCCGGGCTACGCGCCCGCCACGCCGGATCCATGCCGGACTGGTAGTAGTAGAAGCGGCTTGCCAGCTCGAGTCCGTAGACGGCCGCGATGGAGCGGCCGTTCACGAACATGCGGTAGATGCGCAGCCACCCTCGCTGAGCCAGGAGCGGGGCGACCTCGCGGTGGAAGTCCTGCACCGGGCCGCGCGGGATCCCCGACGACCCGCCCTCCTCGTCCCAGCGCAGCTGGTGCAACCGCAGCAAGTCATCCATCGCCTCCGCGGCCTCGGCCGGCGTCTCGGCGACGGCGACCCGATACCCGGGCTGCCGCTCCAGCCAGCGGCGGCGGCGCAGAAAGACCTCGCGGCGCCGGAAGCGAGTCAGGTGCTCGGCGAAGGAGCCCCGCAGCGCGAAGGTGGGGCAGGCGAAGCGCGGCGAGAGGACCACGCGCGCGCCGCGCGGGGCAAGCGCACCCCGCAGCGCACCGATGGTCGCGGTGCCGCAAGGCAGGTCCTCGAGATCGAGGACGTCCCACCTCGGCATGGAGGTGGCGATGACCCGGGAGATCTCCTCGCGCACGGCCGGGCCGAAGCCGGGCCGCACCAGGATGTCGATCGCGTCGGTGCCGGTGATGCCGTTGGTGAGCAGGCACCACCGGCGCGAGGTCCCGATCGAGGCTCGGCCCGTGAGCACCAGCAGCCCCGAGAGGCGGTTGTCGCGTTCTCGCGCCTCCAGGATCCAGAGCGGCCGGCGCTGCGCCAGGGTGCGCCAGAAGGTGTACTGCCACTCCCACGAGAGGAACGGGTTTCCCGCGGCTCCAGCCTGGAAGAGCTCGGCCCACTCCTCGCGCAGCATGGCGAGGCGGGCCGGATCGTCGCTCTCGATCACACGGACCGACGAGAGGTGATCGCGCGCGGTGTTCACGACAGGATCTCCTCGACGGCCGACGCGAGGTACTCCATGTCGTCGGGGCTCAGATCCTGGTGCAGGGGGAGCTCCAGCACGCCACGGCGGAGCGCATCGACCTCGGGGAACGCCCCGCGAGGACAGGCAGGGTGGCCGTCGCGCCAGAAGTCCACCGTCTCCACGCCGCGCGCGAGGAGCCTGGCCGCAGCCCACTCCTTGTCCTCGCATACTAGCGGGTAGAAGAGCGGACAGACGCCAGCCGGGAGCTCGTGGTGCACCGGCGGCGCCACCTCGCGCAACCGCGAGTAGAGCAGGGACCAGTTTCGCCGCCGCACCTCCACGATCTGGTCGTAGTCGAGATTGTCCAGGATGACCTCGGTGAGGCGGCTCATGCCGACGTCGGCGGCGGCCGCGTCGAAGTGCGTGGTGCCGGTGGACAGCGTTCGGAGCCCCGTGGCAAAGCGGAGCGCGCGGCCCGTGCGCCGGATGCTCTCGCGCACAGCCGCACCACCCGGCCCCCAGCGGAGCGCGACGTGAGCGAGGAAGCTGCCCGCCGCGTGTGACAGCGTGCTCCCGAGTGGCGCCCCGCGAGCCGGATCGGGCGCGTCGAGCGGCCGGTTCATCACCAGCACGCCGCCGTTCGGCACCGGAAGCGTCTTGTAGAGGCAGAAGATCCCGATGTCGCCCCGCGATCCGAGCGGCACCTCACCATCCCTCGAGAGCAGCGCCAGCGCGCTGTCTTCCAGGACCGACAACCCGTATCGGTGGCCCATGGCGAGTATCTCCTCCATGGGCTGCGGAAAGCCGGCGTAGTGGATGACGTAGAGCGCGCGGGTCCGCGGGCCGATGCTCGCCTCGAGGTGCTCGAGATCGAGCTGCATCCTCCCGTCCACCCGCACGAACCTCGGCTCGGCACCGGCCGCTTCGAGCGCCTCCACCTCGACGCCGTGATGGTAGGCCGGTACGAGCACCTCGTGTCTCTCGAGTCCGAGCACCCGCACGGCTGTGAAGGCCGCGTTGCGCGCAAAGTAGTAGCGGCGCGCATCGGGCCACGCGAAGGGGAACGGTCCCGGCCGGGGGCGGAGACGGGGGGCGAGCATCGACGGCCACAGGGTGGGGAGGCACGGCAGGACGCGCCGCCGGGGAAGGCGAACCGCAGCCGCTGCGCCGGGGGCGGCCTGGGTCAGCGTCGCCACCACGACAGCACCTCCTTGGCCACGGGCTTGAGCCGGTGCTTCAGCGCATGCAGCGCGACCCCGGCGAGGCCGGGCCTGTAGACGTAGAGCCAGTCGTGGGTCCGGAAGGCGGGCTCCCAGTCGCGCTTCCACGGCATGTCGGGGCCGAGGAAATCGAGCTCGTCGAGGCCGCGCGCCTCGCACTCCGCCAGCACCTCGCGGAGGAGCAGCTGCCCGGGTGAGCAGGCGGCGAGCGCCTCGTCGTAGGCTGGCTTGGGCAGGCTGTACACGCCGCGGTGGACCAGGCCGAAGTGCATCGCGATGGGGCGACCGTCGAGCTCGAGCGCTCGCAGCGACAGCCAGCCCTCGCGTGCACCCGCGCGCCCCAGGCCGCGGTAGAAGGCGAGCGTCCTGGGATCGAGGGCGATGGCGGTTCCGCGCGCCCCCTTCCAGCCCGCGACCTCGAGCGCAAAGAACCGCTCCAGGAAGGACTCCACAGCCTCGTCGGCTTCCTCCCCGCCCCCCTCGACCCCGTTCACGCGGCGATAGGAGGGCGCGCCCAGCTCTTGGAGGCGCCTCATGCGGCGGCGGAGATTGGCGAGGAACTTCGCCGGGACCATCTGCTCGCGCGCGCCCCTCCCCAGGGAGAGATAGGGCGTACGGAGCGATTCCCAGCGGCCGGTGGGGTGGCGGTCGCGCCGGGCGTGCTCCTCGAGCAGCAGGGAGGTGGGACCGTCGCGCGGCACGTCCCGCAGCACGAGCACGTCCCACCGCATCCGGTCGCGCAGGTGCATCCAGAGCGCCTCGACCGCACCGCGGGGATCTTCGCCCAGCACCCACTCGACGCGCGACGAGTGGTCGTTCGCCGGCGCTGCCAGGAACACGAGCCCCGCGCGGCGCTCCTCGAGCAGCGGCGCCAGCCCAGCAGCCCGGCCGGCCGGGTCGCGCGCCACCAGCACGCGCAGCCGCCCCTCGGGCGCGAAGGCGGCGATCCAGGCGCCGATGAAGGCGTGCCGCTGGTACGGCGCGTCAACCGGCCCGACGGCCAGGAGCGCATCCCAC
>MEMX01000051.1:11626-12849 GCA_001768075.1 Anaeromyxobacter sp. RBG_16_69_14 | reverse complement strand
GCCGATGCCCTGCACCTCTTCGACGCGGTACGGGCCGCGACGCGCGCCACGCACTGGGAGCGCGACCACCGCTCGGCGGATTGCCACAGCTGCGCCGCGTTGATCCATCTCGCCCCCCAGGGGGCCCCGGACAGGGAGGGCGGCTTCGCCGCGTTGATCTATCTCGCCCCCCAGGGGGCCCCGGATAGGGAGGGCGGCTTCGCCGCGTTGATCTATCTCGATCACTTCGCTCCCTTTCCGGTGAGTACGATCTTGGCCGTGTGAAAGATGCACACGAGGTCGAGGAAAAGTGACGTGTTCTTGATGTAGTAGAGGTCGTACTCGAGCTTCCGCGCCTGCTCCTCCATGGTGGAGCCGTAGTGGTACTTGAGCTGCGCCCAACCGGTGAGGCCCGGCTTCACCAGCTCTCGCAGGATGAAGAGAGGCCACCGCTTCTTCAGCTCGTCCAGAAAGACGGGGCGCTCCGGGCGTGGCCCGACGAAGCTCATCTCGCCGCGCAGCACGTTCCAGAGCTGCGGCAGTTCGTCGATCCGGCTCATTCGCAGGAGGCGACCCACGGGCAGCACCCGGACGTCGCCGTCGATGGCCCACACGGCGCCCGCCTGCTCCGCGTCGCGGCGCATGGTCCGGAACTTCCAGATCAAGTAGGTGCGACCTCCCTGCCCGGTGCGCTCCTGCGAGTAGAGAACGGGGAGTCCATCCGCGATCGCGATGGCCGCAGCCGCGACCAGCATGATCGGGACCGCGACGACGAACATGCCGGCGGCGAGGGCGACGTCGAGCGCGCGCTTGACTGCTCGGGTGAGGCGGTTGGCGCGGAACCCCTCGTCGAAGATGAGGGCGCTCGGGCGAAGGAGGTCGAGCGGGATGCGCGTCAGGGTCGACTCGGCGAACGTGACGTCGCTCATCACCGCAACCCCCCGCGTGCGACAGGCGAGGAGAGCATCGACCGGCAACCCAGCGCGCCGGTCTTCGACCGCGACCACCACCACCTCGGCACGGAGTCGCTTCGCCATCTGCTCGACGTTGCCGACGAAGGGCACCGCCGGGCTCCCGGCCTGAGAGACGCCGCTCGGCTCTGCGAAGCCGACCAGATCGAATAACCCGTCCGCCTCCTCCTCGACGTCCCTGGCCAGCTGCCGCGCGCGCTCTCCGGAACCGAGGATGAGCACGCGCGTGGGCAGGCCGACCACGGCTGGCATGGCGGCGCGCACCGCGATCAC
>MEMX01000051.1:7216-11576 GCA_001768075.1 Anaeromyxobacter sp. RBG_16_69_14 | reverse complement strand
ATGGGGACGAAGAGCGGCAATACGAGATACGCGACCGCCAATGTCGCCACCGCCGCGCCCAGCGCGCGGAGGAGCCGCCGCCCGTCCGATCGATCGCGGGCTGCGGAGCGCAGGTCGTAGAGGTCACCGAAATAGAGCGCTCCCCCGAAAGCGAGCGCGGCGATGGTAGCGCGCAGGAAGGCGGCACCCAGTCCGTGCCCGGCGGTGACGAGCGGGTGCGCCACCGGACCGAGCGACATGCCGGCGAGGAGCGCAGTGACGAGCGCGCTCTCCTCGGCGACGAAGAACGCCGCCTTGCGACCCGAGAGCCAGTGGTGGAAGATGCGGACCAAGATCTGCTCCCGGGCAACGATCGATCAGGCCCGGTCAGGCGCCGGCCGCCTCGTGACGCAGGTACCTCGAGTAGCTCGGCTGCTCCGCGCAGTTCAGCACGATACCGATGAGGCGGTGCGAGAGCGTCTCCACCGCCATCCGCACCATGTCGCGCGGTGTCTCGCCGACGCGGACGACGAGGATGACGCCGTCGGCGGCGGTGGCAAGCTGCCCCGCGTCGGAGAGCGCCAGCGCCGGCGGTGCGTCGAGCACGATCAGCGAGAACGACGCGCGCAGCGTGTCGAGCGCGGTGGTGAACCGCGGGCTGCCCATGGCAGCGGCTCTTTCCCGCCCTTCGCCCGCGCACAGCACCGCGAGGTTGCCGACGCGCGAGAGCGCCTGCGGCAGCTCGGCCTTGCCCTCGGCCAGCTCCGCCAGCCCGGCGCGCGGCGCCAGGTCGAAGAGGTGGCTCAGGCTGGGCCTCTTCAGGTCGCACTCGACCAGCACGACCTCGCGGCCCTCGCGGGCGGCGGTCAGCGCCAGGTTGGCAGCGGTGAGGCTGCGGCCCTCCCCGCGCGCGCAGGAGCTGATGGCGATGGCCCGCAGCGGGCGCTCGGTGCAGACGCGGTCGAGGCGGTTGAGCAGCACGCGGTACTGCTCCGCTGCCATCGACTCCGGCGCGTTCAGCGCGACCAGGAGCCCTGCATCTCGAAGTTGGGTCACGGACTCGAGGCTGTGGGCGGGAACGGACATGGCGCGGGTCTCCTTTCAGTTCTCGGAGGGTCGTAGATCAGCGCTGGGCACCGATGCGGTGCCCTCCGATGCGGGGAATGGAAGCGAGCACGGGCACCCCGAAGGCGCTCGCGTCCTGCGGCCCGCGGAGCGAGCTGTCGAAGTGCTCCGCGCCGGCGGCGGCGAGCAGGGCCCCTCCGAGTGCCACGGCGAGCGCCACAAGGGCCAGGTTCAACCGGTTCGGGCCGGCCGGCCGCGAGGGTGCCGTGGCAGGCTCCACCACGCGGAAGAGGTTCGGCGCGTCGGCTGCAAGCAGCATGCTGGCGGACTGGGCATCGGATTCGCGGGCCAGCGTCGTCATGTACTTGGCCCGGATCGCCTCGTAGTCACGGTCCAGCGCGCGGTACTGCTCTGCCCAGTGCGGGGTAGCGTCGAGCCGCTTCTGGATCGCGGCGATCTCGTTCTCCAGTCTCCGCATCGCGGCCTCGTTCTCGCGGATCTCGGCGTCGACGCGCGCCGCCTGGGCGTCGAGCCGCTCGCGGCGGAAACGCTTCATCTCCTCGTCGTTGCGCACGGAGACCTCCTGATACTGGCGCTCCAGGCGCTTCACGTCGGGATGATCGGAGCCGTAGGCTGCACGGGTCGCCTCCAGCCGGCGAAGCACGTCCTCGGCGTTACCGCCGGCCAGGCCAGCTTCGCTCGTCGGCTCCGGGACGGCGGCGTACAGCGCGCTCCGGCGTCGCTGCGCGTCGGCGATGGCGGCGATCCTGAGGTCCACCTGAGCCGTGAGCGCCGCCGCCGCTCGGAGGTTGGCCTCGTTCGCCTCCGGCATTTCCGTCGCGTGCTGTCTCTTGAACGCGACGAGCTTCCCCTCCTCTTTGGTCAGCCGCCTCGAGAGATCGTCGAGCTGCTTCGCGAGCGTGTCGCGGAGGTTCCTCGCCTGCGCCTGCAGGACGTGCCGCGTCATCTCGGCGTAGGTGCGCGGGATGAGATCGGCGGCGGCCGCCACCTTGTCCCGGTCCGGCCCGCGCACCTCGACCACGAAGAGCAGCGAGGGTGGTCCGCCGGCCATCTCGCCCTCCATGCGAACCTCGATGTTTCGGCGCAGCTTCTCGACGGCCTTGTCGGGGTCGCTCTTCCAGCCCGGATAGAAGTCGGTCTCCTGCAGCAGGCGCTCCAGCACAGGCCGGGCCAGCAACCCGTGCTTGAGCGTTCGCATCCGCTCCTCGAACGAGGTCACCGAGGAAGGGAAGAAGTCGGCCGGGATCTGGTGCGGCTCGATCTGCATCACCGACTCGGCCCGGTACTCGGCCGGGAGGGCCACGATCACGACCGCCGACACCAGCAGCACCGCCGTCGCCACTCCGATGACCAGCCGGCGCCTCCGGCGGAGCACTTCGAGCATTTCACGAAAGGTATATGTTCGTTCCATGGCGTCTCCCTGGCACGCTCTCCCCTAGTGACGCTGGAGTTCCCATCCGAGCCGGAGACCCACGGCGTCCCGGTTGAAGGTGGTGTCAGCCGTGTCGGCGCGCGCGAACCGCGAGGCAGCGAGACCCACCCGCAAGCCGCTGCCGACGAGCCAGGCGAGCTCCCCTTCCACGCCGTACCCCAGGGTGCCGTCGGCGCCCCACGGGATGGCGCCGCTCCTCCAGAGCCCACCGTCGGCGTGCAGCTCGAAGGACCGCCCCAGCCTCGCCGTGAACGCCGCCTCGGCCGCGTCGAACAGGCCCGGGGTGGCCAGGTTGCCCAGGCCGACGCCGTGCTTGAGCGTCAGGCGCGCGTCGCCGGCGCGACCCGAGGCGAGGAGCTGCACGGCCGCCTCTGGCACGACCGACGTCCCGCCACCGGACCGCGAGTTCCAGAGGGCCGCGCCGCCTTCCGCCTCCAGCGAGAGGCGCCGCGTGAAGCGGTAGCGAGCGACCGCCTGCAGCTCGTGCGCGAACGCGTCCCGCGAGCCCGCGCCGAGGCCCTGGAAGATGTCGAAGCGGTAGGCTCCGCCCAGCTCCAGGCGCTCGTCCAGCCTCCTCGTGGCCTCCAGGCCGGGCGTGTGAGACGCCGCCCCGGTGCCCGCGTCGAAACGGACCATGTGCTCGGCGAACGTGCCTGCGATCTGCCAGTCGTGGTCGATGCGCCAGGCGGCGCGCGCCGAGCCGACGGCAATCAACGCCGCGCCCTCGCGGCCGAAGATGCCGAGCCTCGCCAGGCCTCTTGGGTCCCGCGAGTAGGTCGCGCCGAGGTCGCTCTCCAGCGTGAGGCGCGGGTCGAGTCGCGCGTGTAGCACGAGGCGCCCGCGCTGGTTCCACACCGGCGCGCTCCTGCGCCGCTGGTACATGAGGAGGTCGCCGCCGGCCACCAGGCCAAGGTTCCACGTGTGGTTGCGCAGCTGGAGACCGAGGTCGGGCGAGACGCGGCCCAGGTTGTCTCCCCCCCGACCGTCGTACAGTACGTTCGAGTCATAGCCACCCTCCAGACCGAGGCGGACGATGGGCTCCACCTGCGCGCTCCCCTCCGCCCGCGCGCCGGCACACATGAGCGCTGTCAGCACTGCCGCCTTGCTCGCTCGCCGTCGCGTGCCCATCGCCCGCCTCCGCCTCGCCTGCCCGGTCGAAGACCCCGAGCGGTCCCCCTACGGCACGTAAAGGACGTCGCCGGCAGCCAGCAACAGCGCGCCCTCCACCTCCCCCTTCACCAGCTCTTTCACTGACAGCTTCACGCGGTCCGTCTTTCCGTCGGACCGCTGGCGAAGCCACACCACCTCGTCGCCCGCGAACTCGCCCAGGCCTCCCGCCGTCGCGAGCGCCTGCGTGACCGAGACCACTCCGCGCAACGGGAACGTGCCCGCATGGGCGACCTCTCCCATCACCGAGAAGCGCGGTCCGTTGATCTCGCGGACGAGGACGGCCACCGATGCGTCCTTCACGTAGGGCCCGAGGGCCCTGGTGAGCGCCTCGCGCAGCTCGGAGGGTGTCTTGCCGGCGGCCTCGATCTCCCCTGCCAGGGGAAGGGCGATGAAGCCATCCGGGCGCACCGGCATGACGCGAGTGAGCTCGGGTTCGTGCCAGACCACGACCTCGAGGACGTCCTCCCGGCCGATGCGGTACTCCGGTGACGCCCGCGTGGCGATGCGCTCGCTCTTGGTCGTGCCGGCGCACGCCAGTGCCAGGATCGGCAGCAGGATTGTTCGGCGCATCACTGATAGCCTCCTTCACAGCGGTGCCATCGCGGGAGTGCCGCAATCCGCACCCCCCAGGACGAAGTCGCAGCGGAACCGCAACCCAACGTGCGCAGTGGGAGCTGTCCACGGTGGCCCGCC
>MEMX01000051.1:5414-7192 GCA_001768075.1 Anaeromyxobacter sp. RBG_16_69_14 | reverse complement strand
TGCGGCGCACCGTACGCACGCCGCGTGCCACGGACCGCGGGGCCCAGCACGCGTCACGGGCAGGCACAAACGTCGGCGCGCTCGGGGCGCGAGCGCTCGGGTGACAGCCGACCTGCCGTGAAATCCGTTTCCGTTCGAGGCGCTCCCTCTTCCTCGCGCGGGGACTCCTCTTGGCGTTGCCCCACGGACCGCTCGACATGAGCTTGGGACATGAGCTCGCGGCATGAGCTCCGATGCTTGCAGTGGAGCAAGTCGTCCGTCGCGCAGGCGCGGCAACTCTGGAGAGGGCGGGGCATGATCAGGGTGGTGGTTTGGACGGGCGGACTCTTCGCGGTTGGCTGGGGTATCTGCCACTTCTTCCCGGGGCCCTTCATCGAGCCCCTGGTGCTGCTCGCCCTCGGAATGACGCTCTTCTTCGTGAGCGGTCGCACGTCGGCACCGGCGCGCGAGCAGGAGCGCGACCGCCCCTCGGATGCGGTGACCACGACGCGAGCGGCGCGGTAACCCAGCACCCGAGCTGGCCGCGCCAGACATCGAGGCAGGATGGAAGCCGGTGCTCTCACAGCGGCGACCAGTTGATGTGATTCTCCAGCGTCACCGCCGCCGCTGTGAGCTGATGTCCGGCGCCTTGCGGCGCCTCAAGCGGAGGGGAGAACTCTCCCCCCGCGCCCCCCATCTCGAGCGTCAGTTCATGTGGCCTGCGCTATCAGTTCAAGCGACAATCGCGGTCAGTCGATCATCGCGGCGTTGCGCGGATCGACGATCTCGCAATCCTTGATCTTGTAGAGCAGCGCCTTGTAGCTTATCTGCAAGCGCTTGGCGGCCTTCCGCTTGTTCCAGCCGGTCCGCATCAGCGCGCGCATGATCGCCTCGCGCTCGGCGATGCGGGCGGCGCGCTTGCCTACTTCCTTGAGTGGGGCGTCGTCCGGGAGCAGCGCGTGCAGACTCGGTAGCGGCACGCCGACAGCGACGTTGGCCACGCCGTTCGCGCCGGCGCCCGGTCGCAGGAGGGGCGGCGTCGTGCTCGACGGAGAGAGCTCGCCCAGCACCATCGACGGCTCCCTCAGCACGACCAGCCGGCGAACCAGGTTCTCCAGCTCGCGCACGTTGCCGGGCCAGTCGTAGGCGTGGAAACGCTCCATCACCTCGTCCGGGACGCGGTCGAGGCCCCCCTTGTAGCGCCGCAGGTATTTCTCGACGAAGTGGCGCACCAGCGGAGCGATGTCCTCCTTGCGCTCGCGCAGGGGTGGAACCCGGATCGTGACCACGTTGAGTCGGTAGTAGAGGTCCTCGCGGAAGCTGCCGTTCTCGATGGCGTTCTCGAGATCCCGGTTGGTCGCGACCACGACCCGGGCATCCACCCGGAGCGAGCGTTTGCCGCCCACTCTATAGAACTCCTCGTCCTGGAGCACCTGGAGCAGCTTTGCCTGAAGGCGCGGGTCCATCTCGCCGATCTCGTCGAGGAAGATGGTGCCCTGGTGCGCCAGCTCGAACTTGCCTGGCTTCTCCGCGTGTGCCCCGGTGAACGCCCCCCTCTCGTGACCGAAGAGCTCGCTCTCGAGCAGCTCCCCGGGAAGAGCCGCGCAGTTGATCTTCACGAAGGGCCGTTCGGCGCGACGACTCGCCGCGTGGATCCGGCGAGCGACCACGTCCTTGCCGCCTCCGCTCTCCCCGACGAGCAGCACCGGGACGTCGGTGTCGGCTATCCGCTGCGCGAGCGCCCAAACGCGATCCATCGCCGCCGACAACGCTACCGGTCCGGTTCCGCCCTGCAGGTC
>MEMX01000051.1:0-5402 GCA_001768075.1 Anaeromyxobacter sp. RBG_16_69_14 | reverse complement strand
GCCGGGAGCGGACCGGACCCCGCCACCGAGCGGTTCTCCAGCGTGCGGCGCAGCACGAGATCGAGCTCGGAGGGCTCGAACGGCTTCGGCAGGTAGTCGGCGGCACCGAACTTCATCGCCTTGACCACGTTCTCCGCCTCGGAGAGGCCTGAGAGCACGACCACGGCTGCGCTTCCCTCCGCCTCGCGGTGACGGCGCAAGACCTCGAACCCGTCCATGTCCGGCATGACGAGGTCGAGGAGCACGGCGTCCACGTCGGCCGAATCTCGCAAGGCCGCGAGTCCTTCGCCACCGCTCGCCGCGGTCTTGACCCGGTAGCCGGCGGCGGCGAGGTACTCGCAGAGTGCAGAACGTGTCGCCTCGTCGTCCTCGACGACGAGGATGGTGGCGTTGCGATCCATCTCGAAGCCTTTCTCCAGACTGTCCCCTCGCGAGTCGCGAAGGGACGAGCCGCCGCCCCCCCAATGCCCCCACCGGGAGCTCACTGTGAACGAGGGCAAGCCACGGTTCGGAGGCCACCCAGACGGCATGCTGTTCCAGACAGGATGCGAACCGTTTGCCGCCGCGGAGAACCTGCGTTCTCCTCCCGTTGCCGGCACGTGCCCGATCGCGTCCCCCCGCCGATCCGGTCGGCGCTCGGTCGGCTAGATGCGAGGGGACGTCGTCAATAGAGCCGTGCCACCTCGGCGCCCGAGTAGTAGGCCCGCAAGATCTCTTGGTACCCCTGGCCGGCCTCCGCGCGGCCGACAGCGCCCCACTGGCACATGCCGGCCCCGTGACCCCATCCGCCGCCGTGCAGGACGATCGCGTCGCCATCGCGGTCCACCACGAACATCGCGCTGGGGAGGTTTCCCAGGAGGCGACGGATCCGGAGCTCGCCCTCCACCACCGCGCGCCCCGCGTCTCCGCTGACGACGAGCGTGCGCGCACGCCCCGACACGCCGCGGCGGGTCACCTCGAGGGCGCGCACGTGGCCGAGTCCGAGTCTGGTCGATCCGGCGGAGCCGCCGTCCTCGCCCGGGGCCCCTTGGGGGGCGAGTCTGCTCGATGCAGCAGACCCGACTTCCTTGCCCGGGGTCCTCCGGGGGACGAACCCGATCGATGCCGGCGCGCCAATTTCCTTGCCGGACCCGACCCCAGGTACGAGTCCCACCACGAACGCATCGAGCTCCGCCGGCGCGAACCGCCGCTCCCAGCGGTAGCGGTCCTTGCGAGAAGTCGATGCGCGCGAGCACCATGCCGATGGCGCAGCAGCGAGGAACGCGCGCAGATTCCTCTCGTCGCGAAGGCCGCCCCGCCAGGACTTCGCCGCCTCGAGCGGGAGGTCCGGGAGCCCGCGCAGGCTCGGATTGGGCAGGGAGGGCCAAACCGCGTCGTTGTCCTCACCGTGGCCGCCGCACATGGCCGAGTAGACGGCGTCGACCAGGCCGCGATCGGCTCGGCCGAAGAGCGCCTGGCCGGACGTCTGACGCACCGCGATGTCCGTGGACAGCGCCTGTGCAGCCTCCCCTCGGTACGCCTGGCAATGCACCTCGCTGCACAGGACGTACGGATCGGTGAGGTGGCGGGTGCCGATCTGCGCCAGGACGTTCGAGCGCGCAGTCACCGCCTGGGCCTTGAGCGCCTCGCGGGGCGAGCCGGCGGGGATCTCGCTCGGAACGAGCCCGCGCAGGAGCTCCTCGAGCGCGATGGCGAGGACGGCGGCGAGACGGCCCGAGGAGTCGAGCGTCACGTGGAGCCGGCCGCGGTACGCGCGGTCCTCGTATCCGTGCGCTGCGTAGCCGACGTCGTGCTCGACCCGGCCGACCGTGAAGCCACCGTCCCCGTCCACTTCCAGCGTGACGAGGGCGTCTCCGAGCGCGACCCGGTCCCCGGCCGGATCGAGGACCTCCAGCATGCCCGTGGGGCGCGTCAGGACCTCGGTGAAGACGCCGGTCCGGCCCCCGTACCGCGCGAGCGACTCCTCGGCGAACTCGCGTGCGGACCTCTCGCTGCCGTCCCCTTCGGCGAGCAGGGCGACGCGCCGGTTGTCCAGGACCCTGCCCGAGATCCCGTAGACACCACCGGTGATGCGCCGCCGGACCTTCGCACCCCGGCCCTCCCAGAGCCGGCGGGTGTTGTCGAGGCGGCTCTGGTTGGCGTACGGCGCGTCTCCGAGGAGCGGGTGGTAAGCGAGCACCGCCGGCAAAGCGTGAAGCGCACGCACGCGGATCGTCTCGCCGGCCGGGATCTCGATCACGGCACCGCCGCGCACCCGGAGCCGCGCCCGCCCCCGCGGACGGAACGCGATCTCCTGCTGGCCCTCCATGAGGCGAATCGTGACGCGCGGCGCGCCGCCCGCAGCGAAGTCGAGGCGGTGCCTCCACAGGAGGTCAAGCGCGTCCTCGGAATCGGGGCGGGGCTCGCGGCGGGGCTCTGACCGACGTGGCTGCTCCAGCTGACGGGGGGGGGGGGGCGGGGAAGGCAGAGGATCTTGTGCCTGGGGGGTGACCGCGGGAGGGATGAGGGGCGCGCTCGAGGTCGGGGACGCGCTACCGTCGTCGACGAGGATCGCCGCAGCGAGCAGGACCGCGAGACGCACTCCTGCGCTCACGCCCCGAGCCGCCGCGTCTTTTCGGCCGCGAGCTGCTCCACGATGGCCCTCGCCTGCTCCGGCGAGTCCGCCATCACCTGCGCCGCCTCGGCGAGGCGCGTCCGCTCCTCCTCCTCGCGCGCCCGGAGCGCATCCAGCATCGCTCCCATCTCGTCCGCGAGGCCGACCAGCAGATCGCCCCTCCGCAACGGCCGCTGCCGCACCAGGTCGCCCTCCGCCACGCAGCGGCAGGCGCGCGCGATCACGAGAGCCGGACCTGCGATGCGGTGGGTGACGACCACCGCCAGTCCGAGCAGGCAAAGCACGACGGCCGCCAGGATGCACGCGGTCCACAGCATGCGCGTCCGATCCTCGCCCCTCAGCATGGCGGACACCACCTCGTCGGCCCGCGGATCGCCCAGCGCGACGAGCACGCTCGCCTCCCTGTAGGCCCGCCAGATCTGCCAGCCCAGCGCGAGCGAGAGCACGGACGCCACGGCGACGAGGTATCCGCCCAACCGGAGCTGCAAACCCGGGTCGACTATGAAGTTCCTCACCTTGCGGCGGGCGGGGCCAGGCATGGCGGTGGTCGGCTCGTTCATGGCGTTCCTTGCGTGGTGGCCCAGACCGCGGTCAATGGAGCTCCAGCAGCCTGCGAGCGAGGTCCTCGGAGATGCTGCGCGCCGCGGCGTCGAACGCTTTCTCCACAAGCTGCACCGCGGCACCGGGGGTCACGGTCCTCGCTCGGGCGCCGCCCTCGACGATGGCGGCGATGCGCCCCTGTCCGTCGATGGCGATGACGGAGGCCTTCACCTGGACGCTCAGCCAGGCTCCGCTCTGCACCTGCTCGAGCAGGAGCACGGAGGGTTTGAGCCTGTATCCCACGTCCTCGCCGCCGTCCACCACCGCGAAGCCGTGCCTCGCCAGCTGGACGGACAGCGCGTCGTGGAACCTACCGCGAGCGGGGGGGTCGCCCTTCCCTCCCTGCACCTCCTCCAGCGACACCGTTCGAGCACCGCGCAGGTTCTCGTCGAGCGCGCGCGCCGCGGCGGAGCGCACGGCACCATCCCGATCGTTCGCGCTCGCGTCCCGGAGCGCCGCCACCACGTCGGGGCCACCGATGCGCCCGAGCGCGGTCGCCGCGGCCACGCGCACGGCCGCGGCCTGGTCCTCCGAGAGCGCCCGCCGGAGCGCGGGCACCGCCTCGCGCGCCCCGCGCTGGGCCAGCACGAAGGCTGCCTGGGCCCGAACCTTGAGCGAACTGTCCTCGCGCAGCGCAGCGATCGAGCGCTGCACCTGCGCGTCGGCCGCGCGGCCCAGCGCGGGTGAGCCGGCGGCCGCGACGACGACGGCGAGGAGCACTGATCTGCTACCTCCGAGAATCGTCGAGCCGCGAGACGCTGTCGTCTCGGGGGGGCGGGGGGAGCCGGTGCTTCCGCCACCTGGAGAACCGGAGGTCCGGACATCCTCGGCGCGGCGGGGAGGCCGTGCTTCGTGCTTGCGCATGCTCGACCAGATTACCCCGCTCCGGCCTCGCGATCCGCGCTTCTCCGGAAGAGCGTGTGGAGGCGCGTGGTGAACGTCCCTACCCGGCCCGACGCCACCTCCCTGCCGTCGAGCGAGGTGACCGGCAGGATCTCGCGCGCGGTCGAGGTGATGAAGAGCTCGTCTGCCATGGCGATCGCCTCCGGCCGGAGCGGCGTCTCGCACACCTCGATCCCGATTTCACGAGCGAGCGCGATCACGATGCCGCGCGTCACGCCCTCCAGGATACCGATCGCGAGCGGTGGCGTCTCCAGCCTTCCTTCACGCACTGCGAATACGTTCGACGAGGCGCCCTCGGTCACGAGGCCGTCACGGTCGAGGAGCAGCGCCTCGTGCGCACCGGTCGCCCGCGCCTCGGCCACTGCGAGGACGTTGGCCAGGTGTGCGCCGGTCTTGGCGGTGGTGTCTGCCGCCTCGGGCGCGTCGTGACGCACCCCCACGATGCGGCAGGCGACGCCCTCCCGGTAAGCCGCGGCCGGCGGCGCGCGCAGCGGCCCCGCTATGACGATGGCGAGCGGATCGACCGCCAGCGTCGGATCGAGCCCGAGCTCGCCCGCGCCGCGCGTCATGATCACGCGCAGCGAGATCTCGCCGACGTTCCATGGCGCGGCTTCCGGATCAGGCGCGTCGCCGTCCTCCGATGCCGCCAGCGTGCGCAGGATCTCCTGCCGCGTGCGCTCCTCGTCCCAGGCCAGAGCCAGCGCGAGCCTGTTCGCAGAGCGGCGCATGCGCGCCAGGTGCTGGTCGAGCGCGAAGGGGCGGCGCCGGTAGGTGCGCACGACCTCGTAGATGCTGTCACCGTAGAGGAAGCCCCGGTCGAAGACCGAGACGACGGCCCGGTCGGGTGGGACGAGCACGCCGTTCATGTTGACAATGGTCGTCATGGGTCTGACTCGCCTCGAATGAGGCAGACAAGCACGAAAACGGCTCGCCAGGCGAGTCAGAGCTCCACGTCCGCGGGCGCCCGCTCGGGGCCGCGGGGCAGATCCGGCTCCCCGCCCTGCATGAACGCCATCACCTCGCTGCGGAACGCCTCGAGCGCGTCCTCCGGCCCGTCGAAGAGGCCCTGGCGGATGGACGGCGCCACGCGCGCGGCAGCCTTCCGACTCGCTTCCGCCTCGAGCGCCAACCCCGCCACCCCTCGCTCCGTGGAGAGCGCCTCCTCGAGTACGACGCGCCATGCACCATTCACTTTTCGTAAGTTGGCGAGGAGCCTGTCGCCGGCAGTGACGGTAGCCTCGCCGTCCTTCACCTGCTCCTTCGCCTGGCGCAGGGCCTCGTCCTC
>MEMX01000050.1 GCA_001768075.1 Anaeromyxobacter sp. RBG_16_69_14 | reverse complement strand
CCTGGCACCCGGGGTACATTTGACCCACCGATGGCGTGAACAGCTTCTCGACCGCCGTCCAGGCGGGCGGCGCTCGCTTGCGAGGGGCTCACCAGTTCGGCCCCCGCATCGCCATACACGCAGCGCCTGATTCACTCACCGCGGTTGTCGCTTGAACTGAGCCCCATTCTCACGGATCGACCACGGCATCGGTTCAACTGACCAGCGCTATCAGCGCCTGCCCTCGCGGTGGGCCTGTCGGCGGGCGAGCGGCCGAAGACCTGCGCGACTGACGCGCCATGGCGTCTCACTCAATGTGTGCCTAGCTTCAAAATAGGGGGGGGATTAAACCATGCCGGGCAGCAATCGAGGGGTGGATGCTCACGGGGATACCGGTTTTCGCCCGATCCCCGAGGCGAAGGCATTGGAGTGGAAGGAGCTCTTCCCCTCCACCAAGAAGGCCCTGGGCGAGCTCCTTCGACACCTCGCCGCCGCCGTTCCCACGGACGCCCCGAGCCAGGGGAGCGAGCTGCTCTCCACCAGTTTCCTCGTCAACGGCAACCGGGGCTTCGGTAAGACCACCGTTCTCCTCACGGCTGCCGACGCGATCGAGAAGGGAGGCAGCTACTTCATCCCTTCCAGTGACGCCGAATCTGACGATGAATCCCGTGCGCTGGATGAATCCCGTGCGCTGAAGGACCTGGTGGACAAACGCCTCCGCCCTTGCGTCTTCTGGTTGGGCACCCTCGACCTGGAGCCCGTCCCCCGTGGTTCAAACCTGCTTGCCGCAGTCCTCGCTCGCATACGCGATCGTCTGGACAAGGCGAGCGACGGGCGAGGTGCGAGCGGGTCCAGGCCGCCGGCCTCCATCCTGGGAGGAAGCATCGAGAAGACCTGGGACGAGCTCGATCGCCTCGTCAGCGACGCCACGTTCATGTGGGAGGAGGTCACCGGCCCGGCAGACCCGCGGCGCGAGCGCGCTCAGCAGCAGATCAAGGCTGCGGAGCTCTTTGCCACCTTCCAGCAGCGGTTCCAGAGGGCCATGAAGAGTGTCGCGGCCGCTCTGGCGACGTATAGTAAATGGGGGTCCGATGATCCGGTGCTGGTTCTTCCAGTCGACAACGTCGACCGGAGCATCGAGCACATCTACAGCTTCGTGAACCTCAGCCGCATTGCCTCGAGCCCTCAGCTCTGGTTCGTCCTTGCCGCAGGGCGCCCGGAGTTTCAACTCTTCCTCGAGCGCGCCTTCCTGCAGGAACTGGCCGCCAGTTCCGGACGGTTCGACCTTGCGATCAGAGGTCGGGATCACACCTCGTCGATCGCTCGCCGCCAGGCTTCCACCACGATGCGGCGGTTCCTTCCCCGCGGCCACCAGATCCAGGTCGATCCGGTAAATCCCGTGACGGCGTGGAGCAGCGATATCGACGGCCGCTCCCTCGGTACCCTCCTCGGGATGGTGACACTACCCAAGCTCACGCTCGACCCCGGCGGCGCTGCCACGATGGTCGACCTCTTCGACATCCAGAAGCGACTCGATAGACGAGTCAAGGACGCGCATCTGAAATCCTCGAGGGAGGAGGGATTGTCACTGGGGCCAGAGGTCCTCACCCACGCTGCCAGAATGGCCCTGCAGACGCTGTCGCCGCGGACGCTGAGGGATCTGAAACGCTCCATCGACTGGGAGCTAACGGAAAGCGCCAGGCACAGAGCTACCGCGAGCGAAAT
This sequence comes from Anaeromyxobacter sp. RBG_16_69_14, assembly GCA_001768075.1. Taxonomy (GTDB): domain Bacteria; phylum Myxococcota; class Myxococcia; order Myxococcales; family Anaeromyxobacteraceae; genus Anaeromyxobacter_A. The sequence goes on along the minus strand of MEMX01000050.1, from coordinate 4,677 downwards.
GGGCGGGAAGCAGAAGGAGGACCATGCGGAGCAGGCGGTGCAGATCGTCGTGGACATGCTGGAGAGCGCGGTCGACGAGAGCAACCTGCCCTTCTGGGCGAGCGAGCAGCTCCACAACCGCATCATCCGGCAGGACATGGACCGCAAGTGGGTCCTGGACCTGAGGGGGACGCCGGTACGACAGCTCAAGAAGACGCACCTGTCCCACATCATGACGTTCGGCCACAGGTGGAACGGTTGCGTCGACGGTGACGAAAGGCCGCAGAAGGTCGGGTTCAGCGACGTCCATCTGCGCAAGTTCGACGACATCGTGCTCGAGCTCCATGACCTCGACACACGGGGCAACCGCGTGCCGCTGCCCGCCGAGGTCGCTGGCTGGCTCATGTTGCTCCACGACCTGCTGGCGTCCTTTGAAAATCCTCGGGTGATGAGCCGCGGGCCGCAGGATCTCATTCTGAGCCCCGACCTCATGGTGACGCGACACGAGCTGGACCTGCCTCCCGACGAGGAGCAGGTGTGGCTGGAATTCTGGTGGGAACTTCCGGAGTGGGACACCTTCCTCGACTTCTCCGTCTTCACGATCCAATGGAGGGCCTTCCTTCAATGCGCCCGGAACCTCTTCCAGCAGGAAGGGCTCAAGATCGGGCTCGACTCCGCGCTGCGCTTCCGGTTCGCCCGCGCAGCCTGGCTCGACGACGTCTGCTCGGTGGCCCGGCCGGAGCGCGGCCTGTGGAGCTGGGAGGGGGGGCTGGGCGGTCTCCTGGATAGCAAGATCCAGATCCCGGATTTCGAGACCAAGCTGGCCGCCTATGAGAAGCATGTCGCCAAGCAGGTGGACGGCCTGCATCGATGGTGCGAGGGGGATGCGCTCGCGATCCAGGGTGGGCAGCAGTCGGACGGGGCAACCGGCGACCGACGCTGCTTGAAGGCGCGCGCCTGGCTCGAGCAGACCCTGCCGCTGCTCCTCCTGCCGGAGTACGGTCCAGTCAATAGCCAGGCGATCTCCGCAGTCCAGGTGGCGTGGCAGACGCGGCATGACGTGACGCTGCACCGACGGCAACTGGTGCGCGACGCGGCAAGGAGGTCTGACGCCTACCGGGCGCTCCAGAAGCTCTGCGGCCGGGATGGCCACCAGTGCCGTGAGTGGATTCGATCCGTCACCGAGGCATGGTTCGGGGGCACCGCGGGTCCGCCCGGAGAGCGCCGCCGGGGAGAAAGAAGGAGGAGCGGCCCGTCGGACGCGGGGGAGGCTGCTCGGAGCGTCCAACACTGAGGGTCTGCGCCCATGGGAGATCTGCAGTCGCAGGCCCTCGGTGGCCTGATACCTCGGCGGGTCCCGGATGCCTACATCCGGGCGGAGGTGGCCGCCTTTCCGTTGACCAGCGAGCTGGCCTTCTGGAACGCGATGACGGAGCTGGCGCCTTCGCTCGACGAATCACTCGGCGGTGGTGCCGACGCTCCGACGCGGGACCTCTGGCGTGATTGCGAGAAGGCGCTGTCGGAGCACGCGAGTGGCTGGTCGCTCGACCGGCTGATCGCGCTCCGCGACTTCTTCTGGTTCAGCCAGCCGAGCGCCGCCGGCGAACCGCGGCAATCGCGGCGACCGCAACCGGTGCCGATGCACCGCTACCTGCAGCACCTGACGGAAGTCCACCTCGAGGCCCATCCTGGCGCTACCGAGGTCGTCGAGAGCATGGAGACCACCGCCCTGGATGCCGTCACGCACTACCGCTGGCTGACGTTCGCCCTGCCCGAAGACGTGCTGCTGGCGGCTACGGGAGCCGAGTTCCCTCCGACCCGGGTGGTCATGGAGCCGCCGCTCCTGGTCCGGCGCCTGCTGGATCAGGGCGTGACGGAGATCCACCACCACGTGGGCGCAGGAATGGACTTCCCGCTGCTGTGGGCGTCGCTGCTCGCTGCGCTGGCGAGCTCGGCGCTCGATCCCAATGCGCTCTCCGGGCCGGGTCAGCCATTGAAGGGCGGTGAGACGTGGCTGCGCTGGCTGCTGGCCACGGCCGTGACGCGCTGCCTCCTGGCGGAGTTCCTCCTGAGCAAGGAGAAGCTGCTGCCTGACTTCGTGGCGAGCCGCGGCAGGATGCAGCCGCACGGCCGCCGGGTGCTCGAGCGGGCGCTGAGAGCGATGAGATCCGGGAGGGACGTTCATCTGCCTGAGTTCTTCGAGCTGCGCGACCTCTACCAGGACATGCACCCGGCGGGGTCCGTCATCGAAGTCGAGGGCGCTCCCAGGACCCTCGACAAGGTGTGGAGACGATGCGATCCCATCGCCGTTCGCCTGTCGCTCGCCGCTCCCGACGCCGGGGAGCGGTGGCTGGTGCTGCGCGCGCTAGCACGGCTCGATGATCCCAAGAACCTGGTTGACGAGGAGTACGCTCGTGGCACGTCGGAGTTCAGCCGGCTCTTCTGGCAGGTGCTCCGCGTGCGATGCCTCTTCTACCGCAGCATCGTGCAGCGGCCGATGACGGCCGGTCTGCAGTGGTTCGTGCGCTTCGCCGATAGAATTGGCGCATATCGACGCCCATTGCGCGCTGCACGCACCGAGATCTCCTACCACGTGGCGGGCGGCGGCCAGCCCATCGCCGCCCTGGAGGTGCGCATCACGCCCGATCCCAGCCCGTTCACGCTGGCCGAGCAGCTGTGGGACCTGGCAAGCTCCTGGGACCGCGTGCTCGACGGTGTCGCCGGACGCCGCGAGCCGGAATTTGGCGTGCTCCTGCACTTCGCCAAGCAGCGGGACGAGAGGAAGAGATGGGCCAGCGGCTGTCCTCCAGCCTTCGGCTCGGAGACGCACGGCGAGCCGCATCCCCAGGGCGCGATCCGGCTCGGAGGTCGCTACGCAGACTACTTCGTCGAGCAATCGACGAGGGCTCAAGCCATCGTCGATCTGCTCGACGCCGTGCCGACCGCGCTGTGGCTCGTGCGCGGACTGGACGTGGCGTCGGACGAGCTCAGCGTGCCGACGTGGGTGCTGGTACCGCTCTACCGATATGTCCTCTGGCGGTCGGCTTCGACCGCGGCGACTCGCCCGTTCGAGGAGTTGCCACCGCTGCGGGCTACTGCCCACGTGGGCGAAGACTTCCGCCACCTCATGGAGGGTCTGCGCCGGGTCTACGAGTGCATCCAGTACGTGCTGAAGCGCTCGGGAGGGCGCCTCGGCCACGCCACGGCGCTCGGCGTGGAGCCTCGACTCTGGGCGGAGTCCGTCGGATCTGTGATGATGCCGGCTGAAGAGCGCCTGTGGGACCTGGTGTTCGAATGGCGCCTGTACAGCCACTACCGCGTCCCCGTCGAGCTGCGGGCGGCCGCGCCTCCCGGGAGGGTGCTGCGGGTGGAGAAGGACATCCACGAGCTCTCGGAGCGCGTCTTCATGAGAAACTGCGAGCCGAGCGAGCTGGCGGAAGCCCACCACGTGCTGCACCAGCTCTGGTGCCCCCCGGTCGCGGTGGGTGAGATCGCGGGGTTGGGGCTGGATGCCTTCGCGCGCGCGCTCCGGAGGGTGGACTGGGACAGGGTGCGATCCCGCGGGAGGGTTCACGCCATCCTCGAGGGGTACCGGGAGTACGAGGACGTGTTCCGGCGCGGGCAACAGCTCGTCGACGTCACCCTCGACGAGTCGGAGATCGCGGCCCTTCAGGTCGCCCAGGATGCGTTGCGGCGATGCGCAGGGGCACTCGGGATCGTGGTGGAGGTGAATCCATCCAGCAACCTCCTCATCGGCAACCTGCTGGACCTCCGCAATCACCCGATCCTGCGACTGTTCCCACCGGAGCCGCAGGAGGGTGCCCCCCCGGCCGTGCCAATCGCGGTCGGTGCAGACGACCCGGTCACCTTCAGCACCTATTTGCTGCGGGAATACTCGCTGCTTCACGAGGCCGCCAAGGGTGCAGGCTACTCCGAACGGGCGGTACTCGATTGGCTGGCCGCGATCCAGCAGACGAGCCTGGACGCTCGATTCACGGAGCCCTGGAGGCCAACGGCGCGGGAGAAGGCGGGCGTGCTCCTCGACAAACTGGATGACTTCCTGCAGCGACCACGAACCTCCACGAGTCGGCGCAAGGAGGCGCTCGCCAGCCACGCCCTCGCCTCGCCCTTCGCCCCGCCCTTCGCCCATTGAGTGACCGCGATCCACCCGACGACGCGATCATCTCACCGCCGCACCTTGACGCAGAGGCCGTCATGTACGTCAGCACTCCGAGCCAAGCAGCCACCTCGTCGTATCCCGGGAACGTACTGTTTTCCCGGCGGAAGCGCCGTAACCTGAGCGCAACCCAGCTCCTCTGGGCCAAGCTGGAGCGGACGGCCGCACGCGCCGCCTTGCTGCGAGGCCAGTCCGATTCGAACGACGAGGCCGTCGCCGACGTCTTTGCGCAGTGCGAGGCAAGGCTCGGGATGGCTCGCGCATGCCTCGACCGTCCGTTCAGGCAGAGCTGGACATTCTGGGAGCTGATCCATCGGGTCGATGAGCTGTTGCTGCTCGTCACCCCCGACGACATGCTGATCGCCGAGGCGAACGACGTGTGGGCGAGGTTCGACCAGAAGATCAAGGACCCTGTCCTTCGCAAGGTATGGCTTGGGCCGGATGACAGCTCAGGTCCCCTTCCAACCTACTTTCCGCACGTCTTGGACCTGATATCCCGGAATTTCGGTCCGCCCGGTCAC
>MEMX01000049.1:5647-8741 GCA_001768075.1 Anaeromyxobacter sp. RBG_16_69_14 | reverse complement strand
TGGGTGGGGCGGCGCGGAGATGCACTGGAGCCGCGTGTGGGAGCCGCTCGCGAGGCGCTTCCGCGTGATTGCCCCCGAGCTGCCGGGGATCGGAGATCGCGCGCAGCCCGGGCTGGCGTCGTTCGACGCGTACGCCGACTGGCTCGTGCAGTTCCTCGGCTCGCTTCAGGTTCCTCGCGCATGGTGCGTCGGGAACTCCTTCGGAGCGGCGGTCGTGTGGCAGCTATCCGCCCGGCTCGAGGCGCGCTGCCGTGGAGTCGTGATCGTGAACGGGATGGCGCCATTCGTGGTCCCGCCCCTCGTCCGCCGCGCATTCTCGACGACGCCCGTGCGGCAGCTCATCACGCGAGCGTATCGGAGGGCGGCCTTCTCGCCCTCCGTCGTTCAGCGGGGGGCCTACGCCGACCCGTCGCTCGTGCCCGCGGAGCTGACGAGGATCCTGGCGGACCCGCCGCGCGCGCAGGTGGACCTCCTGCGTGACCTCGCCCTTCGCGGCGCCTACCCCGCGCCCGCGCCGGAGGTCCCGCTCCTGGTCCTATGGGGAGAGGCGGATCGCCTCCCCGGTACCGGCCGCGCCAGGGCCCTCCGGGTCCAGCGCTCGGCGCCCGGCGCGAAGCTCGTCTTCATCCCGTCGGCGGGTCATTGCCCGCAGATGGAGCGGCCCGCGGAGTTCGTGCGGGCCCTCGAAGCGTTCGTCGCGTCCGCACCCGCGGCGCTGAGCGCCGCGGGTGCGGAGAGGGCATCGTGACGATCCCCTGACCAGGCGGCTGCTCGACCCCCTATTCGCGGCACCTGGCACCGTCCACATCGGAGAACGCGCTGTGACGGTCCGGCTCATGCCCGCCGCGAACGAGGCCGAGCGCGTCGCCCTCCGCGCCTTCCTCGCCGACCCTCGCGCACCATCGCTTGTCGCTACCCGGTGATCCTGATCGCCAGCGCCTGGCGTGCGCGCTCAAGTAGGTGATCGGCTACGTCCGAACTGTGGCGCGCCGCGGCGCGCAATTCGAGTCGGGCGGCGTGGGGGTTATGGTCGACGGTGGAAACGCGATGATAGAGCGCGGCTCAAAGTTGAGAGTTCACGCGTCAAGGGAATCTGGAGAGCCCTTTGCAACACTCCATTATCTCCGAAGTGGCGTGATCCCCTGGCGGAGCGCTCGGTTATCAGCGATGCCATGCACGTCGCGTACGCGCGACCACGGTACAGATCGCCTCGACGACCCTCCCCGCGTCGCGTTCGCTCGTCGCGAGCGAGGCGTGGGTCGCCCCCGGCACGACGACCAGCTCAGAGGCTGGCGACAGGCGCGCCTGGTCGCGGTTCAAGGCAAGGATGGCGCGATCCAGCGCGGCGCCGTCGACGCCTTCGGGCAGCTTGTAGCCGTCCGACTGCTTCGCCCAGGTGCTGTCCGCTGCGACGACGACCAGCGGCTTCCGATCCAGAGATGTGAGCGCCCGCGCATCTTGGGCGCTCTCCTCGAAGTGGGCCATCTCCGCCGCCCCCGTGACCCAGTGGCGAGTGCTGGAGAGCTTCGCCGCGATACTTGGCCGGATATCGACTGGGAAGGACTTCACCAGGGAGAACAGACCGTGCGTGTCGCTTCGCACCATCCTGAGGATCCCGAAGCGCGCCAGCAGCGGCGCCAGATTGTAGATCCGGCGCATGTCCCGAAGGAGGGGTGCTGGAAGGCAACCAGGTTCGCAGCGCTGAACGTCTTGCTGCGAGGGATGGGCAGGATCGACAAGGACGACACCCGCGACCGCATCTCGGTACCTGGCGGCGAAGGCGCGGATGACGAGCGCGCCATATGAGTGGCCGACAAGCACGTACGGTCCCGGTTCACCGGCAACCCTGAGCAGGCGAGCGAGATCATCCGCCTGCCGCCCAGCGGTCGGGGGCCACGGCACGTCATCGCTCCAGCCGTAGCCGGACCGGTCGTACGCGCATACTCGAGTGGCATGCGCGACACCAGGAGTGATCCAGGCCCACTGCAGCGAGAACGAGAGGTTACCCGCTTCGAACACGACGACCGGCACACCGGCGCCCTCGCAGAGCAGGTGGAGCCTGCGACCATCACCGAGGTCGATGAGCCTTCCCGGTGCAGGGAATCGTCTCGAATCCCGCATGCTTGCGCCGACCTGAAACAGCAATCCAGCGGCAGCAAGAGCCAGAGCGAGAGCGATCGACCCGAGCACTAACCTTCGTAACCAGGTGCGCGCTCGAGAAGGCACGTCTCCTCACTAGGTTCAGTTCCGCCCCGACAGTACGATCGAACCACTCAGCAGTCCCATCGTCATGATCGCCGCCGCGAGTGCACCATGCCGCTGCACGTTCGACAGCTCCTGGGCCCCGGTGTCATCAGCTGAACTGCGGTGGCCGAGCAGTAGCTCGAGTCGGTCGAGCCTTTGTTCGAGTGACGCGTACCTCGCGAGCCACTGCTCACGCTCCCGAGCGAGCAGAGATTCGAGATCTGAGATCCTGTTGCGGGCATCGTCGCGCTCCGCCTCTGTCTGCCGCAACCGCTGCAACGTCTCTCCGAGACTTACCAGCGGCCCCCGCATGTCCTCCGGGAGCGCCGCCTCGGCGGCGAGATCTTCGATCGCGGTGCCAAGAGCCTCGGCGATCCAGGCCAGCTCGTCGAGGCTCATCGCTCTGTGGCCGTTGAGGAATCGGTTGAGGTTCGTGCGCTCGATGCCGGCCCTGATCGCGAGGGTCGTCTGCGTCATCCCGCGGGCTTGCATGATCGCCTTGATGCGCCCAGCCAGCGCCCCCGCCGCGGGATCAGCCTTGTGTCCGCGCTTGCCCATGCCACGCAGCGTAGTAGACGGGAGCGCGCTGGCAAGCGGCGAGGCTGTGGTGGGCCCGCACCACGCCGTGTTGCTCGTAGTCGTGTCCGGGATGCAGGCGACGAGCACCCGGACGGGTAGGCTTACCGCTACGAATTACACGGCGGGGCCGCTACGCCTCGGTGCCGCCGCCCGGCGCGCGCGCGCCCGCGCGCGACGCCTGAGCGGCTGGAGTGCCGAGAAGAGCGACCGCGGCAGCGGTGCCGAGCCACGGCGGGGGCCGCTACCGCTCATGCGGGCGATCTCGACCTCC
>MEMX01000049.1:0-5616 GCA_001768075.1 Anaeromyxobacter sp. RBG_16_69_14 | reverse complement strand
GCGCTTGCCGCCCCATCGCCAGGGAGTCTCAATGAACACACCCGTCCAGCAGCTCCAGCGGCTCCGACGCGACCTCGCCGCCCGCTTCCCCGAGCGCCGCGAGGTCATCGAGGGGGCCCTCTACGCCCTGCTCTCCGCCGAACACATCCTCCTGCTCGGCCCTCCCGGCTCCGCCAAGAGCGCGCTCGCCCGCGCTCTCGCGCAGGCATTTGGCGCCCGCTACTTCGAGCGCCTCCTCACGAAGTTCTCGACCCCCGAGGAGCTCTTCGGCCCGGTGAGCCTCAAGGCGCTCGAGAACGATCGATACACGCGCATCACCGCCGGCAAGTTGCCTGAGGCCGAGATCGGAGTCATCGACGAGACCTTCCGGGCGAATTCCGCCATCCTCAACGCGCTCCTCGCCCTCATGAACGAGCGGCTCTTCCACAACGACGGTGCGCCCACGGCGTGCCCGCTCGTCACGCTCTTCGGCGCGTCGAACGATCTCCCCGACGGGAAGGAGCTCGAAGCCCTCTTCGATCGCTTTCTCCTCCGCTACGAGGTGTCCTACGTCCTCCGGCCCTCAAGCCTCCGCGCCGTCCTCACGGCGCCCGACCCGACCTCCCCCGCCTCGCTCACCATGGAGCAGCTGCGCGCCGCCCAGGCCGAAGTCCTCTCCGTCACCGTCACCGACGAGACCATCGATGCGCTCCTCGCGATCCGCGAGCAGTGCAAGGCCGAGGGCATCGTCGCCTCCGACCGCCGCTGGAAAAAGTGCCTCAAGGCCGCCCGCGCCAGCGCCTACCTCGCCGGCGAGAGCAAGACCTCGCCCGAGGATCTCTCCCTGCTCACCGACTGCCTCTGGCGCGAGCCCAAGGAGCGCCCGAAGGTCGCTCGGGTGGTCGGGAAGCTCGCTGACCCGGTCGGCTCCCAGGCTCTCGAGATCCTCGACGCAGCCCGCGAGACCTCCGCTCGCGTGAGCGCGCTCCAGTTGAGCGATCGCCGCAGCTACCTCTCCGCCGCCACCAACGCCCTCGAGGAGTTCAACGCCCAGCAGGCAAAGCTCGCTGATCTCGCCAAGTCCGCCGCGCGCCGCGCGAAGCAGGCGATCGCGGACGCCACCTCCGAGATCCTCCAGCTCCACACCGAGCTCGCGCGCATCGTCGCCACCGGCCTCCGCATCGGGGGTGCCCGATGAAGCGCATCATCTACGACGTGCCTCGCTGGCACCTCTTGCTTCACCGAGAAGCTCGCGATCGGCCCTCCGCGAGCGACCTCGACAGCCCCCGCGAGCAGTTCGAGGATGAGCTCTTCGATCGCCTCTACTCGGGCGGGACGGATCTCCTTCCCGAAAAGGCCCGCAATCCGGTCCTCCGCGAGTGGGCCGAGAAGGTGCACGCCACCTGCGAACAGCTCCCTGCCTTTGGCCGCCTCGCCCAGGAGTGCAAGGGGCGACCCGCCGCCGCCGCCACGGCCGTGGAGGCGCTCATGGGCGAGCTCGAACACCTGGCGGAGCCCCCCGAGACGAAGAGCCAGCAACAGCGCGCGCGCCGCCACGTCGCCGCCGGGTGCGAGAAAGCCTCCGCCGCCGTCGACGAGCTCATGGAGACCATGGAAGCGCTCGGGCAGGTCTTCTTCCAGGGCGTCCCGGGGACCGGCACCGGCGTCGGCGCCGACCTCCCCGTCAGCAGCATCCGCGGCCTCGCTCGACGCCTCCGCGACGATGCCCGGCTCCGCCGCATCGCCCTCATCGCCGGGCGCTTCAAACGCATCGCCGCGAGCAAGCGCCGACAGAAGGTGAAGCATGGTGCCGACGAGATCACCGAAATCACGCAGGGCGCGGACATCGCCCGTCTCCTCCCCTCCGAGCTCTCCAAGCTCGCCCGGCGGAGCCTGCGCCTCCTCTTCATGCGCGACCTGCTGGAGCGGCAGTGCCTGCAGTACCAGCTCGCCGGAACCGAGACGCTCGGCAAGGGGCCCCTCGTGGTCGCTCTCGACAAGAGCGGCTCTATGGAGGGACCGCGCGACATCTGGGCGACGGCCCTCGCCCTCGCGCTCCTCGACCAAGCTCAGCGCGAGAAGCGCATGTTTGCCCTCCTCCTCTTCGACGGCGGCGTGAAGTACGAGGCCATCGTCAAGCCCAGGGAGCCGCTCCCCGAAGCCGCACTCTTCCAGGGCTGCGGTGGCGGTACCAGCATCGACGCCGCACTCACCCGCGCACTCAAGATCATCGATACCCACCCTGGCGCCCTTCGCAAGGCCGACGTCGTCCTCGTCACGGACGGCGCGAGCGACGAGTCCAGCGCGCCCGAGCTCCGCCAGCTCGCAGAGCGACTCAACGTCACCTTGCTCGGCCTCGGCATCGGCGTCTCCGCCGACGCGCTCACGCCCTGGTGCAGCGAGGTGCACGCGGTCGAGGATCTCGCGAACCTCGATGCACCCATCGCGACGAGTCTCTTCGCCGCGTGAGTTCGCGGCACCCTCTTGCCACCTCGGCAGGCTCCGGGGCGAGGGCGCCGCGGTTGTTAACAAGACCGGTGCCGCGGCACGTCTCGGGGGCTCCGTGTTGACAGATCCAGGCCCCGCGATCGGCCAACACACCGGCCCGCCTGGGGTTTTCGTCGTAGTTGACGTTCGAGGCGCCCATAAATTTTCAAGGCCAATTCAGCCATCCTGAATACCCTGCTCTCGTTGATGAACGAACGGCTGTTCCATAACGATGATGGCCAGCCGACACCGTGCCCGCTCGTCACGCTCTTCGGCGCGTCGAACGAGCTGCCGGAGGGCAACGAGCTGGAAGCCCTCTTCGATCGCTTCCTGCTCCGCTACGAGCTGTCCTACCTCCTCCGGCCCTCGAACCTCCGCGCCATCCTCACCGCCCCGGACCCCACGTCTCCCGCGTCCATGAACATGGACCTGCTGCGCGCCGCCCAGGCCGAGGTGCTCACCGTCACAATCACCGACGAGACCCTGGATGCGCTCCTCGCCATCCGCGAATCCTGCAAGGCCGAGGGCATCGTCGCCTCCGATCGGCGCTGGAAGAAGGGCCTCAAGGCGGCCCGCGCCAGTGCCTACCTCGCCGGCGAGAGCAAGACCTCGCCAGAGGACCTCTCCCTGCTCATCGACAGCCTCTGGCGCGAGCCCAAGGAACGCCCGAAGCTCGCCCGCTTGGTCGGGAAGCTCGCGGATCCCATCGGCTCCCAGGCGCTCGAGATCCTGGACAGTACGAGCTCACCGGCTCGGACACCCTCGGTAGGGGGCCGCTGGTCCTCCTCCTCGACAAGAGCGGCTCCATGGAGCAGGGAAGCGGCGTCAAGGATACCTGGGCCACCGCGCTCGCCCTGGCGCTCCTCGAGCACGCGCAGGCCGAACGCCGGCCCTTCGCGCTCGTGGACTACAACGGCCGCCCGTTCTACGAGCGGATCGTCCGCCCCGGAGAAGCCCTGCCGCACGAGGCGCTCTTCGTGGGCTGCTCCGGCGGCACCTCCATTGCGGCGGCACTGTCCCGCGGACTCGAGCTCGTCCGTGCCACCTCGGGCGGGTTCCGGCAGGCCGACCTCGTGCTCGTCTCCGACGGCATCGACGAGGGAACCGCCGACGCGCCTGCGCTCCGAGATCAGGCGGCCGCCCTCGACGTCAGCGTGTTCGGGCTCGCCATCGGAATGCCGGGCGAGATCCTCGCGCCCTGGTGCGACGAGGCCCACGCCGTGACCGATCTCTCGACGGTCGAGGGGAGGGTCGCGAGCGCCCTCTTCGCTTGAAGGCCTCGAACCCTCCCTGGCCCGCCCCCTGGCCCGCCCTCCCTCAGCTCAGCAGGCGGTGCTTAGCAGGCGGACGTCGCGCGAGACCTCGGTAAGCGTCCAGCTCGACGGCGTGATCAGCATCCTCTCCGCCAAGCCGTAGGGCAGCACCTGCTGTGCCCAGGGGCGCGGCGGTCGCTCCATGGAGAACTGCAGGCAGATCATCATCCCGAGCGCCAGCCGCTCGCTCGCGAACACCATCAGATCTCGTTCTTCCGCGAGCGTCACTCGTCGCTGGTCGAGCGGGAAGCCCTGGAAGCTACCCGCGTGGATGTCTTCGACGGGACCATTGCGCCACGCCATGTTCACAAGAGCGTTGGCGAGGACGCGACTCGCGTGGCGCTCGACATCCTCGCGAACCCGAGCGAGCCGGTCGGCATCGGCGGCCCGGAACGCCTCGACCAGGCGCGCAGCCATCCCGGGCTCCCAGAGGGCGGCGACCTCGGTGACCTTGAGCCTGGAGGTCTTCTTCGGCATCGGGAGGTAAGCGACGGCCCGGTTCACGAGCTGCTCGTACACCCGCCCTCCCCGCTCGGCGCGGTAGATGTCGATCCACTCCGCAAGCGCCGCCGAGGACTCGATGTTGATGCGCGCCATCTCCTCGTCGCTGATGCGGCTCGTGCTCGGCGAGTCAACTTCGGGCCAGACCGGCTTGTCGTGGTCAAGGAGGACGGCGAGATAAGAGCCCCACCGCAGGACCAGCGCCGAAGCGGCGACACCTTCGCGGCCCACCATCGACCCGGAGGGCCGCTTCGGCGGGGCGGGCTTCTCGCGCAGGTAGCCGAGGACCTGCTGGAAGAGAGATGTCGGCGGCGGGCGGACTATCCGCTCCGGCCCGTTCGGTCCCGACAGCGTCTCGCAGGTCCCGGCGTCCAGCACCAGTTCGTCGTTGACGCGCACCTCCAGCCGTTCATTCGTGCCCATGGTGCACGCCGCCTGGCTACATGATCTCTCGACCAGCTTTGTGGTTCACGAGAACGCGGAGCTTCGACAGCTCGTCCCGCGTCGGCTTCCAGGTGTTCAGGTGCTCGAGCCGTCGCTTCGCGAATCTGTGCTCTGCGCCCACCACCCCCGGTGGCGGCTTGGTGAGCTGCAGCCATCCGAACGCGGCCTCGGGGACGGCGGCCATGATCTCCCGGAAGTGCTTGCGGTCGAGCCTGCCGTTCTTGAGAACACGGTACTGAAAAAAGCCGACGTGCAGGACCTCCGTCGCGCGGCGGTTCTGCAGGTTCACGACCACCTGCACGTAGCGCACGAAGCCCTCCGCGTCACCAGGAAGGCATCCAGCCTTGGAAATGAACTGTTCGACCGCGCGCTGTGCGACGGGACGTAGCTCGCCTGGCTGCCGTCGCAGGAAGGTCCAAACGCTCGCGCCCATGTACACGAAGATCGCTCATGTCGCCGCGCGTGGCCATCGTTCTGAAAGGGCCGTAGGGGCTCGCTCCGGCGCCGCCAATGCCTGCTGCGCCTCGATGCAGCGTTGCGGAGCGGCCGGATGCGCTCATCGAGTACTCCCTGGCTTCTCGCCGCGCCTTTCGACGCGGGGGCCGCACGAATCCGGACCAGCCGCTCCCGCATTTCGACTACAACGCGCCGCTCGGCGCCAATTGGGATTGGATCCAGAAGACCCTGGACCACATCGAATGCCCTCGCTGTCGTTGAGCCCCGGCGCATCGCGTGATGTCAAGCTAGTGTCCCGGAACAGAAGTTCGTAGCATAAATACTGCATACGTCATCCAGGAGGGCTATCCTGGGGGTCAGATGCGGGGAAAAAGAGGACGACCGAAGGCGGAGTTGGTCTTGAGTGAGGAAGAACGCCGCATTCTGGAGGGATGGG
>MEMX01000048.1 GCA_001768075.1 Anaeromyxobacter sp. RBG_16_69_14 | reverse complement strand
GTCCTTCGAGATCTTCAGCTTCGCGGTGCTGATCTCGAGCAGCCAGCCTTCTGGAAGTAGGTTCTCGAAGAACGGGTGAAGCCCGCGATGATCGTAGGGCTCAGGACGAAGCGGAAACGTCAGCGACACCGGAAGGCGCCGAGGGTCCTCGAGCCACGCCTTGTCGTACGTGAACCGGGTGTCGCCGCCGATTTCCTCGATGAGCCCGACACGCGTTCCCGCGAGGCTGACGATGCCGCGTCGAGCGCTCATGAGACCTCGCCGTCGCCCCTCGGAGCATCGACAATGCCGAGGGTCTTCCCGAATACTCGCAGCACGGCGTTGACAACGTCCGTCCGGAGGGTGGGCTTCCCACGTTCCAGGTCCCAGATCGCGCGTGGGCCGACGCCTGCCAGCTCGGCCAGCTCCCGCTGCGTGAGGCCGTTGGCCGTTCGCCTCTCTCGCACGAAGGATGCGATCGGAGACACCTCCCGATCGGGAGAAATAGTGGTGTTAGGATCCCCGGAGGCCAAGGTCTTGCGCGGCATGCAAGGAGTATTATCCCGATCGGGAGGATCTAGCTACGCAGAGCCCCGGAAGAGGCTACCAGCTGCGTCCTGGGCAGATGCACATCCCGATCGGGAGAATATACGCACGATCGTCCGGAGGATCTCCGTAGAAGACCCCAGCGAGGCGGCCTTCCTGGCGAAGCGCAGGGCCAGCTCCTTCTGCCCGAGCTTGAGGTGGGCCTCTTCACGGGACCCGTCCTGGGCCGCTACAGCTCCTTGTCTAGGTCCTCGAGCCGGATGCCCTTCCCAGCGCGAGCGCTCTTGCGCGCGCTCTCGATGCGAGCGAGGAAGCGCGGGTCGTGCTCGAGTTGGTAGTCGAACCAGTCGTCTTCCGAATTGAAGCCGATGAGGATGCCGGCGACCCTGCCGTGCCGGGTGATGACGACGGGCTCCTTCCCCGCTTCGCGCAGGTAACGGGACAGGTCGCGAGGGTCCAGCCCTTCTCGACGGCGATCGCCAGGCACGCGGCCTCCCCTCGCACCGCCTCCGGGACATGGTATCGCCCAACTCGCCGAGGCGTGCGCGGCTGGGCGACGGTCACTTTCAGTGCGGTGCGAAGGGTCCGTGGGTGAGACTATCCGTGCCTGGTCGGTTGCGAAGTTTGTGGAATGTTTGTTGTTATACTCCACAGTTTAGGGTAGAAGACCCCGTCCCACAAACCAGGAGGCCGCATGCCACGGATCGACGAAGCGCTCGCGGCGCTGGAGGCCATCCATGGCGGCCGCCCCGCTGGCGATCTCGAGTCGGCCACCCTGGAGTTCAAGGAGCAGGGACGTAGCGAGGGCGACACGCTCAAGGCGATCGCCGACGCCACCCTGTGCTTCGCCAACGCAGCCGGGGGCGTCGTCGTGGTCGGTGTCTCCGAATCGCATCAGGGTCCAGCGGCTCTCACGGGCTCGACGCTTGACCCCGATGTGGTCCGGCGCCGGGTCTGGGAGCTGAGCAGACCGAGCCTCACCATCGATGCCTGGGCCGAGCACTTGCACGGTGTTCGCTTGCTCTTCGTGTCCGCGCCGCAGAGCCCGGAGATCCACTCCGACCCACAGGGGCGTGCGCCTCGCCGCGTCGGCCGCAGTTGCCAGCCGATGGACCCGAGCGAGCAGATGCGGCTCCGGGAGGAGCGACTCGGAATCGATCTGTCCGCCGGGGAATCGGATCGCCCGACTCGTGAGATACCGGAGGCCCCGCTCGAGGCCGCGCGCGCTCTCCTGCGCAAGTTCACCGATAGCAGGCGCAAGCTTGCTCGTCTCGCCCGGACCGACTTGCTGCGCGCCCTCGGAGTCATGGACAAGGAGGGCCGGCTCCTGCGCGCCGGCGAGTTCCTCTTCTGTCCGCCCGCGCACTCCGGCACACCCGCCATGGTCTACGAGTTCCGGGCCACGCCCGGCGGTGAGCCTCGGTCCATCGAGAGGCTTCCGTACCCGCTCGTCTCGGCGTTCCAGGCAGCGCTCGACCTCGTCCGCGCTCGCCACAACGTGACGCCCCTCACGCTGCGGAGCGGCCAACAAGTCCAGCTCGAGGACTACCCCTCCCTCGCCGTCCGAGAAGCGCTCGCGAACGCGGTGATTCACCGCGACTACCATCTCGCTGGGCCCGTGAACGTGATCCACTCGCCCGAGCTGCTGATCGTGACCTCGCCAGGCCCGCTCGTCTCCGGTGTGACGCCCGAGAACATCCTGACCCATCCCTCCAAGCCGCGGAACCCTCGCCTGCTCGGTGCAGCCCGCGTACTCGGCCTCGCCGAAGAGGTCGGGCGCGGCGTAGATCGCATGTTCCGGGAGATGATCAGCTCGGGGCGCGACCTGCCCAGCATCGAGTCCTTCCACGACCACGTTCGTGTGGCGCTGCCGGGCGGCGACACCAATACCCAGATTGCGAGGTTCGTCGCCGAGCTCCCCGAGCAAGAGCGTGACGATACCGACACCTTGCTGGTCCTCTTCCGTCTCTGCTCGGCGCGCACTGCCACGGCCAGCGACCTCGCCCCTCTCCTCCAGAAGAGCGCGGCGGAAACGGAGATCACGCTGCGCCGCCTCGCTGGCGACACAGTGGGCCTGCTCGAGATGACCCGTCAGACGGCTCGGCTCAGCTTCCCGACCTACCGCCTCCACGGAGACGCGCTGAAGCGTCTCGGTCCCGCTGTTCGTTATCACAGGCGAACCGTCGATGAGATCGATCGGAAGGTCATCGGCCATGTGCGGGAGTACGGCAAGGTGACGAGTCGCACGGTCCAGAACATGTTTGACGTGGACGTCCAGCGAGCTCGCGACATCCTGCGTGACCTCGTGCAGCGCAAGACCCTGCGCAAGACATCGAAGGCCCAGCGCGGACCGAGCGTGGAGTACGGATCCGGAGCGAGGTTCCCCTCGCCCGGGAAGAGGCCGAAAGGACGCTGAGCGCTGTCCACGGCAGCCAGCCGTTGGCCTCTGGCGGCGCATCCGGCACGCCGTCGCGAAGGTGGCGCCGGTGAGGAAGCGGACCGACATGGCCGCACGCCAGAACGGCGGCTGTCCGGCGAGACGGAGCCGCGCGCGCACGCTCTCCTGACCGTGGAGGAGGCTGGGTGCACTTGGACTCGGCGTGTCCCTGTGCTTCTTCCTCGACTCTTATCTTGGTGAGGTCGTGGCCGGCCATCGAACCGTGGGGGTGCTTCTTGTCGAGTACGATGCCGCGATCGACCCAGTCGAGCGCCTCCGCGGGCTTCCGCTTCCGGAGCAGGGTCGCGACCGCGAGGCAGTCCTGGGCGGACAGCTCCGTCTCTTCGCATAGCGTGACGTACGCGATGACGTCGCGCCGTGCGGCGTAGATGGCGCGCAGCACCTTGCTCCAGCGCCAGCGCGCGTGGTCGGCGTCGCGGCTCTCGCCTTCGGGCCCGCGTGGGGGCTCGCCGTCGAACCGGCATCTCACGAGCCGTGCGAAAGCGGCCAGGCTCGCCTTGTTCATCACCTTTGCAGCGTCAATCTCGAGCCGGTGCGCGAAGCCGTATGGATCGTCGTCCATCCGCGCCAGCAGCCACTTCGCGGTCTCGTCCGGATCGGCGCCTGCCGCCTGGCGCGCCTCGATCCAGCCTGCATACAGATCATGGACGAACATCCCGAAGTTACCGCTCGAGCCGTCCAGCTCCTCGGCCTTCTCGTAGCAGCCGGCGAGAAAGGTCAGTCCCAGAGAACCTCGATCGGACAAGCCGTGAGGCCGGCCCCGAACGGCACGACCGACTTACCCAAGTACAGCACGATCCCTTGGACCCATGCCCTTGCGGACGTCTCGGCGAGAGCGCGCAGGCCGGCCAGGTCGGCGGCCGTGACGGTGCCGCTGGCCTTGACCTCGATGCCCACCACCCGGCCCCGCGCGTCCTCGAGGACAAGATCCACCTCGCGACCACCGTGCGTTCGGAAATGATGGAGTACGGGGCGGACTTCGCTCCAGCCGACTTGCTTCTTCAGCTCCGCCGCCACGAAAGACTCGAGGACCGGGCCGAGGAGCGTCCGGTCGCGCCGAAACGCGTCCTCGTCGAGGCCAGCGAGCGCCGTGAGGAGGCCCGTGTCGGCCAGGTGGAGCTTGGGGGCGCGCGCGAGCCGCTTTCCCCGGTTCGAGGTCCACGCCGGCACCTCGTGCAGGAGGAACAGCGTCGAGAGCAGTGCCAGGTAACGCTTCAACGTGGACACAGGAATCGCGAGCGTGCGCGCCAGCTCCGAATGGTTGAGCAGAGAGGCGCTCCTAACCGCCGCCAGCTGCAGGAGCCGGCGAAGCATCCCGGGGTGCTCGACGGCGGCGATATCCCGGACGTCGCGCGCCAGGATGGTGGTGACGTACGCCTCGAAGAACGCCCGGCGTCGCGAGGCTCGCGGTCGCGCCACCGCGTCAGGATAGCCCCCGCGGACGAGGCGGAGCACGATGTCCTCGCCGCTTCGCGCAGCGGCAGACGGCGGGTCCCCCTCGAACATCCTGTCAACGAACTGCTCGCGGTGGCGCGCGAGCTCCCCCTGTGAGAGCGGCCAGAGCGTGACCACCTCCATTCGCCCGGCGAGCGACTCCGAGACGCGTGGGAGCACCAGCACGTCCGCCGAGCCAGTGAGCAGGAACCGGCCGGGTCGGCGAGCTTGGTCGATGGCTGCCTTGATGGCCGGGAGCAGCGCGGGCGCCTTCTGGATCTCGTCGATGACGGAGGAGCCAGTGAGCCCTGCCACGAAGCCCGCGGGGTCGGCGCTGGCCGCCTCCAGCGCCGTCAGGTCGTCGAGCGTGACGTAGGCGGCGTTCCACCCCCCCGCCGCGAGCGTCCGGGCCAGGGTAGTCTTGCCGGTCTGCCGGGCGCCGACCACCATCACCGCAGGCGTATCGGCGAGGGCTTCCTCGAGGACGGGCTGGAGATGGCGATCGAACACTTTCCCAAACATGCCCGGACGTCGGTTGAAAATCAACCAGATGACGGTTGTTTATAGGCCGTGAAGTGGGGGCTACTCGACCAGGCGCAGGCTCACTCCATCTCTGGCAGCCAGCGCCTTCCGCGCGACCTGGTTGTTCGTGGCCGTGTCGAAGAGCATCACCAGGCTTCTACTGTCCGGACCGCGATCAGCGTTTTCCTGACTCTTCCTGGGGTCCGACGCTCACGCACTGAACACACGAGTCAGCTCTCGATGCCGGCCCAACGGAGCCGCACCCCTCGCGTTTTGAACGAGCGATGGCCCAGCGTTAAGATGGGAGGCGCCATGAAGCGCATCGACCAGCCGAACCCGCAGCTCCACCCGGGACGCGACCCAGAGAAGGAGCGGTTGCGGCAGGCGGACGAACGCGCGCTCACCTCGGGCGAGAAGACCGTCGAGCAGCTGTGGCGAGAGAACGCGCACTTCACGCGGGCGAAGGTGCGTCTTGCCGTCGAACTCATCAAAGCCTACAGCTGACGACGCCCCGTTCGATCTCCCCCGGTTCCTAGAGAAGCTCGGTGACGACGTCACGCGCGAGATCGTCCTCGTCGGCGGGCAGGCCGTCAGCTTCTGGGCATTCCGGTACCAGGACCGTCTGGCGGGGCTCATCGACGACAAGGACCTTCCGACGAAGGACATCGACTTCTGTGGTCGGCGCGAGCTCGTCGCGCTGTGCGCGACCCGCCTCGGAGGTCGCGCCATTTTCCCCGACGCGGACAACGTCGTCACCCCGAACACGGGCAAGGTACTCTTCGTCGACGACCGCGGGACACAGCAGCACATCGACTTCCTCGCGGCACCGTTCGGCTTGGACGAAGCGGAGGTGCGTCGGCTCGCGGTGCCGTTCGAGGTCGAGCGGCCCGAAGGCCCGCTGCGGTTTTACGTGATGCACCCCGTGCTCTCCTTGGAGAGCCGCGTGGCGAATACGGTCTCGCTGCCCGG
>MEMX01000047.1:19174-20148 GCA_001768075.1 Anaeromyxobacter sp. RBG_16_69_14 | reverse complement strand
CCTCGTTGCGAGGGTGTACGAGCAGCCCTGGCGCGGAGACTTCTCGGCGCCGCGCAACGAGGCGGTGCGGCACGCCACCGGCGACTGGATCCTGCAGCTCGACGCGGACGAGCGGCTCGCGCCTGGAGCGGCGGCTATCCTGCGCACCGCCGTGATCGGCGCGGCCTGGGACGTCGGCCTCCTGCCCCTCCACAATGCGGAGCGGCTCGGCGCCCGGCTCGAGGACGTGGTGGCGGGTACCGCGCGCAGGGGAACGCCCATCCTGCTGCCGCGCCTCCTTCGCAATGTCGGGGGCCTCGCCTGGGAGGGCGTGGTCCACGAAGAGGTGGACGCCTGGCTCCTGCGACGCGGTGGCAAGGCTGCGCAGGTCGAGGCGGGCATCGTGCACTTCGGCCACGTGGCGGAGCTGAGCTCCGCCCGCGGCAAGCGCGGACGGAACCTGGCAATGCTCCGGCGGAGCTGCGAGCTAGAGCCCGGACGCACCACGCCGTTCGCCTACCTGGCCGGAGAGCTCATGGACATGGGCGAGCTCGACGAGGCGCGGCGAGTCGCCGAGTCCGGCTGGGCGCTCGTCGAACACCAGCCACCCGCGCGATCGATCCACCGACTGGCTGCAGTACGCGCCCTCCTCGCCCTGGAGGCCGGCGACGCCACCCTCGCTCTCGACACCGCCGATCTTGCCCGGAACCGCCAGGGCGACCACCCAGACTGGCACTACGTGCGCGGCTGCGCGCTCGAGCTGCGCGCAGTCGCGGCCGGGGCGAGAACAGCCGAGCGGCGCGAGCTGGCCGGCGCGGCTGGCGCCGCGTTTCATGCCGCGGCGGCCACGCGCGGCATCCCCTGGCACGAGCAGTTCGTGCCGGGCGCCGACGGGCTCCCCGCCGTGGTCCGGCTGGGAAATGCGCTCCTCCTCGCGGGCCGGCCGCGCGAGGCGCTCGGCGCCTTCGAAGACGTGCTGCGCGAGGCGCCCGGAG
>MEMX01000047.1:17976-19160 GCA_001768075.1 Anaeromyxobacter sp. RBG_16_69_14 | reverse complement strand
GCCTCGGGCGAGCCGAGGCGCTGCTCGACTCCGGCGACCCTCGGACGGCGCTGGCCGCGCTGGAGGCGCTGCTAGGGGAGCGCGGGGCGCTGGCCGACCCCTGGCTCCTCGCAGCGGCGGCGGCTCGGGCGATCGGATCGAGCGCCGACGCGACGCTCCTCCTGGCGCGTGCGAAGGAGCGGCTCGCACACGGCCTCGGGGCGCTCCATCGCCGCGAGCGACTCGCGGAGCTGACGTCGGCGCTCTCTGCGCCGACCTAGCACACTAGACGCACCGGGGAGCCCCGGGCAGATCTCCCGAGCTGAGCGGCGTCCTCCCATCATCCGCGCGCCGGCGCCACCGCGAGCGGTCAAATGCCTGGAGCATGGCGAGTTCCAGCAGCGCCGCGGGCCTCGCGGCGTTACCGCAATCGAAAACCCGGGACAGAGTCCACCGACCCGGGGTAGGAACGTACGCGAGCCAGGCTGCTGTGCGCGCGTTAGACACGGCATATGCTGCCGTCCCGGGGCCTGGGCTGAGCCCGTGCTACCCCGCAGCGCGAAGCGCGAAGCGCGAAGGAGGACCGGGGACCTACGGGGTAAAGTCCCACCGCTTCGCACGTCAGACAGAGTCGTTTCGCCCACTCGTACGGGAACTTTCTCGACAGGGGCAAAGACCCCGGACATGCCGCGCACCTTCGCCACCTTCGCCTCTCCCGGGACCCTCGTTGGTTCGGCGGCCGGCGAGGTGCTCGTCGGCCGCCTCGTCGCCAACACCGAGTTCCTGAAGGCGCTCGCGCGACACGGATCCTTCGAGCGCTTCCTCTTCCTCGCAGGTGAGAACGGCGACGCCGCCGCCATCGAGCAGGCGCTCGTCGCCCCGGGGCACCTGGCTCGCGAGCGGGTGCTGGTCCACAACCTCGTGAACCTCCCCCTGTTCCTCGCGTCGGGGGAGATCCATGTCCTTCACCTGGCGAGCCACGTGGAGTCGTTCCTCGACTGCACGTGGCTCCGCGACCGGTATGCCCGCGCGGCCTTGCCGGTGACGTCGCAGATTCACTCGCTCAGCTACCCGCGCCAGCAGATCTTCGCGCTGCGCGCGCTGCTCACACCGCCGGGGCCGAACGACGCCATCTTCTGCTCATCACAGGCCGGCCGCGACGCGCTGCTCGCGTCGCTGGCGCTGACCCGCGAGGCAGCGCAGGC
>MEMX01000047.1:16993-17965 GCA_001768075.1 Anaeromyxobacter sp. RBG_16_69_14 | reverse complement strand
CGCCGCTCGCCTGCGAGCTGCCAGTCGTGCCGCTCGGCGTCGAGGTGGAGGCGCTGCGGGGCGGCGACCGCGGCGGGACGCGACGGCGCCTCGGGCTGCCGGAAGACGCGTTCGTCGTCCTCGCCATGGGACGCTTCACCGAGTACGACAAGATGGACCTCTTCCCGCTGGTGCAGGCTTTCCAGCGCGCGCTCGGGCGGGCCCGCGGTCGCGGGCCCATGCACCTCGTCCTCGCCGGCGCGCGCCAGGGCACCCGCACTCCGGAGATGCTGCAGCAGTGGGCGGCGCTCCTCGGCGTCGGCGACCGCGTGAAGGTGGAGGTGGACTTCCCTGCCGGGCAGAAGCGCGACCTCCTCGCTGGCGCCGACGTCTTCGTCTCACCTTCCGACAACCCGCAGGAGACCTTCGGCCTCACGGTGGTGGAGGCGATGGCGGCCGGTCTCCCGGTGATCGCCTCCGACTACGACGGCTACAAGGACACGGTGACGCCCGAGGCCGGGATCCGCGTCCCCACGCGCTGGCTCGCCGACCCCACCTTCCTGCGCGACCTGTCTCCGATCCTGTACGAGCGGCCGCTGCACCTGTTCCTCGGGCAGGGGCTCGAGGTGGACCTCGCCGCGCTGGAAACCGCCCTCGTCGAGCTGTACCTCGACACGGAGCGCCGCGCCGCCATGGGCCGCGCCGCCGCCCGGCGAGCGGACGCCGTGTACGACTGGCGCGTCGTGATCCCGCGCTACGAGGCGGTGTGGCGCGAGCTGACCGGTCGCCCCTTCGCGCCTGCGGGTGGGACGCCCCACCCGCTCGGCATGGACTACGCGCGCGTCTTCGGCCACTACCCCACCGCCGGCTGGGATCCCGCGCGCGTGGTCCGGGCCACCGAAGCGGGCCGCGCCGCGCTCGCCGGATTCCAGCACCTCATCTACCCCGAGCTCCGTCAGCTCCTCTCCGACGCGGAGGTGCTCGAGGGCGTGC
>MEMX01000047.1:2483-16958 GCA_001768075.1 Anaeromyxobacter sp. RBG_16_69_14 | reverse complement strand
GTGGCCGGCCTCGCCCTCGCCTTCCCTGGCGCCCCGGCGTGGCGCGCGCGGGTCACCGCCGCCTGGATGCTGAAGCACGGGCTGGTGGAGTGAGCGCGATCCTCCCCGCGGGAGCGACGCTACGCGGCCCTGCCGACCGGCGCCGGCACGTACGCGAGCTGCGTGCCGACCCGCTGCAGCGCACGGCCGAGATCGACTCCGTCCTGCTTGAACAACGCGTTCGCGCTCGTCTCTCCCACGGCGCGCAGGTGCTCCGCACGCGCGAGCACGCACAGGCCAGTCCGCGGCACCTCGACCGCCAGCGCGCCCGCGCTCGCGTGGCCCGCGAGCAGCGCGAACATCCCCTGCACGAAGCCGCTCGGCATGGAGACGCTGGGGTGGACCACGAGGATCATCTCACGGGAGGCGGCGCCGAGGCCCTGGCGCAGCGCCCCCGTCACCCCGCCCACGCGATCGACCACCTTGGCGTCGCGATGATGCCGCGCCGCGAACTCGAATGCGTGGCGCAGGGTCTCGTCCTGGGATCCGCCGTCGGCGATCACGACCTCGTCACCGGGGCGGAGGTTCCCTTCGATCGCCTGCAGGCAAGCCGCGAGGGTCGCGGCGCCATCGCGGACCGGCACCACGATGCTCACGGGCGACCGAGCCGGCTCTCGAGCCGGCTCGGTCGCGGAGAGCATCTGCATGGGCACGTCCTCGGCGACTTCGACGCGTCGATCGCGGCGCAGGAGGCGCGCGAGGAGATCGTCCGCGGCGCTCGCGCTCTTCTCGTCGAGGCCCTGCGCGTCCCGGTAGTGCGAGGTGCGCACGGCGAAGAACGCGCCGGCGAGGCGCTCCCCGGGGCAGACCGCGGCAACGCGCGCGTCGACGAAGTGCATCGCCAGCCGCTCGAGCCAGCCGCTCCCCACCTCGGCGTCGCGATCGAGGAGGACCAGCACGTCGCCCTGGGCCGCTGCGGCCGCCTGGTTGCAGGCGCGAGCGAAGCCCTCGTCCCTCTCGTTCCGGATGGCCACCACGCCCTCGAGGTGCGGGAGCGCCAGGCGAGTCTCGTCGGAGCACCCATTGTCGACGACGATGACCTCGCGGCGCACCCCGCCGGAGTGCTCGGCGAGCGCCAGCAGAGAACGGAAGGTGGTTTCCCAGCCGTTCGTGACCGGGACAACCACGGAGACCGAGGGGAGAGGAGAGATCTGAGCTTGGTTCACAGGACCAGCCTTTCGTCCGGCGCCTGGCCGGAGCCAGAGACAGCATACGCAAACGC
Source organism: Anaeromyxobacter sp. RBG_16_69_14 (assembly GCA_001768075.1). Classification (GTDB taxonomy): domain Bacteria; phylum Myxococcota; class Myxococcia; order Myxococcales; family Anaeromyxobacteraceae; genus Anaeromyxobacter_A. The sequence continues at coordinate 15,697 of MEMX01000047.1, read as the reverse complement.
GATGCCACCCCTCGTTTCGCGAAAGCCCGCGGAGGACTCTCGAAGACAACCCGTCAAGCACCTGACAGATGGAGCTACCGCGTCAAGGCACCGGCGCTCGGCGCGGCGGTGCCCAAACCAACGCGCGGATGGCCATCGTCGGTGGCCCAATCCGCACGAACCACGCCCTCCCGCCGCGCCGCTGAGGTATCCCCTCATTCGCCACTATCGAGCCCGAGCCCGTGCCCGATCCTTCCTGCGCGCGCCGATGAAATCGTGCAGCACTTGGCAGGTACACGCCGCCACGCGTGGCGCTCGCCTTGCACCGTAAGCCCGGCGTGAGCGCCTATGCCGTCTGCATCGTGCAGCCCCCCGGCTACCCCCACAGCGAAGCGTTCCGCGAGGTGGGGGAGGTTCTCCTATACGGCCTGCGTCGCCTCGGCGACGACGCGGTCCTCTCGAGCAATGCCAACCACCAGGGACGCCGAGCCATCGTGCTCGGCTCGTGCCTCTTGCCGTCCCACCTGCTCCCTCTCCCCGACGACGCGATCCTCTACAACCTCGAGCAGATCCATCCCGGATTGCCCTGGCTCACTCCCGAGGTGATCGAGCTGTTCAGGCGTCACGAGGTCTGGGACTACAGCTCCCGGAACGCCGGGCGGTACGCAGAGTTCGGCCTGCCGCGCCCCCGGGTGGTCCCCATCGGCCACGTCCCCGAGCTGGTACGGATCCCGAGATCTCCCGAACGGGAGGACATCGACGTCCTCTTCTACGGCTCGCTGAACGAGCGGCGTCAGGCGATCCTCGATGCGCTGCGTGCGCGCGGCCTGCGCGTGGAAGCGGTGTTCGGGGTCTACGGCGAGGCCCGCGACCGGCTCATCGGCCGGTCGAAGATCGTCCTCAATCTCCATTTCTACGAGGCGAAGGTCTTCGAGATCGTCCGCGTCTCCTACCTCCTCGCGAACGGCCGCTGCGTCGTATCGGAGCGCGGAGCCGACCCGGCCGAGGAGCGCGAGTTCGAGGAAGGCGTCGCCTTCGCGGAGTACGGCGACCTCGTGAACACCTGCGCGCACCTAGCCCGCGATCCGGCGGCCCGCGCCAGGCTCGGCGAGGCCGGCCATGCGATCATGGCCCGGCGCGACGAAGGTGCCTACCTGCGCGAGGCGCTCGCGCCCGGCCCCGTGCTCGAGCAGGCGATCGGCACAGCGGCCATGGCGGCCCGCCCGGCGCCGGAGGTCGTCCACTCCGAGACCATGCTCCGCGAGAACCTGGCCGCGCTTGCGAAGAACGACCCCGAGCTCGCCGAGCGGCTCTGCTGGCCGGTCGGAGACGACCTCGTCCGGCCAGGGCCGGACGGCGCGTTGCTCTACGCCGTCGGGAGGTCGAGCCTTCCCCTGACGCTCTCGCCGGAGAGAGCAAGGCGATCGCTGGCGGAGGCAGGACCGCACGGGGAAGCGGTCTTCCTCTTCGGGCTCGGCCTGGGAGAGATCGCGACCGCGATCCTGGCGGACGTCCGCCGCACCCGCGTCGTGGCCTGGGAACGCGACCCGTGGCTCATGCGGCTCGCGCTCGAGCGAAACGATTGGCGAAGAGACCTGGCTTCCGGCCGGCTGAGGCTCCTCCTCGGAACGGACCTCGTCGATGAGGCCCGCCGCGCGCCCCGGCTACCGGTGATCGCCCACCCTCTACTCGGTCAGGTCTACGCCACCGAACGCGCCCTGCTGGACCCGGGCGTCAGCCGACCTGTGGCGATGCTCTGCGCCGGCGGCCTCTTCGTGCGGGACCTCGGCCGGGCGCTCTCCCGCTCCGGCTTTGCACCCTTCACGCTCGATCTCCAGAGACTGTCGCGCGAGGAGCTCTCCCGTTCCGTTCGCCGCTTGCGTCCGGCGCTGGTCGCGTCCATCAACTACACCGAAGGGCTGGCGGAGTTCTGCGCGGAGCACCACACCAAGCTCATCTGCTGGGAGATCGACCCCTGCACCAGCGCGCTTCCCCCTTGCCAGCTCCCCACCGACGAAGCGTTCATCTTCACGTATCGTCGCGCAGCCGTCGAGGAGTACCGCGCCGCGGGATTTCGCAACGTGGAGCACCTCCCGCTCGCGACGGATCCCGAGCGGCGCCAGTCGGTGGAGCCCGCCGGGGACGCGGAGGCCCGTTACCGCGCCTCCGCCTCGGTCTCGATCGTCGCGGCGAGCATGGTCCCGGAGGTGCCCCGCCACGAGCGTTCGTTCCTGGACGCCTGGAAGGCCTATCGCGGTGGCGATCCTCGCGCCGAGGCGGAGGGGACACGCGTGCTCGAGAGGGTCCTCGAGGAGCAGGCGCACGACGACTCCAGATATCACGTGCCCGAGATCCTGGAGCGCGGATGGCCCGACTTCGCCCGGAGCGCCGGTCCCGGAGCCGCGCGGTCGGCCGGCGAGGTCGCCGCCGCGTTGAAGCGGCTCTCGTGCGGCCGCCGGCTCGCGCGCTTCGGCGTGCGGATCTGGGGAGACGAGGGCTGGCGGCAGATCGAAGGGGACGGGGCCACGTACCAGGGCCCGGCCGGGCACGAGCACGAGCTCGCGAAGATCTACTGTGGGTCAGCCGTCAACGTGGATCTCGGGCGACTCTACCAGATGGACATCGTCACCATGCGCGTCTTCGACGCGATGGCGTGCGGCGCCTTCGTCCTGGCCGAGCGTTCCAGGGACCTCCCGGCGCTCTTCGACCTCGGCGTGGAGGTGGACTGCTGGGCCACTCCGCGAGAGCTGGTGTCCAAGGTGGCGCACTACCTCGAGCACCCACAGGCCGCGCGCGAGCTCGCGCGGCGCGGGCGCGAGGCGGTCCTGCAGCGCCACACCATCCAGGCCCGTGTGGCACACATGCTCCGCGTCGCGGGGTGCTGACGCCCTCTTCGTCGTCGTGGTTCACCTCGCGAGCATGAGCCTCATTCCTCGATCGGACTGGGCGTCCCGAGGACCTCGAATCCGCAAGCGCGGGCAGCGAGGCCGAGCGCGCCGTCGTGCGTCGCCATGACGAGTCCGTCCTCGGAAGATCGCTCGCGCCAGAGCATGGCAGAGGCGAGGTGGATGGCGTCGAGCGTGCCGAGTGCGGTGGGGAGCGGCTGGCCAGCCCTCGCCAGGACCGCCCGGGTGACCTCGACGATCTCGAGTCCTTCGAGCAGACGGAATACGGTCTCGCGCCTCTGGGCAAGCTGGCGCTCGTCCATCGGTATGCTGACCCGCAAGCGATCGAGCGTGCGCAAGGTCTCGACCTCCGCCAGGGCGCTCGTGACCCCATGGTGAATCTCGGACCATTCCTTGAGCCGCTGCGGTTCACCGAACGCGAACCGTAGCAGGACGGAGGAGTCGACGTAGGCGGTCACCGATTGCCCTGGCGTTCCTCGAGTAGCGCCGCAAGGCTATCGACCGGCGGGCGCATCGGTGGTGGGAGGGGTACCGAGTGCAGTTCACGGCGCGGCTGGCGCGTGACGAGTCCGGTCCCCGGCTCGTCATAGGGAACGAGGCGGGCGATGGGCTTGTCGCGATCGACGATGATGACCGATTCGCCTTTGCGAACGGCCTTGAGATGACCGCTCAGGTGCGCCTTGAGATCGGCGATGCCAACCCGTTTCATCATGACCATGTGATAGTCATGACATGGTCATACACGCAAGTCCTATCTCGGCCTCTCCCGGGCCGAAGGCGGGTCCCAGCCCCACGAGGTGAGGGGGCTTGGCGAGAAGTGTCCTGCCCCCGCGAGCCGTAGCCCGTGGCCTGTAGGCCCGGCAGCGCTACGCGCTCGCCTCTCCGGGTGGGCTCAAGAGCGCTCCTGCCCCGGGAGGTCGCGGCACGTTCGGGACTGCCGCCACGGCGGCCCGCCTCGATCCGTCGATCGGAAGCCGGACGTGGAAGGTGGTGCCCTTCCCCTGCTCGGTCTCGAAGTGGATGGAGCCGCGGTGCTTTTGTAGAATTGTCCTCGCGATGGCGAGGCCCTGTCCCGTGCCGCGCCCGACTTCCTTGGTGGTGAAGAACGGGTCGAAGACCTTGTCCCGGACGCCGTCCGGGATGCCGGTGCCCGTGTCGGCAACAGTCATGACGACGTCATCGCCCTCGCGACGCGTCGAGATCCGGATCCTGCCTCTGCCCTGGGTCGCCTTCACCGCATCGGCGATCGCGTGCGCCGCGTTCACGACGATGTTGAGGATGACCTGGTTCACGTCGCTCGCGTAGCACATGACGAACGGCAGCTCGCCCAGATCGGTCTCCACGTCCGCCACGTACTTGTACTCGCTGCGCGCCACCTCGAGCGTTGCCTGGATGCCGCGATTCAGGTCCGTCGCCACCATGTCGCGCTGATCGGGATGGGCGAACTCCTTCATCCCTCGCACGATGGTCGCGACGCGCTCCACTCCCTTGAGCGTGCTCTCCAGCGTCTTCGGCACCTGCTCCTTCAGATAGTCGAGGTCCGCGTCCTGCTCGAACTGGGCGATCGCGTCGCGCGCCTCGGGCTTCACCGCCTCCGCGAGCTTCTGCTGCATGGCGCTGAACGTGGCGAACGCCTCGTTCAGGAACTGCGTGTTGTCGCCGATGAACTGGATCGGCGTGTTGAGCTCGTGGGCAATGCCGGCGGCCAGGCGACCGACCGCCTCGAGCTTCTGCGCCTGGTACAGTTCCAGCTCGAGCCGGCGGGCCTCCGTGAGGTCGCGCACGAACGCACACAACCCGGACCCGGCGCCAGTCTCGAACCGGCTGATCTTGCACTCCATCGGGAACTCCAGGCCATCGCTCCGCCGCCCGGTGACCTCGCACTCCGCTGTCCCGGTCCCCGTCGCGGCCCTGCTCGATCGGAGCGAGAGGGTCTGCGCCAGCATGGAGCGCGAGGCCGGGGCGGCTAGCGCGTCCACGAACGCCTTCCCTGCCACGTCCTTCAGGGTGCAGGCGAACACGCTCTCCGCCGCTGCGTTCATCCCCTCGATCTTGCCGTCGATGTCGAGCAGGACGATGCCGTCGAGCGCGCTCTCGATCACGGCGCGCGTCCGCGCCTGGCTCCGCGACAGCATCCGGACCGTTCGCGCCAGGTTCTTTCGCTCTATGTTGAGCTGCGGATACATCCGGTAGGAGCGCACCGCTGCTCGCACGCGCGCCCGCAGCTCGCCGCCACTGGCCGACGCCGAGACCACGTCGTCCGCGCCCGCGTCGAGGATCGCCTCCGAGTCGTTAGGATGCTCGGTGAGCAAGATCAGCGGGATCGCGCTCAGCTCCCCCTCGAACTTCATCGACGAGAGGAGCTGCGGGGCGAGACCCGTGGACTCCTCGCACAGGACCACGTCGGGGGACTCCCTTCGAGCGGTCACGAGCGCGTCGGATAGCTTCCCAGCCTGCAGCAGGTCGTTGTTCTCGTGCAGCGCCTGCCGGACGCGCTCCCAGGACTCCGGCGAGGCGTGGACGAAGAGCACGCGGGCGCGGCGGCGCTGCTCGAGGCCGCTGGGAGCGGGCGTGCCTTCGGGCTGGATCTCCTCGGCCCATTGCGCGAGGAGCACCGCCGCGACACGGGCGAGAGGGCGCGTCGTCTCGAGGGGGCCGGCGATCCCGATGGTGCCGACGCGACGGCCACCGACGACGATGGGGCAGTTCTGACCTTCTCTGAGGAGCGGATCCGCTCGCGCCTCCTCGGCCGTCACGAAGTACTCATGGGCCTCATTCCGCATGATCTTCTGCGAGCCGGCGTGCAAGTCCCCGGCGCGCGAAGGAAGCGTCGCCCGCACGATGGCGCCGTTCTCGTCGCAGACGATCGTGTCGAGACTGGTCTCCTCCCTGATGAGCTGGAGGAGCCGGTCGGCGATCTGCAGAAAGCGTTGGTCAAGAGGCATGCGTCCTCCGACCAGCCTCAGCGAGCGGTGTTGAAACGCAGCGTCGCGATCTCATCGGCGTCTCGACGCTCGCGCTTCTCCAGCTGGACGACCAGCTCGGACCTGCGCCGCTCCTGGACCCTGCATACCATCTCCTTCTCCTGCCGCGCTGCGACGTAGCCGTCGCGCGCGCTCGCCTCACCCCGTGCTGCCTCGTTGACCTCGCTCTCGGCCGAGCGCACGGCCTGCAGCGCGCGCCGGTGCGCCATCTCGTCGAGGTGCCACAGCTCCACCGGCCCGGCGGCGCGAGCGTCACGCCGCGTTGCTTCCACCGCTTGTGCGAGGCGGTCGCGCGCGCTCTCGACCGTGGCTCGCGCCCGAACCAGGCCGGCGAGGGCATCGTCCTCCGCCCGCTTCCGGATCTGTGCCCCCTTGTCGAGCCGTGTCCTGAGAGTCATCACGTTTGCTCCATGGGTCCGCGGCCCTGTTGCCGTCCCTTGCGCCAGGGAACCCCTGCGAGCACCGGGCCAGCACCGGCACCTGGCTGCCGACCGGGTCGGCCCGCACCGGAAGGCGTCGCGTCGCCGCCGCGGACCCGGCGATCCCTGCCTATCGCCCGGCCAATGCTGCCCGGCCGCGCTGGCCGCGCCGTCCCGCCGACACTCCTCAAGTCTCCGCCGATAGGCGGTTTCGCTCTTGGCCGGACTTGGCCCCGAGGTTGCTCTAGCTCGCCGCGGGAGAAGCCATGGCCGACGGAATCTATGTGAGCATGTGTGGTGCGGCAGCGCGCAGCGAGCAGCTCGACGCCGTCGCCGACAACCTCGCCAACGCCCAGACCCCTGGGTTCAAGGCGTCCCGCCCCGCCTTCCAGACATTCCTTCCGGCGAGCGGCGCCACCGACAAATCCTACCCCGCCGCTGTGGCGACCGCCTTCGACCTGCGGCCGGGCCCGACCTCACGCACCGACAATCCACTCGACGTCGTCCCGGAGGACGGGGCCTTCCTCGCGGTCGCTACCGCGCGCGGCCAGAGGGCTTACACGCGCGACGGCCGGCTCACCACCGACGCCGAGGGCCGCCTGGTCCAGAACGGCAGACCCGTCCTCGATCGAGGTGGATCGGTGATCCAGATACCGCCGGGCACTGCGCCACAGATCGGGAGCGACGGCGTGGTCCAGGCCGGAGGCGTCACGGTGGGTGAGCTGGGGCTGTTCAAGCTCCAGGGCCCGGTGGACCGCGTCGGGCAGGCGCTCCTCGTACCCGGCCGCGGCGGACGCGCCGACGCCGTGGACGGACGCCTGCGCACCGGCGAGGTCGAGCTCGGCAACGCGAGCCCTCTCGAGGGCATGGTCCAGCTCATCTCGGCCCAGCGCAGCTTCGACGCCTCCATGCAAGCCCTCCAGACCTACCGCGCCATGGACCAGCGCTCGTCCGATCTGGGACGGGTCCGTTGATACACAGGGCGGGGGCACGTCTCCTGCCGACCAAGAATAGAAGGGAACCAAAATGCTCCGTGCCCTCTACACCGCCGCAACAGGAATGGACGCCCAGCAGCTCAAGATGGACGTCATCTCCAACAATCTCGCCAACGCCAGCACGACCGGGTTCAAGAAGACGCGGGCCGAGTTCGAGGACCTCCTCTCCGACACGATCAGGGGCGCGAGCGCGCCGGACGCGCGCGGCGGGGGCAATCCCACCCCGCTGCAGGTGGGCCTGGGCGTGCGCACTGGCTCCACGACGCGCTCCTTCGGACAGGGCGAGCTCTCGAATACCCAGAACCCGACCGACCTGGCCATCCAGGGCAGCGGGTTCTTCCGCGTCCAGCTCCCCTCGGGCGACTTCGGCTACACGCGAGCGGGGAACTTCAGCCTGGACGCCACCGGGCGCCTCGTCACCCAGCATGGTGAGGTCGTCGAGCCCGGCATCACGGTCCCTCCCGACGCCACCGCGATCACCATCAAGCCCGACGGCACGGTGACGGCGACCCTGGCCGGCAGGCCGGATCCCAGCGAACTGGGGCAGATCGAGCTGTACACGTTCACCAACCCGGCTGGCCTCAGCAGCACCGGCAACAACCTCTTCGTCCAGACGGTGGGCAGCGGCGACGCGCAGCGGGCCAGGCCCGGAGAGCAGGGCGCGGGCACGCTGGCCCAGGGCATGCTCGAGGGAGCCAACGTGAAAGCGGTCGAGGAGATGATCGACATGATCGCCTGTCAGCGCGCGTACGAGCTGAACTCGAAGATCATCACCACGGCCGACCAGATGCTGCAGCGGCTCAGCAACCTGAGGTGAGCCGCGATGCTGTCGGCCTACCTCGCGCTGTCGGCGCTCGCGTCGCTCTGCGGCGGGGGACCCCTCCACGCAGCGTCCGTCGTGGTCCACGGCGGGGGACAAGGTCCCGCATTGCACGACGCATTGCACGAAGCGTCCGACCCGGTCGCGACCGCGCCACCGCCCGGCCCTGCCGACGTCCCAGCTGCGGTGCGCGCGGCGATCGCTGCGGCGGTGGCGCTCCCCGGCGCCAGCGCCGAGGTCCTGGAGCTCACGGGCGCCCTCCCCGCCCGCTGTTCGCTCACCCGTGCCGAGGCGCCGAGACCGGTATCGGCCTCGGGCCGTGTGGCCCTGCACCTCTTTGGCAGGGACGGCGCCGAGCGGTGCGACGGCTGGGCCTGGGTGCGCGTCCGCGTCAGCGCGCCATCGCTCGTCACGACGCGCGCCATCATGGAGGGCGCCGCGCTCGAGGGCGCCGTCGCGGCCGTGGAGCGCGAGGTCGTCGCCGGACGGCCACCGGTCACGACGCTGCCGGAAGGGGCCGTCGCAGACCGCGCGCTCGCCGCCGGGGTGCCGCTCGACGAGGCACACTTTCGCATAGGCGCGCGGCCAGGACAGGCCGTCGCCGTCGTGCTGCGGGCGGGCGCGCTGGCGGTCGAGCAGCGCGGCCAGGCCATCGCCTGTCGCCGAGGACGCGCATGTGCGCTCCTGCCCACCGGCCGACGGGTCGAGGGCACCTGGCACGACGGGCGCATCCAGCTGGAATCGCCATGACGCGTCAGGTTCCAGTCGCTGTCGTCGTCACTGTCACCGTCTTCGCGCTCGGCGCGTGCGGGCCCGCGCACATCGACAAGTACAAGCCCAAGCACCGCGAGTACGAGCCCTCCAAGTCCGCCGAGCGCGGCGACCAGGCGCTCTCGCCGGGCAGCCTCTGGCGGGATGGGCGCTCATCCGCGATGCTCTACACCGACGCGCGTGCGCTGCGGGAGAACGACCTCGTGGTGGTGAAGGTGGAGGAGGTGGCCGACGCGAAGCGCAGCGCCGACACCGACATGAGGCACAAGTCGGACTTTGGCGCCGTCGCCGCCTTCAACCAGGCCCTCGCTAGCCCCCAGGCGCAGATCCACGGCGGCTTCGACAAAAGCTTCCAGGGCGCCGGCACCACCGGGCGCACCGAGCGCCTCACCGCCACCGTGCCGGCGCTCGTCCGCAAGGTGCTCCCCAACGGCAACCTCTTCATCGAAGGTCACCGCGTGGTCCTCGTGAACAGCGAGGAGCAGCACTTCTACATCTCCGGGGTGGTGCGCCCCATCGACATCGACCAGGAGAACAGCGTCAAGAGCTCCATGATCGCAGACGCCGAGATCGAGTTCACCGGGCGCGGCATCCTCTCCGACAACCAGCGTCAGGGCTGGCTCTCCCGCTACTTCGGCTGGGCATGGCCGTTCTGAGGCGAGCGATGCGCGCATCGGATCCAACGCCCTGGTCTGCGGTGGGGGACAAGCCCCCGCCGTACGGGGACCGTACGGTCCCGACCGCGATCTTGGTTGGACTCGCGCTCGCGATCCTCGCGCTGGCCGCTCCCGCCTCGGCAGCCGTCCGCGTGAAGGAGCTGGCGGACGTCCAGGGCGTGCGCGACAATGAGCTCTTCGGCTACGGCCTCGTCGTCGGGCTCAACGGCTCGGGCGACACCGAGCGCGTGCTCTTCACCCAGCAGTCCCTCGCCGGCATGCTCGGCCGCCTCGGCGTCCGGATCGACGCACAACAAGTGCGAGCGCGCAACGTGGCGGCGGTGATGGTGACGGCGCGCCTGCCTGCCTTCAGCCGGCCCGGCACGCGCCTCGACGTGTCGGTCGGCTCGCTCGGAAACGCCCGCTCGCTCGGCGGGGGCATCCTGCTCATCACGCCCCTCACCGCAGCCGACGGGCAGGTCTACGCCGTGGCGCAAGGGCCGGTCCAGGTGGGCGGCTACGACGTGTCGGCCGCGAGCTCGTCCCTCAGCAAGAATACCCCGACGGCCGGACGGGTCCCGGCGGGTGCGGTGGTGGAACGGGCGGTGACGCCCAGCCTGACCGGCTCCACCATCGTGCTCGGCCTGCGCAGGCCCGACTTCACCACCGCGAGCCGCATCGCCGCCGCTGTCAGGGGCGCGCTGGGAGGCCAGGGCGTGAAGGCGCTCGACGCCGCCGCGATCGAGATCACGGTGCCCGAGGCCTTCAAGGCCGACCCGGTCGGCCTCGTCGCGAAGCTGGAGGCGCTGGAGGTGGAGGCGGACGCGCCTGCCCGGGTCGTCGTCTCCGAGCGCACCGGCACCGTCGTCGCCGGCGAGCGCGTGCGCATCCGTCCGGTGGCGGTCTCGCACGGCGGGCTTCAAGTGTCGATCACCGCCCAGTCCTTCGTCTCCCAGCCGGCTCCCAGCTTCAGCCAGACTCCGAACCCGAATGCACGCACGGTCGTGACCCAGCAGGCGACGCCCACCGCGACCGAGGAGTCGCGCGGCACGCTCGCGCTCCCCGCCACGGCCACCGTCGAGGACCTCGCCAAGGCGCTCAACACCCTGGGTGCCAGCGCGCGCGACCTCGTCTCGATCCTGCAGGCGATGAAGGCCGCGGGGGCGCTCGACGCCGAGCTCGAGGTGATCTGATGTCGCCGGTCCGCGCATCCGACCCGCAGGCACAGCGCGAGCGGCTGCACGGCGCGGCGCGCGCGCTCGAGACGCTCGTCCTGAAACAGCTCGTGAACGCCACCAAGGTTTTCACCGGCGGCGAGGGAGCGGGCAGCGCCATCCGCGCGGACATGTTCGCGGATGCACTGGCGGACGCGATGGTGAAAGGCGGCGGGATCGGGCTCGCGAGGCAGATCGAACAATCCCTGGGAAGCGGTCCGCCGCCCCGTGTTGCCCCGCGCCCCCTCACCCCGGCCCTCTCTCTCGGCGGGGGAGAGGGGGAAGATCTGCCCTCGCCCGCATCACTACTTCCGTCCGCACCTCGACGCCCCCTCGCCCTTCCTGCCACCGGAGGAGAGGGAGGTAGTCTGGGGCGCATCACCAGCCCCTTCGGCCTGCGTCAAGATCCTTTCGACGGACACCTGACGCGTCACGAGGGCGTCGATCTGGCAGGCGACGAGGGCGCCGAGATCCACGCCGCGGCCGGCGGCGTGGTGAAGCGGTCGGGCGACCTTGGCGGATACGGCAACGCGGTCGAGATCGACCACGGCAACGGGCTCACCACGCTCTACGCGCACGCCTCCGACCTGCTCGTCCGCGACGGCGATCGCGTGACCCCGGGTCAGGCCATCGCCAGGGTCGGGCACTCGGGGCGCGCCACCGGCCCCCACCTCCACTTCGAGGTGCGCGTACGTGGCAGGCCCGTCGATCCGGGGGGCACGCTACCGCGGCCCGACAGCGCAGGATCCCTTCGCGCGCCTCTGCGTGGCGCGCCTTCCGACCTCCGGCCACGGGCCGCCACCCCGCGCGCCCTTAGGATTTACGGCGTCCGTGCCGAAGAGGAGATCAAGAGCGGGTCCTGACCGCCCGGAGGTGTCGCATGAAGGTCACGGACACTAGTCAAATCAAGGCGTTAGCACCGGACAAGCTGCCTGAACCGGGACGCGCGCGCAGTGCGCCGCGCACCGATTCGGGCGACCGTGTGTCTACCGCCGACAGCGCGAGGATCGCCGAGACCATCGCGCGGGCGAGTAGGACGGCAGGCGCAGGCCACTCGGCAAAGCTCCAGGCCATCGAGGCGGCGGTGCGGCAGGGTACGTACAGACCCGACCCGCAGCGCATCGCGCAGGAGATCCTCAATGACGCGGAGCTGGCCGCGCGGTTGCAAGCGCTTCTCATGAAGTAGCGATGAAGTAGCGCCACTCCGCACCCGGATGGCCGGACAGGACGGGCACATGGACCTCGAGAAAGCTCTCGAGACGGCTGGACGTCTGCGCGACGCGCTCGCTGCCGAGGTGGAGAACGCGCGGGGCGAGCGACAGCTCCTGCGCAAGCTCGACACGGGCGGCCTGTTCGCCCGGGCCGCGCAGCGCTCCACCTTCCTCGCCGAGGTAGCCCGGATCGAGCGCTCGCTGGCGGTCTCGCTCTCGCGAGCCGCCGGGACGCTGGGCATGACCGAGGTCACGCTGGAGCGGCTGCGCGAGCGGGCACCGCGCCAGGGCCAGGCCCTCACCCAGGTCATGGCTGACATCCGCGCCCTCGCCGGCGCTCTGCAGGAGATCGACAGGCTGAACCTCCAGCTGGCGGGCCGCGCCCTCGCCTGCGTCCGCGGTTACGTCGAGGCGCTCCAGCCCAAGCCGCGCGCGTACGACCGGCACGGGACGCGCGCCGAGGCGCCGGTGCTGGCGATGGTCTCGAGCAAGGGGTAGCCATGGCCGACCTCCTCTCAATCCTCTCCGGCGCAGCGACGAGCCTGGCGGCGCAGCGCGCGCGCACCGCCACCGCGAGTCACAACATCGACAACGCGAACAACCCCGGCTACTCGCGGCAGACGGCGAGCCTCCAGGCGCTCACGCCGGCCGAGCAGGTCAACGGCGCCTTCATCGGGCGCGGGGCGACGCTCGGCACGGTCACCCAGGCGCGCGACCGCTTCCTGGAGGCGCAGATCCCGCAGGCGCTCGGTGACGCGGCCTTCCGCAGTGCCGAATCGGATGCCCTCCTGTCCTTCCACGGGCTCGACCCGGAAGCGACGGGAGGCCTCGGCTCCGCCATCTCCGGCTTCTACGCGAGCCTGACCGCGCTGGCGCAGAACCCGGGAAACAGCAGCCTCAGGGCGTCGTTCCTGGGCGCGGCCCGGACGCTCGCGCAGACATTCAACCGTACGAGCGGGGAGATCGAGTCCACCCGGAGCGGGCTCGATGCGCAGGCGAACGGGCTCACCACCCAGATCAAGGACGAGGCCGCCCGGGTCGCAGACCTCAACTTGCAGATCCGCAAGGCGCGCGGCTCGGGCGCCGAACCGAATGACCTGCTCGACCTGCGCCAGACGCACCTCGACAAGCTGGCCGAGCTCACCGGGGCGAGCTTCGTCCCCACGTCCGAAGGCGACGTGAACGTGGTGTTGCCGGGCGGAATGGCGCTCGTGGCGGGCTCCCACGCCGGCTCGCTCTCGACCAGGCCCAATGGCACC
>MEMX01000047.1:356-2463 GCA_001768075.1 Anaeromyxobacter sp. RBG_16_69_14 | reverse complement strand
GTTCCTCACCCAACCCGACGGCGCGACGCAATCGACCCCCCTCTCCGGCTCGGCGCTGGGAGGAACGCTGGGCGGCGCGATCTCGGCCCGCGACGGCGCGCTCGAGTCAGCGGGAGAGAGCGTGGACGAGCTCGCCGGCGACCTCGCCACCGCCCTCAATGACCAGCACATGCTCGGCTTCACGCCGCTTGGAGCTGCCGGCGGTTCGCTCTTCGACACGAGCGGCGCCGGCGGCGCGGCGGCCAGCATGGCGGTCACCATCACCGACCCCGCGGCCCTGGCGATGGCCTCCGCAGCGGGCGCCCCAGGCGACGCAGGCAACGCCCAGGCGCTGATCGCGACCGCGTCGACAGCCCCCAGCGGCGGCAAGGACGTCCAGTCCACCCTCTCCTCCATCGTCTCCCGGTTCGGCTCGTCCTCCGCCACCGCCAAGGCCTTCGCCGACCAGAACGGCGCGGTGAAGGACCAGCTCACCAGGATGCGCGACTCCTACTCGGGCGTGTCCATCGACGAGGAGATGATCACGATGCAGAGCGCGCAGCGCGCTTACGAGGCCATCGCCAAGGTGATCCAGACCGCCGATCAGATGATGCAGACGTTGCTCTCCATCAAGAGCTAGGAGCTCTCCCGTGCGCGTGACCGATCGCCTCGTCTTCGCCAACGCAACGCTGGCAACTGGCCGCGCCCGCGAAGCAGCCCAGCAGGCGCAGGAACTCGTCTCCAGAGGCACGCGGATCCAGCACCCGAGCGACGATCCTGCCGGGGCCGGCCTCATCGTGACGTTCAACATGTCGAGCGAGCGCTTCGCCGCCATCTCCAGCGCGGCGGGCGCCGCCTCGGACGAGCTCTCCGCCGCCGACAACGCCCTCGACGGCGTCGGCACCGCGCTCTCCCGGGCGCGCGAGCTGGCGGTCCAGTTCTCGAACTCCACCTATTCCCAGGAGCAGAGAGCGGGCGGAGCGCTGGAGGTGAAGAGCCTCATGAGCCAGATCGTCTCGAATCTCAACACCCGCTTCGGAAACCGCTACCTGTTCGGCGGGACCCAGGACGACAGACCACCCTTCGACCCGAGCGGCGTCTACGGTGGGACGACCCCGGCCGTCGCACGGACCGTCGAGATCGCGCCGGGGGTCCTCGAGCAATCGAGCGTGGTGGTCGACTCGATGTCGGCGGACCCGGCGAATCCTGCGAATCCGACGCTGCTCAACACCCTTCAGGCGCTGCAGCTGGCGCTCCAGAACAACGACACGACCGCCGTCCAGGCCACCCTCGACGGCCTGGACGACGGTATCAAACAGGTCGCGACCACGCGGACGCAGGTTGGCATCTCGATGAGCGCTTTCGACACGGCCACCTCGGCCGCCAGGACCGCGTCCGGCGACGACAAGGCCCACGCGAGCAAGCAGGGCGACGTGGACCTCATCGAGTCCTCCATCCAGCTCCAGGCCACCCAGACCGCGCTGCAGGCATCCCTCGCCGCCACCGCGCAGTCGTTCAAGCTCTCCCTCCTCGACTACTTGAGGTGAGCGATGCTCCCCCCCGCCCTCGGCGCGCCGGCGGGACCCGTTCTCGCGATGGAGGGCGGTGGGACAGCCACCGGCACGCCGCTGGGCCTCGACGTGCGGCGGGCCCTCACGGCGATCCTGCGCGAGCGCGCGCACGGCCTGCCGAGGGCGCTGTCGCCCCGCCTGACGGCGGCGGCTCGCCTCCTTCCGGCGCTGCTCCACGCCAGCTTCGACCGGCGCCCACTCGACACCGACGCGCCGGGTGTCGCCGGCCTTCACTACCGGCAGCGGTGGTCGTCCCTGGCGCGCACCTTCGGCCTGCCACCGCCCTGCCGTGCCCAGCGCGGGCGGCGCCTCGTCGAGGCCGTCCTGGTGCTTCCCATCGCCGGTGCGCTCGATGTGCTCGCGGTGGTCCCGCCCGGGCTCGCCCCCGAGGATCTCGGCGCGGTGCAGGAGCGGCTCGAGGGCGTCCAGCAGATCTTGACCTCGGCCGGCGCTCCGGTGCGCGCAGTGCTCCTCGACCCGGAGCGGCTTCACCGCGACCAGGAGTCCTGTCACCGCCTGATCGCCTTCGGCGCGCTCCTCGCGGGCCGCCTGTCGCC
>MEMX01000047.1:0-331 GCA_001768075.1 Anaeromyxobacter sp. RBG_16_69_14 | reverse complement strand
CCTCGAGGCGGGGCGGCGGCCGCTGTCGGCCCTCGTCACCTCGAGGCTCGCCTCCAGCGCACCTGCGCCGCTGGCCACGCTCGCCCTCACCCTCATGACGCGCGCCCCCTGCCCCGGACCGCTCGACGCGGCGGTGGCGCTCCTCGCCGGCGGGATGACGCCGCGTCACCTCGCAGATCCCGAGACCTTCTGCGTGCGCTGGGCGGGGCTCGTGCCGGACCTCCGCGAGCTGCTCGACGAGACCCTGCTGCTCACGGGCTTCGCGAAACCCAGGGGCGTGGTCCGGGCCGAGCCCCACGAGGTCGGCTCCTCGCGCACGGTGGCGACGGAC
>MEMX01000046.1 GCA_001768075.1 Anaeromyxobacter sp. RBG_16_69_14 | reverse complement strand
CAGCGTAACCCGATCGGGGTAGGTGCGTTAGGCGAACTCCTCTCCATGGAAATCCAGGCTAGGGATCGAGCCGCGCTCCCTACGCGACAGGGACGCGCGCCCCGCTCTGGCGTAGCCACTCGGCGAATGACTGCAGAGCCGGGTTTAGCGCTCGCGAGAGCGCCACGTCGCGGCTCCGGCAGAACGCGTCGTTGAAGAGCGCCTGGTACTGGAACATGTTGCCGAGGTCGTCCGCCCCGGGGAAGCCCAGGGCGCGGTACTGGTCGAACGGCATGTCGTGGAAGGAGACGCTCCGCCCGAGGGCGCGCGCGAACCCGGCCGCCATCTCGGCGCCGGAGAGGATCTCGCCGGCCACGCCCACGCGCTTCCCCGCCATCTCCGGCCCGCGCCGGAAGACGCCGTACGCGCACCGGCCGATGTCCTCGGCGGCGATCCCGGGAAGCTTGCCGCCGCCGAGCGGGAGCGCCAGGACGAGCTGGCCGTTCACGGTGCGCGGCCCCATCCCGAAGAAGATGAAGTTCTCCCAGTAGAAGGCGGCGTTCAGGAAGGTGGTGGGCGCGGACTCCTTCGCGAAGACCGCGTCCGCTTCGCCCTTGGCGTCGAAGTGCGGGACCTTGTACTTGCCCTTCAGCGTGGGCAGGCGCGGGTCGCCGAGCGGGATCGAGCTCCGGGTGTCCTCGAGGGTGGACCAGATCACGTGGGCGACCCCGGCCGCCTTCGCCGCGCGCGCCATCGCCGTGGCCTGGGCGAGCTCCCGCTCGGGGTCGAGGTGCTCCCAGAAGTTGGTGACGCAGTAGACGCCGTGGGCGCCGGAGAAGGCCGCGCGGAGCGACGAGGGGTCGTTGGCGTCGCCCGCGACCACCTCCACCCCCAGCGCCGCGAGGGCGCGCGCCTTCTCCGAGTCCGGCTTACGGGTGATCGCGCGGACCGCGAACGGCCCGAGGCGATCGGCCAGGGTGGCCCGGACGAGGCCCCCGCCCTGCGCCCCGGTCGCGCCAATCACCGCGATGATCTTCTTGTCGGCCATGAGCTCTCCTCGTGGCAAAGGCCTAGAGGCGGGCACGTTCCAGCGCCGGGAACCTGCCGGGTGGGTACGCATCCGGGCGTCACTCGCGGGACGGCGGCCGCGGGAGGCTCCGGCACCGGCGAAGAAAGGCAAGCTCGCCGCCCTCGACCTCCTGCTCGATCTCTCCGTCGCTGCCCTGCACGCCGTGCATCCGGACCTCGGCGTCGATGAACCGGAGCCCCATCGGTCGACGGTACTGGCCGGCTCGATCATCGAGGCCGCTCATCGCCTCCGCGGCTTGCTGAAGGGCTATCGCGCTGCCCTGGCCCGGCACTACCGCGACATCCCCTTCTGATCCTGCCCGGGGCCTCCGGGCGGCCAGTGCGGGCTCTGCTGGCGAGCATCCCGCGACCCAACGGAATCCTGGAGGCCCCGGACACCTGATAACTCGACTGCTCGCCCATGCCGGAGGCGGAGCAACCGCCTTCGGCGGTGTTGCGTTTTGACCCCCACGGAATCACGGACAGCCAACGAAGGCCCAGGCTCGGGCCGGCCCTCAACCTGAGATCAGCCCCGCGCCCGGGCACCACTCCGTGAGCCGGTCCCCAGTGAAAAGCTGCACGGGGCAACCGAGCTGGCTCTGGCTCGAGTGTCGCGCGGGGCAACCCACTCCGTCTGGCCAGGCCAAGGAACCTTGCCCACTTGCCTCGTCAAGGGGCGGGGATATTTCCACCGCCACGACGGGGGCGATCTGAACCGCCGCTTGCACCCCATCACCCGCAACCGGGAATGGATCCCCCTGACCGCCGCAAGTGGATCCGTTCGTGCCCGCCGCCGAAGAGCTGCGCATCTCGTCGACACTCTCGATCAAGACATCCTGCTCTTCGGGCGGACGCCGCACGCTCGCGCGGGCGCCAGCCAGCAGCAGCCTGCCCACCCGCCTTACGTCACCCCTACCTGGGTGCGCCGTGTTCGGACTCCTCGCATCGTGAACCCGTCCTGGATGCGTTCCGGGAGCGCTCGGAAACCTACCCATTGCCTCGGGGAAGCCTGAAGTTCACCTATGGTATGTCTACGTCGCGCGCCTCGCGCTCCCAGGCGATGCCCACCGCGGCACGCTCGATCTCCAACGGCAGAGGCGAGTGGAAGGCGTCCAGCCACAACCTCAACGTGCATTTCCACATGTTGACGCCGGACGGGCCGCCTTCTTCGCCGCGTACGCGTGCCAGCCCGGCCGGAGCTCGAAGCCGTCGTAGCGGCGAAGGCGCTCCCAGGTGAAGCCGACTCTGGTGAGCAGGGCGTCCATTTCGTCGGGCGGGTACAGGCGCAGCACGTGGGTCTCCTCCACGCGGCGGTAGAGGTCTCCCTGGGGCACGAAGAGGTTGTCCTCGACGCGGTCGCCCGCGGCGGGCTCGACGATCATCCACGTGCCGTCGGGCGCGAGCGTCCCGAGCACGTGCCGCGCCGCGCCGACCGGGTCGCCCATGTCGTGCAGGCAGTCGAACATCGTCACGAGGTCATAGCCCTCGCCGGTGTAGGCGGCGGCGGGCTCGACCTCGAAGCGGATGCGATCGGCGACGCCGGCCTGCTCGGCGCGGCGGCGCGCGGTCTCGATCGACCCAGCGTGGTAGTCGGAGCCCACGAACGTCGACTCGGGAAAGGCCTGGGCCATGAGGATCGTCGAGGCGCCGTGGCCGCAGCCGACGTCGGCGACCCGGGCGCCCCGCTGGAGGCGCTCGACGACGCCGTCGAGCGCGGGCAGCCACGACGCGACGAGGTTGGCGCTGTAGCCGGGGCGGAAGAACCGCTCGCAGCCGTCGTGGACGTGATGGTTGTGCTGGTGCCAGCCGACGCCGGCCCCCGTGCGGGCGGCGTCGGTGATCCGCGGCGAGTCCAGCACCGAGCCGAGCGCGTTCTGGAAGAGCCCCGGCAGGTAGGCCGGGCTGTCCTCGTCGCAGAACACGACCGCCTGCTCGGGTGGCAGGCTGTAGGCGCCCTCGGCCGGGTGGTAGTCGACGTAGCCGCCCGCGGCTTGAGCGTTGAGCCACTCGCGCACGTAGCGCTCGGCGGTGCCGGTGCGCGCCGCCAGCTCGGAGGGCGTGAGCGCGCCCGCGCCCGCGAGTCCACGGTAGAGCCCGAGCCGGTCGCCCATCACGACGAGCGCCGCGTTGAGCGTCGCGCCGACCTCCTCGAGGGCACGGAACACGAATTGCTCGAGCTTGTCGGGGTCGGGCAGCGCTTGATCGATGGTCGCCATCTGCTTCCTCCTGGGTCGGGCCCGTCGTGGACCGAATGGGGTGCGAACTAAAAAGTACGACCGTTCGCACTTACATAAAAGTACGACCGCTCGTGCTATATTGTCAAGGACCAACCGGGGAGCAGCCGTGGCGACCTCCAGAACCCGCAAACGACGCACCCGCGCCGACGGCGAGCGCAGCTACCAGCTGATCGTCGACGCCGCCGCCCGCCTCGCCACCATCGAGGGCCTCGAGGGTCTTTCGATCGGCCGCCTGGCCGACGAGATCGGGATGAGCAAGAGCGGGCTCTACGCGCACTTCGACTCCAAGCAGGACCTGCAGCTCGCCGCCATCGACGCCGCCGAGGCGATCTACACCAGCGAGGTCGTCGCACCCGCCATGCGGGCGCCCGAGGGCGTGCAGCGCCTCGAACTGCTGTGCGAGCGGTACCTGTCCTACGTCGCGCGCGGTGTGTTCCCCGGCGGCTGCTTCTTCGCCGCCACCGCCGCCGAATGGGACACCCGTCGCGGCCCGGTCCTGGAGCGCGTACGCACGCTCCTCGACGGCTGGACCCAGCTGCTCGAAACCAACGTGCGCGAGGCTCGGAAGCAAGGCGACCTGCAGCGAGACACCGACCCCCACCAGATCAGCTTCGAACTCAACGCCCTACTGCACGAAGCGAACGGCCACTACCTGCTCTTCCGGGACACCGCCGCGCTCGACCGAGCCCGCACCGCGATCCGCGACCGACTCGCCCATCCAGACCCCAACCGCCCCGGCTGACCGGCGAGCAACAATCCCGGAGTTCCCAACCGATGCTCAAGGGTAGCGGCCCCGGGTTGCGGCAAAATTACCCGTTCGGTTGCGTTCGCGGCCATCTCAGGAGGTGCGAGTATTATGTCAACTCCTGATTCGGGACCGCTCTGTCACTAACCACTGAACTTACGAAGCTGGGCCAGGAACGCGTACGCCTCAGCGTTGTGGCACGTCGGACAGCCGCCAGCGCCGTAGGTCTTCACCTCATCGAGGCGCTTCGCGAGAAGGCGCGCCAGTTCGCGCAGGGTGGCGCTCGGGAACGGCAAGTACATCCTCGGATCCCGGATGCGTGCGGGGGATGAGGTGAGCAAGGAGGTTCTCGCCCGCCCGGGCCGATACCACGAGGTGAAGGAGAACCTGCGCGTGAAGGAGGTCATCGTTGGCGATGGGGAGCGGCGCCACCGGTACGTCGTCTGCCACAACCCCGCGGAGGAGACGCGCCAGCGCGAGCACCGAGAGAAGTTGGTACAGATGCTCGAGAACGAGATTGCTTTGATGGAGCAAGGGGCGTACGGGTTCCAGGCGATATCGACCCAGTAGCGATGGGCATCCTTGAGCGCGTCGCGCTCGTCGTGCACCGCGTTCACCGGCAGCAGCAACGCCTCGCTCCGGCGCAAGCCCTGAGTCCAGCGACGCGATGAGCTCGTCGGTAGAAGCGCTCGATGGCGCTCAGGTACTCGAACTTCGTCGAGTCGGCCCAGGAAGACCCGTTCCTCGCGAGCGAGTAGCTCGTCCAGTACCGAGGACGTCCCAGCGCATCGACGAGCACCGGCCCAGCAAGTGCGCGAGGAACGATCGGATCCCGAAGGCGAACAGGCGCGGCGGGATCGTGATCCAGTGGCGGGGAAGGCGAGCAAGCTCACGCCGGCCTCCAGAACGATAGACCTCCCTGCGCAAGGGTGAGCCGCTGGTGGTTCCCCGGCGACCTTCAGGAGGCGAACCGGTCCCAGTCCTCCCAGCCCAGGTGCTGCTCGACGTCCGGCGCGTGCTGGCGCAGGGTGGGCGCATGACGCGAGGCCGGATGGGCCTGCTCGCCGTCGCAGGGGCCGCGCTTGCGGTCGCCGCGTACGCAGCCTGGCCCTGCCGGCTCCCGACACCGTGGCCCATTGAGATCGTAGGCGGGCTGTGCCGGACGTTCCCGGTGAGGGCTCGCCCCGTCACTGCCGGCGTCGGGCCACCCTTCGACCTGGCGCTGCCGGAACTCCTCCACCATGGCGCGACGAACGGATCGCGCGTCAGCGAGGACGGCGACCGGACGTCCTGCAGGTGCTTCAGCGCGCCGCGCGCGCTGATCCGGTCCCCGCGCTCGAGCATCTGCTCAAGCGCGTGACGGAGACGGTCATCTAGGTCGCGCGCGGCTGGGCGCCGGCTAGGATCTCGCATCTCAGGTCACCTGGGAGAGGTCGGCACCGTCGGGAAACGGCCGGGTGCCGGGGAGCTTCTCGAGCGCCACCGTGACGTTCTCGAGCCGGGCGCGGGTGTGTCGGAGCTGGTTCTCGCGGCCGATGCTGCCGGCAGGGCGCTCCTCGATGCTCGCCAGGGGCCGCAGCAAGCCTATCTCGGATCTGGACCAGGCCGGTCCGGTGCTCGGGGCGGTCCGACAGGGTGAGGTGTCGGCAGCCGTATGAAGCACTCGAGGTGCTTCGGGCACGGGTCCACCGTGAAGCTGTTGACGCAGAAGCCGTAGGGTGTCGTGTGGAAGCCGTCGGCTTCGACGCGCAGGAACTCGAACGCCGCGGCGTCGCCGGCCTCGCGCTGGAGCCGCTTGAACTCGTTGACGAGCGGCCCCGCCGCGTTGGCTCTGGCGATGAGCTTGAACGCGTGCTGTGCCTTCTCGCCGAGAGCGTCCTCGGCGCCCGGAGGCAGCTCCATCGCGTCGAGGTCCTCGGCGAGCGTCCGGTGATCGTACTCGTAGCTCTGCGGAACGCTTTTCCGGCCGAAGCGCTTCGTGATGATGAGGTCGGAGATGCCCTGGCGGAACAGCTCGGTGTTCTGGAGGTGCCGCAGTGAGTGGCTGTTCAGCGAGAGCGCCCGGTCCTCGCCGGTCTTGCTGTACCTGGAGAACAGGTTGCCATCGTCGCGACCCCCGAACTGGGCTTGGAGATCGGCCGAGTCGACGCGGCCAACCGCGAAGTACAGGCCGATGTCGCAGAGGCGGCCGTTCCGCTCCTCAAGAAGCGAGCGCTTGGGGGCAAGGAAGAGCATCTCGTGCGGGAAGATCTTATGGCCGCCCGCGAGGCGCATCGGCACGCGGTCGGGCAGCTTCGTGGGCACGGCCTCGGCGACGTAACGCTCCAGATCCTGAGGCGCTCACCAGACACCAGCCACTTCTGCTCGCGAGAAGTCGGCCACTCTGAGAGCAGCACTTGGTGACAGCGATGGGTAGCAGAGTGGGCAGGGATCCAGCAGCGGTTGCTCGCCGCCGGGGCCTGCGATGAGCGGTCCGTCACAGGGGACGGGCCGTCCCGATTCCAGAGGGGATCAAAACTCACACCGCCGAAGGCGGTTCCGACGCCTCGGACGTGGAGTTGGCTGGTGTGAGAGGCGCCCGGGCCTTGGGCCGTCCCGCAGGCCCGCGGGCACAAGTTGCGTCAGAAGGGGATGTCGGTGTCGACTTCGTCCCCACGTCCCATCGATGTTCACGCTGCGTTCGGCACCAACGTCGTGAGCAGTTCTTCGAGTTGATCGAGCGTCTCGGGCAACGCGGCGGTCCCGCCCGAGGCGATTTCGTCATCGAGCGCTTCCTTCGATGCGAAGAGATTGTGAACGGTCAACAACGTCTTGCCGCCCTTTTCATCGAACGTCACCGTCGTGATTTGTTCTTGGCCGCCTTCTTCGTTGGTCCACGCGAGGCGCGCATGAGGCTTCACTTCCGTGTACGTGCCAAAGAATTCCATGGTGGAGCCGTTCGCGCTGAACACCAGCTTGTACTTGCCGCCCACGCGCACGTCTTGCTCGCACGACAGCAACGTGATCGGAACCGACTTCGGCACCCACCAGCGCTTGAACAGCTCCGGCTTGGTCCACGCTTCGAACACGATGCGCGCGGGCCCATTCACCGTGCGCGTCACCACGAGCTCACGATCGGATTTTCGTTCTGCCGTCGTCGGGCTTTTCATCGGGCTTGGCTCACTTTCTTTTCTGGTATGCATCATTCTTCTTCTTGCGTTTCAGCTCATCGGCGACGCGCTCTGCGACCACGCGATCGAGCTCGTCAAATCGTTCGTCCCACTGCATTCGATACCTCTCGATCCACGCCGTCTCTTCCTCCAGCCGACGGGCGCCGAGCTTGCACGTGCGCACGCGCCCGACCTTCTCGGTCACGACCAGACCGGCTTGCTCCAAAACCGAGACGTGCTTCTTCATGCCCGTGAGGGTCATGCGGAATTCGTCCGCGAGGTCGGTGATCGACGCATCTGCGCGGCCGAGGTGTTCGAGCACGCCGCGGCGGGTCACGTCGGACAGCGCGGCGAACGAGGCATCGAGGCGGGCGTGTAAATACTGCACCATATGGTTCAGTATTATCCAAAACGCGGCCGCGCGCAAGTGTCTCGCGCTGCGCCCACTTCCGTCGGCGGCCGCCGCATCGAGCTCCAGCTGGCCAGGAGATCCTCGCATACTCCCAACGCCGGCTCAGCCGGCCCAGCGTCTGAACCGCGCGCGGCTGCGGCTGGCCGATCACTACGACGCGGAGCTGCGCAGGCACCACGAGCGACTGCGCGAGGCGATCGTCGTCGGCCCGGCCGACCGTGTGCTGGACATCGGCTGGCCAGTCCACGCGCGACGCCACCCGCGCCTGCGTGTCGGGAAGCGCGCTGGGCGTGGACAATCTCCCACGAGATGCTCGAGCGCGCCCGCCTCCGCACCGCCGAAGAGGGACTCCACAACGTGACCTTCGAGCACGGCGACGCGCAGGTGTCAGGAAAACGCAACACCGGCGAAGGTGCCCGGACGACTTAATCTATACAAGTTCGGGAGGTGTTGCGGTCGGGCCGGGGTCAGCGAAGTACTGCGGCACAGTGATTCGCATGCGTTCTAGCTGCCCGGCGTGCGGGTAGGGTGTTGCGATCGACGAAGACAGCCTTTTGTTGCCTTTTTTGTGACCCAGCCGGGGGCGGCTCCGTGATCCGCACGTCCTCACGATCCGGAGCGCGCGTGCTCCACGGTGTCGAGCAGGTCATCGCTGCGGAAAGGCTTCGGCACGTAGAAGCGCAACCCGTGTTGCATCGCGATCTCGCGTACCTCGGTCGACGCGGTCATGAGGACGACACGCGGGTCCGCGTGAATGGCGCCGAGCCGGCGCAAGACCTCGCCCCCATCCATCTCCGGCAAGCGGTAGTCGAGGAGCATCACGGCGGGATCGAACCCGGCGACCGCTTCCACCGCCTCCTTGCCGTCGCGCGCCTCTTGTACCTCCCAGCCCTCGTCCTCGAGCAGTTCCCTGATGTTGGAGCGCAGGGCATCGTTGTCGTCGACGACGAGGATCCGTCGCGACGTC
>MEMX01000045.1:143544-149077 GCA_001768075.1 Anaeromyxobacter sp. RBG_16_69_14 | reverse complement strand
TCTCGGTGCGCGCACCAGGCGGAGTCGCGGCGCATCGCCTCCGGCGCGCAGCGCGACCACCGGACTCCCGCCGTCGTGCCAGACGCCGAGCGCGGTCAGGTTCCCCGAGGCCTCGCCGCCGGCCGCCGCGACGGCGCGCGCCACCTCACCGACCCAGGCGAGCGGCGGGTCTCCGGCCCGTCCCGGTCCACAGCGGAGCCGGCCTCCCTGCGAGCGATCGCCGTCGGCGAGCAGGAGGCGCCGCCCCGCGCGCGCGAGCGCCTCGGCGGCGGCGAGGCCGGCAGGACCGGCGCCGACGACGAGCGCGTCGAAGCGTTCCTCGTTCGCGAGCGAGCAAGGCGGCGGCGCGCGATCCGAGAGCGTGCCCAGCCCCGCCAGTCGCCGCGAGAGGGCGACTGCCGCCCGGTTGGCGAGGCCGCTCCAGACCGCCAGGTGATGGTGGTCGAGCCCGCGCGCGTAGACGCGATCGACGGCGCGGAGCAGATCGTGCCGGACCGTGGGGAGCGCGTTCTGGCTCTCGACCGCGAGGCCGGGCCGGCAAGGGACCTGGCAGGTGCGCTGGTTCGGGACGCCGTCGACGCGGGCCAGGCAGGAATGGCAGGACCCTGCGAGGCAGAAGGCGCCTCGCGGCCGGTGATACTTGGAGCTGCGCGCGACGAGGCGGCGCCCGGCGGCCAGGAGCGCGACCGCGACGCTCTCGCCGGCACGCGCCGCGACGGGCCGGCCGTCCACCTCGATGGCGCAGTCGACGGCGAAGCGAGGGTCGGGCAACCGGGGCATGGAGGGGCGCGCGAGGACGCGCGCAGAGGATAGCCAGGCTGGCAGCGGCAGGACACCGGAACTTGGGGGTACACGGTGGGTCCGATAGCGAGTTTCCGGATCCCGCGTCACCACCGCGGTGGGGCAGGTCAACCCGAAAGTCAACCTGAAAGAGCGAAAGCGGTTCTCACTTGAACTGACGCTCGAGATGGGGGGCTCGGGGGGAGAGTTCTCCCCCCGCTAGAGGCGCCGCAAGGCGGCGGACATCAGATCACAGCGGCGACGGTGACGCTGGAGAATCACATCAACTGGTCGCCGCTGTGAGACCGCCTTTCCGGCGGCCTTCGCGGTGCCCTGCGTGCTAGGTTCAGATCCAAGGAGGACGCCCCATGCGCGTCGCTGCTATCTTTGCCGCTGTCGCACTCATCGCCGGGTGTGATGTGGTGCAGAAGATCGAGAACCGGAAGATTCTCATGGGCGCGATGCTCGCGTCGCCTCAGGTCGACGTGCTCGACGTCTCGAAGGCGAGCGTCACCACCGCCCAGCTCTTTTTCGGCGAGCGCCAGAGCGATCTGAACAAGCCGCCGACTCCACTTGCCGCGTCCGGCGTGACGCTCGGTTGGGACGGTAACTCGGCTGGGGTCGCGCTGGCTCCCGTGACGGGCAAGGAGGGCTGGTACCAGGCCACCGGCAGCATCCCGTACACGCCGGGCGCGAACTACACGTTCACGGTCGTGTACCAGGGCGAGACGTTCTCGGGTACGGTCGCGGCGCCCTCCGCACCCACCATCAAGAACGCCGAGGCCCACCAGTTCCCGCAGCAGGTCTACAGTGAATTCACCTCGCTCACACTGCAGCGGGACGGCATGGCGGACGCCTTCTACGCCGTGTTCGACGCGGGCTCCTCCGCGGACCTGGGCACTCCCACCTGCACCAACGCCCCGGTGGACGACGCCGCCACGCTCGTACGGTTCGCCCTCGACGACGCTGCGTGGAAGGCGGCTTCGTTCGATCTTCCAAAGTCGCCGTGCTTCCCGTCGGCGGGCACCTACGTGGTGAGCCTCACCACGGTCGAGAAGAACACCAGCCTGTCCTCGAACCTGTCTCTGGGCTCGGCCGTGATGGTGGGCGCGGCCGATGGAGCCGTGTTTGTCCTGCAGCAGTAGTCGCTCCCGTGCCCCACAGAAGCAGGTGCTCGGTATGACGCCCCGTGCGCGAGGATGGGCTCTCGCCCTGGTGCTCGCGCTGCCGGGCGCCGGGATCGCGTTGCCCTTTGCAGGGATCGCGCTCGTGGCTGCGGTGCCGGCCCGCGCGGAGGAGCCGGCGCCTTCCGGGCCCGAGCTTGCGACCCCACCACGCCTGCGCCAGGACGTGCCGCCAGAGCTTCCGCTCGGCACCGTCTTCCCCGCGCCCGAGGTGACGGTGGTGCTCCAGATCGACGTCTCCGCCGACGGGAGCGTCGAGCGGGTCGCCCTGTTGGAGGGCGCTGGCGAGCCGTTCGACGGTGCTGCCGTGGCCGCGGCGCAGAGGTATGCCTTCGACCCGGCGCGGCTCACCACGGGAGCGCCGGTGCCGGTGACCATCACCTATCGGCTCAAGATCACGCCCCCGGCCCCGCCCCCTGCTCCCCCGCCCGTGCGCTTCTCCGGGTTGATCCTCGAGCGCGGTACCCGCCAGCCTCTGGCCGGAGTCCCTGTCGCGGCCCAGGTGGGAGAGAAGGCCCTGGCGAGTACGACCACCGGCCCTGACGGGCGGTTCTCCCTCGAGGTCCCCGCGTCCGAGTTCGCGATCGCCGTGGCGGCTCCCGATCACCAGCGGCTCGAGGCGGGGGTGAAGGCAAAGCCAGGCGAGGAGCGGGAAGAGACGTTCTACGTGGAAGCTGTGCCGAGCGCGTACGTGGCGGTGGTGCGCGGCGAACGGGTGCGCCGCGAGATCACGAAGCAGGTGATCCCGGCGGAGGAGGTGGCGCAGGTCGCGGGCACCCAGGGTGACACGCTCAAGGCCGTGCTCAACATGCCGGGGGCCGCGCGCGCTTCGTTCGAGAGCGGCGCGCTGGTGCTCCGCGGCTCGAGCCCGCAAGACAGCGCGGCGTTCGTCGAGGGGATCCAGATCCCGCTCGTGTACCACTTCGGCGGGCTGCGCAGCACCTTCGCCCCGCGCTTTCTCGACTCGATCGAGTTCGTGCCGGGCAACTTCGCCGCCGACTACGGCCGGCTCACCGGCGGCGTCGTCAACGTGCGGGTGCGCGACCCGGACTCCCGCATGATCCGCGGCGAGGCCGACTTCAACCTGTACGACGCCGGGGTGGCGCTGGAGGGGCCGGTCTCGAAGCATTGGTCGATCGGCGGCGCCTTCCGCCGCTCCTGGATCGACGTCGTCCTGCCGCTGTTCATCCCGTCGGACTCGTCGGTCTCGTTCTCGACGCTGCCACGCTTCTACGACTACCAGTTCCTGGCCACCTGGAAGCCCGACGAGAAGGACAAGGTCCGCATCCTCTTCTTCGGGTCCCAGGACAAGCTGGTGGCGTTCCTCAAGCGCCCGGCCAACGACCCCTCCATCACGGGCGACCTGTACGCGCGGATCGCCTACCACGAGCTGCAGGCAAGCTACAGCCACGCCTTCTCGCCGACGTTTCGCCAGGAGAGCTGGGTCGCGCTCGGGCTGCAGGACACCGACTTCAACGTCGGTGCCGGGCTCTTCTTCAAGCTCGGGCTCAAGCGCATCGACGCGCGCAGCGCGTGGACCTGGCAGGCGCTGCCTGGCGTGGAGGCGCGCGTCGGCCTGGACCTGCAGGACGCCTTCTTCAATCTCTCGGCCGACGTGCCGCAGCCGCCCAAGGAGGGCCAGCCCGCCACGCCGATCTCCACCCGGAGGCGGCTGGGCACCTCGGAGACGGGGAACTCCGTTGCCCCGGCGGCCTTCGCCGAGCTGCGCCTCACCCCGCGAGAAGGGCTCGACATCCTCCCTGCTCTGCGGGTCGATCGGGACAGCTCCATCGCCCGCTGGAGCCTCGATCCGCGCATCGCGGTCCGCTGGTCCGCCGCGCCGCACACGATTCTCAAGGGAGCGGTGGGCGTCTACCAGCAGCAGCCGAGCGGGGACGAGAGCGACAAGAGCTTCGGCACGCCCGATCTGCTCTTCAACCGGAGCCTCCAGTACTCGGTGGGGATCGAGCAACGGATCGTACTAGGCGTGGATCTCGACGTCACCGGGTTCTACAAGGACCTCGACCGGCGGGTGGTGCAGAACGCCGCCGCGAACGTGAACCCGGCCGCTCCGCGTTACACGAACGAGGGGACGGGTCGCATCTACGGCGTGGAGGCGCTGCTCCGGGCCCGCTTCGGGGAGCGGTTCTTCGGCTGGATCGCCTACACCTTCCAGCGCTCGTTCCGCACCGACGGCCCGGGAGAGCCGGAGCGGCTCTTCTCCTTCGACCAGCCGCACATCCTCACGGTGCTCGGCACCTACAAGCCGAACGCGCGCTGGGCCTATAGCGCGCGCTTCCGGCTGGTCTCCGGTAACCCGTACACTCCGGCCACCGGCTCCGTGTACGACGCCCCGGCGGACGTGTACGTGCCGATCTACGCGGCCGTGAACTCCGCGCGGCTCGGCACCTTCAACGCCCTCGACCTGCGCGTGGACCGCGTCTGGACATTCGATCGCTGGAGGCTCTCGCTCTACCTCGACGTCCAGAACGTCACCAACCGGGAGAACCAGGAGGGCGTGCAGTACAACTTCGACTACTCCCAGCACACGCCGCTCACCGGCCTGCCCATCCTCCCCATCCTCGGCCTGAAGGGAGAGTGGTGAGCATGCGCGCCCCACGCTTCCACGGCATCCGCCGCGTCTTCCTCGCCGTCTTCCTCGCCCTGGGCGCTGCGGGTGCCGCGTGCAGCTCCGACTTCACGCCCCGCTCGGTGCTGGCCGACCTCAGGGTCCTGGCCATCCAGGCTTCGCCACTCGAGGTCGGCCCGGGCGAGACCGTCACCTTGACCCCGGTGAGGCTGGCACCTCCTGGCAAGGGAGCCACCATCACGGACGAGCGCTGGTCCTTCTGCCCCTTCTCGGTCGGCGGCACGGTCGGTTACGCGTGCGCGGTGCCTGCCTGCGAGGTCCCGCTCCACTCCGAAGGAACCCCGAGCGGCGATCCGGTGCTCGGCGTCGCGGTGACGGCCGACCCCGGCGCGCTGGCCCAGCAGTGCCTGGCGCAGCTCGAGGCGCAAGGGGGAGCGCCGCCCAGCGTGCCATCGCAGCTGCCCCAAATAATAGACACCGTCTTCCGCTACGTCGCCACCGCCTCCGACGGGGAGACCCGCGAGGCGGTGCAGCTCGTCCCGTTCTACCTGGACGGCGCGCCGGCGGTCCGAAACCTCCCTCCCGTCATCCAGGAGGTCGATATCGGGGGGCAGGAGGTGAGCAACGGCGACACCGGGCCGGCGCTCGGGCCCGGAGTGGAGCTCGAGGTGCGCGTGCGGCTCGATCCCGCGAGCATCCAGAGCTATGTGGACGACGCCGGCCGTACGATCGAGGAGACGCTGATCGTCTCCTTTTTCACGACCGTCGGCCGCTTCGACTACGACCGAGCGAGCGGGCCTGACGCGCGGGTCAAGCTGAAGCACGACAAGATCGGCGCGAACGACAGCGCGGCGCAGCTCTGGGCCGTGGCGAGCGACCTGCGAGGAGGAGCGGCCGTCGCCGGTCCGTTCACCGTGCCCATTCGGCGGTGATGGCCCGTGGAACTGGGAGTCCTCCCTCTCCCTGGCGGGGAGAGGGC
>MEMX01000045.1:141611-143538 GCA_001768075.1 Anaeromyxobacter sp. RBG_16_69_14 | reverse complement strand
TCGGCGGACCGCGTTTGCGCGGCCCGGGGCGGTCGTGTCGCTCAAGGCGCCACGTCGACCACCTTGCCGTCGAGCAGCACGACCACGCGGTCGGCGAAGATCCACCGCTCGTAACGGGAGCCCTTCGCGGCCGCAGACTCCACGTGCTCCACGCGCGCGGGCTCGCCGAGCGCGCGCCGCACCTCTGCGGCGTCCATACCTCGCGCCACCGGTGGCGCGATGGGGGCGGCGATCGGGGCGGGCTCGGTGACCGGGGCGGTCTCCGTCGGCGGTAGCTCCGCCGGCGGTGGCCGCGGCGCAGCGCAGGCGAGCGCGAGGAAGAGGGTAGTGACGGGCCAGGTGAAGCGCATGCTCATCCATTATATGAAGACGTCGATGCCCGTCCTCTTCGTCTTCGTCGATGGCGTCGGGGTGGGCGCCCGCGACCAGGCGGTGAACCCGCTCGCGCGGGGCGACTTCCTGCTCTCGCAATTTGCCGATGGCACCGGGGCGCTGCTCCCGCGTGGCGGCCGTGCCGGGCTAGCCGACGCTTGTCTGGGGGTGCCGGGTCGGCCGCAGTCCGCCACCGGTCAGGCCACCATCCTCACCGGAGAGAACGCTCCGCGGAGCATCGGCCACCACCTGCTCGGCTTTCCCAATGCGCCGCTGCGGGAGTTGCTCCTGCGCCGTTCCCTCTTTCGGGCCCTGGCCGAGGCGGGTCTGAGCGCCACCTTCGCCAACGCGTACCCGGTCGCCTACCTGCGCGCGCTCGGCTTGCCGTGTCGCGGCGAGCCGGAGCCGGAGCTCACGTTCGGACGACGCCGTCCGCGCGCCTCCGCCACGACGGTGGCCTTCTCGGCGGGGGCGGGCGCGTTCCGCACCTGGGCCGACGCGCGCGTGGGCCGGGGTCTCACGCACGACATCACCGGCGTGCGCGCCAGCGGCCACGGGGCGGGAATACCGCCGCGATCTCCCCGGGCCGCAGCGGAGATCCTCCTCGGGCTCGCGGCAGGGCACGACCTCGCCCTCTTCGAGTTCTTCGAGACCGACGAGGCGGGCCACGGGCAGTCGATGGAGCGCGCGCTGGAGGCGCTCTCGAGGCTGGACGCCTTCCTGCGCGCCCTGGTGGCCGGCCTTCCCGAGGCATGGTCCCTCGTCGTCGTGAGCGATCACGGCAACGTGGAGGATCTCTCCTCCCGCAACCACACCCTGGCAAAGGTGCCGGTGCTCGCCTTCGGCCCCGCGGCCGCGCGGGTGCACGCCGTCCGAGATCTCACGGATATCCGACCACTCCTCACCACCCTGGCGGGCGGGAGCAGCTTGCCACCCTCGACGGCGGGGGGATAAACGAAGAGGCATGCGTGGGCTGCCCGTCGCGGCGCTGTGCGCGCTCACAGCCTGCGCGCCGCACCTGGGCAGGGGCGAGCCCTCGCGTACGCGGAGCGTCACCGTCGAGGGCGCCACGGTTCGCGTGGAGTACCTCCCGGAGGACGAGGAGTCGTCGCGGCAGATCGCCGAGGCGCTCGCGGTGGCGGTGCCCCGGGCGCAGAGATGGGGTGCCCTGCGGGTTCCGGTGACGATCACGCTGCATCCCAGTCACGAAGCGCTCGAGACCGCGGTGCACCGGGCCGGCTATCGCTGGTTGCGCGCCTGGGCGCGCTTCGCCAGCGTAGACCTCCAGTCGCCGCGGACATGGTCGAGGAGGACCCGCTGGCCGTGGACCTGGTTCGTCCGCGGGCCGGGCCAGCGCCAGATCCAGGAACTGCTCACCCACGAGCTCACCCACTGTGCCATGTACCAGGCGGCGGCCAACGAATGGTCGTGGGCGTACCAGGGCGTTCCGCTCTGGTTCCGCGAAGGCATGGCCAGCGTCACGGCCGGGCAGGGCTACCGCCGAGCGGGACCCGAGACCATCAGGAGATTCTACGCCATGCGGCGCCGCTCCGCG
>MEMX01000045.1:137653-141578 GCA_001768075.1 Anaeromyxobacter sp. RBG_16_69_14 | reverse complement strand
GGCGGGCGCGCCCGGCCGCAAGCGCGGGGCGATCCGCTCTCCGATCCCGAGCCGCTCTACCAGTCTCAGGCCGACGTCGTGTACGACACCGCGCACCTCGCGTTCCAGTTCTTGCTGGCGCGCTACGGTGAGGACAGGGTGCGCGGCGTGCTCCGCACCATGAGCGAGGGACGCCTCTTCCGCGCTGCGTTCGAGGCGGTGATGGGGATTCCCGTCGAGGCCTTCGAGGCGGACCTCCGGCGTTACATCTTGTGGCGCGGGTGGAAGGGCAAGTAGCAGTTCGCCGGATTCACCAGACCCACCGACCTGTGGTTTTCCCCTTTATCTATCGAGCCCGAGCCCGTGCCGGAACGGAGGAGCACGAGAGCGAAACTCGACCGGATGACACATACGTGGACTCAGCCCCTGCGCACCACGCTCACGATCGCCCATAGCCGATCGCCGTAGGCCTTCTCCGCGCAGATCCAGAGGCGCACCGGTTCGCCGCGGACCGCGCCACCGCTGCGGGCTTCCGGGCCCCAGATCCACTCGCGCGCCTCCGCGCCGCCGCCCAGCCGCGGCTCGCCCGGGTCGTCCAGGAGCGCCTCGGCCAGCGCCTCCGGCCGGACGGGCGAAGAGCCCGTGAGCTCGAGAAGGGTCACGAGGCCGGAGTGGTCGGTCTCGACGTGTGCGACCGCGACCAGGTCCTCCTTCACATAGAAGGCCACCTCGGGCTCGGTGAGGTCGATGTTGAGGAGGCGCCGCCGCTCCGCGTCGAGCGTGATGGGCGTAGCGTACGAGCGCCAGTCCGCCTGCCCGAGCGCCGCCAGCGCCTCGGTGCGGCTGCGCAGGAGCACCGCGTCGAGCGGAGGGAGGCGGAACGGAAGAGCGTCCATCGGCTTATCTGTAGGGCGGGGGCTCGTCCCCCGCCGCAAGGATCCGTCGAAAGACGCGCGGGCGGCGCTCTTCCCCTGTCGGAACGTCACGGCCGCGCGCGCTCGCTCCAGGGCGCTGGCAGGATGGGGCTGCGCTCGTTGGCGCGCGCCACGCGCTGCAGCTCGATCTCGGAGATGAGCGCCGCCGGTGCGACGGTCGAGACCGGCACGTACCCGCTCTCCGCGCCACAGAAGCCGTTGAAGACGCGCGCCTCGTCGCTCGTCGCCACCAGCTTGTTGATGCTCGTGAGCGGTGTCCCCACGAGCTCGATGCCACGCACGAGCTCCTGCTTTCCGGTGAGGACGTCGACGCGGTAGGCGAGGCGGGGCGTGCCCTTGAAGGCCTGGTAACCGTAGGACAGGGTATTGGTATTACCGCCAGTGATATCCTGGATGATGAGCCCGTACGGTTTGCCCTGGCGCTTCGCCTCCGCGACGAGCAACCGCTTCAGCTCGGTCATGGAGACCCGGCGCCTGGAGGACACCACCAGGTTTCCCATGCGCGCCACGGCCGCGCTCGCGCCCTGGCTACGGCCGTGGCCGTTCGACCGCGTGAAGGGCTTCACCGGCTTGCGCGAGAGGAGGAAGGTGCGCAGGACGCCGTCCTCGACCAGGGTGGTGCGCTGCGCCGGGACACCCTGGTCGTCGAAGTCGTAGAACCCGTTCAGCGCCACCTCGCCCTGGGCGCGCAGCGTCGGGTCGTCGACGACGGAGAGGAAGCTCGGCAAGATCCGCTTTCCCACCTGGCCCTTGTAGGTCTGCCCCTCCTTGTCGTCGTCCTGTCGCTCGCCCTCGAGCCGGTGTCCGACCGCCTCGTGGAAGAGCACGCCCGTGGCCTCGGGCGCGAGGATGGCCGGACCGCTGTAGGGGTCGAGGGCGGGGGCGGTGCGAAGCGCCTCGAGCTCGCGGATGAGCGAGCGCACCTCGCGCTCGAGCTGCTCGGCGCCGGGGAGCGTCGCCTCGGTGCGGGCGTAGAAGTCGCGGCTGTTCTCGAGGAGCTGCCCGTCCACCGCCCTCGCCACCGCTTGTACGTGGATGCCGTACAGCGTCTCCTCTGTGACGAGAGCCGTCCCTTCGCTCGACGTGAACCAACGGATCTGCTTCTCGGCGGTCACCTTCATGCTCGAGTCGAAGACCACGGGGTGCTCGCGGAAGAGCGCGGTCAGGCGCTGGACGTCGCCCCGCCAGCGCGGCCGATCGAGGACGAAGGGGCTGGGCGGGTCCACGTGGCGTTGCGGTGGCTCCTGCGTGAACGACGGCGCGCGCTCCGCCTCGTCGGAGCGGTAGACGCCCTTCGACTTCTTCCTGAAGTAGCTGGAGAGCGCCTCCTTGTACTTCTCGTCCGTAACCAGCCAGAGCGCGTTGCGCAGCGCCTGCGGGTCGTCCTCGAGAGGTGCGTCCTTGCTCGCGAAGTAGGTCTGGCCTTCCGAGCCGATGACCATCGCAAGCTCGTCCCGACCCGAGGAGTCGAGCTGGTAGCTGCCCACGCGGACGTCGGCGAGGAGCTTGCGGTCGTGACGTGAGGTGTCGTCGAAGATCGCGCCGAAGCGACCGGAGATCTCCTCCTGTCTCAGGTCCTTCAGCTGATAGGCGAGGAAGTACGGGGCCTCGTAGCCGGTGATGCGGAGCCGCTCCATGGAGCGGTTCCCCTCCCGTGCCATGGCGTCGAGGAGCGCGAGGCGCGGATCGCGGGAGGCAGCAGCCTGCGGAGGAGCTCCCATGTCCGACGAAGAGAGGGCGGTGGCCAACAGGGCGGCGAGGAGCATGGCGAGCCGAGTTTTCTAGCGCGGAGGGGTTGGCTTCGCCGCCCAGCTTCCCGTTCCGCTACCGCACAGCGTGGAAAGCGTCCCGTCTCCATCGCCCCCGCAGAGCGGGGAGAGGGTCGACCCCTGGGTCGGCCCCAGCGCCGAGGCTCACCGGCGCGCTTGCCCACGAGCCGTAGCCCGTAGCCCGTGGCCCGTGGCCGAAAGAGGCAGGATGGCCGTCCACAGCGTGGCAGGGCAGGTCAGCCGCCCCGCAAAGGCGGCGGCGCTCGCGGGCGCGAGCTGGGCGTAGCCGGCTGAGTAGGTGGCGCCCTCGAGGCGTGCCTCGAGCGGAGCGTCGCTCGCGACCACCAGCAGCGCCAGCGGCGCAGCCTGGGGGCCGATCTCGACCGCGTGGCGCAAGTCCCGCCGTACGCTAAAGAGCGCAGCCACGCCGGCTCCCAGCGCCGTCAGCCTCTCCCGCTCGAGCGGCCGCGTCGGCCTCAGGCGGGCGTCGGGGAAGGGGAAGGGGAAGCGCAGCTCGACGCCGTGCGCGCCCGTGCCACGGAGCCGGTCGATCACCACCAGCGCACCGTCGAGGAGCAGCACCTCGCGGCGGTGCAAGAGGCCCATGTGCGCGTACCCATGGTGCTCGCCGACGAAGCGCTCCCAGTCGGGAGCAGACTCGAGGACGAGACAGGTGGCCCGCGCCCCGTCGGGAAGGGCGAAGGGCCGCCCGGGAGGGATGGGCGCCTGCTCCTCGCCGTCCACCATGAGCGTGGCGTGAGCACGGGTGGAGCGGAAGCTGTCGCGCAGCTGGGGATCGGCCGTGTAGGACGGCGATCCTGGATCGCAGATGGCGAGGCGCCCGCCCAGACGCAGCTCGAAGGCGAGCTTGTCGTTGTGCGAATGCCCGCCGATGCCGGCCTGTCCGTTGCGGCCACAAGAAAGGGCGACTTCAATGTCGCCGCGCCGGAGCACGTGGAACCCTCCCCGTGGAAAGCTGGCGGAGAGAGGGGCCGGGCCGGGCGGGGCGCGGCAGAGGCGCTCCACGCTGGATGGACCGCACAGCCAGAGCACCTCCTCGGCATCCTGTGCGCCGGGGCGCGCGCGCAGCGCGGGATCGCCTGCTATCGCGGCGCCGAGCGGCAGGAGGTAGGCGCCGTCGAGCGCGGTGCGCTCGACGAAGGCGAAGACGCGGCCGGAGTCGTCGTCGCCTATCTGCGGCAGCTCGCCCGTGCTGGCGAGGAGCGCGCGGCTTGCGGCGTA
>MEMX01000045.1:135339-137639 GCA_001768075.1 Anaeromyxobacter sp. RBG_16_69_14 | reverse complement strand
TACATGGCCGCGAGTCGCCGCCAGAACTCCCCGGAGAGCTGCGCGCCCGCGCGCCTCGCCAGCAGTGCACCTGCCGTGAAGATCTCGACGGCGAGCCGGTGGTAGGGTACGGAGCCCTCGAAACTCGTGCCGTCCTCGTGCGTCTGCGCGGCCAGCTGACGAAGGAGGCCTGCCCTGCCAAGCGCGCGCCAGCGCGCCGCCTCCGACCACTCGGGGACGAGCACGGCGCAGGCGAGGAGCCCCACGAAGTCGGCGGCGAGGTGGTTGTTCGGGACCGCTTGCAGGTCCTCCAGCCGGGCCGCGACGAAGCGGCCTGTCGCGACGGCGAGGCGCACCACGTCGAAGGCATAGCCAACCTCGGCGACAGCGGGCGGCCGGCGAGGAGCGCGTGCGCCTGCCCCAGGCAGACCGCGCGCAGGGCTGCCTCCATCGGGCAGGCCCACTGGGCGCCGTGGCCGACCGGGTTCTGCACGACGAAGTCGCGGACGGAGGCGACGTACGCCTCCGCGAAGCGATCGGCGCGCGCCGGGTCGGCGAGGGCTCCGCAGCCGAGCGCGACCCACTGGTCGCCGCGGCCCAGGGCCCAGGTGGCCTTGATGTCCGCTCCTGGTAGCTCGGGGAGCTCATGCGACGGCGCCCGGCCGGCGAAGCGCCGTCCATGCAACGGGTCGAGCTGCCAGTCGGTGCCTCCGCCAGGGCGCGTCACGTCGAATTCGCGCCCGAATATGGCGAGGCGCCCGGCCGCAGCCTTCTCCGCGCGCTCGACGGATCGCGCGGCCTGCTCCGGGAAGAAGCGCGCCAGCCCGGTCGTGATGCCAACCCTGTCGTGCGCGACGAGGCCGCGACCGAGGGTGATCGGAGCGGCGGAGGCACCTCTCTCGCCCTCGCCCTCGTCCTCGTCCGGAGGCCCGGCCAGGCGCGCGGCGAGCGCGCCTGGCGTGCCGACGCGCATCCCGCGGAGGATCTCCTCGCGCCCAGGTGCGACGGGACCCGGCCACAGGGTGACGCGTGCGGTGCGCCAGGCCTTGCGGGCGGCCGAAGCGATGAGGCGCTGCGGAGGGACCCTGGCCGCCAGGTAGTCGAGGTAGGCTGGCACGATCGCGCTGGTGCTCCGGACGTTCGGGGCGTCGTCGCGCGGCGGTGGAGCAAGGAACCGGCCAGTGACGCGTTTCGCCTTTTCGGCAGCCGTTGACGCGCGGCCCCCAAGAAAGGGCGAAACGGGAGACAGGGTGGGGAACTCTTTTCACACCGGCGGGCGAAATGCGTGGTGCGCGCGCTGGCAGGTTCCTTGCTCTCTGTTGTGGCAGCGGGTTCGGCAGGATCCGAGCCCGTCCTCGGGTTTGCGAAGGGGGAGGCACCGCGTGAGTTCGACCGGATTGGGGTTGCTCCTGGAGGAGCAGAGGGCCGAGATCGCAGGGGCGTGGAGGCAGGCGGTCGGGCAGGAGCTCGGCGCGAAGGAGCCCGCGCTCGCTTTTGCCGTGGCCCCTCTCCTGCGCGAGCTGGCGCTCGCCCTGGGGGCCGGAGGGGAGCGCTGCAGGTCGCGCGAGGCTTGGACTCGCTGTGCAGTGATGGTTCGCTCGACGGCGGCGCCCGCGCAGCTCGCGCGCGAGTTCAAGCTCCTTCATCGTTGCGCGTGGGAGGCTCTCCGCGCGCGCGACGTCCCGGTGTCGCCGAGCGACCGCCGCGCCGCCGACGAGTGGCTCGACGAGGCGCTGGCGGAGGCGCTCGATCGCCTGGAGCGTGTGCGCCTGCGCATCGCGTCGTTCGAGCAGCGCGTCCCGGTGGTGGTTCCCGCCCTGGCCGGGCGGAGCACACCGCCACCGCTGCCGGCGCGCCGGGCAGTGAGGCCGCCGCCGCTGCGGAAGCAGGTGAGCGTGGTGCCTGTGCTCGAGCTGGAGCCGATCGAGGCCGACCGCCTGTAGTCCGGGGAGACCGTAGCGGCGCTGCGACGCGCGGTGGGCTTGCGGTACAATCCACCGCGCGTGCGGACGTTCGGGAAATATCGCCTGCTGGAGCGGGTCGCGTCCGGCGGCATGGCCGAGGTGTGGCGCGCGGAGGCGCCCGGGGCGGAGGGCTTCGTCAAGGAAGTCGCGCTCAAGCTGATCCGTGGCGATCACCACGCGCGCGGCGGCTTCGAGCGGATGTTCATCCAGGAGGCTCGCCTCGCCTCGCGCCTGACCCATGCCAACATCGTGCAGGTCTTCGACTTCGACCAGGTCGACGGGCGCTACTACATCGCCATGGAGTTCGTGCGGGGGCACACCTTGCGCGACGTGGTGGACCGCTGCCGTGAGCTTGGC
>MEMX01000045.1:130765-135261 GCA_001768075.1 Anaeromyxobacter sp. RBG_16_69_14 | reverse complement strand
CCGGTTCGAGGAGGCCGGCCGCCCGGCGGGGCCCGCCCCGCGGGTCGCCCTGGGCAAGGAGGGCGGCTCCACCGGGGCCGCGCTCGTCCACCGTGACGTTTCGCCCCAGAACGTGCTGCTCTCGTTCGAGGGCGAGGTCAAGCTGACCGACTTTGGCATCGCGCGGGCGCTGGGGGCCGCCGAGGAGACCGCCCCCGGGACCATCAAGGGAAAGCTCGCGTACATGGCGCCGGAGCAGGCGCGCGGGGAGAGCGTGGACGGCCGCGCCGACGTCTTCGCGGTGGGCGTGCTCCTGTGGGAGCTGTGCACCGGGCGACGCCTCTTCGCGCGCGACTCCGACGCTGCGACGCTCGCAGCCGTGATCGCCCCGCAGCCGATCTCTCCGCCGTCCGCCTGGAACGAGGCGGTGCCGCCGGAGCTCGACGCGCTCACGCTGGCGGCGCTGGACCACGACGTGGCGCGCCGGACCGCGACCGCGGAGGAGCTGGCGGCGGCGCTCGCGTCCATTCGCCTGCGACTTGCGAACGGTCACGAGGATCTCGACCTGCGTGCGCTGATGCGGCGGCTCTGGCCGGACGGTGCGACACCGGCCGAGCTCCCCGCGCCCGACGGCACGGCGGTCCGGGCGGTGCCGTCGCCCAGCGCTGCGCCCCCGGAGGAACTCTCGACGAAGACGGTGGCGCGGCCGCCGACGCGGGCTCGAGCACGCATCTGGCTCGGGGTGGCGATCGTCGTGCTGCTCGCCGCGGCGGGAACCTCGGCGGGGTGGAAGGCGTGGAGAGGGAAGGGCAGGGGGCAGAGTGCGGCCCTGGCCTCCCCCACCCCGAGTGTACCCCTCTCTCCGCCCCTCAATCCGCCCCCGATGGAGGTGGAGCGCCCGACCTGGCCCTCGACGCAGACGCCGGCCCCGGTCACCGCCGTCGCGCCCTCTCTGACCCACAGTCAGCGCCCTTCCCCGATGCTCTCCCCGCTTCGCGGGGCGATGGAGACAGAGCACCCGCCGTCATCCTCGGCCTTTCCATCGGCTGCAGCCGCGACGCCGACCACGCCCTCGACGGCAGCTCCGACTGCGACGTCGGCGATGCGACACGGCGAAGGCAGCATCTCCGTGCACGCCACGCCCTGGGCGTACGTGACCATCGACGGCGCCGCGGCCGGCGAGACGCCCATCGAACGGACGCTTCCATCTGGCCTCCATCGACTGCGCGCGCGGCACCCCACGCTCGGGGATGACGAGATCCGCGTGAACCTGGCGCCAGGCCAGCGCTACGTCTGGAAGCCGAAGCTCTCTCCGTAGAGTCCGGCGCAGGCGAACCTCGTTCCCTGTTCACTTCACGATACCCAGCAGGGCTCGGATGCGCGTTGACGTGGTCGCGGAGGGTGATTACCTTCAGTATCGAATTTTCGATGTCGTATTTTCAAGGTATTTTCACTATGAGTCCATATGGCCACTGTTGTACTTGGGGTGTTTGAGAGCGGAGGCGCAAGAAGGCGGATGCCGTTCCTCCTCCAGAGCGCGGACGTCGATCGCATCGAGCGCGAGCGCGCGGGCGGCGTGACGAGCCGCGAGGTGCTCCGGCTGTTCGAAGGGCGCGGGGCGCGCCTGTCCGGCGCGACCTTCCGCAAGTACGTTCAGGCGGGGCTCCTGCCGCGCAGCCGTCGCGTTGGCCGCAAGGGCAAGCACACCGGCTCCACCGGTCTCTACCCGGTGTCGGTGGTGCGCCGCGTCGACCTCATCAAGCGGATGATGGCCGAGGGCCTCACGCTGGAAGACATCCGTGAGAGCTTCGTGGCCGTGAAGCACCGGCTGGAGGACGTCGAGGGAGGCTGGGCGGCGCTCGTCGCCGAGCTGGGGCGGCGGGCCCGAGCACACCCGCACCGACGCGAGGTGGAGCGGGAGCTGGCGCGCGCCGAGCGCGAGATGCGCTCGGCCCTGCGCCGCGTCGAGCGGGTAGGAGGGCGGATCGCGACCGTGCGCCGCGTATTGGAGGAGGTGGGATAGTGGCGCGCCCGGGGCGCTCCACGTGTCGCCTGAAGAGGAATCGTGTTCTCGAGTGCGGAACGAGGGCCCCGGGAGGTGCCTGGAGAGGCTGGTACCCGGCCGATGAGTGGAAGGCCGTCCCGCGGGACGTTAAGACCCCGGACGCGGTAGGGCGTCCTCCGGAGCACAGGCACAGTTGCGCCTGCACCGGTCGTCGCCCGGCGGGGCGGGGCGCCCCGTTCGAGGACGGCGTCGCAAGGCGCCAGGCGTGGTGTGTGGGCCGCCTGCTCGGCGGCGGGTTGGGGATGGGAGGCGTGGGATGAGCGAGGCGAGGCGAAGTGATCGGCCCGAGTGGCCGGATCTGGAACAGGAGCAGGAACAGGAGCAGGAACCGGAGCAGGAACCGGTACAGGCCGAGTCGCAGGTCGGAGCGGACGACGAGGGCTGGCGCGGGCGTCACCGTTCGAGGACGATGTCGCGCAAGGAGATCGCGCGCGATCTGCGGCGCCAGCGGTCGGTCGGGCAGATCGATCCGGATCTGCAGCAGACCATCCAGGAGATCGAGCAGTCGCGGCCGCGCTCGCGCGCCGATTGTGTCAACGGGCCGCGCCCGTGCATGTTCGTCTCCTGCAAGCACCACCTCTACCTGGACGTGAACCCCGGCACGGGATCCATCAAGCTCAACTTCCCCGACAAGGAGATCTGGGAGCTCGGCGAGACCTGCGCGCTCGACGTCGCCGATCGCGGTGGCATCACGCTCGAGGAGGTGGGAGGCATCATGAACCTCACCCGCGAGCGCATCCGCCAGGTCGAGACGCGTGGCCTGCTCAAGCTCCGCGCCATCGCCGAGGACGAGCCACGGGTCCATCCGGGCGAGGGCTCGGGAGGCGGGAAGCCCTGAGGGGGAAACTCGGCTACGGGCTACAGGCCACGGGCTACGGAAAGGCGAGTCACAGCGGCGACCAGTTGATGTGATTCTCCAGCGTCACCGCCGCCGCTGTGAGCTGATGTCCGGCACCTTGCGGTGCCTCAAGCGGAGGGGAGAACTCTCCCCCCGCGCCCCCCATCTCGAGCGTCAGTTCATGTGGCATGCGCTATCAGACAGGGGCGCGCGGCGCATGACCATCCGCAGGCTTGAACTTCCTGCCCGCGGACGCTAAAAGGGGCGCCCTTTCAGGAGGTGCTCGTCATGGTTCGTCGCGCCATCCTCTCGGTCTCCGACAAGGCGGGGCTCGTGGCCTTTTCCCGCCGCCTCGCCGCTCAGGGCGTGGAGCTGCTCTCGACGGGCGGCACGCAGCGCGCCCTCGCCGATGCCGGACTTCGAGTGATACCCGTCGCCGAGTTCACGCAGGCCCCGGAGATCCTGGGCGGGCGCGTGAAGACCCTCCACCCGCGGGTGCACGGCGGTATCCTCTATCGCCGCGGCATGCAGTCGGACGAGGCCGACGCGGCGGCGCGCGGCATTCTCCCCATCGACCTCGTGGTGGTGAATCTCTATCCTTTTCGCGAGGCGGTGTCGGCGGGCAAGTCCTTCGACGAATGCGTCGAGGAGATCGACATCGGCGGCCCAGCCATGGTGCGCGCCGCGGCCAAGAACGCCGCGCACGTGGCCGTCGTCGTCGATCCCGCCGACTACGAGCGCGTGGCGAGCGAGATCGAGGCGACCCGCGCCGTATCCGAGGCGACCCGCTTTCACCTCATGCGCAAGGCGTTCGCGCACACCGCGGCCTATGACGCCGCGATCGCCGAGTACCTCTCGTCGCGGGCAACCCCTGCGGCGGAGCCGAGCCACTTCCCCGACGTGCTGGGCTGCGTCTACGCCAAGGCCCAGGACCTCCGCTACGGTGAGAACCCGCACCAGGCCGGCGCCGTCTACCGCGCGGCGCGCGAACCCGAGGAGCCGACGGTAGCCTTCGCTCCCGTCCTCCAGGGCAAGGAGCTCAGCTACAACAACCTGCTCGACTTGGAGGCGGCGCTCGCCTGCATGAAGGAGTTCGACCAGACCGCCTGTGTCGTCGTCAAGCACAACACGCCCTGCGGCGTCTCCCTGGGCGCGACGCCGGCGGACGCGTTCTCGCGGGCGCGCGCCTGCGATCCCGTCTCCGCCTTCGGCGGGATCGTGGCGCTCAACCGGCCGGTGGACGCGGCGGCGGCCAAGGAGCTCACCGACCTCTTCCTGGAGTGCGTCATCGCGCCGTCGTACACGGCCGAGGCGCGCGCCGCGCTGGCGGCGAAGAAGAACCTGCGCCTGCTCGAGAGCGCGCGTCTCGGCGCGCCGCGCGACACCTGGAGGCGACGCCCGGAGGAGGCGCGCGAGTTCCGCTCCGTGGTGGGTGGACTGCTCCTCATGGACCGCGACCTCGGGAGGGTGCGCCGCGAGGACTGCAAGGTGATGACGAAGCGGGCTCCGACGGAGCAGGAGTGGAAGGACCTGCTCTTCGCCTGGAAGGTCGTCAAGCACGTGAAGTCGAATGCCATCGTCTTCGCTCAGGGCGACCGGACCACCGCCATCGGC
>MEMX01000045.1:129296-130691 GCA_001768075.1 Anaeromyxobacter sp. RBG_16_69_14 | reverse complement strand
CCGTGGGCTCGGACGCCTTCTTCCCGTTCAAGGACGGCGTCGAGGAGATCGTCAGGGCCGGCGCGACCGCCATCATCCAGCCGGGCGGCTCGGTGCGCGACGGCGAGGTGATCGCCGCCGCCGATGCGGCCGGCGTCGCCATGGTCGCCACGGGCATGCGGCACTTCCGGCATTGACCGGGATGCGGCGGCGCAGGCCCGTGGTATAAACCGCCCTCCCTATGCGCATCCTCGTCGTCGGCTCCGGGGGCCGTGAGCACGCCCTCGCCTGGAAGATCTCGCAGAGCCCGCTCGTGCGCTCCGTCTTCTGTGCGCCCGGGAATCCCGGCATGGCGCGCGTGGCGCAGCTGGTGCCGGTCCGCGCGGACGACGTGGAGGGGCTCGTACGCGAGGCGCGCGCGCTGCGGGTGGATCTGGTGGTGGTCGGGCCCGAGGTCCCCCTGGTCCTGGGCCTGGCCGATCGGCTCGACAGAGAGGGTATCCCCGTCTTCGGCCCCAGCGCGGCCGCCGCCGAGATCGAGGGCTCGAAGGCGTTCGCCAAGGAGGTCATGCTGGCGGCGGGCATCCCTACTGCTGCGCACGGCACCTTCACCGATCTCGACCGTGCCGTCGCGTTCGCGAGGGCGCGCGGCGGCCGGGTCGTGGTGAAGGCCGACGGCCTGGCAGCCGGCAAGGGCGTGGTGGTGGCGGACGACGCCGAGCACGCGGAGTCGGCGCTGCGCGACATGCTCGTCGGCCGCGTCCACGGTAGCGCGGGCTCGAGGGTGGTGGTGGAGGAGCGGCTGGAGGGGCCGGAGGCGAGCGTCATCGCCCTGGCCGACGGCGAGCGCATCCGGCTCCTGCCGGCGGCGCAGGACCACAAGCGCGTTGGCGAGGGCGACCGCGGGCCGAACACGGGGGGCATGGGAGCCTTCTCTCCCACGCCCAAGGTGACGCCCGAGATCGCGCGCGAGGTGGAGGAGGGCGTGCTCCTGCCCACGCTGCGCGAGCTGGCGCGGCGCGGCCGCCCGTTTCGCGGCGCCCTCTACGCCGGTCTCATGCTGACACCCAAGGGCCTGCGCGTCCTCGAGTTCAACGCGCGGCTGGGCGACCCCGAGACGCAGCCCCTCATGATGCGCCTCGCCGGTGACCTGGTGCCGGCCTTGCTCGGGGCGGCGCGCGGAGACTTGTCGAAGGTCGAGCTGGCCGTCGATCCGCGCGCGGCGGTAGGGGTCGTGCTGGCCGCCGAGGGCTACCCGGCGAAGCCCGTCGCCGGCGACGCAGTCGAGGGTGCGGATGGCCCGTTCGAGGAGGGCGTGCAGGTGTTCCACGCCGGCACCGCGCTCGCGCCGGATCGCCGCATCGTGACCGCTGGCGGGCGGGTGCTCACCGTGTGCGCGCTGGGTGCGGACCTGGC
>MEMX01000045.1:122846-129173 GCA_001768075.1 Anaeromyxobacter sp. RBG_16_69_14 | reverse complement strand
CCGCCGGGAGCGAAGATGAACCCCAAGGTTCTCATCCTGATGGGCTCGGACTCGGACTGGGAAGCGATGTCCGAGGCGAAGAAGGCGCTCGACGAGATGGGCATCTCGTGCGAGGTGCACGTCTCCTCCGCGCATCGCACTCCGGAGCGCACCGGGCTCCTGGCGCGCGAGGCGAC
This sequence comes from Anaeromyxobacter sp. RBG_16_69_14, assembly GCA_001768075.1. Lineage (GTDB taxonomy): Bacteria > Myxococcota > Myxococcia > Myxococcales > Anaeromyxobacteraceae > Anaeromyxobacter_A. The sequence continues at coordinate 128,997 of MEMX01000045.1, read as the reverse complement.
GGGGCGGGGCATCGAGGTCATCATCTGCGGGGCAGGGGCAGCGGCCCACCTGGCCGGCGTGGTCGCCGCCGAGACGGAGCTGCCCGTGCTGGGCGTTCCGCTCGCCACCACGGACCTGCGCGGGCTCGACGCGCTCCTGGCCACGGCCCAGATGCCAGGGGGCGTGCCGGTAGGTACCCTCGGCATCGGCAAGGCCGGCGCCCGCAATGCCGGGCTCCTGGCCGCCCGCATCCTCGGCCGAGCCGACGGCGCCATCGCGGCCAAGGTGCGCGAGCAGCGCGAGCGCATGGTGCGCGAGGTCGAGGCGAAGGACGCCGCTCTCCAGGTCCGCCTCGCAGGTCCCGAGAAGAAGTGATGCGGGTGCGACGTGGGGTCTTCGTGGGGGCCACCGCCCCATGACGACGCTCGACCGCTACCTGGCGCGAGAGATTCTGCTCCCGTTCGCGGCGGGTCTCCTCTTCCTGACCCAGGTCCTGATCGCCACGCAGATCCTGGCGCAGGCGGACGTGCTCCTCGGCTCGGGCGTCTCCGTCCTCGACGTCGCGGCCGTGGCGGCGGATCTCGTCCCCCACTTCCTCGGCTACGTGCTGCCCGTGTCGTTCCTCCTCGGAGCCGTGCTGGGGATGGGGCGGCTCGCCCAGGATCGGGAGCTCGTCGCGCTGGGCGCGGCGGGCATCTCCGCGGCGCGGCTGGCGCGCGTCCCGGTGGGGCTGGCACTGGTGGCGGGGACTGTCGCGCTCTGGGTGGGCCTCGTGCTGGAGCCGGCCGGCCTGCACGACGCGCGGCTGCGGGTGAACGATCTCATCCGCAAGAACGTGATGAACGACGTGCGCGCGGGCGTCTTCTACGAGGACATCCCCGGCCTCACGCTCTACGCCGAGACCACGCAGGGCGGCCGGTGGCGCCACGTGCTCCTCTCGGATCGCACCGACCCCACCGCGCCGCTTCTGGCGCTCTCCGAGCAGGGGCGGATCGAGCCGGCCGGGGCGGGCGAGGGGATGCGGCTCGTCCTCGACGAGGGCGAGGCGCACCGCGAGGAACTGCGCGCCGACGAGTACGTCGCCGCGCGCTACGAGCGGGCGACCATAACCCTGGGCGTGGGCCGGACGCTCTCCGACCGCAACCGCCTCGTCGGCTCGAAGTTCGAGCTGCGCCCGCAAGACATCGTGGCGCTGGCGCGGGGAGCGAAGGACGAGGGGGAGGCCCGGCGCTGGTGGACGTTCCTGCACCGCCGGATCGCCGGCCCGATAGCCATCCTCGCGTTCGCGCTCCTCGCCGTGCCGATCGCGGGCTCCCGCCGCGGCGGGCGCGCCCTCGGCTACGTCACCACCCTCGTCGCGGTCGTCGGCTACTATGCGGTCCTCCGCTTCGGCGAGGGCCTCTCGCAGCGCGGTGCGCTGCCGCCGTGGCTCGGCCCCAACCTGCCGAACGTGGTGATCGCGCTCGCAGGCGTCATGGCCCTCGCGCTCATGGAGCGGCGCGGTCCGGTGGCGGTGCGATGACGCTCTTCCTGCACGTCGCGCGGCGCGCCCTGGTGGCCTTCCTCGGCTCGCTGGTGGCCGTGGTGGGGCTCTTCCTGGTGGTGGATTTCGCCGAGAACTCCAGCATCTTCAACGGAGAGGGATGGCTCCTGGCGGTGCTCGCGCTCTACGCCTACCGCGCTGCCGTGGTCGCCTACCAGATCGCGCCCGCCGCCATGCTCCTCGCCGCCGCGATCACCGCCAGCGACCTGCGCCGCACGCGCGAGTACACGGCGCTACGCGCGCTCGGTCTCGGCCCGTGGCGCGTCGTCGTACCTGTGCTGGCGGTGGCGGCCGTGGTCGCGGTGGGCGCCGCATGGCTCGACGACGCGGTCGTGGTCGAGGCGACCTCGCGCGCCGAGGAGATCATGGCGAACCAGTTCCACCGGGCGGGCGCGTTCCAGCGCGCGAGCGAGCGCAAGCGCTGGTTTCGCGGCCGCGGCGGGCGGCGCATCTACCACCTGCGAGGGGGTGGCGACGCCGGGTTCGAGCGCGTGACCGTGCTGGAGGTGACGGATGCCTTTCGTCTCTCCCGCCGCATCGACGCCGCGCGGATGACGCCGAGCGCCGTGCCGGGGGAGTGGGTGCTCGAGGAGGTCGCTGAACGTAGCTTTCGGGACGACGGGAGCGTGGAGACGACGTTCTCCCCTCGCCGCGCGTATCGGTTCGACGAGGCCCCCGGCGCGTTCGCGGTGCGTGCTGGCCGCCCGGGGCAGATGCGGCGTGGCGTGCTCGGCGAGCAGATCGCGCTGCGGCAGCGGCTCGGCCTGCCGGCGCAGGACTTCGCGCTCGAGTGGCACGACAGGCTCGCCTACCCGCTGGCCGGGATACCGGCAGGACTGGTCGCGCTCGGGCTCGCGTTGAGGCGCGGGCGGAAGGGTCACCTCACCGCAGCGCTGGTCGAGGCGGTCGCGGTCTCCTTCGCGTTCTGGAGTGTCCACGGGATCTGCTGGTCGCTCGGCCTCTCGGGCAGGCTCTCGCCTGCCCTTGCCGCATGGGCGCCGAACGCCCTCTTCCTGGTGGCGGGCGCGCTGGCGGTGAGGCGTTACGCGTGAGCCCCCTGTGACCCAAAACCCGTGATACCTTCGGCGCGCATGTCGCACGGCCACGCCACGCTCGCGATGGCGCCGCCCTCGCCCAGACTGGGCATGCTCCAGCGCGGCCTGGAGCGGGTGGCGGCGCTTGGGGTCCTGGCGCACGCCCTCTTTCTCCCCATCTCGATCGCTGGGATGCAGATCGGCCTCGGTTTCGCGGTCGGCGCGCTGGTCGCGCTGCGCCTCACCGGGCGGCGGGTCTGGGCCAGGAGCGCGCTCGATCTCCCCTGTCTCCTGCTGAGCGGCACCGCCGTGGCGTCCCTCGGCCTGGGCGCGCTGGCCGGCTCACCGCCGGTGGGGTGGCACGAGGCCACGCTCTGGCGATCCATCCTCTCGCCCATCGTCGTGCTCTCCGCGCTCGAGGTCGCGCGCGACCTGCCGGGAGAGGAAGGCTCGACGGCGGTGAGACGGTTGGCGCTGGTGGTGCTCGGCGTGTGGGCGATGGCGTCGCTCCTCCCCAGCGCGATCGCCTGGGCGCAGTACTGGACGGGGTTCGATCCGCTCCACGCGCTCGGCCTTCGCGCGACGGCGGTGCGCGCCGTGGTGCCCGTCTACAAGGGCCACTACGCGGCGGTCGGTTTCTTTCGCTGGTACCAGCGGCTGGCGCACAACCTCATCCCTCCGCTCTGCGTCGCGGCGGCGGTCGCGCTGCGAGGGAAGACGGCCCCCCGGCTGCGCGCGCTGCTCGTGCTCGCCTCGCTGGCGGCCGCTGCGGCGGTCGTGCTCTCCATGTCGCGCCTGGCATGGGGGAGCCTCGTGCTGGCGGCGCTCGTCCTGGCGGTCCTCGGCGCGCGCTCGCGGCGGTGGGCGGTGGCGCTCGTGCTCGCCGGCAGCATGGCGATGCTGCTGCATCCGGGCGTGCGGGTGCGGCTTGGCAACATCGCGCAGCCGGGCATCAATCACGACCGGGATGACATCTGGGGCATCTGCCGGGCGGTCGTGGAGCGGTACCCGCTCACCGGCGTGGGCTGGGGCAACCTGCCGCAGCGCACTGCCGCCTATTACGATCGCATCCCGTACCCACTCCCCCGCGCCTGGTGCCATAACAGCTTCTTCACCGCCTGGGCCGAGGGAGGGCCGCTCCTGTTCCTCGCCTTGCTGGGCTTCTGGGCCCTCCACCTGCGCGCCTTCTGGCGCTGGCGCCGCGCCGGCAGCGACGACCTGGCCCGCGCAGCCGCCACGGGCGCGCTCGCGGCGCTGGTCGCGATGCTCGCCAACTCGCTCGCCCACGATATCCTCTACTCGAGCGAGGCGATGTATGGGCTCGGGTTTGCGCTGGCGGTCGCGGCCGCGCTGGCGCGGCGCGGCGGGACAGCCAACACTCCGTCTGCGCAGTAGCCGAAGTCACCGCGGCACCCGAAAAGGGCGAAACACGAGTCTAAGCTGACTTGCGCAGCCTCCGCCTCCTGTGCTGCTCGGTGAGGGATCGGTAGACCTCCACGGTCTCTGCCGCGCACTTGTCCCAGGAGAAGCGCCGGGCGCGCTCCCGGGCGCGCTGAGCGAGGACCGACGATTCCTGGCGCTGGTCGAGCGCGCGCCGGATGGCTTCGGCGAAGGCCTGCGACGACCCCGGCGGCGCGTAGCGCACGGTGTCGCCGGCCAGCTCGCGCAGCGCCGGGATGTCGCTCGCGACCGCGGGCGCCCCCGCGGCCATGGCCTCGGCCAGGCACAGGCCGAACCCTTCGTACAGCGAGGGCAAAACGAAGCACGAGGCGCCCGCGTACAGCTCGGCCAGCTCGGAGTCGGGGATGGAGCCGGTGAGCCGCACGTGCGCCGCCAGCTCTGCAAGCGGCAGCGAGTCCGCCCAGCCCTGACGGCCCACCAGCACGAGCTGCAGGTCGCGTCCCTCGGCCCGGAGCTGGCGGAAGGCGTCGAGCAGCACGGGGACGTTCTTGCGCGGCTCGAGCGTGCCCACGGCCAACAGATACGGTGCCCTCGGCCCTCGCGATGGCTGAGCGTCGAAGAAGCAGCGATCGACGCCGTTGTGCGTGACGTGAATGTGCTCGGGCGGCACGCCCAGGGTGGCCGCGAGGTCGGTGCGCGAAGATTCGCTGACAGTCAATATACCCGCCGCCCGCCTGAGCGCCTGCTTGTAGAGCGGGCCGTAATAGAAGCGCATGCCCGCCGAGATGGTGTCGCGGTGGAGCCACGGGGTGGCATCGTGCACCGTGATGGCAGCCTTCCCGCGCCACAAGAGCGGAGTCGGGAAGGCGAGCATGTGCAGGAGCTCGACCCCGGCCCGCGAGGCCGAAACCGGCAGCCAGGCCTGCTCGATGGAGAAGCGGTACCGGAAAGGCGAGACGCGCTGCTCGACCGGCAGCGCCTTCAACGCGGCCGGGGCGTCGTGACGGGTGAAGAGGACGATCTCACCCGGCGCACGGCGCGCGAGGGCAGCCGTCAGGCAGAGCGCATAGCGCTCGACCCCGGTGAGCCGGTCCGGCCTGATCAGAGTGGCGTCGATACCTATTCGCATGCGAAATGGGCCTATTCCGATTCACCCGCACCAGCCTCTTCCGGCAGCACCGGGGGCTGCCCGTCGGCACCTGACCTCTCACCACGTCCGAACGCCCGGAAGCCCTCGCCGAGTCCGCGCATGAGCCGCACCCAGTCGCGTGGCCTTCCGTGCGCCCGGGCGACGTAGAGCGCGCCGCGCGCCGCGAAGAAGCCCAGGAAGAGTGGCAGCCCGATCCGCGGCTTCTGCTTCATGTAGAAGAGGGCGCTGTTCCGGAAGAGCCAGTACTTCGCGTCGAGCCAGCGGCTCTCACGGCAGCCGCCCGTCGGCGCGACGAGATGGTGCACCGCCGCCTCAGGCTCGAAGCGAATGTCGTACCCGAGCGCCCGCACACGGTAACAGTAGTCCGTCTCCTCCAGGATGGAGTTGCCCGCGTACCGATCGTCGAACGGGCCGACCTCGGCGAGCACCCGGTGCCGGAAGCTCATGTTGGCGCCCTTCGCCGTCCCGACCTCCGTCGGCGTCACCCCGAGGAAGTTGGAGACGATGCGGCCGAAGGCGTTCACGTGCGCGATGCCGTCGGGAGCGTTGGGTAGGATGGGCTCGAGCACCCGCCCCGCCACCGCGCCCACCAGCGGGTTCGCGTAGCAGGCGGCGTGCGCGGCGATGAGGTGATCGTCGAGCGGGATGATGTCGTCGTCGACGAAGAGGACCACCTCCCCGCGCGCCATCTTCGCGCCTACGTTGCGGGCTCGCGGTAGCGACGGCTCGGGAAGGGTGTAATGCCGTAGCTGGGCGGCGTGCGCCTCCAGGAAGCGCTGGGTCTCCGGCTCGTGATCGGGCGTCTGATCCACCACTACCACCTCGAAGTCGGGGTAGTCCTGAGCGAGGAGGTGCGACAGGGTGTCGCACAGCACGCCTTCGCGCCGATAGGTGGGCACGATGACGCTGACGGGTGGGATCGCGCAAGCCAAGTTGGCGGACCGAAGAGATACCACGGCAGCGGCAGGAAGACACGGTTCCTTGCGGCTACCTCGGCGTTCCCGGATGATGCGATTCCCTGCGCCACACGATGCCTCCCTCCT
>MEMX01000045.1:122245-122817 GCA_001768075.1 Anaeromyxobacter sp. RBG_16_69_14 | reverse complement strand
CGCGGACAGCGCACACCGTGCAGTCCGCCCGCCCGTTCGTCAAATCTTGGCGCGGCCGTGGCGTGCGTCGACCCCTGTGGCCCGAAGGGCGAGGCAGGAGGCGCGTGCCCGTTTGCCCTCATCGGGGCCCTCGGGCGGCTCCAGGTGCAAGTCGAGCTCCCTGGTCGGGATACCCGCCGTCCCGGATGGATCGTGCGCGGGCTGGCGTCGGTCACGGAGGAACCCTCGGCTTCCCGGGACTGCTCGGGGCTTCGCCGGCCATGATCGCCCTCTGCGCGGAAACGCTGGGCCACGCTCGCTCGGAGAAGAAGCCTGCGAGATGACCACACCGGGGAAGCGGGCGACACAGCAGGCCCGGGGGCTGGCGGCGACGGTGCACCGCCGCACGCTCGCCAACTCCGCCTGGGCTCTCGCCAACCGCGCGGTCTCGGGCGTGGCGCTCCTCTCCGCGCAGGCGCTCTTCGCCCGCGCGCTGCAGCCGAGCGAGGTGGGCCTCTATTACCTCGCGGCCTTCGTGGGCACGGCGGCCGCCACGCTCGGCACGCTCGGGCTGCCCAGCGCCGCCACGCGCT
>MEMX01000045.1:121843-122198 GCA_001768075.1 Anaeromyxobacter sp. RBG_16_69_14 | reverse complement strand
GCGTGCTCCCGCCGTGGCGCGCCGCATCCTGGCGGCCGCCGCCGGCGCCCTCACCTTCGTCCTCGCCGTCCTGGCGGTGGTCCTCGCGCTCGGCCCGGCCAGCTGGCGCCCCGTCGCGCCTGCGGTCCTGGTCGCATATGCCGGCGCCACCGGGGCCCGCCTCGTCCTGGCCGGGCTCGCGCAGGGATTCGCGGATTTTCGCGGCCAGCTCGCGGCCAGCCTCGGCGCGGCGCTCGTCTTGCCGGCCGGCGCGCTGTGGGTCTTCACGCGAGGCGGCGACGCCAGCGTCGCGCTTGCCATCACGGCGGCACACGCCGCCGCCGGCGCGGCGCTCCTGGGCTTGCGCGCCCGCACG
>MEMX01000045.1:117122-121819 GCA_001768075.1 Anaeromyxobacter sp. RBG_16_69_14 | reverse complement strand
GCCCTCGACGGCGCGACGCGCCGCCGCATGATCCGGTACGCGCTGGGTGTCTCGGCCATGCTGGCCCTCGATGCCATCGTCTGGCAGCAATCGGAACTGCTCTTCCTGCGCGCGTTCTCGACCCACGCGGAGGTCGGCTTCTACGCGGTGAGCTTCACGCTCGTGGCTCAGGCCATGCAATTCCTGCCCGGGAGCGCCGGGGTGGCGCTCTTCCCCGCCCTCGCCCACGCGGCGGGATCGGGCGATCGCGCTGCGCTGCAGCGCGTCTACCGCGGTGCGGTCCGGCTGCTGGCGGTGCTGGCCCTGCCGGCCGGGCTGGTCGGCGCCGCCATGGCGCCGGTACTGCTGCGGGTAATCTACGGCCAGGCCTTCGCCCCGGCCTCGCCTGCCGCACGCGTGCTCTGGCTCTCCGGTGCGATCGGCGCGCTGGGCATCGGCCCGGCCTCGGTCCTGTACGCGCTCGAGCGACAGCGCGCGATGGTGATCGCGTCACTTCCCGTGGCGGCGCTGAACGTCGCGCTCGACCTGGTGCTCGTGCCGCGCCACGGCGCGCTCGGGGCAGCCCTGGCCAACGGCGCGGCCCAGGCGGCGGGGGTCTGCGTCATGGTGGCGCTGGCACGCCGCGAGGTGGGGCCGCTGCCCTGGAATAGCCTCCTGCGCACCGGTGCTGCCTCCCTGGCAGCCACGGGCGCGGCCTGGCTCGCCGCCGCCGGAGGCACCGGCCTCGCCGCGCTCGCCCGCGCTGGGGTGGCGGCGGCGGTGGTGGGGCTCGGTGCGCTCGCCGTGCTGGGTGAGCTGCGACACCTGCCATTCGGGGAGCTGCGCTGGTCGCCGCGTGGCGAGCCGCCAGACCAGTAGCGGGCGCTCGTCTCTGGCCACAAGCGTCGCCCCGGGTCGGTGGGGCGAGCTCTGCCTTCCGGCCGCCATGTCGTGCCGTTCAACGTCTCACGTAGATGGCCCAGACCACCACAGCCAGCCAGGCGGCGATGTCCACCTGTAGGGTGCGATCGACGAGCAGCACGCGCTCGGGCTGGCCTCCGTCGCCGCACCTGTGGACGAGGAACAGGTAGCGGAAGATCCCGAAGAGCACGAAGGGGACGGTGAACTTGAGTCGATCGCCGCCGAACTTCTCGACGGTCTCGGGCGCGAGCGTGTAGAGCGCGTAAGCCAGCACCGTGCAGGCGCAGACGATGGAGACGAGCTGGTCGAGGAACGGGAGCGTGTAGCCTGCCAGCGCGGCGCGGTGCTCGTTCGCGCTGCCCTGGAGCAGCGCCAGCTCGGCGCGGCGCTTCTCGAGCGCGAGGAAGAGTGCGAGCAGGAGCGTGCAGAGGTAGAGCCAGCTCGAGACCGGGACGGAGATCGCGGCGGCGCCGGCCAGCACCCGCAGCACGAACCCCGCGGCGATGGCGAACACGTCCAACACGGGAAACTCTTTGAGGAATCCAGAATAGAGCGCCTGGAGCGCGAGATAGCCGGCGCCGCACGCCAGCACCCACATGCCCAGCGCGCCGCATGCTGCGAGGCCAGTCGCTCCGAGCAAGGCGGCCACAGAGATCGCCGCTCGTGCGCCGACCTCGCCGGAAGCGATGGGTCGGCGCCGCTTCACGGGATGGCGGCGGTCGCGCTCGCGATCGGAGAGGTCGTTCGCGAGGTAGCTCGCGCTGGCGAGCGCGCAGAAGGCGACGACCGCGAGCGCGGAACGCGCCACGCTGCGAGGGTCCGTCGCGCGCAGCGCGAAGAGGAGCGGCGCGACGACCACCGCGTTCTTCGTCCATTGCGCCGGGCGGAGCGCGGCGGCGAGCGCCAGGGCCCGCGGGCGGCCCCTGAGGGGCACACGGTCCGCCGAGATCACGGGTTCGCGCCCACCATGTTCACGTAGCGGCAGCGCCAGATCCGGAAGGTGGTCACGACCCGCTTGCCACGGCGCACGGTGAGAGGCTCGAGCTCTTCGAGCGGCTTGCAGAACTCGGCGCGACGCAGGCAATTCTTCCACTCGCGCCCGTCCAGCACCACGATGCCCTCGCGTCCCAGGATGCCTCCATCGTCGTACCAGTAGTCGTACTGCTGTGCCGCTTCCCTCATGGCGTTCTGGCCGTAGGTCTCCGGCCGGCCGGGCAGGTAGTAGGCGAGCTCGCTGGCCGGCTTGTAGGTGCAGCCGAGCGCGAAGCTCGGGCCGGGGATCTTGTCGCGTTCCGCCTGGACCCTGGCGGCCAGCTCCTTCCAGCCGCTCGTGACGTCCTCCTTCGCGGGGAAGGGCAGGGCGGGCAACGCCATGGCGAGGTGGACGTAGACGCTACCAGCGACGGCGGTCGCAAGCGACGCGATCGCGAGCCGCCGGCGCGCGCGCGGCGCCTCGAGGAAGAGCGCGGCCGCGGCCAGATAGGCGGTCGGGTAGACGGGGGCGGCCCAGTTCCCCTTCACCCATACGAAGGGCGATGCCGCCAGGCTCATCGCGAACAGGGGCAGCGAGAACAGGGCGGCCATGAGGTATCCCGGGTCGCGCCACCTCCTCGCCGCCGCCACCGCCGCGCAGCACAGGGCGCCCCACAGGACCGGCGTCACCGCCAGCGCCTGCAGCCCGAGGAAGCTCCCCAGCCGCCGCAGCGAGAACGGGCTCGAGGTGTTGCTGCGCCAGTTGACCTGGTAGGCGAAGCTGATCCACCCATGGCGCGAGTTCCACACCAGCACAGGCGTGAACAGGGCGAGGGCCAGGAGCAGGGCCAGGTAGGGCCAGGGCGAGAGCAGCAGACGGCGCCCGCGCGCGTCGAGCAGCAGTGCGAGGAACACCTGGGGCGCGAGCAGCCAGCCGGTGTACTTGCCGAGCGTGGCGAACCCCACCGCGGCGCCGGCGGCGAGGAGCCACGCGCCGCGCTCCTCGTCCAGCGCGCGAACCGTGAAATAGAACGTCGCCGCCCAGCCGGCCAGGAGCGGCCCGTCGGGCGTGATGACGGTCTGCCCCAGCGCGAAGAGCGGGGTGGCGAGCGCGGCCACCATTGCCCACAGCGCGGCGCGGGAGCCGAAGAGGCGGCGGCCTGCCAGGAAGAAGAAGAGCGCGAACAGCCCGCCGTGGAGCGCTGCAGCGAGCCGCACCGCTCGCTCTCCCTGTCCGAAGAGGGCGGTGGTGAGGTGGATGGTCCAGGCGGCGAGGGGAGGGTGGTCGAAGTAGGAGAGATCGGGGTGACGGGCGAATTGCCAGTAGTAGGCTTCCTGCGGCGAGAGCGAGACCAGGCCGGCCAGGGCGACGTGGAGCGCGATGGACGCCGCGACGAGGAGGAGGGCCAGCCGCTCGGGGCTGCGCCAGGCGGAGGCGGGGGATGGCATGGAGGGTTCGGGGGGCGTGGCTGCGGTCAAGGTGGAGGATCGTGGTCGAGGGTCGAGTGAAGGTACCAGAGGGACGGCCTCCCTGGGCGGCGGAGAACTACGGGGGGAGGTGCCGCGGGCGGGCGTTTTCGTGTCGGCGCACAGGAAAGCGCTGTGGACCGCGGGCGGTTCGCGGAGCGTGACCGGGGTGGGGCGAGCCCGAGCCGGTCCGTTTCACATCGGGGACCGCGCATGGTAGACAAGCGCTCGTGCGGGTCCTCGTCATCGTGCCTGCGCTCAACGAAGCCATGAGCATCGCGAGTGTCATCGACTCGCTGCGCCGGAATGCGCCTGGCTGCGATGTGGCGGTCGTCGACGACGGGTCCACCGACGGTACCGCTGCGATCGCCGCGTCTCTGGATGTGGTCGTCCTTCGCAGCCCGATCAACCTCGGTATCGGAGGCGCGGTCCAGACCGGCTATCTCTGGGCCCGAGAACGTGGCTACGACGTGGCGGTGCAGATCGACGGAGATGGACAGCACGAACCCCGCTACATCGCCGTGGCGCTTGCGTTGGTCGAGCGTGGAGAAGCGGACCTTGTCGTGGGGTCCCGTTTCATCGAGGCAGGCGGGTTTCGATCCACGGCCCTCCGGCGGGCTGGAATTCGCTACCTCTCGTGGCTCCTGAGACTGCGCTGTGGCGCTCGTGTGACCGATCCCACATCGGGCTTCCGGGTGGCTGGGCGCCGCGCCCTCGAGCTGTTCGCCGACCATTATCCGTCGGATTACCCAGAGCCAGAGAGCATCGCCATGGCCGTGAGGACGGGACTCCGAGTTCGGGAGGTCGCGGTGCGTATGCGGCAGCGCGAGCACGGCCGCAGCTCCATCAACGTGCTGCGGACCGTCTACTACCTGGCCAAGGTCTCCATGGCGTTGATGCTGCTGCCGGCGCGAGCACGGCCCGCGGCCGCGAAGGACGGAGTCGCGTCGTCGTGAGACATCCGCTGGTTCCGCTGCAGCTGCAGTTGCTGGCGATCGGCGTCCTCGTCGCGTTCATCAGCTGGGTGATCCATCTCATCCGCCATCATCGACTGAGCGTGCGCGATAGCCTACTGTGGCTCCTCTCCACGATCGCAGCGCTCGTCGCGACCGTGTTCCCGATCTCGCTCCAGTGGATCGCCAGTGCCCTCGGGATCGCTGTCCCGTCGAATGCGGTCTTCGCGCTCGCGTTCGTGTATGTCCTCCTCAATCTGCTCGCCAGCACGATCACTCTTTCCGGAAACGCAGCGCGGATCCGGCGGATCGCGCAGGAGTGCACGTTGCTGCGAGCGGAGCTCGACGCGCTGCGCGCACGGGTGGAGCGTGGCGGAGGAGGGTGCACGTGAGGACTGCGGTGGC
>MEMX01000045.1:114322-117111 GCA_001768075.1 Anaeromyxobacter sp. RBG_16_69_14 | reverse complement strand
CCAGCGCGACAGCGTCCCGCCGGTCTGCTCCGGGCGTTCGGGTGTGGTGACATTCCCAGGCTGGCTCTGGCTCGCGCCGCTCGCGCTGGGCTGCCGGCCGCATGTGCCGGGTCGTCGTGTCGCCCCCCGGTGCCGGCGGAGCGCGCTGCGAGGCGCGGTACATGGGCACGCGCGGCGCGCTCCGCCGCTTGCTGTCGCGCGGAGGGGACGCGATTCGGCTCGAGCCGAGCGGGGGATGAACGGATGGAACTTCCTTCGTCGTCGCCGACGGTTGAAGGGGGTCCCGAGCGGATTCACCCTCAGTCTACTGGACCGCGGGTACTTCGATCTCGATGCTTCGAGAGGCTAGAGCTCTGGAGCTAAGCTAGAAGGCAGGATCGAAGTCGCGATCCCACGCGTTCCCTACGAGGGCCTCGCGCCCTTTACCTCAGCCTGGCGGGTCCGGGGCGCAGCTATGACGATGAGTGCGTCCTCCATTCGTAGTACCCGGACGGCTCCGGCGACAGCGAAACCGATGCCTTGAGCAACGGCGACCGGTGCCGAGGCGAACACGCGTGCACGCCCGACAAGTCCACCAGGCTCGAAGTCGCGGTCACGCACCCATCCAATTGCGTCCAAATCCGCATCTTCAATGACACGCCGAAGGGAGGTTTGCGAAAAATAGCAGAGGTGCGGGGGGTTACTGCCGACCTGGTAGAGCTGCTCAAGCGGGCCGGGTATCCCGAGCCTCGCCAGCGCTGTGGAGATCCGGTACAGCAAGCCGCTCGAGACGGGCACCTTCACGACGACGAGTTGCAGGTCAGCGGTGAGCGTTGCGGCCAGGCTGGACAGCATGTGACGCGCGCGCTCGGGCGAAAGGTGCTCGAGGACGTCGAGCAGCGTCAATACCTGGGGGCGAAACGTGAGCTGTTCGATCGCGATCTTGTCCGGATGCTCTGGATCGATTGCCAGGGCCTCCATCCCACGCGCACGGAGTCCTTCCAGCGCGATGCGCGACACGTCCGCCCCCGCCACGTCGCTGAAGCCCGCCTGGCGCGCCACATCCAGAAACCAGCCTCTTCCGCATCCGAAATCAAGAAGACGGGTCGCCCCGGGGGCGACTTGCCGCACGAGCTGGATGAGGTGCCTGGCCTGGCGCACTCGTGTGGTGCGCAGTGCCCTGACGAACCCAGGATCATCGTGTACGTGCTGGGCGTGGTAGTCGTCATCGACAGGTGCCATGAGGACATGACCAGCTACTCGATGCCCGCACCCTACGCAGCGGTTGACGGTGAGGGAAGTACTGACGCTCCATCTCTGCAAAACTGTACCGCAGATCGGACAGCACTCGGCGCGGGCCTCGGTCACGACCGCTCTCTCTCGAACGGTTCAAGCTGAAGCCATCGCTGCGGCATCGGGTTCCCGTTGAGCTCGCGCATGGGCTGCAGAATACTTGTAGGGGGCTCTTCGGCAAGGGGCGCGGCGTGATGAACGCATCCGCATTCCCCTAGCGCGCGGATCGTCGAGGCGAGCCGCACCCTGGGAGGCCCGACGGGCGTCGCCTTTCGGGTCTGATAGCGCATGCCACATGAACTGACGCTCGAGATGGGGGGCGCGGGGGGAGAGTTCTCCCCTCCGCTTGAGGCGCCGCAAGGCGCCGGACATCAGCTCACAGCGGCGGCGGTGACGCTGGAGAATCACATCAACTGGTCGCCGCTGTGAGCGCCGGATCGGGGCGCCATGGAGGCAGGGCTCTTGGGCGGGATCGTTTGGTGCACGCTGGGCTCGCGCTCTCTATGCGACGTTGCGCGCCCAGGACGGCACGTGCCAGAATGTCCTCACGTGCGAGTGCTCGCCATCGTACCCGCCTTCAACGAGGCGCGCAGCCTTTCGGCGGTTGTCGAGGGACTGATACGCACCGGCCTGTGTGACGTCTGCGTCATCGACGACGGCTCGGTGGATGCCACGCGCGCGGTCGCGCGACACGCCGGTGCTTTGGTCCTGTCCTGTCCTGTGAACCTCGGAATCGGTGGCGCTGTCCAGACTGGATACCTTGGGGCGCGCGACGACGACTATGACGTCGCGGTACAGGTCGACGGGGACGGCCAGCACGACCCTGCCTTCCTGCCCACCCTCCTCGCGCCAGTGCGAGAAAACCGCGCCGACCTCAGCGTCGGGTCGCGCTTTCTCGGGGAGGGTGGCTTCCGCTCCAGCGCTCTGCGACGCGGCGGCATCAGGTACCTGAGCTGGTTCCAGCGCGTCCGGTCCCACGGGACGAGCTCCATCGACGCCGCCCGGACCATGTACTACGTCGTGAAGGTGAGCCTCGCGCTCGTGCTGCTACCGCACCGCGAGCGCTTCACCGCCTTTGACGACGTTGTGGACACATGACGGCGGCCGAGCCGCTGCTTCCCGCCGAGGTGCGGCTGGTGGGCGTTGTGAGTCTGTCGACGCTTCTGGAATGGGTCGTCCACCTCGTTCGCGCGCAGCGGCTCGGCCTGAGGGACAGCCTGCTCTGGATCGCGTCGACCACCGCCGCGCTTCTTCTCATGGCGTTCCCGGCGTCGTTGTGGGCGCTGGCCAAGGTGCTCGGGGTGAAGGTCCCGGCGGATGCGCTCTTTGCGCTGACTTTCCTGTACGTGCTCGTGAATGTCCTGTCATCCACCATCGCGACCTCGCGGAACGCGGAGAGGACACGGCGGCTCGCCCAGGAATGCGCGATGCTGCGCGCGGAGGTCGAGGCGCTGCAGGGGGAGAGATGGGATCCTTGAGCGGGCGGGTTGTCGCCGAGCGGATGCGCTCGGATGCGG
>MEMX01000045.1:111663-114251 GCA_001768075.1 Anaeromyxobacter sp. RBG_16_69_14 | reverse complement strand
CGGGCGCGCTCCTGCTGCCGGTGAGGTCGGTCGAGCAGGCAGTGCTCGCCGCGAGCTTCGCGGCCGCCCTGGCCAGCCTTTGGCTCTGGGGTCGCGCCTTGGGTCGCCTCGTCCTCGGCCTCCCGCGCCTCGCGCCGTGCACGGCGGTCTACCTCGGGCAGTTCGCCCTGCTCGCTGCCGCCGCGCCTGCCATGGCCGTGAATGGCGCCGCTGCAGCGCTGTTCGGGGGCTCCTTGCCCCTGGTGGCATTGGTGGTGCCGGTCACGCTCGGACTCCTGGTCTGCGAGGTACGCGCTGCCCGACATTCGAGCGCGAAGCGGCCGTTGCGGCGCATCGACCTGCTCGCCCTGCTGGCGCTCGGTAGCGTGGCGGTGGTGGTCGCGGTGTACTCGCGTCATCTCTCGGCGCTCGGGCTCGACATCCACGAGCACACGGCGTGGATCCGCGAGATCGTGGTGCGCGGGTATGTCCCGCTCGCGGAGCCGGGCGGCGCCATCGTGGGCGACTACCCCCGCAGCTTCCACCTGCTCACCGCGCTGTGGAACGCGGCTGGGCTCGCCGCGCCGGCTGGACCCTTCGCCAAGGCGATGCCCTTCTTGCAAACCGCACTCCCTGTGCTCGCGGTGGGAGAGTTGCTCGTGGACGCCTCCGCGCGCGCCGGCCCCAGCCTGCGGTGGGGATGGGAGGTCGCGGTCGGGCTCGCGTTCTATGTCTACGCCTTCCTGCTGGTGCCGATGGTCTACCCGGTGCGCGACCTGCTGGGCACCCCGCGGTTCTCCAGCAACGGCTTGCTCCTTCTGCCAGTCGTACTGCTCATCGCCGGTCATGTCTGCGAAGCGCCACGCGCAGCCAGGGCTTCCCTGGCAGTCCTGCCCCTTCTCTGCGCCTGGGCGCTCACCTGGAACCCGATCGTGGCGTTGCTGCTGGCGGCAGTCACGGTGCCCGTCCTCGCCGCCTTCTGGATCGCGCTACGGCCGGTGAACGGGGGAGCGCTTCCGTGCCGAGGCGGGCTCGCGGCGCTGGCGGTTGCGGTAGCTCTTGCTGCTCTCGTCCTCCTTCAGGATCCATGGGTGACCTCGATGGTGGCCGGGCGATCGACAGCATACTCCGCGCTGCTGCACCGGTGTGGATTGGTCACCTTCGACGAAGCTGTTCAACAGGGCCTGGCCACGGGGCGCGAGAGGCCGGTGCGCGCCGCCCCACTCGCTCCCCCGTGTCACGATGCCCGCTGCGTCATGGATGTGGCCGGGAGGACTGTGCGAGAGGCTCTGACGCTCCCGGTGCGAGCCGTGCGCTCCGCTGCGGAGGACTTGAGGCGGCTCGCGCGAGCGCCGTCGGTACCCGCCGCGCGGGACGCCCTCAAGGGCGCGCTCCCCTTCCAGCCGCCTGTCCTCGCCGATCACGCGGGCCTGCCCTTCTTCGCCATCCTGACGGCAGGGACCCTGACCATGGCATGGCACGCCCTCCGTCGCAGGCGCGCGTTGCGCCCGCCACTCGGTCCAGCGGACAGGATGCTCGTCGCGTCGCTGGTGGGGATCGGCGGGGCGGGCGTTCTGCTCAGTTTCGCCGCTGGCCTCGCAGCCGCCCTCAACGACCAGCAGCATGACTCGAATATCCTGGTGGCCTATCTCGGGTTCGCGGGGCAGCACGTCGCTGCGGGATTCCTGTGGCTCCCGTTCGTCGCCGCCTGGACCGTGCTCTGGGAGCCGCTGTTGGCATCCAGCGCGCTGATCGGCGGCAAGGGAGCCTTCCGCTGGCGGTGGCGCGCAGTGCTCGCCGGCGCCGGCCTGGTGCTCTGGATCGCGCTGCCGCTCCTGGCGCGGTTGAACCTGGACGTCCCCAGGCGCCAGCGAGGGTTCTGGGGGCCGATCGGGCTGCGAGATCTATTGGCGCTGCGCAGGGTCGAGGCCGCGATTCCGCCTGGCGACGGGGTGATTGTTCCGGCTGAGCACTGGAATATCGCGCAGTGGGAACACTGGGTCATCCCGACAGGGGAAACGACGGCCCTCCTGCCTTACGGCGAGCGACGGTACCTGTTCGACGTGTACCGCGGTGCGAGCTACCCGCTCTCCTGGCGCGATCTCGAGGACAGGCTATGCAGCAAGGACCTGGCGGTGCGCGTTCGCTTCCTCGATCGAACGCGGGCCCGCTGGCTCCTCGTGCGCGATGTCGACGCAAGGGACGCCGCCGATGCCCTTCACCGTCAGCGCATGTGTGGCGAGCCGCTCGCTGCGCTCGGAGCGGAGTTGCCCGCGGTTCGAGCGGATCGAGGGATCTACCTGTTCCGCGTGCGCAGCCAATAGCTCGAGCCGGACCCTGTACATTCTGCAAGTCGTGGTGGGACAGGGCGATCCACTCGCCCTCGCCACCGTCAGCCGCGCTGTCTATCGAAAGAAGCTCAGGCGTCGCTCGCGGAGGAACCGCAGCTTCTCCTCGAGGTGCGTGGCTGCCGGTTCGGGGTAGATCTGAAACGACACCGAGCACCCCGCCACGTCCGACGTGGCGAGATAACAGTCGCGCCAGAGGCGCTTGCCGTTCGCATAGTCGGCGGCGTGCGCGAGGTTTTGGCGCATCCCCAGCGCCTCCTT
>MEMX01000045.1:98195-111630 GCA_001768075.1 Anaeromyxobacter sp. RBG_16_69_14 | reverse complement strand
CCCGCGCCGGGCGCCACCCCGCCGAGAGAGCCAGGTACCCCGCCACCAGGAAGGGGGTGAGATAGGGGACGTAACGCGACGCCTCCGCGCTCTGGGGTCCGAGGCAGACGCGGCCCACGGCGGTGTTCGCGGCGAAGAGGAACGAAAACGAGGCGAGCGCGAACGTCATCTCGACGAGCCTGCCGCGTTCGCGCGGCGCGACCATCCGCCAGGCGGCCCAGACGGACAGGCCGGCGTTCGCCAGGGCCAGAGCGAGTCCGAAGACGAGGACAGCGCCCCCGCCTCGGATCTCGAATGGCCGCAGGTAGAGCGAGCCCAGGAAGGAGAGGTAGCGCACGGGGTGCGGATCGGGGAACTGGAAGCAGGCGACCGCCGGACTGAAGACGTAGCCGCGAAAGAAGAGCGCGAGCGATCCCACGGAGGCCGCCAGCGCCAACGCGTGGGCGAGAACATGGCTCCGCCTGCGCACCGCGCTCGCGAGCCTTGTCGCGAGGACGATCAGCGCGATCGGGCCGAGAAAGACCCCGAAGCCCGTGTGCGTGGCCGCGAGGTCCGTCGCGACGAGGACCGCCAGGCCGGTCCGCGGGCTCCGCAGCTGCAGCCCGAGCACGAAGAGCATGACGAGCAAGAGCGGCAGCGGCCCGTGCGCGGGGTTGGGCGAGAGGGCAAAGAGCTCCCACTGGGAGAGGGACAGGAACAGCACCGGGAGAACGGCGTCGCTCGGCGCCCACCGACCGCGCTCGCGACGGACGAGGGCGAGCGCGGCCAGCGCCGCGAGCACCATGATCGCCCCGGAGACGAAGACCTCCGCGCGAACGTTCCAGCCGGTCAGCCACGCTGTCGCGGCGACGACGAGCCCTCCCAGGCCTTGGCGGTGGGGGCCGTGTTGCCAGCGCCAGAGCGCCCAGGGGTCGGAGCCGTCGAAGAGCCCACCCCAGAAGGCCCACTGGTCCCAGAACAGCACGTCGACGGCGTAGTGGTCGATGAAGCGGAAGAGCCGGAAGGCGAGGAAGAGCGTGACCGCGCCGACTCCCATAGGCAGCCACAGGTGGCTTGGTGCGGGAGCGTGCAGCTCGCCCTGTCCACTCTCCTTGAACGTCGTCGCCGGCTGGATCATGGGGGAGCGATCGACCATACTTCACACCACCCTCAGGTGACTAGCGCGAACAGCTCCAGGACCGACCGGTCGCCCTTGCCCAGCCGCGTGCCTCATGAGACCAGCGCACAGCGAGTGCTCCGCGCGCGATACCGGAGGCGTTGCACGCCCGCGAAGCCGCGTGCTCAAAAATGAGCGCTCCGTGCGAGTGCTCCGCTGGCCAACGCGCGAAGCATCACTTCGGGTAAAGGCCGCTCGAGACCATCGTCAGCGGCACCGGCCAAGCGAGCGCGGTCTCAGACACCTTCTCTACGATGACCGCGCTCCCCAGGTATGCAGGCTGTGTCTCGAGGCCGATCGTGGCCCCCCCAAGAAACGTGGCGGGGGCAATTGTGGCTGGCAGTCCCATGACCGCTTCGACCACTCTGAAGCCAGTATGAGCATTGAACAGTGCGGGCCAGGCGCTGCTTGAGAACCGCCAGAAATCCCATGGTGCGTCGTGCAACGGCCAGCTCTGGTGCGTCGCCGCGAAGAACAGACCGCCGGGCCTCAACACCTTGTTGCACTCGAGAGCGACCTTCCATGGCATGGCAAGGTGTTCAAACACCGAAATCGAAAACACAGCATCGAACGATGCGGGGGCGACCAACGCTGACAATTCGTGGGCGTCCCCGACGATATTCACATTCTCGCCCGCAACGATGTCCATTCCCACGTATTTTACGTGACGCGCAAAGACACCATTCTGCGTGTTGCCGGAACGCGCTCGAGAGCCGATCTCGAGAATGGCGGGTGCAGACAACGCGTTCACACGAGAGCAGAACTCACGGTAAAGTCGGTGATATGGATCTTCTGCTTGTTGTCCTTTCCCAACCTCTATCTCGATCACGCCCGGGTGGCCGGCCAATCTGACTTCCAACACCAACTCTTCGAGCCGAGGTGGACCTTCAAAGGCGAGCACGGCGGCGAAGCGACACCGACTCGCGTTCGGACCGTGTACCGATGCAACATCGGCGCTTGGTTCCAACAGAAGGGTATACGTGCGCCCTTTGGGATCGCGCACTCCCAGCTCTCGAACCGAGTGCTCCTGGTGAAACACCCAACCCCGGAGGTGGACGGACTTTCCGACGATTTCGCACTGATCAATGTGATGAGCGAGGCCACGCTGAAGACTTCGGTCAGAATCGAGGGGTCCTACCGGGGGCACGGAAGCCTCCCGGCTCTACGACGCAGGACCCCACCGACGCGCTGGAGAAACCGCGTCACAAGTAGTCCGCCCCGTTGAACTCTTGCTCCAACATACTCCTCTATAATAGCAGTTGAGCAGGGATATCTGAAACGCAACCCGACCGGCGGCTCGAAACCCAATCGGAGCGTTCAGGCCGAGGTGAGAGCATTCAGCCCTGTGTTTGCTCCCACGGCCGGATACCCCGCGGCGGCCACGCGAGCTCGAAGGCGTCGGAGTCCAGCGAGAGGTTGGGGTTGTTGAAGGGATCGTTGAGGAGCAGTTCGCCCCAGCGCTCCTTCATGTACTGAGCCTCGCGCTGGAAGCGGTCGCGCTTCCCGGGCGCGAGGTCCGAGCCGCGCGACGCCGATTCTAAGTGGTATAGCTCGGCATAGGGCGTCCAGACGACGCGGTGGCCTTGCTCCCGAATCCGGAGGCAGAGGTCGATGTCGTTGTACGCGACCGGGAGGTGCTGCTGGTCGAAGCCACCCACCTCCTCGAAGACCGCGCGCCGCGTGACCAAGCAGGCCGCGGTGACTGCGGAGAAGGCCTGTAGCACGTACGCGCGGCCGAAGTTCCCGAACGAATCGCGCGGTATGCCGCGGTGAGGCGTGCCGGCGACGCGGTCCGGGCCGATCCCGAGGAAGATCCCGGCGTGCTGGACGGTGCCGTTCGCATAGAGAAGTCTCGCGCCCACCGCGCCGACCCCGGGCCTCACGGCATGGCTGACCATCTCCTCCAGCCAGTCCGGCGCTATGACCTCCAGGTCGTTGTTGAGGAATGCGAGCAGGGCGCCCTTCGCCTCTCGCGCGGCGAGGTTGTTGATGGCCGAGTAGTTGAACGGGTGGGGATAGGGAATGACCCGAGCCGTGCGCTGGGCCTCCAGGTTTCGCAGGTACTTCAGCGTGTCCCGATCGTCGCTCTGGTTGTCGACGATGATGATCTCGTAGCGCCGGTAGCTCGTCTTCCAGCGGATGCTGTCGACGCAGCGCCGGAGGAACCGGAGCCCGTTTCGCGTGGGGATGATGATGCTGACCAGCGGCGGTGCCGCCGGCAGCCGATAGTGCGCGCGGTGGAGGCCGGGTGCGGGCCCCGGCTCCATCACGGCGTCCACACCCGTGCGGTCGAAGTGGTCCTGGATGGCCTTGCGCGCTGCCAGCTCGGCATAGCTCTTCTGGTCGGCAGAGAGCGCCGTCGAGCCGCGGATCGCACGCCAGTGGTAGAGCACGTGGGGAATGTGACGGATCTGGTCGGGGCGGACGCGCTCTATTATCCGGAGCGCGAGGTCGTAGTCTTGGCCGCCCTCGAACCCCTTGCGGAAGCCCCCCACCTCGCGGACCAGGCTCGTGCGGTAGACGCCCAGGTGGCTGATGAGGTTGTGGGAGTAGAACAGGTCGGGGTTCCAGTCGGGCTTGAAGTACGGGTCGAAGCGCTGGGAGTCCTCGTCGATCTTGTCCTCGTCGCTGTACACGATCCCGGCGTCTGGGTGCGCATTCAGCTCCTCAACGACACGATAGAGCGCCTGCTCGGGCAGCTCGTCGTCGTGGTCGAGGAGCACGATGAAGTCACCGCGCACGAGCTCGAGCGCGCTGTTCGACGCCGCCGAGATGTGTCCGTTCTCCGCCCGGAACTTGACCCGGATGCGGGGGTCCTCGCGAGAGAGCTCCTCGAGCGTGGCGCGCACGTTCCGCGACCCGGACGCGTCGTCAGCGATGCACAGCTCCCAGTTGTCGTAGAGCTGCCCCTGGATGGACTCGACGGCGCGGCGCAACCACTTCTCCGGAGTCTCGTACGTCGGCATCACCACAGAGAACAGCGGCTTGCACGGCAGCGAGGCGATGCGCAGGCGGATGGCGTTGCGCGCCTCGTCGTCCAACGAGTCGAACTGGTCTACCCATTTCTCGTAGTCGAGGGAGGCCGGGCGGCGGCCGCGGTTCGCGAGCTTCTCCTTGACCCCGCGCATCCCCGCCGACCGGAAGAGCTTGATCGCGTTAAAGATCGTGCGCGGTATCCGCTCGGGCTTGCGGACGACCTCCTTGCCGATGGGGGCCGCGAGCCGCAGCACGGCCTCCACGGAACCTATCTCCCGTACCGTCAAGGCGCCCAGCCGGAACCGTCCGAGCCGCTCGACGGGGTCGAGGCGCATCGCCCGAATTCGCAGCGGCAAGCACACCAGCGCCCGAATGTGACCGTCCACGGGCGTGGGCAGACGGATGGCGTGGTGCTCCGAGTAACCGATTCCGGTATCGAGGTAGAGCGTTGAGCGGTCGCGCACCTCCGAGTCGAAGGCGAAGTCGAGCAACGCCCAGCCCGAGGGGAATCGGCTACGATCACTGAGCAGGCGGAAGCACGGGTCACCGCCCGTCGCCTCCCACTCTTCGAGTTGATCGTCCACCGACCGGACGTCCTGGTCGGACCGCGGCTGGAGCTCGAAGACCGTGCGCAGCAGGGCGCTCCGCGCCTGCCGGACGCCCCTTCGCAGCACGGATCCGGCCTCCAGAGCGAGCAGCCGATCGCTGGCGGTGCGGGTGACGAACGCCACGCCTTCCTCGAGACGACGGATGCGCTTGCCCCATCCCTGGGCCTGTTGCGCGGCCATCTGAACGCCTGAGCGCAGCTGAGCAAGCTGAATCTTCAGCTCGCCCAGATCCAGATCGACCGCCTCGGTCGCGCGTTCGACCCGGGCCAGCTGCTCCTCGACCCGCGCTTGCCGCTGGATGTAGTGCTCGGCCGCAAAGCGCTGCGCATCCTCGCGGGCGCCACGCAGGCCGAGGTCGCGGAAGAACGTGCGGATTGCGGCGCGCTCCTCCTCGGTCACGTCGAGCAGGGGCAGGAGCGCTTCTGGCGGCTTCGTCCCCACCGAGACGATGCCGAGGCCATGGCCATGTTCGAACTCGAAGGACCGATGGCGCCCGCTCAGCTCTTGCCACAACCGCGCGACTCCGGAACCGCCAGCGCCATTGCCTGCGCCGATGGCGTGAAGGAGAACGACTGCGTGCTCGGAGAGCTTGGGAAGCCAGGCGCTGAACTCGCCGGGGACCTTCTCCGAGATGTGCATCCCGTCTATGTGGAGGAGATCGACGGAGCCATCAGCAAACGAGGACATGTCGTCGACACGGGAACTCTCTCTCAGGCACGAGAAGCGGCCATAGAGCGGGTCGTGGTGAGCGCGCAGGTCCTCCAGCACGCTCGAGCCGCACGTGTGGGGTAGGCCGTCGCCACTCCAGGCGCCGAAAGCGTAGCAGCGCGTGGAGAGGTTGCACTCGAGCACCGCCTGGCACAATGCACAGTACGAATCGCCCGCGTGCGTCCCGAGCTCAACGAGGACCTTGGGCCGCAGCACCGCGACCAAGCTCATCGCGAAGGGGATGTGTTCTCTCCCGGGCGAGTGATTCGTGATCCATCCCGGGCGCGCGAGACAAATTGGGAGGGTAAACGCGCCGAGTGCTCGATCCATGCCGATTTCCCTATCACATCCCGGTCTGCTCGGCGATGCTCTGACCACGAAGCTCCTCCTCCGAGCTCAGCGCGCGCGTAGCCATGCTGGAGGCTCGCACCCGTGAGGCCAAGGCATGTGCGAGAGCCGTCGCGCAGGAGTGCGATGTGCTGCTCGCGGAACGCGACGCTACCCGCGCCTCGAGCGCCATACCAGCGTGAGTTTGCCGCGGTCGCGTGAGAAGGCGTAACCTCTCAAGAAAAGTGGCGGCAGGAACTCGACTTTCACAGTGGCGAGATCTTGATCCAGAGTTCTCACAGCGGCGACCAGTTGATGTGATTCTCCAGGGTCACCGCCGCCGCTGTGAGCTGATGTCCGGCGCCTTTCGGCGCCTCAAGCGGAGGGGAGAACTCTCCCCCCGCGCCCCCCATCTCGAGCGTCAGTTCATGTGGCATGCGCTATCAAATCCATTCACATCCGAGGAACTCCTCGCATTGGTCACGTCGCTCCAGAAAGAGCTGGCGGCATTGCGGGAGGAGAACCATCGGCCGCGCGGGGAAAATCAGGCGCTACGGGATGAGATGGCGCGGCTCAAAGGCAAAAGGGCAAGCCGTCGATGGGGCTCTCGTGGCTCAACCAGAAAGCGCGATCGAAACGGCGTGGGCGACGCCACCGGCCCTGCGCGCCTCGGATGTGCTCGCCGCAGGGCGGTCCGAATCGAGAAGACCGGACTCTCCGACAGTGGAGTTTCCGGGCACACCAAACGTTGCTGGGGCCGCCGCGCTCGTGTTAAGCACGCTATTCGACGATACCTCTCCGGCGTCAGCGCCGGCATGGACGAATCATGGATCCAGTGCTGGACAGATTCACGCTGCCCATCTGCCTCTCTCTCCCTCACCGCGAGACGAGAATCGCCTCCTGGAAAGAGCACATCCCGTTCGCGATGAACCTGATCGCGGCGATTCGGCCGGGCACCTTGATCGAGCTCGGCACTCACGCGGGTGACTCGTACTGCGCGTTCTGTCAGGCGGTGGCCGAGACGGGAGGCGCGACCCGCTGCTACGCCGTCGATACCTGGCAGGGCGACCCCCAGGCCGGCTTCTACGGCCCGGAGGTCCTCGCCGACCTCAGGCAGCATCACGATCCGCTCTACGGCAGGTTCTCCACGCTCATCCAGAGCACGTTCGACGAGGCGCTGACGCACTTCGCCGATGGCAGCGTCGATCTCCTCCACATCGACGGCTTGCACAGCTACGAGGCCGTGAAGCACGACTTCGAGGCGTGGCTCCCCAAGTTGGGTGGGTCGGGGGTCGTGCTCATGCACGATGTGAACGTCCGCGAGCGCGATTTTGGCGTCGGGAGGCTCTGGGACGAGCTCAAGGCGAGGTTCCCATACTTCGAGTTCCTTCACGGGCATGGCCTCGGCGTGCTCGCCGTCGGCGGGCGACCACCCGAAGCGCTGTCGCCGCTGCTCGACGCGACCCCGGAAGAGACAAACGCGATCCGGACCTTCTTCTTCGCGCTCGGCCGCCGGATCGCCTTCGAGGCGGAGGTGGCTTCCGATCGGGCGCGACTCGGCAAGGCGCTGACCGCCGCCGTGTCCAAGGCGGAGCGATCCGAGCGGGAACTCGCGGCGGCGGGGGAGCGGGCCGGGCGCGCCGAGGCGCGGGTTCAGGAGTTGGAGGCGAAGGCGTCCGCCCTCGCTTCGCGCGTCGACTCCGTCACGCAAGAGAAGACCGTCCACGAACGCGAGCTCGCTGCGCTCAGGTCCGCACTTCAAGAGGAGAGCGCGAGGCTCGATCGCGTCACGCGTACGGTGGCGTGGCGCGCCGCTGCCCGTTACTCTCGCGCGCGCGATCGGTTGCTCGTCCCAGGCACGTTCCGGCGGCGCGTATTCGACCGCGCGGTGCGCGTCCTCACGGGGAAAGGGCTGGCGGCGGGCGCAGGGCTCCCTGACACGGCGCAGCTGCATTGACACCCTCTCTCCCGGCACGCTAAAAAACGGGCCGCGGACGGGCTTCCAGGAGAGGAAATCACATGAAAGGTGTCATCCTCGCAGGCGGCACCGGCTCTCGCCTGTTCCCTCTGACCAAGGTCACGAACAAGCACCTCCTCCCCGTCGGCAAGGAGCCGATGATCTTCCACCCGGTCGCGAAGCTGACCGAGGCGGGGATCGACGAGATCCTGATCGTCACCGGCGTTGACCACATGGGCGACGTGGTGAACCTCCTCGGCTCGGGGCGCGAGTTCCGCTGCCGGTTCACCTACAAGGTGCAGGACGAGGCTGGAGGCATCGCTCAGGCGCTGGGCCTTGCCGAGAACTTCGCCGGCAGCGCGCCCCTCTGCGTCATCCTGGGGGACAACATCTTCGAGGACTCCATCGCGCCGTTCGTCGAGCGCTTCAAGAAGCAGGAGAAGGGCGCCCGCGTGCTCCTCAAGAAGGTGCCCGATCCGCAGCGCTACGGCGTGGTCGAGATCTCCAAGGACGGCAGGATCCTCGCCATCGAGGAGAAGCCGAAGCAGCCGAGATCGGATCTCGCCGTCACTGGCATCTACTTCTACGACGCAGGGGTCTTCGAGTTCGTGCGCAAGCTCAAGCCGTCCGCGCGCGGCGAGCTCGAGATCACCGACGTCAACACTGGCTACCTCAAGAAGGGCGAGCTGCACTACGATGTCGTGAGCGGCTGGTGGACGGACGCCGGCACCTTCGAGTCGCTGCAGCTGGCGAACGAGCTTCTACACGCTGCGCACCCTGGCACCGTCGTCCCTCCTGCGAAGTAGCCCGCTCGCGCCGCTGCGCAGTAACAGGGTCCTCAGCCTTGGCGCTGGCCCACAAGCGCCACATCCCGTACGATTGGGTACGCAAGGGATGGTCTTCAAGGTGCAGGGCTGTCCCCTGTCGGAAGACGCGTTGTCCCGCTTTCCGATGAGGCCATACCATGAACGTACTCATCACAGGTGGCTCGGGCTTCATCGGCTCGAACCTGGTCAGGCTCGCCCTCGCGGAGCGGCCTGGCTGGCGGGTGGTGAACCTCGATAGGCTCACCTACGCAGGCAACGCGGAGAATCTGGCCGATCTGGAGGGACACCCGCGCTACCGCTTCGTGCGCGGGGACATCGCCAACGGCGAGCTGGTGGCCGAAATCGTTCGCAGCGAGCGCATCGACGCGGTGATGCACCTCGCCGCCGAGAGCCACGTCGATCGCTCGATCCTCTCCCCGGCGATCTTCATCGAGACGAACGTGCGCGGCACCCAGGTGCTCCTGGAGGCGGCCCGCGAGCTGCGCGTGAGCCGCTTCCTCCAGGTCTCCACCGACGAGGTGTACGGCTCGCTCGGCCCGACCGGCCTTTTCACGGAGGAGACGCCGCTCGCGCCCTCCTCGCCGTACTCGGCGTCGAAGGCGGGCTCCGACCTGCTCGCGCTCGCCTACGCGCACACCTTCGGCATGCACGTGGTCGTGACCCGCTGCTCCAACAACTACGGCCCGTACCAGTTCCCGGAGAAGCTCATCCCGCTCATGATCGCGAACGGGCTCGAGGACAAGCCGCTGCCGGTGTACGGCGACGGGCAGAACGTGCGCGACTGGATCCACGTCGAGGATCACTGCCGCGGTCTCCTGGCTGCCCTCGAGCAGGGGAAGCCGGGCCAAGTGTACAACTTCGGCGCCTCCAGCGAGCGGAGGAACATCGAGATCGTGAAGCTGGTGCTGAAGCTGGTCGGCAAGCCCGAGTCGCTCATCCAGTACGTGAAGGACCGCCCCGGACACGACCGCCGCTATGCCATCGACGCCTCCAGGGCGTGCCGCGAGCTCTCCTGGGCACCGCGGCACCGCTTCGAGGAGGCGCTCGCCGGGACGGTGCAGTGGTACCGCGAGCACCGCGGATGGTGGGAGCGCATCCGCACCGGCGAGTACCTCGGCTACTACGAGAAGCAGTACGGAGGCCGCTCGTGAGGGTCGCCGTCACGGGTGCCAACGGGCTCTTGGGCGGCGCTGCCGTGGCATGGCTGGTCGGCCGCCACGACGTGCTCGCCATCGGTCGCGGCGCCAGCCGGCTCCCACCAGGGGCGTTCAGGTGGGCCGACGCCGATCTCGGCGATGGCCGCTCGGTCGAGGTGGCACTGCGCGACTTCCGCGCCGAGGCGGTGCTGCACGCCGGAGCCATGACCGACGTGGACGGTTGCGAGCGCCAGCCGGAGGCCGCCTGGCGCGTCAACGTGGGCGGCACGGAGCAGGTGGCGCGCGCCTGCCGCGCGCTCCGCGCCCGTCTCGTCGCGGTCTCTACCGACTACGTGTTCGACGGCGCGGCCGGGCCTTACGGTGAGGACGACCTGCCGAACCCGCGCGGCGCCTATGCCCGCTCCAAGCGCTGCGGCGAGGAGGCGGCGTTCCTGCTCGCGCCCGGCTGCGCGGTGGCGCGGGTGGCCGTCGTCTACAGCGGCCGCCCCGGTGCCAAGACCACCTTCGCCACGCAGGTCGTGGAGAAGCTCTCCCGCGGTGAACCGGTGAAGGCCTTCTCGGACCAGATCGTCTCGCCGACCCTGGCCGAGAGCGGCGCGGCCATGACCCTCGAGCTCCTTCTCGAGACGGACTTTCACGGTGTCCTCCACACGGCGGGCGCGACCGCGCTCGATCGAGTGGACTTCGCTCGGAGGGTGGCGGCCCGGTTCGCCCTCGAGGGCGAGATCATTCCGGTGCACACCGCCGACGTGAAGCTCCTCGCGCCCCGGCCGCTCCGCGCCGGGCTCCGGGTCGAGCGCGCAGCCGCGCTGCTGCGCGAGCAGCCCCTCGCCATCGACGCCGCTCTGGACCGCTTCCATGCCCAGTGGCTGGGGCGGGTGTCCGCATGACTGCGCTCGCGAGGCCGGTCTCCGAGCTCTGGCGCTTCCGCGAGCTGGTGGCGCTGCTCGTGCAGCGCGACCTCAAGGTCCGCTACAAGCGCAGCATGCTCGGGATGGGGTGGACGCTGCTCAACCCCATGCTGCAGATGATCGTCTACACCCTCGTCTTCTCCACCATCATGAAGGTGGGGGTGCCCAGGTTCCCGGTCTTCCTGCTCGCCGGGCTCCTGCCCTGGACGCTCATCTCGGTGTCGATCACCGGCTCAGCGCACTGCCTCCTCAACAACCAGGGCCTCATCCGCAAGGTGGCTGTACCACAGATGGTCTATCCACTGTCGGTGGTCGCCTCGAAGCTCGTCGACTTCTTGCTCTCGCTCTTCCCGTTTGCGGTCCTCGCCATCGCGCTCGGGAGGCCGCCCAACGCGACCTGGCTCTACCTCTTGCCGGCGCTGGTGCTCGTGACCGTCTTCTCGGCAGGGCTCTCGCTCCTCTTCAGCTCGCTGACCGTCTTCTACCGGGACATGCGGCACCTGATCGACATCCTCATCCAGGTGTGGTTCTACGTGACGCCGGTCCTGTACCCGCTCGAGTTCCTCGAGAAGGTCCCCTATCCCTGGATGCGCTGGGTGCTCCTCGCGAACCCCGCCACGCCCGTCATCCGCTGCTTCCAGCTACCGCTCTACGAGGGCCGGGCCCCCTCGGCAGCGCTCCTCGGCGAAGCGGCGCTCTCCACCGTCCTCGTCCTCGTCCTCGGCGTGACCTTCTTCCTCCGACACGAGGACGAGCACATCCACTTCATCTAGCATGCCGGGAACCCTCTCGTTTCAGGATGTAGGCCTGTGCTTCCGGATGTACCGGGAGCGCGTGGACACGCTCAAGGAGGCGGTGCTGGGGCTCTTTCGCCACCGCTCCCGCTACGAGGAATTCTGGGCTCTGCGCCACGCCTCGCTAGATGTCCGCTCGGGCGAGTCGGTCGGCCTCATCGGCCACAACGGCTCGGGCAAGTCCACCCTGCTCAAGATCGCGGCGGGGGTGCTGAAGCCGAGCGAGGGCAAGGTCCGCGTCGAGGGCCGCATCTCGCCCCTGATCGAGCTCGCGGCGGGCTTTGACGGGGACCTCACCGGCCGCGACAACATCTTCCTCAACGGCGCGCTCATGGGCCACAGCCGCAAGGAGATGGCGGGGAAGCTCGACCGCATCGTCGAGTTCAGCGAGCTGGGGGAGTTCATCGACCAGCCGGTGAAGAACTACAGCTCCGGCATGTACGCGCGCCTCGGCTTCGCCATCGCCGCCGATGTCGATCCCGAAATCCTCATCATCGACGAGGTGCTGGCGGTCGGCGACGAGCGCTTCCAGGCGAAGTGCAGGGAGCGCATCCGCGGCATCCGGAAGAGCGGCTGCACCATCTTCTACGTCTCGCACGGCATGGACTCGGTGGCCGAGCTGTGCGACCGCGTCATCGTGCTCCACCACGGCGCGCTCGTATTCGACGGATCGCCCGAGCCGGCCATCGAGCGCTACCGCGAGCTGCAAGGCTTCCACCCTCCCGACGCAGCCCACGCGCGCACGGCAACATGAGGATCGTCTGGCACTGTGCCGATCGCGTCGGGGCCGAGATGGCGGGGCCGGGCATCCGCGCCGTCGAGCTTTCGCGCCGGCTCGCCGCCCGTCACCAGGTGACGCTGGTCGCCCCTGGCGCGGCCGCGCTCGAGGGCGAGCTGTTCGCGTGCGCGGAGGTGGGCGGGCTCGCGCCAGCTCTGCGCTGCGCGGATGCCTTCCTCACGCAGGGGTTCGATTTCCCGCTGCGGCTCGCCTTGCTCCTCCGCGGGCGGCTCGTGCTCGACCTCTACGATCCGGTGCAGCTCGAGCAGCTGGCGCAGTTCGGCTCGCGGCCGACGCCGGCGGAGCGCGTGTCGCTGGCGCACGTCCGCGCCCGCCTCCTCGCGCTCCTCGCGCGCGCCGACCACGTCCTGTGCGCCTCGCCCCAGCAGCGCGCCTTCTGGCTGGGCTGGCTGGGCGCCGCTGGCCGGCTCTCGCCCGGCGCGCTTTCGGCCGATCCCGAGGCGCGCCGGCTCCTCGCGGTCGTGCCGTTCGGCGTCCCGGAGGAGCCCCCCATCGCCGGGGATGCCCCGTTGCGCCGCGAGCTGGGCATCCCGGCCGCCGCGCCGCTGGCGCTCTTCTGGGGCGGCCTGTGGGACTGGATGGATCCCGCCCTCGCCGTGCGCGCCGTCGCCGAGCTGCGCGCGCAGGGGCGCGAGGTTCACCTCGTCTTCCTCGCCGGGACGCGCCCGGGTGGCGACACCATGCGCACCGCAGCCGAGGAGGCGCGCCGGGCAGTCGCCGCGCTCGGGCTCTCCGGGCAGGTGCACTTCCTCACGCGCTGGATCCCGTACGCCGACCGCGGGCCCATCCTCCTCGACGCGGACATCGCCGTGACGGCGCATAGGCCATCGCTCGAGGCCGAGCTGGCCTTTCGCACTCGACTCCTCGACTGCCTTTGGGCGCGGTTGCCCGCCGCCTGCACGCGCGGCGACGCGCTGGCCGCCGAGGCCGAGCGAGAAGGGTGGGGGACGGCCGCGGCTCCCGGCGACGCGCCCGGCCTCGCCCGTGCCATGGCCGCGCTCCTCGACCCCTCCGCGCGCGAGCGCGCCGGCGCCGCGATGGCCGCGGTGGCCGAGCGCTACCAGTGGTCGCGTTCCGCCGATACGGTGCTGGGCCTCCTCGACGCTGCTGCCCCGGAACGGCCGCCGCTCTTCGTGCCCGGGGAGATGGCCGGGGAGAGCGCCCTCGCTGTCGCCCGCGCGTTCGGGGTGAAGCTGCTGGGTCGTCTCAGGCGAT
>MEMX01000045.1:96946-98155 GCA_001768075.1 Anaeromyxobacter sp. RBG_16_69_14 | reverse complement strand
CGCCCACGGTGAGGATCGGAGGTTCGCGCAAGCCGTTCGGGCCTACTGCGGCCCCGAGGTGGGATGGGATCCCTGGGGCAGCCGCGCGTCGCGGCGGAAGCGCCGGCCCAGCACCTGGAGGGCGGCTAGTGCCCCCGCGCCTGCCGCGCGCAGGTGCGCCGAGGCGTGGGCCGGCTTGCCCCGCGCGAGCTCGAGCGGTGCCTTCAGCGTGGCGCGGGAGAAGATGAGGAGCGGGGCGACCGCGACCGCCCACGGCAGGGGCAGGTGCGTCGCCATCGCGCGCATGTGGTTTCGCGCGAGCAGATAGCGCTGCTTGGGGGAGCCCGTCCCGAAGCTCTTGCCGTAGCCGTGCAGGCCCCGCGCGGACGAGACGTACCAGGCGTGGATGCCGATCGCCGCAGCCCGCAACGAGAGGTCCACGTCCTCGTAGTAGGCGAAGTAGGCGGGGTCGAACAGGCCGACTCGTCGCAGGGCGTCCCCGCGGAAGAGCGCTGCTCCGCCGGTCATGCCGGTGACCGGACCGTCGCGCGTGGCGAGTGTCGCGAGGGGCTTCTGGAAGTCGCGGTCGCGGGCGCGGCCGAAGCGGTCGAGGATGAGCCCCGTCGAGTTGACGCGCTCCGGGTCGTCGGCGAAGAGGAGCAGCCCGCCCAGGATGCCCACGTCCGGGTGCGACTCGCCTGCCGCGATGAGATCGTCGAGCCACCTGGGCTCGAGCTGCACGTCGGTGTTGACGATGCCCACCCAGCTCGCGCCAGCGGCCAGGGCGCGCCGGATGCCGACGTTGTTCGCGCCGGCGAACCCGACGTTCCTGCCGAGGGACAGCCACTCGACGCCCGGGAAGGTGGAGACCACCTCGGCGCTTCCATCGCTGGACCCGTTGTCCACCACGACGACGTGCGCCGGTCGCGTCAGGTTCGTCAGCGATCCCAGGCAGCTCGGAAGGAGACTCGCTCCGTTCCAGTTCACCACCACGATCCAGGTGTCGGGGCGCACGCCGGCGAGGCCGTAGCACTAACTTGGAACGAGCGTCAAGGCGGACGGGCGAGGGTCAACCATGACACGGGTGTCATGCCTCCGCACGCCACTCCTCGTCGTCACGCAGACTTGCGCACAGGCGAAATGCGGCACGGTAAATGCGTATGTCACGGCTCGAAACGTGCGCCGGGCTCTCCCCTACGGTGTAGATTCGGCAAAGGATCAGGCAGAGGC
>MEMX01000045.1:85201-96933 GCA_001768075.1 Anaeromyxobacter sp. RBG_16_69_14 | reverse complement strand
CCGATCCCCTCACCCGAGGCGCCTCGTTGACCGACGTGACGTGGGCATCGCGGGCCTGTTGGGCTTCCCACGCTCACAGGGCTTCTTGCCCGCAGGGGACCTGCTAGGTTGTAGCGTTACTTTCGAGGTGTGCTGTACGGGGGTCTTCAACATGCTGAAGCAGCGTGCAAGGTTGATCGCGGGCGGGCTTCGCCTGATGGACATGGCGATGCTGGGGATCGCGTTCCCCATCGCCTACTACCTTCGCGACCGCGCGCTCGGCTCGGGCAATCTCCTCCACGACGGCCTCTATCCGATCTCCACCTACTGGCCCCTCTTCGCTGCGTCCTTGCTCGTCTGGCAGTTCTCGTCGTGGACGTCGGGGCTCTACGCGGCCTACCGCACGCAGGGCGTCTCCACCGAGGTCTTCCGGCTCGCCCGCGCCTTCCTCGTCCTCGCCGTGGTCACGGCGGCCGGGCAGTTCGTCTGGAAGGAGCGCGACCTGTCCCGCCTCTTCTTCGGCCTCTACTACGCGAGCGCCTTCACGATGCTCGTCTGCAACCGCGTGGCGGTGCGCTTCGCCGCCCACGCGGCGCGTCGCCGCGGCCACAACACCCGCACGTTCGCGGTGGTGGGGACGGGTGAGATGGCGGAGGAGATCGTCCAGGCGATCAGCGCGCATCGGGAGTGGGGGTTCGCCTTCGCTGGATACGTGCTCGAAGAGAACGCCAGCGCTCCGAAGGGCGCGAAGGTGCTCGGTAGACTCTCCGAGATGGGTGCCATCCTCGAGGCGCATGTCCTCGACGAGGTCATCTTCGGCGTGCCGCGCGAGCGGCTCGACGGGATCGAGGAGGCCGTGATGCACTGCGAGGAGCAGGGCGTCGGCGTGAAGGTGCTCCTCAACTTCTTCCCCAACCGGATCGCCAAGCTGACCGTCGAGGAGGTGGACGGCATCCCCATCCTCGCCTTCTCGCGCACGCCGTCCGAGATCGCTCCGCTGGTAACGAAGCGCATCTTCGACGTGGTGGTCAGCGGGGTGGTGCTGCTCCTGGCGGCGCTCCCGTTCGTCGCCCTCGCCGCCGCGATCAAGTTCGACTCGCCGGGGCCCGTCTTCTTCCGCCAGCGCCGTGTCGGCCGCAACGGCCGCGAGTTCTGGCTCTACAAGTTCCGCTCCATGTGCGAGGACGCCGAGGCGAAGCTCCACGAGCTCGGGGACAAGAACGAGATGAAGGGCGGGCCCACCTTCAAGATGCACGACGACCCGCGCGTCACCCGCGTCGGTCGGTTCCTGCGCAAGACCTCGCTCGACGAGTTCCCGCAGTTCTGGAACGTGCTTAAAGGCGAGATGAGCGTGGTCGGCCCCCGGCCGCCCCTCCAGTCCGAGGTGAAGCTCTACAAGCGCTGGCAGCGCCGCCGACTCTCCGTCCGGCCCGGGATCACGTGCACCTGGCAGGTCTCCGGCCGCAACGAGATCAACTTCGCGCAGTGGATGGAGCTCGACCTCCACTACATCGACAACTGGTCCCTGTGGCATGACCTCAAGATCGTGATGCAGACCATCCCGGCCGTGATCCTGGGCAAGGGCGCGCGGTAGCGGGCCTGGTTCCGGTGTGGCGACGGGACAGGTCGCGCAGCCGACCCAATCCCCTCATTTCCTGGCCGAGCCGCCCGTACTCTTTCGTGGTGAACGCTTCCGACCTCCCCGACCGCATCGCCCGCGCCGCTGCACTGCTCCGCGCTGGAGGTATCGTCGCCTATCCCACCGAGACGTATTACGGCCTGGGCGCGCTCGCTTCCCGGCCAGACGCGCTCGTTCGCCTCGCCGCGGCGAAGCTCCGGCCTCCGCGGAAGCCGCTGCCTCTCATCGCCGCGGACCTCGCTCAGGTCCAGGCGGTGGCGTCGCTCGACCTTCCGCTGGCACGGCAGCTCGCGGCGCGCTTCTGGCCTGGCGCCCTCACGCTCGTCCTGCCGGCGGTGACGGGCCTGGATGAGACCCTGACCGGGGGCACAGGCACCGTCGCGGTGCGCGTGACCGGTGGCGAGATCGCTCGCGCGCTGGCCAGGGAAGCAGGGGGAGCCCTCGTCTCCACGAGCGCCAACGTCTCGGGTGAGCAGCCGCCCACGAGTGCGGCCGAGCTGTCTCTCGCGCTGCTGGCGCGTGTCGATGGCGTCCTGGATGGGGGCCGCACCCCAGGTGGGCTACCCAGCACGGTCGTATCCGTCGAGCTGGGCACCCCGCGGCTCGTCCGCCAAGGTATCATTCCCTTCGCGCTCATAGAGGCCGCGTCGCGGAGTGGATGAAGCCCCTCAAGTGCTTGCGGCCCCCGGGTGAGTGCAGTACGGTTCGCGCGCACATGCCCGAGGTGGTCCTCTTCCGCGGTATTCGGTACGCCGCCCCCCGGGCGACGACACTGTCCCGACTCATCTCGCCGCCGTACGACGTCATCTCTCCCGCCCAGCGGGACGCGCTCGCGGAACGAAGCCCCCACAACATCATCCACGTCCTCCTCGGCAAGGAGCAGCCGGGCGATGGAGCGGACGAGGACAAGTACCTTCGCGCAGCGCGGTCCTTCGGCAGCTGGCTGGAGGATGGCACGTTGCGTCAAGACCCGGCGCCCGCTCTCTACCCGCTGGAGCAGAGCTTCACTGGCCCCGATGGCCGTCCTCGCGTGCGGCGCGGGTTC
The DNA here is from genome assembly GCA_001768075.1 of Anaeromyxobacter sp. RBG_16_69_14. Classification (GTDB taxonomy): domain Bacteria; phylum Myxococcota; class Myxococcia; order Myxococcales; family Anaeromyxobacteraceae; genus Anaeromyxobacter_A. Next base: position 94,270 of record MEMX01000045.1, on the reverse strand, counting down.
ATCGGCGCCTGCCGCCTGCACGACTATCACGAGGGCGTCGTCCTCCCGCACGAGAAGACGCTCACGGCGCCCAAGGCAGACCGCCTCGAGGTGATGAAGCGCGTGCAGGCGAACCTCTCTCCGATCTTCGGCCTGTACGAGGACGAGCGCGCCGAGGGCCATCGCGCGCTCGAGGCAGCCATCGCCGGCGCAGGAGACCCTGTCTCGGAGGCCGACTCCGACGACGGCACGCACCACCGCCTCTGGCGAGTGGACGATCCGGCTGCCGCGGCGCCGCTGCGGCGCGTCCTTGCCGCGCACAAGGTCTTCATCGCCGACGGTCACCACCGCTACGAGTCGGCCCTCGCCTACCGCGACCTCGTAGACCGAGAGCGGCCTGGACAGCCCAGAAACGCCGGCCACCGCTTCATCATGGTGACGCTCTGTTCGATGGTCGATCCAGGGCTCTTCGTCTACCCGACGCACCGACTCCTGCTCGGGCTCCGCGAGCTGCGCCCTGCGCGCCTCCTCGAGGACCTCGCCAAGTACTTCACGGTAGACAGGCTCCAGGAGGACTTGCGCCGGCCGGCGGGTCGCGCCTGGGCGGTCTCGAAGCTCGCGGAGCACTCGGGCAAGTCGACCACGTTCCTGATGGTGGCGGCGGAGGACGGGAAGGGGAGCATCCTCACCCTGCGCGACGACGCCGACCTCGCCGGCGTCCCGCTCCCGACCAACGTAACGCTGCGCGATCTCGACGTCACCGTGCTCCACACCATCGTCTTTCAGCACTTGCTCGGCCTGTCGCCGCGCTCGCAGGAACTGGGCGAGAACGTCCGCTACGAGATGGACGCGGGCGAGGTGGTGACACGGACGCTCTCCGGCGAGTGTCAGCTCGGCTTCCTGGTGAATCCGACGCCGCTGTGGCAGGTGCAGGCGGTGGCGGAGGCGGGCGAGACGATGCCGCAGAAGAGCACCTTCTTCTACCCCAAGCTCGCGAGCGGCCTCGTCATGAGGAAGGTCCACGAAGATTTGCACGAGGAGCTGGCCGGCTAGCGGGCGAGCCCCCTCGTGGCGGGGGACGAGCCCCCGCCCTACGAGAATCGACGAGACCCCCTGGGGCAATAGCCGACCGCGAGTGTGTGCGCATCCGCTCGTGCCCGAGATCCTCGGCGGGGACGAGCCCCTCGTGTACGGGATGCGGCAGGATCCGGCCCGGAGGCCCAAGATTGACCTCGGGCTGCCTTTGACTCGCGCGGCGATTGCGTTAAAGCTTCGCCATGTCGTTTCCCCAGGACCGCCCACGCCGCATGCGCCGTACCGAGGCGCTGCGCAGCCTGGTGCGTGAGACGGTCCTCGCTCCCGACGATCTCGTGTGGCCGCTCTTCGCCGTCCCGGGCGAGCGCGTCCGCAACGCCGTGAAGAGCATGCCTGGCGTCTTCCAGCTCTCGGTAGACGAGCTCGTCGCGGAGGCGCAGACGGGCTTCGAGGCGGGAGTGCGGAGCGTCATCCTCTTCGGCGTGCCGGAGAAGAAGGACGCGCTCGGCAGCGGTGCCTACGACGAGGACGGCATCATCCCCCGCGCCATCCGGACGCTGAAGCAGAGGGTGCCCGGCCTGGTGGTGATGACCGACGTCTGCATGTGCGAGTACACCGACCACGGTCACTGCGGCGTGCTCAAGGTCTCCAGGGCAGGACTTTCCGAAGCAGCCTTCAGGCGGGCGCAGCGGCCGGACGAGGCTCCTCCGGAGCGGGCGATTCATCCCCCCGTCACGAGCGACGTCGACAACGACGCGACGCTCCCGCTGCTGGCGAAGGAGGCCGTGGCGCATGCCAGGGCGGGCGCCGACGTCGTGGCCCCGTCCGACATGATGGACGGGCGGGTGGCCGCCATCCGCAAGGCGCTCGACGAGACCGGCTACGGCGACGTTCCGATCCTCTCCTACGCCGCCAAGTTCGCCGGCGCCTTCTATGGTCCGTTCCGTGACGCGGCCGAGAGCGCGCCGCGCGAGGGCCCTGGGATCCCGAAGGATCGCAAGGGCTACCAGATGGACCCCGGCAACGCGCGCGAGGCGATGCGCGAGGTCTCGCTCGACGTGGGCGAGGGCGCCGACATGGTGATGGTGAAACCTGCCGTGCCGTACCTCGACATCGTCCGGATGGTGAAGGATCGCTTCGACCTGCCGGTCGCCGCCTACCACGTCTCTGGCGAGTACGCGATGATCAAGGCCGCCGCCGAACGCGGCTGGATCGACGAGGACCGCGTCGCGCTCGAGACCATGCTGTGCTGCCGGCGCGCGGGCGCCGACCTCGTTCTGACGTACTATGCGAAGCACGTGGCCGGGCTCCTCACGGGGATCCGCCGTTGACCGCCGCCGCGCACATCCTCTACAAGGTCGTCGAGGTCGCACCCGTCACCGAGGAGAGCGTGGAGCGCGCACTCAACGACCGGGTAGGAGAGGGCTGGGGCTTCGAGTCGATCCACTTCGTCATGCGCGAGGGCTCCCACAGGCCAGCCATGGCGTATCTCTTCTTCACGCGAGTCCGGGAGGGCAGGGGGCTCGGGCTGTCCGCCGGGGCCACCGCAACCCATGCGTGACGCCAGGCGCGAGGGATCGCCTTACCCCAAGGCCGACCTGACCCTGCGCGCGCTGGCTCGCCTCGTCGATCTCTCGCTCGCCTTCGCCATCGCGAACCTGGCGCGACAGGCCGGGCCGGCGCTGGCCGCGCTCTACCTGCTCGTCGCCGACGGCCTCATGCACGGCCAGTCGATCGGTAAGCGCATCTTCGGCGTGCGCACCATGGTCCTGCCCCAGCGCGGAGGGACGCGCGGCGTGCCCGCCGGCTACCGCGAGTCGGTGCTGCGCAACGCGCCCTTCGCGCTCATCGGGCTCTTCTACGGCCTCACCCTGGTCGGCTGGTTCCTGCTCCTCGTCGTGGGCGTGCCCATCGTTGCCTTCGAGGCGTACATGGTCGTGAGCGATCGGCTCGGCATCCGCATCGGCGACATCTTCGCGGACACGCAGGTGGTGGACGCGAAGGTCGTCTCGAAGGCCGAGGTCGTCGCCGGCGATCTCCGCTCGGTCGCCCCTTCCCCGCCGGGGCCCGCCACGACCGCCGTCCCGCGCTGTCGCTCCGCCGCATGAAGCCCCCACCACGTCGCGGCGGGGGTACGAGCCCTCGCCCTGCGGAGCGATTGGATGGCGCGACCACGCTGTGGCGGGGTACGACGACACTTCACGGCTGACCCATGCGCATCGCGCTGACGCACAACCTGCGCCTGTCGGACTCGGAGGAGGAGGCCGAATTCGACACCCGCCAGACGGTGGACGCCCTGGCGTCCGCCATCGAACGCCTCGGCCACAGGGTGGAGCGCATCGAGGTCTCCGGTCCTGCCTCGCGCACCGTGGCACGCCTGGAGGCCTACGGCCCCGATCTCATCTTCAACACGGCCGAGGGCCGACGGGGACGCTTCCGCGAGGCGTTCTTCCCGGCGCTCTTCGACGAGCTGGGGATGCCTTACACGGGCTCCGACGCCTACGCGCTCACCGTCACCCTCGACAAGCAGCTGACGAAGCTCGTCCTCGCCCAGCACGGCGTCGCGACGCCCCGCTGGCAGTACGTCGAGGACCCCCGCTTCCTCCAGACCCGTGCGCTCCGCTATCCGGTCATCGTGAAGCCCAACTTCGAGGGCAGCTCGAAGGGGATCACCCAGGACTCGGTGGTGGAGGATCCGCTCCGCCTCCACGAGGTGGTCTCCGCGGCCTTGCGCAAGTACCCCGCCGGCCTGCTGGTCGAGGAGTTCATCACCGGCCGTGACGTGACCGTGCCTTACCTGGAAAAGGCGGCCCCGGAGCGGGGCGGCGTGCTGCAGCCGGTCGAGTACGTCATCGACGCGGCGCTGGCTGGTGAGCGACGCCACGCCATCTACGACTTCGACCTCAAGACGAAGCTCGAGAAGGCGGTCAGCGTGCGCGCACCGGCCAAGCTCTTGCGGGCGCAGAGGGAGCGCATCCAGGAGCAGGCGGCCACCGTCTTCCGCGCGCTCGGCATCCGCGACCTGGGACGCATCGACTTTCGCGTGGGCGAGGACGGGCAGGTCTACTTCCTCGAGATCAACGCGCTGCCCTCGCTCGAGCCCGGGGCCGGCATCTACGTGGCCGCCCTGCTGGAGGGACTGCACACCGACGCGGTCCTGGGGTCCGTCATCCAGAGCGCGGTCGAGCGCTGCAACATCGCGGAGCCGCCCAGCCGCCGCGGCAAGCCGCGCCGCGCCGAGCGCCTCAAGGTCGGCTTCGCCTTCAACGTGAAGCGCGTCACCCCCGACCTCGCCGGCGAGCAGGACGTGGAGGCGGAGTACGACTCGCCGAAGACGCTGCAGGCCATCCGCGAGGCGATCACGAGCTACGGCCACGAGGTGGTGGACCTCGAGGCGACGAGCGACCTCCCCATCCAGCTCGCCTCCACGCCGGTCGACGTCGTCTTCAACATTGCCGAGGGCTTCAAGGGCCGAAACCGTGAGTCGCAGGTGCCGGCGTTGCTGGAGCTACTCGACATCCCGTACACCGGCTCCGATCCCGCCGCCCTCTCGGTCTCCCTGGACAAGGCGCTCGCGAAGCGCATGGTCCGCACGCACGGCATCCTGACGCCCGGCTACCTCGTCATGCAGACCGGCAAGGAGCGGCTCCCCAAGGAGCTCGGTTTCCCCTTGATCGTGAAACCTGTGGCAGAGGGCACCTCCAAGGGCGTGACGAAGAAGTCGGTCGTGCGCGACGAGGCGGAGCTTCGCGACGTGGCGCGAGAGATGATCGGCAAGTACCGCCAGGCTGCGCTGGCCGAGGAGTACATCAACGGGCGCGAGTTCACGGTCGGCCTCCTGGGCGAGCGACGCCCGCGCGTGCTCCCGCCCATGGAGATCGTCTTCCTCGACGAGGCGGATCCCACGCCCATCTACTCGTTCGAGATGAAGCAGGACTGGAGCGATCAGATCCGCTACGAGGTCCCGGCCCGGCTCACCGAGCGAGAGCTGGACCGGCTGGAGAAGGCTGCCCGCGAGTGCTTCGCCGCCCTCGGTTGCCGCGACGTGGCGCGCATCGACTTCCGCATGGACGCGGACGGGCGCATCTTCTTCATCGAGACGAATCCGCTCCCTGGGCTGGCGCCGGGCTGGTCCGACCTCGTCCTCATCGCGCAGGCGGCCGGGATCGACTACCGGGGCCTCATCGGCGAGATCCTGTCGTTTGCCATTCGCCGCTACCAGGAGCGGGAGCGGGAGCGGGAGCGTGCGCGCCGCGCCCAGCTGGCTGCCAGCCGGGACGCGGCTACCGGTGCGAGCGGGCAGGAGAAGGCGGAGGCCTAGCTACCTCGCACGGAATTCGTCGATGCCGGAGGCGAGCGCATCAGGAATCTCCGGCGGTCTTCTGCACCGGTAGCACTCTTTTTCACAAACAGTCTTGGTGTGTCATAGCGCATGCCACATGAACTGACGCTCGAGATGGGGGGCGCGGGGGGAGAGTTCTCCCCTCCGCTTGAGGCGCCGCAAGGCGCCGGACATCAGCTCACAGCGGTGGCGGTGCCGCTGGAGAATCACATCAACTGGTCGCCGCTGTCAGGACGTTCACATCGAGGAGCGCTTCATGCCGGCGTACGGGCGCGGAACATGGTCTACTGTCCATCGTGCGCCACCGGTGTAGGGCGCGCGATAGAGCAACTCAGGTAGTAGAGGCGGCCTGGCTGGACTGTCGTGTGGAAGGTCGATGAGGAGGCCTCCCGCCGGTTCTGTCTGGAGGCTCCTCAAGGTGGCCCCGAGGTGCGTGTGATCGATACGGACCAGCAAGCGGCCAGCAATGACCGGCAGGGTCTCACCACGGACCCCACGTCGCGACGGCCTCGTGTGCTCTGCTACGTGAACCACTACTATGGGCCGCACCCCACGTTTCGCGGCAAGAGCACGACCCAGACGAGGGACGTTCGGCGCCAGATCGTCGAGCGCACGCTGGCGGCGCTCCGGGCGCTGGACGGCGATATGGACGTGCGCGTCTGTGGCATCCCAGGGCGTGCGCTGGTGCCCATCGACATTCCTTTCGACCTATCGGAACCGCGGCATCTCGTGTTCGAGACGCTGGTGAACATGAGCCGCCAGCAGGAGCGGTACGACTACTTCATCAACATCGAAGACGATGTCGAGGTGCCGGCTGAGACGTTCCGCAACATCCTCGAGTTCGATCGCGAGGCGCTGATCAACGAGTGTCTGCATCCCAACCGACTCGAGCGTCGCGAAGGTCAGGTGCACTGTGTAGACCTCGAAGCGTTGCCCGGCTGGAACTTCCAGGAGAAGACCTTCCGGGGACGGCTGCTGCGTACGGCCCTGAATCCGCACTCAGCGGTCCTCGTGCTCTCGCGTGAGAAGCTCGGCTACGCGTTGCGTCACGTCGACCCCAGCTTCAGGGGCACTGTCGTAGGCGGTCTCATGGCGTCAGCGTACGCGCACTGGCACAAACCTTTCGTACTCTGGCGCACTGCCGACGAGCCCGAGGCGCACGCGGTGGTGCACCTCGACGACTGGCTGCCGCTAGGGACGCCCGCGCTCCGGATCGCCGACCTGGACTTCACTGCGATACTTCTCTCGTGGAAGCGCGCCCAGAACTTGCCGGCTATCATCGCGGAGCTCTCACGCATTCCGGAGATCCGCGAGATCCTCGTCTGGAACAACGACCCCGAGCGCACTCTTGATCTGCCCGGTGTCAATGTCGTGAACGCGCCGGCAAACTTCCGCCGCCTCGCGCGCTACTGCCTGGTACCGCTGGCGAAGCACGACCACATCTGGTTCCAGGACGACGATCTGCTCGTCTCGGCAGAGCAGTTCCACGAACTGTTGCGCCACTACCAGAATGACCGCGCGCGAATTGTGGGTTGCAGGGGGCACAACATACGCGACGGGAAGTACGTCTACGAGGACGCGTACGGCGAGGTGGACGTCGTGCTGGGTCAGACGATGATGTTCCACCGCGGCATGCTGGCGGCGGCGTTCGCTGCGCTGGGCGAGCTGCCGCCACCCACGCACGATGACATCGCGTTCAGCCTCTCCTGTGGGCGCAAACACCTGGCGGTCAACGTCGAGCCGCTACGCGACCTGGGGATGAGCGACGACGTGGCGCTCCATCGCCGGCCGCAACACACGGCGACGCGGCAGGCAGCTGTCGAGCGGTACACGGCATGGCTGGCGCGGCACCCGCAACCCGGACGCCGCATCGCACAGCTCGAAGAGGAACTCGCCCAACTGCGCGAGGAGCACGGCGCGCTCCGGGGGCAGTACGAGCGCCTGCGCAACTGCGCATCGGTGCGCGCCGTCGAGCAGCTCAAGCGCTTCCCGTTGTTGCACTCGGCGTACATGCGGGCGAAGAAGTTCCTGCCCTGACTGATAGCGCATGCCACATGAACTGACGCTCGAGATGGGGGGCGCGGGGGGAGAGTTCTCCCCTCCGCTTGAGGCGCCGCAAGGCGCCGGACATCAGCTCACAGCGGCGACGGTGACGCTGGAGAATCACATCAACTGGTCGCCGCTGTGACTCGGTCAGGCCGCACGCACGCGGTCGAGGGCCAGGCCTTGCCCGTCACGGAGCTGGCGCGGCCAGCACTCGGTGTAGCGTGGACGGGAAGGCCGGCGGCGGCGATACACCTCGGCGACAAGCTCGTCGGCCGGCGCGAAGGCGCTCGACCTGCGGCGATCGTGGCTCATGCCGCTGACCGTGGGGTAGCCCAAGAGCCGAAGCATGTAGCCCCAAGAAAGGGTGATACACGAGTCGGATCCAGTGGACTAATGGCACGCTGGCCGAAGGCGGAGGCTGAACGCGAAGCTGGTGGACTGGTCCATACCCGGGCTCGAGGCGCCCCGGGCAGCCGAGGCAGGGCCAGCGCTGGAGGCCTTGCTCCCTTTCAGCTACCCCGCGCCCACCGTCCTCGGTTATCCCTTTCCTCATGACCAACGCCCTGCCGCCGGCGGAGCCGCGCTGCCGCGCGCGGGATCTCGGGGTCCCGCTCGGCCGGTTCAGGACCGGACGCTGGAACGCCATCACCGACGTCGCCGGCGTGAAGGTGGGCCACTCCACCGTCATCCGCGGCGGCAGTCAGCTCAGGGTGGGCCGCGGTCCCGTGCGCACCGGTGTGACCGCCATCCTGCCCAACCCGAGCAACGTCTTCGAGGAGCGCGTGGTCGGCGGCGGCTTCATCCTGAACGGGGCCGGCGAGGTCTCGGGCATGACGCAGCTCATGGAGTGGGGGCTCATCGAGACCCCCATCTTCCTCACCAACACCCTGAGCGTGGGCGCGGTCTCGGACGCGGCCGTCAAGTGGATGATCGAGAAGTTCCCGGGGATAGGTGGCGAGCACGACGTCATCATCCCGCTCGTCGGCGAGTGCGACGACTCGTGGCTTAACGACATCGCCGGGCGCCACGTCAAGGAGCAGCACGTCTACGAGGCGATCTCCACCGCCAGCGACGGGCCGGTGGCCGAGGGCAGCGTCGGCGGTGGCACCGGGATGATCACCTGCGATTTCAAGGCGGGGATCGGCACCTCCAGCCGGCGGCTTCCGGAGACCCTGGGCGGCTACACGGTAGGCGTGCTCGTGATGTCGAACTTCGGCGAGATGCGGCAGCTCCGCGTGGGAGGCCTGCCGGTGGGCGAGATGCTGGAGGAGCGCTACGGAAACCTGCCCCGGCGGGAGCGCAGCTACGGATCGATCATCGCCGTCATCGCCACCGACGCGCCGCTCATCTCGCACCAGCTCAACCGGGTGGCCAAGCGCGCCGCGCTCGGCATCGGGCGGGTAGGTTCGTCGGCCATGCACGGCTCGGGCGAGATCGTGCTCGCCTTCTCCACCGCCAACATGGTGCCGCGCGAGACCCGCAAGATGGTCTACCGGATGAAGATCCTGCTCGACCAGCGGCTCGACCCGCTCTACGAGGCGGTCATCGAGGCGACCGAGGAGGCCATCCTCAACGCGCTCTGCGCCGCGCGCGACATGGACGGGGTGCACGGCAACCTCTCGAGGGCGCTGCCGATCGGGGTGGTGAAGGAGATGGTGGGCGCCTGG
>MEMX01000045.1:76861-85184 GCA_001768075.1 Anaeromyxobacter sp. RBG_16_69_14 | reverse complement strand
CGCCGCGCCGCTGCGTCGCCGAAGAAACCGGCGCCACCGCAAACGCCGGCGGCCGCTGGCGAGACGGAGAAGCGGGATGGCGGAACGGCCCTCCCCTCCGCGCCGCCAGCTCTCTCGGAGGTGCGCGGGGCCGAGGGCATGGCCTCCTCGACGCGCCCGACCGCGCCGCAGGCACCGCCTGGGCTCGAGCCGACGGAGGCCGAGGAGCCTGGTCCCGGCGCGCCGCCGAAGGAGGACTGACGCCAACCGACCCTTCTGCCCCGAGGCGGTATGGGGTAGATTGCCGCTCCACACTCTGGACTTGGTCTCACCGCTCGTCTCACCGGAGGATCGATGGCCCGCTCGAAGAGCAAGCATATCCGCGTCATCATGAAGCGCCGGCAGCGCTGGAGGCGTCGCCTGAAGGCGAAGAAGGTCGCCACGAAGGCGGTGGCGGCGAAGAAGTAAGGAACCGATTCCAGAACCGCGGGCCCAGCCAGCCTGTGGTCCCGGCTCAGATCTCTTGACTCCACCCGCGCTGGCGCGATAAGGACTGCCCTCCCTCCGGCCAACAGCGTGTCGGAAGGGCCAGACATTGAGCAACTGGCTGGAAGCACTAAGGGATCGGGTCGTCGTCCGTTCGCAGGTGGGCAAGCGGAAGCTCGACGCAGCGTTGACGCGCCGGCAGCTCGACCGCAAGCTCGTCGACATCGGCGAACGCTTCTTGCACTTGGTCCGCGAGGGACGGTTGGCCGTTCCGAAGGATGTGGCGGACCTCGTGGGCGAGGCCCAGGAGCTGGAGGAGAAGCTCGAAGCGGAGCAGGAGGACATCGCCGCGCTGGAAAGCGAGCCAGTCTAGAGCATACGAAGTCTCGGGCCCGTGGCGCAGCTGGGAGCGCGCTTGAATGGCATTCAAGAGGTCACCGGTTCGATCCCGGTCGGGTCCACCAAATAGATGAGGAATCGCGGGCGGTTCGGTCACTCCGAGCCGCCCGCTTCTCTTTCCTCCTCCTCCGCTCCTGTAGGCGCCGTCCACGACAAGGTTGGGAACGATTCTGCGGGCACTTGCATGCTGCGGGGAAAGGCGTACGCTTGCTTTTGGAGTATCAACCAGCAGGAGGCTGAGATAGCGGAACCGTCACAGAATCCAACATATTCGCAGGTTCCACCGGCGTGAGCCGGATCGGCGCTCGCCCAAGAGCGCCCCAGCTTCGAAGAGACGAGGCCCCGAGATGGGCCTCTTCTCATGTCCGGGGGGCGGTGGGGTTCGCCAATGAGGTGGATGAAGACGGGTGGTTTGGTCACGTCGAGCCGCCTGGTTTCTCTGTACGATGGCAGTTGGCGGGAGGGACACTGACATGCGCAAGGCGTGGACGCTTCTGACACTCGCGGCGCTGCTCGTCGCCGGCCCGGCGCTCGCCCAGGGCCGGGGCCGCACCGATGGCCCGGAGGGCTCCGAGATCGGCAAGGGCGGCTACAGTCCGTCGTCGGGGGCCTTCTCGCTGCAGCTGGACGGCGGTGGCGCGTTCACCGTCGCGGGGGGGCAGTTCAGCCCTCCGCTCTTCATCGGGGCCACGGCCACCTACTGGGGAACGGACTACTACCGGCTCGACCTCAGCGGAGCCTACGTCCCGGGCAACGACAGCTTCCACGTGTGGGAGGCGCTCGTCGGGCCGTCCTTCCGCGCCATGACGTACCCCCTCAGCTTCAGTGCCGGACTCCAGGCGGGCGCCTTCATTCCCAGCCAAGGGGACACGCGCTTCATCCTGTCGCCGCGCGTCGGGGTGGACTTCCTCGTCGAGAGCAACCTGCTGGCGGGCCTGAACGCCAACTACGACATCACGCTCGGCGACATCGATCTGTCCATCGTTCGCGTGTACCTGAGCGTCGGCTACAGGTTCTAGGCCATGTCCATCGCTGCTCTGCTCGTCGCCACCGCGCTCGCCCAGGCCACCACCGCCCGCGGGATGCCAGGATACTTCCCGCCCACCGGCGGTGCAGGCGCCACCATCAACATCGTCCAGTGGGACGCCAACAGCCTCCCCAAGGTCTACGAGCGGAGCGACCAGCTCCCCATCACCGACGGAGAGATCACCAAGCTCAGCAAGGCCGGCTTCGAGCCCGACGAACTGGTGAAGATGATCGAGCAGCGCCGCTGCGCCTGCGACGCCTCCGCCGACGGGCTCATCACGCTCCGAGAAGCCGGGGTAGACAGGCGTGTCATCTCGGCGATCTCCCTGCACGCGCTCAAGCCGAACCGGTTCTTGAGCCTCCAGGTGACGCTCGACTTCACCGGGGAGAGCCGCTCGGCGCGCGAAGCGTACCTGTACTTCTTCATCGACGACGGCGACGTCACGCGCGTGCTCACCGCCAACGTGGACGACCTCCTCAAGCGATCCAACGCCCACGAGACGATGGTGGACAAGAGCGACCTCCTCATCGCGAAGACGGTGCGCCGCATCGTCCTGGCCGGTCAGGTGCCGCTCAAGAAGTACGGCGCGCACACGGTGCTCGTGGCCTCCAGCGCGAATCCCTCTCTCACCCACCCGTCGCAGCTGACGAACCAGGAACGAGTGGGCGCACAGACCTACTCCCTCGACTATCCGCGCTCGTCGCTGCAGAGTCTGTGTCTGCTCACCGCCGGGTACAAGCGCGACGCAGTGCTCACCTACCGCTGGCGCTTCGTCGGCAGCCGCTTCGAATGCGAATGGAACTGACCATGACCCGAGCCCACAGCTCTCTCCCCTTGTCCCTCGCGGCCGCGCTCGCCATGCTCGCGGCGTGCGGCGGCCCGCGAGCGTTCACGCGCGGCGAATACAGCGACCCCAACGAGATCGACCTGCTCTCGGATGAGTGGGCCCCGAGCGATCTGCAGCTCATCGCCAAGAAGGTGGTGAGCAGCCTGCAGGGATCGGGAGCCTTCGCCAACATCCAGGGTCGGCCGGTGGTCGTCGTGGGCAAGCTGAAGAACAGCACGTCGGAGCACATCGACATGCAGAGCCTGGCGGACAAGGTCCAGACCGCCCTCGTGAACACCGGGAAGTTCCAGTTCACCGATCGCGCGTCCCGCCAGGACGTTGCCGAGGAGTACGAGTACCAGGGCAGCGGCTACGTGCGGCCCGATCAGGCGAAGCGCCCGGGCGGGCAGATCGGGGCCGAGTACATCATGACCGGCGACCTGGCCTCCATCAAGCAGGCCGTGGGCAGCGACGAGTTCATCTACTACAAGATGACGGCCAAGCTGACCAACTTGCGAACCGGCATCCTGGAGTGGACGGACGAGAAGGAGCTGAAGAAGAAGTTCCGCAAGCGCGGGATCGTCCCGTAGCCGGTGTGTGCCCCAGGCGCTTCGGAAAGAGTATGACTTCTCCACCGGCGTACCGGTCTTCGGCGTGGCCGGTCGCGCTCGCGTGCCTCGTCGCGGTCCTCGGTTCGGGATGCGCTGGCGACTACGTGGCTCGTACGCGTGACCTGCGCCGGGACTACGAGGACGGTCGCTACGACGAAGCTGCGCGCGGGTTCGACAAAGAGGCTAGGGGCGGCAAGGAGATCAACAAGCTCCTCGCCCTGATGGACCAGGGCATGGTGCTCCACGCCTCCGGGAAGTACGAGGAGAGCATCAAGGTGCTGGCCGAGGCGGACAAGCTGAGCCAGCAGCTGGACGTGGTCTCCGTCAGCGAGGAGGCCAAGGTCCTCCTCTCCAGCGAGCGAGAGAAGGCATACCGGGGTGAGGACTTCGAGAAGCTGATGGTGTCCGTGCTCCAGGCGCTCAACTACGACCAGCTGGGCCGCTACGAGGATGCGCTGGTCGAGGTGAGGCGGGTCAACGAGCGCATGCTCAAGATGATCCGCGACGAGAAGAAGCCCTACCAGCAGCTGGCCATCGCCCGCTACCTGAGCGGCGTGCTGTGGGAGGACGCCGGCCACGAGGACGACGCCTTCATCGACTACGACACAGCCAACCAGCTGGCAGGCGACCTGGGCAGTCTGGCCGAGCCGCTCGTGCGCCTGGCGAAGTCCACCGGGCGCGACGAGGCGTTGCAGGCCCTCCGCAAGCAGTATCCGACCATCAAACCACTTCCCCTCGCGGCCAGCGAGGGGCAGCTCCTGGTCGTCGTCGAGGCCGGGCGCGTCCCCGAGAAGACCAACGGCACGTGGCACGGTGAGGCCAAGGCCGAACTTATCGCCATCCCTGTCTTCAGGGATCGACCCTGGACGCGGGACCTTGGCGTCAGCGTGAACGGCGGCGAGCCGGTCGCGCTGACCCCGGTGACGTCCCTGGAGGACGTCTCGAAGATCCACCTGAACGACCGCGTCGGACGGATGGTCGCCAAGCAGCTCGCTGCGCTGGCGATCCGGGCCGGAGTCTCGGCGGGGATCGGCGCGGCCACGGACAGCAAGGCCCTCGGGGCGCTGGCGTTCCTCGCGCTCAGCTACGGCAACCAGCCCGACCTGCGCAGCTGGCTGTCACTGCCGGCACAGTTCGAGCTCGCGCGGTTCCGGCTCCCGCCGGGGAAGCACCAGGTGGCGCTGACGACGGGCGGAAAGCAGGCCACCCGCACGGTGGAGCTGAAGCCCCGACGCGTCACGCTCCTGGTCCTCCGCAGCCACTAGCCCCTTGGCGGGCTACAGGCTGCGGACTTCGGGCTACGGTCCGATCCCGTACGCCGTCACCTGGCGCCCGCTGCGGGCTTGCCTCGGGAGCGGGTAGCCCCAACAGTCTGAACCGATGGGTGCGCGCTTCGCGATGGCGGGGGGGGGGCCGGGAGACCGGGGACGGCACCCGCTCGAGCGTCTGCATTCGTTCTTCGCCGAGCAGATCTGGGCCGCCAGCACGGCGAATCTGCGACGCGGAAGGGCGCTGCTCTACCGGGTTAGCCGGGTCGGCTACTCGACCGTCATCGGATTCGTCGACAACCGGCTCACCGTCCGGGCTGCGGCGCTGACGTACTTCAGCGCACTCTCCATCGTCCCCTTCCTCGCCTTTGCCTTCGCGGTGCTCAAGGGCTTCGGCGCCTACGCGAGCTTCATCGACGGGAGGGTGCGCCCGTACCTCCAGGAGACCTTCGGCGGGAACCCGGCCCTGCTCGGCGCGATCGAGAAGATCCTGCAGTTCGTCGATCGCACCGACGTGTCGAGGCTGGGCGCGGTTGGCCTGCTGATCCTCGTCTATACGAGCGTGAGCCTGCTCTCGAGCGTGGAGCAGACCCTGAACGAGGTCTGGGGAGCGAGGACGACGCGGTCGTTCGTGCGCCAGCTCACCGACTACGTCACGCTGCTCGTGACCACGCCCCTGCTCATCCTGGTGGCGACGACGCTCCTGACCGCCGCCCAGACCTCGGAAGCCGTCCTCTTCTTGCGACACACGCTGGCGCTCGGCCAGGTGATCGACTTCCTGCTCCGCCTCACCTCGCTGGTGGCTGTCGGGGTCGCCCTGCTCGCCATCTACGGGATCCTTCCCAACGTGCACGTCCGGCCCACGTCGGCGGTGCTGGGCGCGGCGGTGGGAGCGCTCCTGTGGCACGGAGCACTGGTGCTCTACGTGCAATTCCAGATGGGGGGGTCGAGCTACAACGCGCTCTACTCGGTGATGAGCGCGGTCCCGATATTCCTCGTCTGGACCTACGTCTCATGGCTCATCGTCCTCGTCGGGGCACAGGTCGCCGCCAGCCACCAGAGCGAAAAGGCGGTGCGGCAGCGCTTCCACGCGCGGCGGGTGGACCAGGCGCTGAAGGAGACGCTCGCCGTGGTCGCGGCCGCGCACATCGCGCGCGATTTCCTCTCCGGCCGCCCGCTCCGCGGCGATGCGGCGCTCGCCGAGCTGATCAGGATGCCTTCGGTCACGGTCGAGGAGGTCCTCGGAGCGCTGGTGCGCGCCGGACTGCTGGCGAGGACGTCCGGCGGTCCGGAGGCCGGCTACGTCCCAGCGCGCGACCTCGACGCGATCCGCCTCGGCGATCTCCAGGATGCGGTTCGGCTGGAGGGGCAGGCGGACCAGATTCGGGCCGACCTCGAGCGACAGGTCGGGCCGAAGTTGCAGCAGGTGCTCTGCTCCGCCGATGAGCAGAGACGAACGTCTCCGCAGAACCTCACCCTCCGCGAGCTCGCTGCCATCGTCGGTGACGCCGACGACGCCAGGACAGTGCCTCCTCCGCAGGCCGGGCGGGCGCCTCCAGGCCGACAGGAAGAGGGCGATCGGCCCGCGTTCGACGCCAGGTAGCGTGCTGGACGGAGCCGTCTCGCACTTTCCACGTCCATGTCGCCTTCCTGGCGGGCGCTTGCCGCCCTTGCCCGACTGCGCCGGAGCCCCGACCTTTCACGTGCGGGATGGCGATGCCCAAGGGGACACGGGTATGGCGCGAGCGAGGATCGGGACGAGGCTTCTCCGGGTGATCGTGGGCGTGGCGGGCGCGCTCGTGGTGCTGCTCGTCGTGCTGGTGCTGCTCGTGCAGACGGGCCCGGTTTCGCAGCGGGTGAAAGATCTGGTGGTGCCGCGCGCGTCGGCCGCGCTCGGGCGAGAGGTCATCGTACAGGACGCGAAGGTGCGGCTGTTTCCACGGCCGAGGGTGTCGCTCACACGGGCTTCCGTGGCCGGGCGTCCGGGGGAGCCGCCGCTCGTCGAGGTCGGGTCTCTGGACGTGGCGCTCGAGCTCTGGCCGCTCGTTCGGTCGCTCGGCAAGGACGTGCGGGTGGACGGTATTCAGCTGGTGAGGCCGGTCCTGAACCTCGTGCGCGACGAGGACGGCACGTGGAACTACCAGGGGCTCGGGAAGGGCGTACAGGCGGAGCCCAGGGCGAGTTCCCCCCAGGACGGCACCAGTCCATCCGGCGACGAAGGCGTGCCGAGATCGAAGGTGGTGGTGAACCACGCGGCCATCCAGGATGGGTCCGTGAAGCTCGTGGACCGACGACGCAGCGGCGAGGCGGCGGTGGCGGTGTCGCGGATCGATCTCGCGGCGGATCACGTCGGGGTGGGCGAGCCGCTCAGCGCGGAGCTCTCGGCCGCGCTGGCGGGCGAGCAGAAGAACTTCCAGGCGGAGATCCGCGCCTCGCAGCTCCCGGAGAGCCTGGCGACGCTCGGGCCTGGCCTCTACCCGAAGCTCTCCGGCACGCTCGTGCTCACGGGGCTCGAGCTGGCGCGGGTGCGGGCGTTTCTGCCGGCGAAGCTCACCGGCGTCATGAGCGGCGGCCGCGTGGACGCGAGCGCCAAGCTGGGCACCGAGGCAGGCAAGTACCGGGTGGACGGAAATGGGAGGCTCTCTCAGGTTCGCCTCCGCGGCGAGCCAGCGCGGGGCGGCTTCGATATCCACGCCGTCGCGGATCCTGCCAGCGGTGCGGTGCGCGTGGCGATCGAGAAGCTCACGCTGAAGGGCCCCGGCATGGATCTGGCCGGGAACGCCGCCATCGAGGTACCTCCCTCGTCCCGCTCCGCGGCGGGACGGAAGGCGGCACCGACCCCGGTGCGCTTCGCCATCGCGGGACCGCTCCTCGACCTGGGCCAGGTGATGGGCCTCTTGCCGGAAGAGGCCAAGGAGAAGGAGCAGAAACCCGTCGCGCTCACCGCCGCGCAGCGGCGCGCCGTCGAGGCGCTCGACGTGCGAGGTACGCTCGACATCGAGAAGGTCGTGAAGGGCGCCTTCGTGGCGGACGACTTCAAGGCGCGAGCGGCGCTCGATCACGGTGTCTTCGTGCTGCCGGAGGCTCACGCCGGCTTCTTCGGCGGGCGCGTCGACGCGGCGGGGACGCGGGTCGACCTCGCTCCGGCGCTCCCCACCTGGAATCTCAAGGCGAAGCTGGACGGCGTCGATCTCGGCCAGGCGCTCACCGCGCTCTCCGGATCGGCGCCGGTGGTGGGAAAGGCGACGGGCGCGCTCGATCTCGACGGCGCGGGCGTGGACTGGGCGAGCCTCAAGAAGGCGCTCACCGGCCAGGGCGCCCTCTCGGTGAAGGAAGGCGCGCTCACCACCACCGATCTGGGTGGCAAGGTGCTGGGCGCGGTGTCCCGGGGGTTGCGAGCGGCGGGGAAGGGCGCGGTGGCGAGCCAGGTGGGCGGCGCCACGGGGAAGACCGAGCTCCGCGACCTCGCCGCACAGTTCACGGTCAAGGACGGCGCGATGTCGCTCGCGAAGCCGCTCTCGTTCGCGGCGCCCTTCGGGACGACCAACCTGGGAGGCAAGATCGGCCTGGGCGGGGAGCTCGCCCTCCAGGGCACGACAGCGCTCTCCAGGGAGGCGCTCCAGCGCGTGGCGGGCGGCGCGGGGAAGGCCATCCCAGCGAGCCTGGACGTCCCGCTCGCCCTGGGCGGGACACTCTCGCAACCGTCCGTGAACGTGAACGCGGAGCA
>MEMX01000045.1:67512-76848 GCA_001768075.1 Anaeromyxobacter sp. RBG_16_69_14 | reverse complement strand
CTCGTCAGCGGCGCGGCCAGAGGGAAGGCGCAGGAGCTCAAGCAGGGCGCGGAGGAGCGCGCCAGGCGGGCGGGGCGGCGCGGCCTCGGCGACGTGTTTCGCGGGCTGGGCAAGTAGGTGTGATCACGCCTGGAGGTCGCGTAGCGGCGAGAGGGGGGGGCGAGCCCCCGCCCTACGGGGAAGGGGGGGCCAGAGGTGGCGAGGAAAGCCGCTCGGGGCGGTGGGAAGGGGGACCTCCACCTCACCGCTCGCCGACCGCGTGCAGCGCCGGTCTGTTCGCCGCCTCCACCGGTGTCTCGAGCTCGTCGCGCCCGCGGTCGAGGCCCTGGCCCGATCCAAACCTGCGCCGCAGCCAGGCGCCGAGATCGTCCAGGAGGGAGTAGACGACGGGGGTCGCGAGCAGCGTGAGCAGGAGCGAGAAGCTCTGCCCTCCGACGACGATCCCTGCCGTGGAGCGGTTGAACCCGGCGCCGATCCCGCGCGAGGTGATGAGCGGGAGCATGCCGGCGACGAAGGCGATGGTGGTCATGAGGATGGGGCGGAGTCGATCGCGGTTCGCGACGAGGATGGCCTCGTCGCGCGCCATCCCCGCGGCGCGAAGGTTGTTCGTGTGGTCCACCTGCAGGATGGAGTTCTTCTTCACGATGCCGAACAGCACGAGGAGCCCGAGCCCCGACATGATGGTGAGGGACTGGTGGAACAGCAGGAGCGAGAGCAGGGCGAACGGGACCGTGAGCGGGAGCGAGATCAATATCGTGAGCGGGTGGATCCACGACTCGAACTGCGCCGCCAGCACGAGGTACATGAAGACGAAGGAGAGGCCGAACGCGATGGCAAAGCCGGTGGCCGCCTTCCCTGTCTCCTTGGAGCGGCCCGACGGCTGGCCGGTGTAGCCGGCTGGCAGCTTCTCGTCCCTGATGATCGTCTCGAGCGCCGACAGGACGTCGCTCTCGCCGTGGCCGGGCAGGACGTTGGCGCTGATCGTCACCTGCCGCCGGCGGTTCAAGCGGTTGATCTCCGACGGCCCCGTCGCGTCCCGGAAGCGGACCACGTCGCGGAGCGCGACGCTCCCCGCCTTGGTCGATGGGACGGTCATGGTTCCGAGGCGGTCGATCCGGGAGCGGTCGGCCGCTCCGGCGCGCAGCCGGATGTCGTAGTCCTCGCCGTTCTCCTCGTACATCGAGACCTTGAGGCCGCCCACCATCAGCCGGGCGGCGTTCGAGATGTCCGCCACCTGCACCCCGAGATCGGCGGCCTTGTCGCGCAGGACGTCGAGCTGCACCTCGGGCTTGCCGAGCACCAGGCTGGAGTCGACGTCGGCCGCGCCCGGGACCGCTCGCAGCTTCGTCATGACGCGGTCGGCGATACCCCCGAGCTCGCCGACGTCGGGGCCGCTGATGACGTACTGCACCAACTTGGACGAGTTGCCGCTGTTGAACGCGGCGACGTCGGAGACGTCGATGCGCAGCTCCTTCGGGAATCGGCTCAGCACCTCGCGGCGCGTGCGCGCCTGCAGCTCCTGCTGCGAGGCGGCCCGATCCTCGGGGTCCACGAGCTTCACGTAGATGCGGGCCAGGTTGGGCGTGCGCTGCTGGTTGTCGCCGATGGTGGTGAGGGTGTAGGCCACGCCCGGGATGCGCCGGGTCTCGCGTGCGATCCGGTCCGCGACGATGAGGGTGGACGGGAGGCTCGTGCCCTCGGGCGTGCGGACGTTGATCTCGAAGTTGGCCTCGTCGTTCTCGGGGACGAACCCCTTCGGCACGGCCTTGAAGAGCGGTCCGCACGAGCCGAGGGCCGCGACGCAGCCGAGGACGATGGCCCAGCGGTGGCCCATCGACCAGCGGAGCATCGCCATGTAGGTGCGCTCCACCGGCTGGTAGATCCGGTCGACGAGGCGCTCGAGGACGCTCGGCGCCTTGTCCTTTTCGGGCGGGTCGAGCCAGCGGGCCGCCAGCATGGGCGTCAAGGTGAAGGAGACGAGGAGGGACACGCCGATGGCGAACGCCATCGTGAGGCCGAAGCTGTTCATGAACCGGCCCACGATGCCGCTCATGAATGCGATCGGCAGGAAGACCGCGAGGAGCGAGAGCGTGGTCGCGAGCACCGCCAGCCCGATGTCCTTCGTGGCGTGGATGGCCGCCGGGAAGGGCTTCATCTTCTTCTCGTGCACGAATCTGAAGATGTTCTCGAGCACGACGATGGCGTCGTCGATGACGATGCCGACGGCCAGCGCGAGCGCCAGGAGCGTGATGATGTTGAGCGTGAACCCCTTGTACGCCATGAGCGCGAAGGTCCCGATGATCGAGATCGGGATGGCGAGGGCGGCGATGACGGTGGAGCGTACGTTCCCGAGGAAGAGGAGCACCACCAGGGCGGCGAAGAGTGCCCCGAGGACGAGGTGCTCCTCCACGGCGGCGACCTGGGTCTGGATGGTCTGCGAGCTGTCGCGGACCACGTTCAGCCGGTAGCCTGCCGGGAGCGCGCGCTCCACCTGCGACAGCCGCTCGCGGATGGCCTTCACCACGGCCACCGTGTTTTCGCCACTCTGCTTGCGGATCGAGAGGACGAGGGTCGGCTGGTCCTGCGTCGAGGCCGCGGTGTCCTCGTGCTCGATGCCATCCTCGACCCGCGCCACGTCCTGGACGCGGATCGGGTGGTCGCCGGACTGACGCACCACGACCCGGCCCAGCTCGACCGGGGTCTCGATCCGCCCCTTCACCCGCAGCGTGAGGTTGCGTGGCCCGGTCTCCACCGAGCCGCCCGGGGCGGCTAGGTTCTGGCTCGCGATGGCGCGTTGCACGTCGGAGGCGGTGAGGCTGTGGCCGCGCAGCGCGTCGGTGTCGAGCCAGACGTTGAGCTGGCGCTTGCGTCCGCCGACGATGCTCACCTGCCCGACGCCGGGGATGTTCTCGATGGCGCGGCGGATCTGCTTGTCCGCCACCTCCGTCAGCTCCCGGATGGGCTGCGGTCCGCCGACCGAGACGTAGAGGATCGGCGAGGCGTCCGGGTCGAGCTTCTGGACCACCGGCTGCTCGATGTCCTGGGGAAGGCCGGGGAGCGCGGTCGAGACGTGGTCGCGCACGTCCTGCGCAGCCACGTCGATGTTCTTCTCGAGCTGGAAGGTGATGAAGACCTGGCTCACGCCCTCGCTCGAGATCGAGCGCAGCTCGTCGATGCCGGCGATGGTGTTGACCGCCGCCTCGATCTTGTCGGTGACCTGCGTCTCGATCTCCTCCGGCGCGGCGCCGTCGAGCCGCGTGACGACCGTCACCACCGGGAAGTCGATCTTGGGGAAGGCGTCGACGCCCAGGGTGCGGTATCCCGCGAGCCCGACGACGACGATGCTGAGCATGAGCACCGACGCGAAGACCGCGCGGCGAACGGAGATGTTGGCGAGCCACTGCATGTCTTTCTCCTCCAGCGCAGGCGCGCGTCTGGGCTGAGAGCCGCATTCACCGAATCGACCACGGCATCGGATCAACTGACCAGCGCCATGGAATCCGCGCCGTCC
The DNA here is from genome assembly GCA_001768075.1 of Anaeromyxobacter sp. RBG_16_69_14. GTDB lineage: Bacteria > Myxococcota > Myxococcia > Myxococcales > Anaeromyxobacteraceae > Anaeromyxobacter_A. Next base: position 73,337 of record MEMX01000045.1, on the reverse strand, counting down.
GCGCCCCGGGGATCGGGGCGGTCGATCCTCACTGGACGGGGACGCCGTCGCGGATCTGATCGGTGAGCCGGGTGACCACGCGCTCGCCGGCACGGAGGCCGTCGAGCACGGCCACGTAGCCGTCGCGCTCGGACCCGGTCTGCACGATCCGCTCCTCGATGCGCCCGTCGAGCACCGTGAACAGGCGCGCGGCGGTGCCGTCGCTGCGGAGCGCGGAGCGCGGTACCGCGACGGCGGGCTCGCTCGGGAGCTCCAGGTGCGCGGTCGCGAACATTCCGGGCCGCAGCCGGCGATCCGCGTTCGGGACGACCGCCTCGGCCACCAGGTCGCGCGTGGCGACCCGCAGCGCGGGGCCCACGTAGGCGACCGTGGCGCGGAAGGATTCGCCAGGGAATGCTTGCACCTCGAAGGTGACCGCCTGCTGCGGCGCGATCCGGCCCGCCTCGACCTCCGGGACCGTGAGCTGGAGGCGCAGCGGCGCGAGCTCGACGAGCGACGCCACCCGGCTGCTCGGCTGGACGTACTCGCCGACGTTCACGAACCTCTCGCCGACCATGCCGCCGAAGGGGGCGCGCACGGTCGCGTCGGCGAGGGCCTTCCTGGCCAGGTCGGCGCGAGCGCTGGCCACGCGCGCGGAGGCGGCCGAGGTGCGGCACTGGCTCTCGAAGCGGTCCCACTGCTCGCGGCTGATGGACCCCGTCTCGAAGAGGGCCTGGTAGCGGACGCACTGGGCCTGGGCGAGCTCGCGCTGGGCCTGGGCGGTCTCGAGGTTCCCGAGCGCCTCCTCCTCGCCGATGACGGCCGAGCGGACGTCGAGCTGCACGAGCGGGTCGCCGGCGCGCACCATCGCGCCTCGTTCCACGAAGGTGCGGGTCACCCGGCCGGAAGCGTTGGCGGCCACGTCCGCTTGCCGGTTCGAGACGAGCGATCCGGTGAGCGGTAGCGATCGCGGCATCGGCCGCTCCTCGGCGGGGGCGGCGTCGACGCGCACCGCCGCCGGCAGCGGTGCGATCGGCGGCTCCTTGGCGCTGCCCCGGCAGGCGAGGACGGAGAAGGCGACCGTGGCGAGGAGGGCAGGGGATCGAGGATGAGCGAAGGTCATGATGCGCCCCGTATGGGTTCTATGAACTGAACGGTTCAGTATGTACAGGAAAGGGCAGTCTCAAGTCAACGGGTACCGAACGGTTCAGTTTAGTAGGGCGATGGCGTAGGATGCCTGGAGCGGGTTGCCGGTGGTGGGGGGCTGAAGCGTCCCGCGAGCACAAAGAATGGTGAAAGGCGAGTCCTGAAAGTGGCAGAAACCCGCGGAAAATCATCAGTGGAGCTGTCGCCGGCGAAGCGCCGCCAGATCCTGGTGGGCGCCCGGCAGGTGTTCGTCGAGCTCGGTTACGAGCGCGCGAGCGTCGCCCTCATCGCGGGGCGGGCTGGCGTCTCCAAGGCGACGCTCTACAACCATTTCCTCGACAAGGCGGCGCTCTTCGTCGCGTGCCTCGAGGAGGAGTCGGGCGCCATGCGTGGCGAGGTGGACGCCCTGCTCGAGGCGCGTTCGGGAGATCTCGAGCGGGACCTCCACGTCATCGGCGAGAAGATCCTGCGGTTCAGCATCTCGTCGACGGTGATGGCGCTCCACCGCGTCATCGTGGCCGAGGCCCCGCGGTTTCCCGAGATCGGGCAGCGCCTCTACGAGATGTACACGCGCCACCTGGACGAGACCCTCGGCGCGTCCTTCAAGGTATGGAGCGACCAGGGCAAGCTGCGGGTCGACGCCCCCATGCTCGCGGCAGAGCAGTTCGTGGAGCTCTGCAAGGGCAGCACCTTTCACAGGGTCGAGCTCGGGGTCGCGAAGGAGGTCTCGGACGAGGAGGTGCGGACCGCGATCGCGGGCGCGCTGCGGACGTTCCTGCGCGCGTACTGTCCGTGAACAAAGGGGCGCGCTCACCCCGCCCCCTCGACCTCGCGCACGAGCTGCTCGAGGAAGCGCAGGATCGCCGCCACCCGCGCGGTCGAGCGCAGGTCGGGGTGCGTCACCGCCCACAGGTCGTTCGGCGGAGGCTCCAGGCGCGGGAGCACCCGCACGTACCTGGGGTCGCCGCGGACGTAGCTCGCGGTCAGCGACGCGATGCCCGCTCCTGCCGCGCAGGCGGCCTGCAGGAGCGTGGTCGTGTTGGCCCGGACGGCGATGCGGGCGCCCGCGGCCGCCTGCCTGAACCAGATCTGCGTGCGCAGCCGATCGAGCTCGCGGTCGTAGAGGACGAGGTCGTGGCCAGCGAGGTCGCGCGCGACGCGGGGCGTCCCGCGCCGGGCCAGGTAAGCTGGCGCCGCGAACAGCCCGTACCGCTCGACGCCGAGTCGCCGCGCCACCAGCGACCGCTCGCGCGGGCGGAAGAGCCGGAGCGCCACGTCGGCCTCGCCGCGGCTGATGTCGAGCGCGCGCCCCTCGGCGCGCACCTCCACCGAGAGGCCCGGATGCGCGGCGAGGAAGGCGGGCAGCGCGGGCGCGAGGATGTACGTGGCGAACCCGTCGCCGGTGGTGATGAGCACGGTGCCGGTCGGGCGCGCATCGGCGCCCGCCAGCTCGCGCTCGGCCTCGAGCACCTCCGCCTCCATCCGCTCGGCGCGGGCGAGGAGCGCGCGCGACGCCTCGGTCGTCAGGAAGCCCTCCGGGCCGCGCGTGAAGAGGCGCGCTCCCACGGCCGCTTCCAGCGCGGCGAGCCGCCGGCCGACCGTGGTCGGCGCGACATGCAACGCGCGGCCGGCGGCGGCGTGGCTGCGCGCGCGGTGGACGGCCAGGAACACGCGGAGGTCGTCCCAGGCGAGCATGCTCCCATCTATTCCTGACCGTGCATTCGCGCACGTTCATCGTGCGCCTTCGTGCAGTCGTGCTCGGCCGCGAAAGGTTACTCATAGGTGGCCGGTACGGAGCGACGCGCCGGGTTCGGCGGGGGACAAGCCCCGCCCCACGCGAAGCGGGCGACCGGCCCGCACCGGCGCGAAAAGGAGTTGTACCATGGGCGCATTCGGGTTCGAGGCTCGGCAGGCGAGGGCGATGGGCGGGGCGCGCGAGCTCGCGCGGGACGAGACGCTGCGTCTGCCGCAGCGGCGGGGCGGGGTCGTGGTGCGCGTGGCGAGCGGGTGCTTGCTCGTCACCCGGGAGGGCGATCTCGAGGATCACGTCCTCGTCGCGGGAGAGGCGCTGCGGCTCGCCGGGCGCGGGCTCGCGGTGGCGTGGGCGCTCGCGCCCTCGACCGTCCTCGTCGACGAGGCGCCGGTCGCGGCGACGCGCGACGACGACGGGCATGCTGCACGGTTGACATCCTCTCCGGCCTGAAGGCCGGAGATTCCGGCCAGGAAGCGGCTCACGCCGCCTCCGACACGGAGGGTTCCTGCTTCATCGAGCGGCCCGACCGCGTCGTCTCTCCACAGGCGATCACGGCGTGCCCCGCCGCGAGGATGGGCTTGCTCACAAACCAACCTCTTGACCCGCGCCGCGCTCGCGGCACGCACGCGGAGGCGGTAAGCTCGGAGACCTCGCTCACTTCGTGGGATCCGACACATGCGGCTGCTGTTCTCGTTCGTCCAGGTGCTGTCGGTCTTCCTGGTCGTCTTCTACCTGTATTGCCGCTCCCCTGCCTTCAGGCCGCTCAAGGCGGACTGGCCTCGGCCACGGGGCAAGGTGCGCCTTTACCTCGTCTTCAGCCTCATCGGGATCCTCGGCAACTTCCTGGGCATCCCCGTGGTCGGGGGAGAGGCGATCGTCAACGCCCGCGCGGTCGGATCCACGCTGGCGGGCTTGCTCGGCGGCCCTGTCCTGGGGCTCATGGTGGGGGTGACGGCGGGGATCCACCGCATCAGCATGGGCGGCAATGCGGCGCTTGCGGGTGCCATCGCGACGACGCTCGAAGGGGTTATGGCCGGGTTCGTCCACCTGGCGCTGAACCGCAATCCCGAGCGCCTCGTCGCGCGCTGGGTCGCCTTCGCCACCACCTTCGTCGGCGAGATCGTCCACATGGGCGTGGTGCTGCTCGTGGTGCGGCCATACCCGCAGGCGGTGGAGGTCGTGAAGTTCATCGGACCGCCGATGATCCTGCTGAACCCGGTGGGCGCCATGCTCTTCATGACCGTGCTGCTCGAGCGCCAGCGCGAGCAGGACCAGGTCGCGGCCGCCTCGTCCGCGCGCGCCCTCAAGGTCGCGGAGCGCGCGCTCGGTCTCATGGCGCGCGGGTTCGGGCCGGAGGTCGCCGCGGAGATCGCGGCCATCGTCAAGGAGGAGACCGGAGTGGGCGCGGTCGGCGTCACCGACACCGAGCGTGTCCTCGGTTTCGTGGGGATGGGCGAGGACCACCACCTGCCCGGTACCCCCATCGCCTCGCCCTTCACGCGCCAGTCGATCTCGGGCAACGCGGTCGTCTTCGCGGACGGGATCGACCAGACCTACAACTGCAGGGTGTCGAACACCTGTCCGCTCAACTCGGTGCTGATCGTCCCGCTCCAGCTGGACGGCGCCGTGCTCGGCACGGTGCAGCTCTTCGAGCCTCGCGCGCACCGGTTCCTGAACATGAACAAGTCGCTCGGCAGGGGCATCGGCGCGCTCCTCTCCAGCCAGCTCTTGGAGGCGCGCTACCAGGAGCAGAAGAACCTGCTCGTCACGTCGGAGCTCAAGCTGTTACAGGCGCAGGTGAACCCACACTTCCTCTTCAACGCGCTCAACACCATCATCGCCATCACGCGCACGGATCCGGCCCGCGCCCGCGACCTGCTCGTTCACCTGTCTCACTTCTTTCGCAAGAACCTGAAGCGGAACCGCGACCTGTCCACCCTGCAGGAGGAGCTCGAGCACGTGAGCTCGTATCTCGAGATCGAGAAGGCGCGCTTCGCCGACCGGCTCGTGGTCGAGACCGTCGTCGATCCCACGCTGCTCTCTCTCGAGCTGCCCACCTTCACCCTGCAACCCTTGATCGAGAACGCCATCAAGCACGGCCTCTCCGCCAGGCTGGAGAAGGGAACCGCTCGTATCCACGCCTATCGCCGGGACGGGCTGGCCGTGATCGACATCGAAGACGACGCCGGCACGTGGTCCGAGCCCTCCGGTGGCGGAGGGCTCGGGATGAAGATCGTCGATCGCCGCATCAAGGATTTGATGGGCGACGCCTATGGCATCACCATCGCGTGCGTGCCGAACCAGCTCACGCGCGTGACGGTAAAGGTGCCCGGCCAGAAGGTGACGGCGTGATCCGGGCGCTGGTGGTGGACGACGAGCTTCCCGCGCGCGAGGAGCTCTCGCTGCTCCTCGAGCAGACGGGTGAGGTCGAGATCATCGGGAAGGCCGCCAACGCCATCGAGGCGCTGGCGTGCATCCGCCGCGATCGGCCCCAGGTAATGTTCCTCGACGTGCAGATGCCGGTGGTGAGCGGCATCGAGCTCCTGGGCATGATCGACGACGAGAGCATGCCGGAGGTGGTCTTCGTCACCGCGCACGACCAGTTCGCGCTGCGCGCGTTCGACGAGGAGGCCCTCGACTACCTGCTCAAGCCCGTGTCACCCGAGCGGCTCGCCCGCACCATCGAGAGGCTCCGGCGCCAGGTGCCGGTCGCGTCCCGAGCCCCCCACGCGAACGCGCCGATCACCCGGGTGCCGTGCCTGGGGCCGCGCACCATCAAGCTGGTGGCGGTCTCCGAGATCGAGCTGGTCAAGTCCACGCTGTCGGGTGTGTACGTGGTGTGCGCACACGGGGAGTATTCGACCGACCTCACGCTACACGTCCTCGAGGTGCGCGCTGGCTTGATGCGCTGCCACAAGCAGTACCTGCTCAACGCCAACGCGGTGGA
>MEMX01000045.1:65064-67326 GCA_001768075.1 Anaeromyxobacter sp. RBG_16_69_14 | reverse complement strand
GACGCCACTCCCGGGCCGGGGACTTCCGGTGTCTCCTGGCCCTTTCCTGAAGCGAACCCGGCATGAGCCGGGCAGGTCGCGCACGGTGGCGCGACGGACCATCGTCACGCAGCTCAGGCTGAGAGGAAACGCGATGACTTGGACGCAGGTGTACCTGCCGCTGGGCAATCTGTACCTCTCCGCGCTGGTGGCCGCTCTCCCGGTGGTGGTGCTGCTCGGTGCCCTGGCATTCTTCCACGTGAAGGCGCACTGGGCCGCGCTCTTGGGCCTCGCCATCGCGCTCGCCATCGCGGTGGGCGTGTACGGGATGCCCGCCGGGATGGCCGGGTCGACCGCGCTCTACGGCGCTTGTTTCGGGCTGTTGCCCATCGGCTGGATCATCCTCAACGCGATCTTCGTCTACGACATCACCGTGAAGACCGGGAAGTTCGAGGTGGTGAAGCAGACCATCGCGGGGCTCGCGGCCGACCGGCGCATCCAGGTCCTCCTCATCGGGTTCAGCTTCGGCGCCTTCATCGAGGGCGCGGCGGGCTTCGGCACGCCGGTGGCCATCTCGGCCGCCATGCTCATCGGGCTCGGGTTCAAGCCGCTCGCGGCGGCGGGCCTGGCACTCATCGGCAACACCGCCCCCGTGGCGTACGGCGCGCTCGGCACGCCCATCATCACGCTGGCCAAGGTAACCGGACTCGACGTGAACCTGCTCTCTGCCATGGTCGGGCGCCAGCTTCCGTTCTTCTCCGTCATCGTGCCGTTCTGGCTGGTGTGGGCGATGGCTGGCTACAAGGGGATGAAGGAGGTCTGGCCCGCCTGCCTCGTCGCCGGCTTGAGCTTCGCCATCCCCCAGTACTACATCTCCAACCACTTCGGCCCGACGCTGGTCGACATCGGTGCCGCCCTCGTCTCCATCGGCGCGACCTATCTCCTGCTGCGCTTCTGGCAGCCCAGGACGTTGTGGCGCTTCCCCGACGAGCGCGAGGCCGATGCTGCCGCGGGGCTGGTGCACGGGGGGCGATCGGTCGGAGCTGCCGCCGCTACCTCGAAGCCGACGGTCGGCCAGGCGTGGCTGGCATGGATGCCGTGGCTCGTCCTGTCGGTGTTCGTCTTCCTGTGGGGTTATCCGCCCGTGAAGGCCTGGCTGGGCGAGGTGTGGAAGGACCGCTTCGCCTTCAAGGCGAGCTTCGACTGGCCTGGCCTGCACAATCTGGTGATGCGCGCGCCGCCGGTGGTGACGAAGCCGGTCAAGGAGGCGGCCGCCTACAGCATCAACCTCCTCCAGGCGACCGGCACCAGCCTCTTGCTCACCGGCATCGTGGCGGGCCTGCTGCTCAAGCTCAATCCGCTGCAGCTCGTGCGCACCTACCTCGCCACCCTGAAGCGCGTTCGCTTCTCGCTGCTCACCATCGCAGCCATGCTGGCGCTCGGCTTCACCACCCGTTACTCGGGCTCCGACGCGACCATGGGCCTCGCGTTCGCGTCGACCGGCGCCCTCTTTCCGTTCTTCTCCCCGATGCTGGGGTGGCTGGGCGTCGCCCTCACCGGCTCCGACACGTCTTCCAACGTGCTCTTCGGCGGCCTCCAGGTCGTCTCGGCGCAGCAGATCGGCATGTCGCCCATCCTGGCCGCCGCGTCGAACAGCTCGGGTGGTGTCATGGGCAAGATGATCGACGCGCAGAGCATCGTGGTGGCCGGCGTCGCGACCGGGCAGCAGGGCCAAGAGGGCCAGATCCTGCGTTATGTCTTCTGGCACTCTCTCGTGCTGGCGGCGCTGGTGGGCGTGCTCGTCCTTGCCCAGGCTTACTGGCTGAGCTGGATGATTCCGCACTAGACGCCGCACGTGCTGCCCCCGCGCAGCACCGCCCGCGCGACAAACCCTGCGCGGTGTCACACTTGCCGGCCCTGTGGCCAATGGGCCGGCACCCGGGTGGACCATGTTCGAGCTGTTCAGGTCGAAGGCCGAGGCGGTGAGCGCAGTGGTGCACAGGGTATCCACGGCTCCGGCGGCGCTCGAGCTCGTGCTCGGCGTGCTCGAGCGCGAGCAGGTGCGCGACGAGCCGGGGGCGCGCGCGGTGTGGTGCGAGGGCCCGATCCTGGGCCACCTCGATCGCGACGCGCTCTCGAGGCGCGTGCCTGGCCTCTCCTTCGAGGTGACCCAGGTGCGAGCGGCGGACAGCAGGGTCGGGGTGACCGAGTTCGACTGGGCTCTCGCCGACACCGGCTCTCTCGCGCAGGATGCCACCGACCCGCGGCTCCGCCTCGCCTCCT
>MEMX01000045.1:59249-65037 GCA_001768075.1 Anaeromyxobacter sp. RBG_16_69_14 | reverse complement strand
GCGCCATCCTCCCCGATCTGGCGGCGCTGCTGGCCAGGATCGATCCCGGGCGCATGCGTTATGTGGCGTGCGTCACCGGCCCTAGCCGCACCGCTGACATCGAGCGGGTGCTCACCATCGGTGTCCACGGTCCGAGGCGGCTCGTCGTCGTCGTCGTCGATGGTGCGGTCGATGCTGCTGTGGACGCGGCCGAGGAGGTGCGCTGATGGCCGCCCCCCCTTTCAAGCAGCAAGTGGCCGCGGCGCTCGAGAACGCGCAGCTCGCGGGTGCCCTCGGCCGCTTCGGCGAGGCCTACGCCGTCTCGCGCGCCAAGGCGTACGAGGGGATCGACTTCGAGGCGCTCCGCGATCGCGTGACGGCCGTGAAGGGTTACGGCGCGGCGCACCTGGAAGAGCTGGCGGCCCAGTTCGAGGAGCAGGCGACGCGGGCGGGTGCCCATGTCTTCCGGACCTCCGATCCGGAGGAGGTCAAGAAGTACGTCATGCGGCTGTGCCGGGAGCGCGGTGTCGGCCGCATCGTCAAGTCGAAGTCGATGGCGACGGAGGAGATCCACCTCAACGCCTACCTTCAGGGCCAGGGTCTGCGCGTCAAGGAGACCGACCTCGGCGAGTGGATCGTCCAGCTGGCGGGGCAGAGGCCATCGCACATGGTCATGCCCGCCATCCACCTGAGCAAGGAGCAGGTGGCGGAGATCTTCTCGAAGGAGGTGGAGGAACGCCTCGCGGCCGACATCCCGCGGCTGGTCGAGGTGGCCCGTCGCGAGCTGCGGGACGAGTTCCTGCAGGCCGACATGGGCATCAGCGGTGCCAACGTGGCGGTGGCCGAGACCGGCACGCTGGTGATCCTCACCAACGAGGGCAACGCCAGGCTGGTGACGTCGCTGCCGCGCGTCCACGTGGCGGTGGTCGGGGTGGAGAAGTTGGTGGCGCGGCTCGCCGACGTCGAGCCCATCGTGCGCGCCCTCCCGCGCAGCGCTACCGGCCAGCTCCTCACCAGCTACCTGTCGATGCTGACCGGTCCGGCGCCCGGTCCGGACGGCGCTCCCAAGGAGCTGCACGTCATCCTGATGGACAACCGCCGCAGCGCGATGGCCAGGGAGCCGCGCTTCGCGCAGGCGCTGCGCTGCATCCGCTGCGCAGCCTGTCTCAACGTCTGCCCGGTCTACCGCCTGGTGGGCGGCCACGTGTTCGGTGGCGTCTACACCGGCGGGATCGGGACCATCCTCACCGCGTGGTTCGACGCGCTCAAGGCATCGGAGGACATCCAGGGCCTGTGCATCCAGTGCGGGGCCTGCACCCAGGTCTGCCCGGCGCGCATCGACATCCCGGAGATGGTCACCGAGCTGCGGGGCCGACTGGTGCGCGACCAGGGCCAATCGCTCGTGCAGAAGGGCATCTTCAAGGTGGTGAACAACCGGCGCGTCTTCCACGCCATGCTGCGCGCCGCGGCGAGGGTGCAGAAGCCCTTCGCGCGCGAGGGGATGATCAGGCACCTGCCGTTCTTCCTCGCCGGGATGGCGGACTTCCGATCGCTGCCGGCCATCGCCGACGAGCCGTTCCGCGATCGCGTGCGCGAGATCGAGCAGCCCGCCGCGGCCAAGGAGAAGGTTGCGTTCTACGCCGGGTGCCTCATCGACTTCGCCTACCCGGGTACCGGCGAGGCGGTGGTGAGGGTCCTCAACAGGGCCGGGATCGAGGTCGTCTTCCCGGAGGGGCAGACGTGTTGCGGCGCGCCGGCGCGATACAGCGGCGCGTTCGCCGTGGCAGCCCGGAACGCGATGGACAACATCCGCGCGCTCGAGGAAGTGGACGCGAGCTACGTCGTCTCGGCGTGTCCGACCTGCACCGTCGCGCTGAAGCACGAGTTCGCCGCGACGTTGCGTTCGGAGGGGCATGCCGACTGGGCTGAGCGGGCAGAAGCGCTCGCGGCGAAGGTCCACGATTTCTCGTCGCTGGTGAAGAAGCTCCTCGACGAGGGGCGGCTCGCGCTCCGCGACGGCGCCAGGCTCGCCCCCGTCACCTACCACGACTCGTGCCACCTGAAGCGCACGCTGCGGGCGCACGAGGTGCCCCGCCAGCTCCTGCGCGCCGCGGGGCACGAGGTGAAGGAGATGTTCGAGAGCGACATGTGCTGTGGGATGGGGGGCAGCTACTCGCTCAAGTTCCCCGAGATCAGCAAGCCCATCCTCGCGCGCAAGCTGGAAAACATCCGCCGCACCGGCGCGAGGACGGTGGCCATGGACTGTCCCGGCTGCGTCATGCAGATCAGGGGAGGTCTCGACAGGACCGGCGAGACCATGGAAGTGCGTCACACGGCCGAGCTCATCGCCGAGCAGCTGAGCCTGACCCCTGGGCGGCGTGGACCGTCGGAACGCTGATTTGATCCTAATCAAATTGCGATCGCAATGACCAACTGGGTCGTTGCCTTGCCCATGGCGCGCGCGGAAGATGCCTCCACTCGCACAACACGGAGGCGGATCATGGGGACTCGGGGCCGCGAAATCATCGGGATGGACGTGGGAGAGCTGCTCGAGCGGCTCAACAAAGCCTATGCCAGCGAGTGGCTCGCGTACTATCAGTACTGGCTCGGCGCGAAGCTCATCAAGGGGCCGATGAAGGACGCCGTGGCCGCGGAGCTCACCCTGCACGCCACCGAGGAGCAGAACCACGCCACGCTGTTGGCTGGTCGGATCATCCAGCTGGGTGGGACTCCCGTGACGAACCCCAAGGACTGGTTCGTATTGAGCCCGTGCAAGTACGACGCGCCGGACGATCCCTACGTCGCGGTGCTCCTCGACGAGAACATCTCCGGAGAGCAGTGCGCCATCTCCGTCTACAAGGACCTCATGGACGTCACGAAGGACAAGGACATGGTGACGTACAACCTGGCCCTGACGATCCTCCAGCAAGAGGTGGAGCACGAGGAGGATCTGCAGAGCCTGAAAGAGGACCTCGAATTGATGGTCACGCGCGGCAGCCGGTGAACCGAAGGAAGAGGGCGTTGCCCGGCGCCTTGGTCAGCTCGGGACCGCGGAGCCGGGAGGGCCCGAGACAGGCAGGGCGACCGTGAAGGTCGCCCCCTCTCGAGGAGCGCTCACGACGCTGACCGTGCCGCCGAGCATGGTCACGATCTCGCGAACGATCCAGAGCCCGATGCCGAAACCGCTCGGGGCGCTCCTGTACTCGCCTCGCTCGAACCGCTCGAAGATGCGGACGTGATTCTCCGCCGCGATGCCCATCCCATTGTCGGAGACCCTGAGCAGCGCGGTCCCGCCGCGTCGGCGTGCGGCGACGACGATGGGCCGTCCTTCGCCGTACTTCAAAGCGTTGGAGAGGAGGTTCGTCAGGATCTGCTCGAGGCGGAGGCGATCCCACCGGCCGACGACCGGACCGTTTGAATCGACTCTCAGTCTCGCTCCGGCCTGTTCGAGCGCGCCCTGGAAGCGGTCGGCGACCTCCCGGACCACCTCGAGGAGATCGAGGTCCTCCAGATCGAGATGCATCTGGCCCGACGAGATGCGAGACACGTCCAGCAGGTTGTCCACCAGGGCCGTCAGCCGGTCGGTCTGGCGCAGCACCGAGCCCAGGCGCCGCAGGGTGACCGGGCCGACGTCGTAGGGTTCGGCGCGTGTCAGGTGCTGGACGACGAGCGACAGGGACGTCAAGGGCGTCTTCAGCTCGTGCGAAGCCGTGGAGATGAACTCGTCCCTCAGCCTGACGGCCTCCGCGAGCTCGATGGCAGCGCTCTCGCGTTCACGGAATCCCGAGCGAACGACGGCCCCCAGGGCCGCGATCGTCAGTGCGACCGGGAGGAACACCGCGGTGCCAGGGAGCGCAAGAGCGGCCTGGCCGGCGTACACCGCGAGGAAATGATGGCCGCAGGCAGCGGAGAGCGCGACGGAGATGAAGCCGGGTCCCCATCCACCGAGCGACGACACGAGAGAGACGACCAGGAAGAACGGGACGAACGGAATGGGAGTCATCCACGATCGCAGCGCGAGCTGGATGACGAATGCAGCGAAAGGGAGTAGCACCGCCAGGGCGTAGTTGGCAGGTGCCGGGAGGCGCGGTGGCGGCGGGATACGGAAGCGCATACGTGCGTGGCAGCCGGCTCCTCGAGCCCACCCCCCGGGCGCCTGCAACCGCGCCGCGGGGCCGGCTACCTTTGAGGCGTACCCGGTGCAAGGGATATCCGGGCGGAGCCTCCCCGATTCCGACTTCGCCGTCGCGTGTCCGGTTGGGTGTCGGACTTTACGTATGAGCGTGCTGACAGGCGGGAAGGGGAGCTCTCCCCGCAGCGGCTGTCCTGCCGTGAGCCGGCGGTGGGCAGGCCCCGCCCCAGCCCTGCTCCGACCAATCCAGACTTCCGGGCGCCGCCTTCTCTCGCCTCGAGCGCGACGCAAACGGCTAGAATGACCCTTTCTGTCCGTGTGGTTCCCGGAACCCGCGGTCCTTCGTCCGTCGCCCCTGGCGCTCAGGGGCGCAAGAGGTGGTCCACCGCATGTCGAGTTCCATTCATTGCAGCTTCTTTCGCTCCAGCCTCGTTCACGCGGCGTCCCGGTCTCTCGGGCCATGGCGCCTGGCCTGCGCGGCCCTCGCCCTGGGCGCGCTGGCGGGCTGTGGCAGCAGCGACGACACGGCCACCTTCCAGCAGGTCAGCTGCTGCGTCGCGGACGTGCACTACGTGTGCTCGAGCGCAGAGGCCGCCGGGCGATGTCAGAGCCAGCCTTCCGACCCCTCGCTGTGCGCGAAGCAGGCCGGCCCGTGCCCCTGAGCCAGGTCAGCGCAGCGCGGGATCGCAAGCGCCGGTACGAGGCTGCGGGAACGCGAGCAGCGTGAGCAGGGTGCGCTTCCGCACGCTCCCGGGTACCGGCGGCCACTCCTCGCGCCGTGCCAGCAGGAACGCGCCGTGCCCGCCGACGTAGTAGAGGGAGCGAGGGTCACCCGTGGGCTCGCCGTCCAAGATCTGCAGCGTCAGCGAGTCGCCGCGGGTGGAGAGGACTTGCCCGCTGAAGCTGGGTGGTGCCAGACGCTCCATGGCGAGCTTCACCACGTCGCCGAGGTCGCACGACGGATCGAATTCCCAGGCTTCAATGGCCATGTCGAGCATGCGGGCGCAAGGTAAAGGAGGCCGGAGGCGAGGGCAACCACCCCATATGTGGTACTGGGTGCGGATGACCTCGGGGCGCCATCCAAGCGCGCAACTGCGGGCCTTTCGAGGCTGGGTTCTACATGACCCGGGCACGACAGGCCTAACTCTTCGGAATGTATTAGCCCAGGTCCTGCCCGGGATCGACCTTTCCGTACTTCACGCGATGTGCGGAGCATGGCAGCAGGCGCGCGGCCGGGGCGGTGGGCTATATTCTTCGAGGAACCCTTGCCAAGACGCGGGTCGACACCCCGCACTACGAGACGGTACATGAATCCGCCGGCGCTCCTCCTCCTCGTCCCGACGCGCAGCTACCGGACCGAGGACTTCCTCGCCGCGGCGGCGCGCCTCGGGGTCCCCGTCCTGGTCGGCAGCGATCTGTGCCACAAGGTCGAGGAGACCTTCGGCCCGCGCGTCGGGTTGGTCTCTCTCGACTACCGGCGGCCCGCCCAGGCGGCCGAGCGCGTCGCCGCCCTCGCCGTCGAGCAACCCATTCGCGGCGTCGTCCCCACCGACGAGGGCACGGCGGTCATCGCCGCCCTCGCCGCGGCGCGCCTGGGGCTCGCCCATAACCCGCCAGAGGCCACACGCCGCGCCGGGAACAAGCATGCGCAGCGCGAGGTCCTCGCCGCGGCCGGGC
>MEMX01000045.1:39455-59227 GCA_001768075.1 Anaeromyxobacter sp. RBG_16_69_14 | reverse complement strand
TCTCGCTCCACCCGCTGGCCGACGGTCCGGAGCGCGCGGCCGCGCAGGTGCCATACCCGTGCGTCCTCAAGCCCCTCGTCCTCTCGGCGAGCCGCGGCGTCATTCGCGCCGATGGCGCAGCGTCCTTCGTCGCCGCCTGGCGACGCATCGAGAGGATCCTGGCGGATGCTCGCGTGGAACGTCGGCCGAAGGACGAGGAGGGCGCGCAGGCCATCCTCGTCGAGGGCTTCGTGCAGGGCGCCGAGGTGGCGCTCGAGGGGCTCCTGCGCCGCGGAGAGCTGGAGGTGCTCGCCCTCTTCGACAAGCCCGATCCGCTCGACGGACCGTTCTTCGAGGAGACCCTCTACATCACGCCATCGCGGCACCCGGTCCCGGTGCAGCGTGAGGTGGGGCGGGTCGTGGCCGCGGCGGCGCGGGCGCTCGGGCTCGTCGAGGGACCGCTCCACGCCGAGCTGAGGCTCGCACCCTCGGGACCGGTGGTGCTCGAGGTTGCGGCCCGCAGCATCGGCGGCCTGTGCTCGCGCACCCTGCGGTTCGGGGCCGGGGTCTCCCTGGAGGAGATCGTGATCACGCACGCCATGGGCCTGCCCCTCCCGGATCTCGCGCGCGAGCGCCGCGCCGCCGGCGTCATGATGCTCCCCATCCCGAAAGCGGGTGTCCTGCGGCACGTCGGGGGACTTGCCCGCGCCAGGGATGTGCCCGGGATCGAGGACGTCGTCATCACCATCCCGGAAGGGCGAGAAGTGCTGCCGCTCCCGGAAGGCGACGCGTACCTCGGTTTCGCGTTCGCGCGCGGCGAACGCCCAGAGGACGTGGAGGCGGCGCTGCGCGAGGGCCACGCGGCGCTGGAGATCGACATCCACCCCGCGCTTCCGACGGTGTGAGCGCGCTATCGCCGCCGGCTCACGCGCGTCGCGGAATGCGGTGACGAGAGATGCCTACACGGCCTCGGCGTGGGCGCCGGTGGGTCGGATCTTGGCGGACGGCAGGTCCGAGAGCGATTCGCGTAGCCGCTTGACCCGCGGCAGGACGGTATATAGCGACCCATGCCCGATAAGTTCACCGTGGCGCGAGCCCTGCGGGAAATCGGGGCGCTCCTCGAGGTCGAGGGCGAGAACCCTTTCAAGGTCCGCGCCTACGAGAACGGCGCCCGGGCGCTGGAGGGGCTCGCCGACGACCTCGGCGCGACCATCGCGGCCGGGAAGCTCACCGAGCTCAACGGGATCGGCGAAGCGCTCGCGAAAAAGATCGCGGACCTCCACGCGACCGGGAGCACCCCGCTCCTCGAGCGACTCCGGGCGAGCCACCCGCCCGGCATCCTGAAGCTGCTCCAGATACCCGAGCTCGGGCCAAAGAAGATCGCCGCCCTGCACGCCGCCCTCGGCATCGCAACGGTGGCGGATCTGGAGACGGCCTGTCTCGGCGGCCGGGTGCGCGGGGTGAAGGGCTTCGGCGGGAAGACCGAGCAGAAGATCCTGGAGGGCATTCGCCGGTTCCGGTCCCGCGCGATCGATCGTCGCACGCTGCTCGCCGATGCCCTCGCCGTCGCCGACGACCTCCTCGCCTACCTGCGCCCGTTCCCGGCGGCCGAGCGGGTGGAGCTGGCGGGCTCGGCCCGACGTGGGCGAGAGACGGTGAACGACCTCGACCTCGTCGCCGCCTCCCGCGACCCCGCCGCGCTCGCCGCCCACTTCGCGGCCTATCCGAGCGCGGACGAGGTGCTCGCCAGGGGACCTACCAAGACCACCCTCCGGCTCGCGACCGGGCTGCAGGTGGACCTCCGGATGGTGCCACCCGAGGACTTCGCTACCCTGCACCACCATCTCACCGGCTCGAAGGCGCACCACGTCCGGCTCCGCGGGATCGCGCGGGAGCTGGGCTATACGCTCAGCGAATGGGGCCTCCACCGGCTCGATCCGGCGCGGGAGGCGACCCCCGACGTGCCGCTCACCGGCGGCGAACCGGCGCTCGACCACGCCCGCAAGGTCCCCATCGAAAGCGAGGAGGCGCTCTACGCGGCGCTCGGACTCCGGTTCGTCCCCCCCGAGCTGCGCGAGGACCAGGGAGAGATCGAGGCGGCCCGGGACGGCTCCCTCCCCGGCGACCTCGTGCGGCCGGAGGACATCCGCGGGTTCGTCCACTGCCACACGGTCTGGTCCGACGGCAGGGCCACAGTGGAGGAGATGGCCCGCGCGGCCGAGGCCCGCGGCGCCGAGTTCGTCACCATCACCGATCACTCCCGCGCGGCCGGTTATGCGGGCGGGCTCGATCTCGACCGGCTCCGCCGCCAGTGGGAGGAGATCGACCGCGTTCAGGAGAAGGTGAAGATCAGGCTGCTCAAGGGCACCGAGGCGGACATCCTCGAGGACGGCGCGCTCGACTGGCCGGACGAGGTGATCGAGCGACTCGACGTGGTGGTCGCCAGTGTGCACTCCCGGTTCAGGATGGACGAAGACCAGATGACCCGACGGCTCGTCCGGGCGATGTCGGTCCCCTTCTTCAAGATCTGGGGGCACGGCCTGGGCCGGCTCCTCAACGAGCGCGAGCCGTACGCCTGCCGGGTCGAGGAGGTGCTCGACGCGCTGGCGGCCTCGCGCGGCGCGGCAGAGGTGAACGGCGATCCGCAGCGGCTCGACCTCGAACCGCGCTGGATCCGCGCTGCCCGATCTCGCGGCGTCCCCCTCGTGCTCTCTGTCGACGCCCACTCCACCGGTGCGCTCGGGTACCTTCGCTTTGCCGTCGCCACCGCGCGGCGCGGGTGGGCCCGGCGGGGCGAGGTCCTGAACGCGCACCCCGCCGAGGTGTTCGCGCAGGCCGTCCGCCCCGCCGGCTGATGGACGTGCAGAGCCTGCGCAGAGCTCTGCCCACGCTACGGTTCGACCGTGCGCCGGCCCACCCTCTGTAGCCTCAACCACGGCCCGCCCGGAACGCGGCTTCGAACTCGGGGTCAGTCATCCAGGACCTGGAAACTCCAGGTTGAGGCTCAGCTCAGCAGAACCAGTTCTCGGTGAGGCGCGGCGCGCGCTTTCCCGTGTCGGCGGCGATCACCAGGTGCTCGTGCGGCCTCCCCGAGGCGGCGAGCGCCAGCTGACGCACCCGGTCGAAGGTGACGGCGACGGGGTCATGGAGCACGGCGGCGTCTTCCACTGCGCGCGCTACCTTCTCTTGAAGCCGATCCATCCGGGGGTCGGGATGGCGCCATCTCCAAGTGAGGGCAGTCTCGTCGAAGCGCGAGGTCGCGAACTCCGGATCCGCGAGCAGCAATGACCCCGGTGGAACGAGCAGCCGTATCGAGAGCTGCACGGGATCGAGGGACTCGAACCAGCCCTCGGTGGCGAAGACGTCCAGCAGGTCCAGATATTCGTCCAGGGTCGACCAGGGCGTGAACGGCACCAGTGACGGACGCAGCGCCAGGCCGGTGTCGCGACAGGCGGCGAATGCCCGGTAGACGTCGTCGCGCCCATGTCCCTTGTCGAGTCGAGCCAGCACCTGCTCGGAGAGCGACTCCACCGCCGAGACGACGAAGAGCGCGCCGGCCTTGCGCAGCTCGGGCAGGAGTCGCGCCTGGCGCACCAGGTGCTCGATCTTTGCAGTGAAGTCGAAGGTGAGCGCCGGAAAACGGGCGTGCAGCGCGGAAGCGACGCGCAAGGCATGGCCCGGCCCGTTCAGGAAGTCGGGATCGCCGAACGTGACGTGCGTGATCCCCGTCGCGATCTGGCGCGAGACGTCGTCAACCACCACCTCCACCGGGATGGCGAAGAACCGGCCGCCGTAGAGGGCGGGGATGGGGCAGTGGCGGCACAGGTGCTTGCACCCGCGCGTCGACTCGGTGTGGCCGGCGAGGCGCTCGCGGCCGTCCACGTCGGCGAGGTGCGCGTAGCTCTCGGGCGGCGGCAATCCCTCCCGGCTTGGCACGGGGAACTCGAGCCGCGCCAGGGCGGTTCCGGCAGCGCCCTCGCGCTGGAAGCGCGCCGGATCCTCTCCGCGCTCGAGGGCCTGCGCAAGCGCGACGAGGTCCTCCTCGCACTCGCCGCCCAGGGTCGCCGCCGCGCCCGCGGCACGGAGGAGCGGCGCCTGGAGGAGAGCGTAGAGCCCGTGGAAGGCGATCCAGGCAGTCGGGTTGATCGAGCGCACACGCTCGGCGGCCCGGATCGCGAGCCGCAGCGCGGTGTGCATCGGCACGGAGAAGAAGACCAGTCGCGCGGCGCGGATGCGTTCCTCGTCGAGCGTTTCCACGGAGAGATCGAGCGCCGCCGGATGGAAACCGGCGCGCTCGAGGAAAGCCTTGGGAAAGGCGATGCCAGAAGGCTGGTGCCCGAGCTCGTACGTCGAGACGAGCAGGATGTCGCCTGGACGACGCATGTGCTGACCCCGACGCTGCTCGAGACCCTCCCGAAGCTCGAGGTCCGAGGTCCGAGAAGTCGAGCCCGAGCTGGCCCGGCAGCTATCCCTTCGCGGGCGGTGGCTGGAAATCGGGTGGGAGCTGGGCGCCCGCGCTGAAGAAGAACTGCTCCGCCTGCTGGAAGAGGATCTCGTTGGTGCGCGGATCCGCCGGCGACAGCCGGTACTCGTTCATGACCATCTTGAAGTGCTCGAGCCACATCTTCCAGGCATCCTGGGAGATGCTGTCGTAGATGCGCTGCCCGAGGTCGTTGTTGAAGGGCTTGTAGGCGAGGCCCGGCAGCTCCTTGCCAAGCTTCTTGCACATGACCATCCGCGCCATGAAAGATCGCTCCATACGGTGGGCGCGCACGCGCGCGCGAGAGGGGCGGAGGATAAGCGAATCCGGTCCTGAGCGCACGCACTAGCCACCCGTGGCCGCGCCCCGCCGTGCTCGCTCGCGATGCGTAGGTCGTTGCGGCCCCGGCGCGGCCCCCGCAGGCCGCCGCCGAGATGCCCGAGAGATGAGCTAGGAGAGGAGAGAGGTCGCCGAGACGCTGAGCGCCTTGGCGAGCGACTCCAGGGTGTCGAGCGGAGGTGTACGCTGACCGCGCTCGAGCATGGAGATGTAGGAGACGGAGAGACCTGCCTTCGCTGCAAGTGCTTCCTGCGAGAGCTTCTTTCGCAGGCGTTCACTTTTTAAATTTACTGCAAATTTGTCTGCAAGTCCAGCCATGTTGTCTTGCTCCTGGCGACGGATCGCGCTGCTGGCAGGTCCATTTTGACGGTTTCCGCCAAACAGTTTGACGGATTCCGCTAGCAGCGTATCTAGCACCCTGAGAGCGGGAGATCCAGTCTGGCGTTTACCCGACGCGCTCTTCCACGAGCGGCCAGGGAAAGGCACGTCGTAGCGCTTCAGTAGCCGCCGGAGCGCGGAGTAGGAGACGCCGAGGCGCTGCGCCAGGCCCTTCGGATCGCCGTCGAAGAGCCTGGCACATGCCGTGAGGTAGCGGCGCGCGGCCTCGTAGAAGGGGATGACGGTGTCGGCGCTGAGCGGCGGTCGTAGACCGGGGGGGCCCAGGGCGAGGCTGCCGCCGAGCCGGGCCAGCCGCTCACGCGCCTCGTCCACGTCGGCTTCGCTCCGCTCGATGAGGCGCGAGAGCCGGCGGCGATCGATCGCGAGCTCGAGGGCGTGCTCGATGGCCTCGCCGCCCACGTACTCGAGGAAGTGGTCGGCCCCCGCCATCATGGCCGCGACCGCTTCGGAGGGATGAGCGCCCGCCGTGAAGGCGAGGACGGCGAGGTCGGGCCGGCGCTCCCTCAGCACCTCGATCACGTCGAGGCCGTTGCGCCGCGGCATGACCAGGTCGATGGCCAGCACCGACACCTCCGGCGTGACGAGCTGCAACGCCTCCTCGCCGTCGCTCGCCTCGATGACCCGGAAGCGCGGGTAGGAGCCGATGGCCTCGGCGCGTGCCCGACCGCGCACCGCCTGGAGTCGCTCTCTGATGGACTGTCGATGAAGTTGATCGTCGTCGGCGACCACCGTCAGGTGGTCGTACTCCTCGGGCCTGTCCCAGGCGATGGCCAAACCGCTCTCTCCATCCGCGGCAGGGGGACCGCCCCTGCCTCACGAAACCGGCGAGGACGAGCCCCCGCCTTCCTTACGAAACTGACAAGGGGGACGAGCCCCCGCCCTACGAAACCGGGGTCCTGCGAGGGACGTGCCCTCCCTGCTGTCACCGAGTGTGGTCACTCCCGAGGGGAGGGGCGAGCAGGAGGGCCTCGACGCGCCCTCCGCGCCGTAGTCGGACGGCCGCCTTGGGCACGATGGCGAGAGCCTCGAACCCCGTGACGGACGAGAGGTGGCCACTCACCTGGGTCTGCAGCGGCTCGACCACGAGCACGCCGCCCTCGACGCGCGCCCTGGCGCGCAGGTAGTGCGTGAGGCCTGCGGGCTTGACGTACGGCGTCGCGAGCCGGGCCGGGAGCACGGCCCGCCCGCGCCCTGGCAGTCCGCCCAGACGCCGCAGCGCGGGCCGGACGAAGAGCTCGAAGGTGACGAGCGCGCTGGCTGGATTTCCGGGCAACCCGAACACCGCCATCCGGCCGCGGCGGCCAAAGGCGATGGGCTTGCCCGGCTTCATCGCGACGCGCCAGAAATCGAGGCGCGTCCCCGTAGCGGCCAGCGCGGCCTTGACCAGGTCTTTCCCACCCACCGACACGCCACCGGTGGAGACGAGCGCGTCGAGCCCCTCGGCCGTCTCGAGCGCGGCGTCGAGCGAGGTGCGCGAGTCTCGCGCAATGGGCAGGACCACCGGCACGGCGCCGGCGTCGAGGCACGCCGCGAACAGGGCGTGGCTGTTCGAGTCGACGATCTGCCCCGGCTCCGGTACGCGATCCACCGGCACGATCTCGTCGCCCGTGGCGAGCAGGCCGACGCGGGGCCGGCGGTACACTGCGAGCTCGCTGCGCCCGAGCGCGGCCGCTAACCCTGCCGCGCCTGGGTCCACCACCGCCCCGCGCGGCAGCGCGACCGCGCCGAGCGCCACGTCCAGGCCGGCAGGCCGCACGAAGCGGCCCTGTTCGCCAGGGCGGCGAAAGCGCGCGAAGGCGCCCTGCCGTGAGACCTCCTCCTGCATCTCCACGCAGTCGGCACCCTCGGGGATCGGTGCGCCCGTGTAGATCCGGCAGCAGGCGCCCTGCGGCAAGGGAGGCGGAGGGGGAGTGCCGGCGAAGACCTCGAAGGCCACCCGCAGGCGCGCACCCGGCCCGAGCGCGTCAGACGCGCGGAGCGCGTAGCCGTCCATCTGCGAGTTGTCGAGGGGAGGCAGGGCTCGCGACGCAGTCACGTCCTCCGCCAGCGCGCGGCCAAGCGCCTCGCGCAGGGAGACGCGCTCCGTCGAGAGCGGCGCGACGTCGGCGAGAGCTTCCAGGATCCGGGAGAGCGCCTCTTCTGGTTCCAGCACGGATGGTTCTTCGCCCCGCCCTCCGGGGTTGTCAAGAGCAAGAGCTGTCGATGATGCGCACGAGTTGGCGGACTTCACCCGGTGGCTCGAGGAGCGCGCGGAGACTAGACTCCGGCCCCATGACCGACGACGGCGCGAGAGCAAACCGGCGCGAGGCGCTCCTGGAACAGCTGCGCGCGGCCGGCGGCAAGGCGCTGTCCGTGCGGGACCTCATGCAGCGCGCGAGGCTCCACCCAGGTGAGCGTTCCGAGGTGAAGCGCGCGCTGCGAGACCTCGTGCGAGAGGGAGAGCTGCTCCGCGACGGCAAGCGCTTCTCGCTTCTGGGAGCGAAGCCGGTGGCCGATTCGCCCGCGCCACGCACGGTGAGCGGAAAGCGCCTCCCCCTCGGTCGGCGCCGCGGCATCGTCGGCACGCTCACCCGCCACCGCGACGGCTATGGCTTCGTGGCGCGGCTCGACCGTCAAGGCGAGGACGTGTTCGTCCCACCCGCCGAGGCAGCCAAGGCGCTCGACGGTGACCTGGTGCGCGTGGAGGTCGTTCCCGCGCCGCGCGGGCGCACCATGGGGCATATCCTGGAGGTGGTGGAGCGGCGGCGCCGGTGGTTGCTCGGTACCTACCACGCGCGAGGCCCTGCGAGCTTCGTCGTGCCCACCGACGCCGAGCTGGAGGGGTACGTGGCCGTCCCTGTGTCGCGCCTCGCCGAGGACGGCGAGGTGGTGAAGGTGGCGCTCGAGCCTGGTTCCGGGCGGCTGGCGGGCCAGGTCATGGAGCGCGTCGGCCGCCCAGGCGACGCGCGGGTAGAGGTGCTCAAGGTGGCCTACGCCAAGGGCTTCTCCGACCTCTTCCCGGACGACGTGCGCGAGGAGGCGGAGCGCGTGCCGGACCACGTGCGCGCCGAGGACAGGGCCGGCCGGCGCGATCTCACCAGCCTGCGCCTCGTCACCATCGACGGCGAGGACGCGCGCGACTTCGACGACGCCGTCTTCGTGGAGCGCCTGCGGGGTCGTGGGAAGGCGCGCTACCGCGCCGTCGTCGCCATCGCCGATGTGGCGCACTACATCCCAGCTGGCTGCGCGCTCGACGCCGAGGCGCTCCGGCGCGGAACGAGCGTCTACTTCCCGGCCCAGGTGCTCCCGATGCTGCCCGAGCGCCTCTCGAATGGCATCTGCTCGCTCATGCCCGACGTGGAGCGCCTGTGCATGGTGGCGGATCTCCTCGTCGACGACCGCGGGCACGCCCTCTCCGCGGAGCTCTACCAGGGCGTGATGCGCAGCGCCGCGCGGTGCACGTACACGGAAGTGGCGCGCGTGCTCGACGGCGAGGAGGTTCCGGGTCGAGAGCCGTTCCGCAAGGACTTCGAGCTGATGGCGGAGTTGCAGGCGAGGCTCACCGCCATGCGCGCTCGGCGAGGCGCCATCGACTTCGACCTCCCCGAGTCGAAGGTCTTGCTGGGCGAAGACGGGCAGTTGAGGGGGATCGAGCGCCGCCCGCGAAACCGCGCCCACCGCATCGTCGAGGAGCTCATGCTCGCGGCGAACGAGGCGGTGGCTCGCCAGTTCGGCGATCGCGAGCTGCCCACCATCTACCGGGTGCACGGCCTCCCGGACGAGGAGAAGCTCGACACCTTCAGAAAGCTCGCCCGGACCCACGGGTTCGAGGTGCCGGACGGCCCGATCGGGCCGAAGCAGCTGAACGCGCTCCTGCACGCCTTCGAGGGCCACGCCCAGCAGCGCGCGCTGAACCAGCTCCTCCTGCGCGCCATGATGCAGGCCGTCTACACGGAGGAGAATATCGGACACTACGGGCTCGCGGCGGAGCACTACCTGCACTTCACCTCGCCCATCCGCCGCTACCCCGATCTGATGGTGCACCGGCTGCTCAAGGAGCAGTGGAAGGCTGCGGCGGGCGACGAGCCCGCCTCCCGCAGGGGCGTTCCGGGGAGAGGGCGGAGGCTGGACCTGGAGGAGATCGCCACGCTCTGCTCGGAGCGCGAGCGCGCTGCGATGCAAGCGGAGCGCGAGATCGCGTCCTTCTACGCGGCGCTCTTCATGCAAGACAAGGTCGGTGAGCGCTTCCGCGGCGTCGTCGCGAGCGTGGTCGAGTTCGGGCTGTTCGTCGAGCTCGAGCCATGGTTCGTGGAGGGGCTCGTCAAGATCGACGATCTCGGCGGCGACTGGGAGCGCGATCCCAACCTGCACGCCCTCGTCCAGCGCGGCACGGGCCGCGCGTTCCGGGTCGGCGACCGCGTGGAGGTGGAGCTGACGGCCGCGAGCCCGGTGCGGCGGCAGATCGACCTGGCCCTCGTGGAGAAGGCCGAGGCGCTCGCCGGTGCGAGTCGAGACGCGGCGTTCGGCGGCAGGGCCAGGACAAGGGCCGTCGAGCGTGGCGGCAAGGTACGGCGGGGGCGCATCGGGAGTGATGTTGAAGTAGGTCGGGGGCGCGTCAAGACTGGCGCCAAGGTCGAGGGCGATGTTGAAGTAGGGCGTGGACTCGTCCCCCGCCTGAGCAAGTCGCCAGAGAAGAGAGGGCGCAGCCAACGTCAGCCGCACGCGAAGCAGGTGGACCGTCGAACCATGAAGAAGGCGAAGAAGAAGGCCGGCGGGCAGGCGCCTGGGCGGGGCGGGAAGGGCGGAGGAAAGGGCGGGAAGGGTCTACCGCGGCGGAAGCGCTGAACCGCCTGTTCTCGCTGACGATGGCGACCATTTTTCACCTGCGGCGGGCGACAAGCCCTACCGCGGGAAGAGCGCCCTCAAGAACCGCCCCGCCTGCTCCGTGGCGTGACGCAGCCCAGCGAGCGCCTCGACCTCTGTCGAGCGCCGCGCCTGCGCCGCCGGCACGAAGTGCGTCGACGCTGCGTCCCCGGGCTCGTACTCGAGGACCAAGCCCTGCGCGCGCATGGCGGCGAAGAAGCCCTCCCAGCCGCAGCGCGCCAACCCGTCGCCAGCCTCGGCGGAGAAGGCAGGCTTCGATTGCCGGTCCAGCGCAGGCGAGAGGCGCTGGAAACCAGCGAAGTGGATGATCGCTTCGCGGTCGGTCGTGGCGCTCTTCAAAGGGGTCTCGCTCCTCGCCTGCGGATCTAGCGTCATCGGTATCTGGCCGCCACGATCCGAGGACGCTCGAGTGCGGCTGCGGTAGAGTGCGCTTCCTGTGCTCACCTGGATCCTCCTCGCCGTGGCGGGTTTCGCAGCTGGAGTCATCAACGCCATCGCGGGGGGCGGCTCGCTGATCTCCTTCCCTGCGCTGCTTCACACCGGGATGGCCTCGGTGACCGCGAACGCGACCAACACGGTCGCCATCTGGCCGGGTACGGCCTCCTCGGTCTTCGCTTATCGCAAAACCATCGCCGGGGAACGCCATCGCGCGGTCGTGCTGGCCTGGCCCTCGCTCCTGGGCGGGCTCGCGGGGTCGTGGCTGCTCCTCCACACCTCCGAGCGGTCTTTCCGCGCCGTGGTGCCCTGGCTCATCGTCTTCGCCTGCGCCCTGCTTGCCCTGCAGGGCCCCGTGGCGAGGTGGGTGGCGCAGCGCACAGGATCGACGGCGGCGCGCGTACCACCGCTGCTCTTCCTCTCGCAGTTCCTCATCTCGGTGTACGGCGGCTACTTCGGCGCCGGCATCGGGATCCTGATGCTGGCGGCGATGGCCATCTTCATTCCGCACGGGTTGCAGGTCGCGAACGGCCTCAAGGTGCTGTTTGCCTGCCTCATCAACGGCATCTCCGCCGTCTATTTCCTGGGCATGGGCGCGGTACGGCTCCCCGAGGCAGCGCTGATGATGATGACGTCGGTCGCCGGTGGCTGGGCAGGGGCCCACCTCGCCCAGCGCCTGCCGGCGAGGGTCATGCGCGTGGTCGTGATCTCCTACGGCCTTCTGGTGGCGGGGAAGCTCTTCCTGGATTGAGCGCAATTCTCTTCTTCAATCGACGGTCTACGGCTTCTCGCCCGCCGCCGCCTGCTTGGTGAACCAGATGAGCGCCTCGAGGGCATTGGTCGTGGTGAGGATGCCCACCAGGTCGCCGTGCTCGTTCACCACGGTGATGCCATTGAGCTTGCGATCGTGGATGAGCTGGGCCGCGTCGGCGAGGTCGGTATCGGGCGTGACCGTGTTCGGCTTCCGGTTCATCGCGTCCGTCACGGGCGTCCGCGCGAGGAGGTAGTGGAGTTCCCAGGTGTCGAGCGAGCTCGATTTGCCCGGAGAGAAGGAGAGGAGCATCCGCTCCGTGACGATGCCGACCAGCTTGCCGTTCTTCATCACCGGGAGGCGGCGTACGGCCTTCTCCTTGAGGAGGTGGATCGCCTCCACGATGGTCGCTCCCGCGTCGATGGTGATCGGGTTCGGCGTCATCCAGTCTCGGACCTTGGTCTTCCCCATGGTTTAGACTCGCCTCTCTTCCTATATTCCTAGATATGCTTTCTTGACATGCTCGTTGCCGAGGAGCTCCTTTCCGGAGCCGGTGAGGACGACGCGACCGGTCTCGAGCACGTAGGCGCGGTGCGCGATGCGGAGCGACTGGAACACGTTCTGCTCCACGAGGAGGATGCTCGTCCCCTGGCGATTGATCTCCGCGATGATGTCGAAGATGACCTTGACGAAGAGCGGCGAGAGGCCCAGCGAGGGCTCATCCAGGAGGAGCAGCTTCGGGTTCGCCATGAGGCCGCGCGCGATGGCGAGCATCTGCTGCTCGCCTCCGGACATCGTCCCCCCGAGCTGACGCTCGCGCTCCTTGAGGCGAGGGAAGAGCCCGAACACCCGCTCGGTGTTCCGCGCGCGGTCCTTGCGCACGCTCGGCGCGTAGGAGCCCATGCGCAGGTTCTCGAGCACGGTCATCTCGGGGAAGATGCGCCGGCTCTCCGGGACCTGGACGATCCCGAGCGCGACCACCTGGTGCGGCTCGAGCGGTGTCAGGTCCTTCCCCTGGAACGTCATCGAGCCCGCACCCGGGCGCGCCAGCCTCGAGACGTTCCTGAGCACGGTCGACTTCCCCGCGCCGTTGGCGCCGACCACGGTCACGATCTCGCCCTCGCGGACGTCGAGGTCGACGTCCCGCAGGACGCGCAGGTCGTCGTAACTGAACGAGAGCTTCCGGATGTCGAGCAGGCTCGAAGGCTGGCTACTCAAAGGCTTCACCCAGGTAGGCGGTGACCACTTCCTTGTTCGAGACGATCTCGCCGGGCAACCCCTCCGCCAGCTTCTCGCCCGAGTTGAGCACCACGATCCGGTCGCTGATGCGCATGATCGCCTTCATGTCGTGCTCGATCACCATCTGCGTGATGCGGCGCTTCTTGATGTCGAGGATGAGCTGGATGATCTCCTCGCTCTCCGTGGCGTTGAGGCCCCCCATGACCTCGTCGAGGAGCAGGAGCTGCGGCTGCGTCGCGAGCACCCTCGCCACCTCCAGCCTCTTGCGCTCCCCGATGGGGAGGCCGCCTGCCAGGTGGTCTGCCCGGTGGTCCATCCTCACCTGGCGGAGCTGCTGCATCGCCAGCTCGGCCGCCACCGAGAGGCTGTTCGTGCGCGCCAGGGCGCCCACCATCACGTTGTCGAGCACCGTCATCTTGGCGAGCGGTCGGACCTTCTGCCAGGTGCGCGCCATGCCGAGCTTGCACACGCGATCCGGCGTGAGTCCGTTGATCCGTTGCCCACGGAAGAGCACGTCACCGCGGGAGGGCGGGTAGAAGCCGGTGATGCAGTTGAAGAGGGTTGTCTTCCCGGCGCCGTTCGGGCCGATGAGGCCCATGATCATCCCCTCCTCCATCGAGAAGGAGACGTCGGCGTTGGCGGCCAGGCCGCCGAAGAACTTCGACACGTTGCGGATCTCGAGGATGGGCCCCGCCATCACGCGCTCCCCTTCTCCGAGGAGACCTCCGGCAGCGCCGGCGTCTGGCGGCGCCGCCCCGAGAACAGCTTCTTCGCGAACCCGAGCACGCCATCGGGCATGAACAGGATCACGAGCACCACCAGGATGCCGTAGATGAGCGCGTGCGCGTGCGCGAGGTTGTCCTTGAGGAAGGCGCCGGTGGGGGTGTCCTCCGAGACGATGCCGATCTTGAAGAGCAGGTCCGAGAGCAGGTTGGCCCGCAGCGCCTCGGAGAGCGGCACGAGCACGAGCGCGCCGACCATGGGGCCGGCAATCGTGCCGATACCGCCGATGATGCAGATGAGGACGAACTGAACCGAGACCTCGACCGGCAGCACGGTGCCAGGGTCGATGAACCCGACGTACAGGCCGTAGAACGCCCCCGACCACGCCGTGAAGAAGGCGGAGATGGCCAGCGCGATGTTCTTGTAGACGGGGAGGGAGATGCCGAGCGAGTGGGCCGCGTCCTGGTCCTCGCGGATGGCCTGGAAGTAGTAGCCGAGCTTGGAGTGCTGGACGCCCCAGTTCACGGCGATGGTCGTCGCAGCCAGGGCGAGGCCCGCGTAGTAGAAGGGCACCTTCGAGACGAAGTCGGTGATGGTCCGGCCGCCGATCCGGAGCGGGGGGATCTCGTTCAGCAGGATGCCCTCGGCGCCGTTCGTGAAGCCCGTCCAGTTGAGCGCGATGAGCCTGAAGATCTCGGCCACGGCGATCGACGCCAGCACGAAGTAGGGCCCGCGGAGCCTGAAGGTGATGGACCCGATCACGATCGCCACCGCCACCGCCAGCAAGATCGCGATCCACACGCCCCACCAGGGCGGCACCTGCCGGAACTGCAGCAGCATGAGCGTGACGTAGGCGCCGAGGCCGAAGTAGGCCGCGTGACCGACCGAGTACTGGCCGGTGTAGCCGCCGAGCACG
Organism: Anaeromyxobacter sp. RBG_16_69_14; assembly: GCA_001768075.1. GTDB lineage: Bacteria > Myxococcota > Myxococcia > Myxococcales > Anaeromyxobacteraceae > Anaeromyxobacter_A. Next base: position 45,103 of record MEMX01000045.1, on the reverse strand, counting down.
TTCCAGCTCTCGCCCTGGATCACGGTGAGGAAGAGCAGGATCATCACGTGCAGTGCGTAGGGGTTCGTGACCGCGAGCGGAAAGGCCACCAGCGCCACCACGCCCGTCCCGAGCGCGAGCAGCGGAGCCAGGGCGAAGCCGCGAGCCAAGGGCAAGCGCATGGGTTTCACATCCTCGACTTGCCGAGCAGGCCGGACGGCTTCAGGAGCAGCACGAGCAGGAAGAGCACGTACACGAAGAGATCCTTCAAGCCCGACGAGACGTAGGAGGCGGAGAGCGACTCGACCGCGCCGATGATCACCCCGCCCACGGTGGCCCCTATGATGCTGCCCATGCCGCCGAGCACCACGACGACGAACGCCTTCAGGGTGAAGGCGCCTCCCACCTGCGGGAAGATGTAGTAGGTGGGCGAGATGAGCGCGCCGGCCGTGCCGGCCAGCGCCGCGCCAAGTCCGAAGGCGATGACGCCCATGCGGCGCACGTTCACGCCCATGAGCTGCGCGGCCTCGCGGTCCTGGGCGGTGGCGCGGATGGCCTGGCCCATGTCGGTCTTGATGAGGAACCAGTAGAGCGCGCCGGTGATCGCCGCCGTGATCACGAAGGAGACGAGCAGCGGCTCCGAGACGGAGAGCCCCGCCAGCTGCACCGAGCCGGACGAGTAACTCGTGCTGAGGATCTTGTAGTCGGAGGTGAAGACCAGCATCACCGTGTTGCTCATGATGAGGCCGAGCCCGATGGTGAGCAGGATCTGATTCTGCGGGAGCGCGTTCAGGACGCGGTGGATGAAGGTGCGCTGCAGGAACGCCCCGAAGGCGAACATGAGCGGGATGACGATCACGATGGAGAGGAACGGGTCTATCCCCGAGAGCGTGAAGAGGTAGAAGGTGAGGTACATCCCGATCATGAGCAGGTCGCCGTGCGCGAAGTTGATGACGCGCATCACGCCGAAGATGAGGGTGAGCCCGATGCCGACGAGCGCGTAGGTCCCTCCCACCAGCACGCCGCTGAGGAGGGACTGCAGGAACACCATCAAGGGCGGACTCCGAAAGTGATGGGGCGAGCTGCGGCTCGCTCACTTGGCGACGCGAGCCAGGAGCTTGCCACAAAAGATTAGGAGGGTGCCCAGGAGGGTGCGTCCGGACGTGCTAGCCCTTTAGGGGTTCACGAGCTCTCGAGCGCCGGTGCCGAGCCAACAAACGAAAACCCCCGCGAAAGGCCGGCTGGCCAATCGCGGGGGTCGTCCCTGCGGGTACGGACTTTGCCGTGCTAGCTAGAAGAAGTACATGCCGGAGAACATGAGCTGGTTGCCGTTGAGCACGCCATTGGGCGAGCGGGCGGCCGAGGCCGCCGGCGGGACGAGGAACTTCGTGCGCATGTGGACGTACTCGAGGCCGAGGGCGTAGCCGCCTTCCATGTAGCGGAGCATGGCGGCGGTGGTGACGTTCTGGAGCTTGGCGTTGGCGCGGCTGTTCGAGGGCTGGCCGGTTGCGGCAGTGTTGAATGCGCCAGCGTTGGCGAGGTCCTCGACCTCCCCGTAGTTCGGGTGACAGGTGCCGAGGAAGGCCCAGGCGCTGAACTCGGGCGTGATGTTGTAGCCGAGCTGACCCCAGGCGCCCCACTCGTGGAGGTCGCCGTCCTGGGTGCGCACGAACTGGCCGAGGGAAGCGGTGAACTCCGCCAGGTTCTTGCCCACGTAGCCCTGGCCCTGCACCGTCAGCGGGCCGGCGGTGAGCTTGACGCCCACGCTGCCGACGGCGGTGGTCTGGGTGTCGCCGAGCGCGGCCGGGACCGACTTGGCGTTGCCGACGCCGTTGCGATCGACCCGGTTCCAGTGCCCCACGACGTAGACGTCGAGCAGCTTGGCCTTGGTGAGACGGAGGCGGCCCTCGAAGGCGGGAGTGCCCGACGCCTCGGCGAAGGTGAGGCCGAAGCCTTCGGCTTCCCCACCCAGGTTACCCTGGCCCGGCCTCAACACCTGGAGGGTGCCTTCGACCTTCATATCACCCACGGGCACGGAGTGCGTCCCCTCCAGGCCGATCGTCCGGCCGCCGAGGTAGCCAGCGTTGTACGCGTAGCTCTGGGGGATGTGGCCCACCGAGGTTGCACCGAAGGTGCCGAGCAGGAGCATGTTGAACTGGCCGGCCCGGAAGGTCGTGTTCTCCCATTTGAGCTCGCCGTAAGAGAGACGCAGGCGAGGCGTGACGTTGGTGGCGCTGGTGCCGGCCGTCCCGAAGAAGTCGATCTCGGCCACCGCCTTGGGGGTAGCGCCGCCGAAGATCGGCGAGCCGGCGAGCGACAGGTTGAGTCGGGTCTGGCGAGCGTCACCGCCGAACAGGAGCCTGTCGGTGTTCGGCGTACGGGTCACGAAGAAGATCTGCTGGCCGCTGTTGTTGAAGATGGCGTCCTGCATGAAGAGCGACGCGCCCACGAACCCGTGGAACTCGAACTTGGGAGCGGGCTTCGCTTCCTCAGCAGCTGTGGCGGTCGCGGCGAGCGCCGCGAGGACTGCGCACACCGCCGATCGGAAAACCGAGATTTTCACGTGTGACTCCTCCGTTGGATACGACAGACCCGAGGTGAGGCAAGTTCCCGCTTCGCCTTACACTCCCGTCACGGCAGACTGCCGAGCCGGCGCAGCATCGCTGAATGGGCAATCCTGTCAAGGAAATCCGCGGTTGTGGAGGACCCCGAGCCCGCGCTGGCGCCTATCACCAAAGTGCGCCAAGGCGTCGCACGGTGCGTCGCGTCACACCGAAACGCTCAGTCATTGCCAGCGGTTGCTTGCCTGTAGGTGGTTGGCGTGAAACGAGCGCTTCCCGAGGCCGTCACGGGGCCTACCCCGATTTGTCTCACCATTGTTGCGGAGGCCCCGGTGGTGGTGTACGCACGGTGGCCTCGGAACCAAACCGGAGGGGTGTCATGCGCGTCGCAAGACGGCAACTCGCGTTGGCGGCGGCGCTGGCGTTCGTCGGATCCACGAGCGCTTCGGCGGCCGAAACCGTCAAGATCGGGGCAGCTCTTTCGACGACGGGGGCCGCAGCCGTGTACGGGGCGACCCAGCGTAACGGCATTCTCCTCGCTGCCGACGAGATCAACAGGAGCGGAGAGCTCTCGGGGGTGAAGCTCGAGGTGCTCGTCGAGGACGACGGATCGAGCAAGGAGCAGGGTATCAACGTGTTCCAGCGGTTCATCAACCGCGACCGGGTGAGCGTGATCCTCGGGCCCACGCTCTCGACCACGGCCACGGCTGCCGACCCCCTCGCACAGGCGGCGCGCGTGCCGGTGCTGGCGGTCTCGAACACCTCGCCCAAGGGCATCACCGATATCGGCAACTACATCTGGCGCGTCTCGCTCACCGAGCAGCAGGTCATCCCGGGCGCGCTGCGACGTGCGAAGGACAGGCTGGACTTCAAGACGGCCGCCGTCCTCTTCGGGAACGACGACGTCTTCACGAAGGCCGGCTACGACGTGATGAAGAAGGCCCTCGACGACCTCGGCGTCAAGACCTTGGGCACGCAGACCTTCGCCAAGCCGGATCGCGACTACAACGCGCAGCTCACCGCGCTCAAGGCTCTCGGCCCCGACATCCTGCTGGTCTCCGCCCTCGCCGACAACGCCTCCGCGATCGCGATCCAGGCGCGCCAGCTCGGGTACAAGGGACCCATCATGGGGGGGAACGGCTTCAACAGCCCTGCCTTCATCAAGAACGCGGGAACGGCCGCCGAGGGCGTGCTGGTCGGCACGTCGTGGAACTCGGCGAGCCCCGACCTGTCCAACCAGCGGTTCATCGCCGCCATGCGCGCGAAGGGCGTCGATCCGGACCAGTTCGCCGCCCAGGCCTACACGGGCGTCTACGTGATCGCCGAGGCCATCAAGCTGGCCGGGAACAAGGGGGGGCGCGGCGACATCGTCGCGGGGCTCGCGAAGGTGAAGGACCTGCCGACTCCGCTGGGACGCTTCTCGTTCACCGCTTCGCGGGATGGCCAGCACGAGCCAGCCCTGCAGGAGGCGAAGGGCGGCAAGTTCGTGATCGTGCAGTAGGGCTCGCCAGGCTACGGACTACAGGCTACGGACTGCAGCTCCTGCAAGGAAAGGATCGGAAGCTCGAGGCTTCTGCCGGAGCCGGAGCCGGAGCCGGAGCCCCGAGCCCGAGCCCGGAGCCCGAAGCGCCTTGAACCGCTTGTCCTCGGGGGACGCACAGCGTGGGTCAGCAGGTCATCAACGGGCTGTTCCTGGGGAGCATCTACGCGCTCTTCGCCCTCGGCTACACGCTCGTCTTCGGCGTGCTCGACATGCTCAACCTGGCGCACCAGGCCGTCTTCATGCTGTGCGCCTTCGTGGCCCTGTCGCTCGTTGGCTTCCTGCACCTGCACATCCTCGTCGCGTTCCCGGTGTCCGTCGCCGCGGCCGGGCTCCTGGGCGTCGTGATCGAACGGGTCGCGTTCCGTCCCCTGCGTGGACGGACGAGCTCCAACATCTCCGGCCTCATCAGCTCCCTCGCCGTCGCCACCATCTTCGAGTCGATCGCGCTCGGCGTCTGGGGGCCGGACGTGTCGCGCTTCCCCTTCCACACCGTGCCCGAGCGCCAGCTGCACCTGGGTGGCGCGGTCATCCAGGAGCTCCAGCTCGTCATCATCGGCGTCTCCGTCGTGATGATGGTGGCGCTCACGGTCCTCCTCAGGAGAACGCACCTGGGAAGGCAGATCCGCGCCGTCGCCGAGAGCGGCCTGGCGGCGCGCGTCCTGGGCGTCGACGTCGACCGGGTCATCGCGGCTTCGTTCTTCATCTCCTCGGCGCTGGGTGGAGCGGCGGGCGTGCTGTTCGGGCTCGCCTTCAACAGCATCTCGCCGGACGTGGGGCGCAGCGTGGAGCTGAAGGGGCTCGCGGTCATCATCGTGGGCGGGATGGGGAGCATGCCGGGCGCGGTCGCCGCGGGGTTCGCGCTGGGGCTCCTCGAGGTGTTCACCGTCGCCCGATTCGGCTCCTCCTACCGGGACGCCGTCTCGTTCGCCGCGCTCTTCGTCGTCCTGCTCGCTCGCCCGCGGGGGCTCTTCGGGGCCGCGCCCTCGCGCGTGGCCTGACGGCACCGCCCCGGACGCCGCCACGTGAACCTCGACGAGCTCCACGATCTTTTCCTCACGTACCAGTCCGCGATCGGTTTCGCCGGCATCAACGGTCTCCTGGCGCTCTCCGTGTATGCGACGCTCTGGTGCGGCCAGCTCTCCCTCGCCAACGCCGGCTTCATGGCGATCGGCGCCTACGCGGGGGCCCTGCTGACGGTCCACACCGCGTTGCCCTTCACCGCCGTCCTGCTCGTCGCGACGGCGGTGCCGGCGATCGTGGCCGTGCCGCTCGGGCTGCCCGTGCTTCGGCTGCGCGGCGTGTTCCTCGCCATCGCGACCATCGGCTTCGGCGAGGTGGTGCGGCTCGGGTTCGTGAACTGGGACTACACGAACGGAGCGCTGGGGCTGGTCGGGATTCCCCAGCGCACCGGCCTCCTCAGCATCCACGCCGCGCTGGCGGTGGCGCTGTTCGCCTTCTGGCGCCTGCGCGGGTCGCGCACCGGCTATGCCCTCGAGGCCATACGCGAAGACGAGGCGGCCGCCCGCACCATGGGCATCGACAGCACGGCCCACAAGCTCGCCATG
>MEMX01000045.1:34376-39402 GCA_001768075.1 Anaeromyxobacter sp. RBG_16_69_14 | reverse complement strand
CACCTTCATGGTCTCTCCGAGCGGATACGGCTTCGGCCGCGCCGTGGACATGCTGGTCTACGCGGTGGTGGGGGGGACCTCGAACCCGGTCGGCCCGCTCGTCGGCGCGGTGTTCCTCACCGCGTTGCCGGAGCTCCTTCGCGCGCTGGGCGGATTCATCGGCGTCCCGCCGGGCCCGCTGCGCCTGTTCCTGAACGGTGCCATCCTCCTCGCCGTGATCCTCTTCCTCCCCGAGGGCGTCGTCTCGCTCTGGCGCAGGGTGAGGAGGGCACGGGGCCGGGGGAGACATGCCTAGGCTCGACGCCCCTCGACGCCCTTCAGCTGGCGCTGGTCCTCGCCTGGAGCCTGATCCTCCGATGACTGCTACGAATGCCATCCTGCTCGAACTCGACCGCGTGAGCCGCGCCTTCGGGGGCGTCCGGGCGGTGGACGGGGCCAGCTTCGCGGTGCGCAAGGGGGACATCCACGGCCTCATTGGCCCCAACGGCGCAGGGAAGACCACGCTGCTCAACCTCATCTCGGGGCTGATCCGGCCCACCGGGGGTAGCATCCTCCTCGGTGAGGCGCGCATCGACCGGCTGCCGCCCCACCGGATCGCCGCGCTCGGCGTCGCGCGGACGTACCAGAACATCCGGCTCTTCCCGGAGCTCAGCGCGCTCGCCAACGTGATCGTGGGCGAGCACCTCCGCCGCAAGGGCACGACCCTGCAGTCCATGCTCTTCATGCCCTCGGCGCGCCGGGAGCACGAGGCCGCGCGGGAGCGGGCGCGGGCGTTGCTCGCGCGGGTGGGCCTCCTCGACCGGGCGGAGGAGCGCGCGTCGATCCTCTCCTACGGGGAACAGCGCCGGGTCGAGATCGCGCGCGCTCTCGCCGCCGATCCGGCCCTGCTGCTGCTCGACGAGCCGACCGCAGGCATGAACCCGTCAGAGGTGGGCGCCGTCGGACAGCTCGTCATGGAGGTGGCGAGCCAGGGGCAGGCGGTCCTCCTCGTCGAGCACAACGTGAAGCTCGTGATGGGCGTCTGTCGCAGGGTGACGGTGCTCGACTTCGGCAAGGTGATCGCGGACGGGCCGCCCGCCGCGGTGGCGGCCGACCCGGCGGTGATCGCCGCCTACCTCGGGGCAAAGCCGTGAGCGGGGACACCGATCTCGCGGGGAAGGGGCCCGTGCCCCACCGACCGCCGCTGCTCGAGGTCCGCGACCTACACGTCAGCCATGGCCACGTCGAGGCGGTGCGCGGGATCTCGCTCGCCGTTCCGAAGGGCCAGATCGTGACGCTGATGGGGCCGAACGGCGCCGGGAAGACCAGTACCCTCGGAGCCATCGCCGGACTCGTTCGGCCGTCGGGCGGGAAGGTGTTCCTGGACGGCCGCGAGCTCTCGCGCCTTCCCTCGCACCGGGCGGTGGCAGAGGGCATCGTGCTCGTGCCCGAAGGCCGCGCCATCCTGGGGAGGATGAGCGTCGAGGAGAACATGCTCCTCGCGGCGCAGAGTCGCCCCGCCGCGGTCCCTGCCGGCGAGCGCCGCCAGCTCATCGACGAAGAGCTCAGGCGATTCCCCGTGCTGGGCGAGCGGCGCCACTCACTCGCCGGCGCGCTCTCGGGCGGAGAGCAGCAGATGCTCGCCATCGCCCGGGCGCTGGTGATGCGGCCGCGCATCCTCTTGCTCGACGAGCCGTCGATGGGGCTCGCTCCGCTCCTGGTCCAGCGCATCTTCGAGATCGTCGAGGCGATCCACCGCGAGGGCACGACCATCCTGCTCGTCGAGCAGAACGCGCGCATGGCGCTCGGCGTCTCGGACCACGCGTACCTGCTGGAGCGAGGGCGGATCGTCCTCGCCGGACGGGCGAGGGAGCTGGCGACGGATCCGCGCGTCCAGGCGGCGTATCTGGGGGGAGAGGTCTCTGACGTCTGATAGCGCATGCCACATGAACTGACGTTCGAGATGGGGGGCGCGGGGGGAGAGTTCTCCCCTCCGCTTGAGGCGCCGCAAGGCGCCGGACGTCAGGTTCAGCGGCGACGGTGACGCTGGAGAATCACATCAACTGGTCGCCGCCGTGACATAAGCTGCGCTGATGGACCACGGCTAGCCGGGATGAAGCCCTGGTATCGTGCTCTCCATGGGCATGATCGACCCGCGAAAGCTCGAGGCCTTTCGGATCGTGGTGCAGGCGGGGAAGATCTCCAGTGCGGCGAAGCTCCTCCACCTGTCGCAGCCCGCCGTGACCGCGCAGATGCGCGCGCTGGAGGAGGAGTGTGGTCGGCCGTTGCTCCAGCGCACCTCGAAGGGCGTGACGCCGAACAGCTGGGGCCTGCTCCTCCTCGAGGCCGCCAAGCAGGTCAAGGACGTGCTCGGCGCGGTGGAGACCGCGATCCGGGAGGAGCCTGCCGGCGGCGACGAGGTGGTGCTCGGTGCGGGCATGACCACGGCGGCGTACGTGGTGCCGGCGCTGTTTGCCGCCTACCGGGCCGTTCACGGCCCGGTCCCGTTCCGTCTGCAAGTCAGCAATACGGCGCGAGTTGTCGACTGGGTTGCGGACGGGCGCGTGCCGCTGGGGATGGTCGAGGGGCATTCGCGCTCACCACGCGTCCACCTCGAGCGCTACCTCGACGACGAGCTCGTCGCCGTCGCCGCCACCTCGGCCCCCGGGTTCCGTCGGATCACGCGCGCCGCCGATCTCGCGGAGGTCCCGCTGCTCATGCGGGAGCCGGGATCCGGGACGCGCGCGATTGTCGAGGAGGCACTCGCGCGCGTGCTGGGCGCGAGCCAGGTCCTGCGCTCGGAGGTGCAGCTCGGATCGAATCAAGCGGTCAAGATGGCAGCGGTCGCCGGCATCGGCGTGGCGTTCGCCTCGCGCTGGAGCGTGCGGCTCGAGCTCGCCGCCGGAACGCTCCGGATCTTGCCTCTCCGCGATCTGCGCATCCTCCGCGCGTTCTCATGGGCGACCCTCTCCCCGCAGCTCCACGGCGCCGCCGGACGCTTCCTCGCGTGGGCACGGCACCATCCGCCCGCGTTGCCGTAGCGCGAGGCCTCGCAGTAGTGGATCAGCCGTGCCCCGCGAGCGCGACGACCGTCACTGCGTCGCCGCCCTCGGCGGAACCACCGCGGCGGAAGCTGCGCACGTACGGTGAGCGGGTGAGGTGCTCGCGCAGCGCCTGCTTCAAGGCACCGGTGCCGTGCCCGTGCAGGATGACGGCCTCGGGCGCGCCCTCGGCGTAGAGCCGGTCCAGGAATCGCTCCACCTCGCGCAGCAGGTCCTCGACGCGCAGCCCGCGCCCGTCGAGGTGCCGATCCGGGGCCTGCATCGGGGCTGCGCGCGCTTCCTCCGCGGCCTCGAGCTTCTGCTTGCGGCTCCTGCCGAAACCTGGGGCTGCCGGGGCCTTGCCGCGCAGGGGGAGGAGGTCCGAGGCGGGGCGGCGGATCTTGAGGGCGCCGGCGCGCACGAGCGCCTCTCTCCCGTCCACCTCGATGACCTCGGCCTCGTACCCGAGCGACAGGACCCGGACGCGCGCGCCCTTCTTCAGCGCGCCGCCGGGCAGCGCTTCCGGCCCTGCCTTCGCCTGGGCGTCCGCGGAGCGCGCCGCCTGCGAGACGGTGGAGCGCCACGACTCGAGCTGCCGGGCGGCGTCCGTGGCCTTGCGCACGGTCGGTGCCGCCTGTAGCTCGGCGAGGAGGCGCGCCACCTCGGCCCTGGCCGCGTCGATCTCGTCCGCCAGCGCCTCGCCCATGTGTGCCGCCGCCTGGCGTTCGGCGCGCCGCGCGGCGTCTTCGCGGTCGCGCGCGCGCTCCTCCGCCGCTCGCGCGGCCTCCCGCGTTTCCTCGGCCACCCGGCGCTCGGTGGCGAGCCCGGCCCTCTCCTCCTCGAGCGCGCGGAGCGCCTGTGCGAGCGCGCCGCCGTGGCCGACCATGGCCGCGCGCGCCCTCTCGACCACGCTGCCGGGCAGTCCGAGCCGCCGTGCCACCTCGATGGCCGACGAGCTTCCGGGCGAGCCGAGGTGTAGCTGATAGGTGGGCGCGAGTCGCTCGGCGTCGAACCCCACGCGCGCGTTCGCGTACTGGCCGTCCGTCAGCGCGAGGGCCTTCAGCTCGTCGAGGTGCGTCGTGACGAGCACCTGGGCGCCGCGGTTCAGCAGATCTTCCAGGATGGCTGCGGCCAGCGCCGCACCCTCGCGGGGATCGGTGTCCGCCGCGATCTCGTCGACGAGGACGAGCGAGCGCGAGCCGGCGCCGAATGCGATGTCGCGCACGATGGTGAGGTGGGCGGTGAAGGTGGAGAGATCGCGCGCCAGGTCGCCGCGCTCGTCGATCGCGGCGCGCACCTCCGCGTAGAAGGGCAGGCGGGAGCCGGCCGCGGCGGCGATGGGGAGGCCCGCCCGCAACATGCAGGCGGAGAGGCCGACCGCGGTGATGGTGACGGTCTTGCCGCCGCCGTTCGGGCCCGAGACGATGAGCGCGCGCCGCGGTGGCTCGAGCCTGACGTCGCTCGCCACCACCTCCTTCCCCTGCAGGACCAGGAGCGGGTGGCGCAGCGAGCGGAGCTCGAAGCCCGCGTTGGGCGGCGCCACCTCCGGCGTGTGCGCGTCGAGGTCCGAGGCGAGCCGCGCCTCCGCCTCGAGGAGGTCGAGCTGCCCGAGCAGGTCGAGGTCGGCGCGGAGCTCCCCGGCGCGCCGCGAGACGCCCTCCGTGAGCTCGCGCAGGACGCGTTGCTCCTCCTCGGCCGTCATGGCGGCCGCGATCGACAGCTCGTTGCCCGTGTCCACCATCGCCTGGGGCTCGACGAAGAGCGTCTGGCCGGACTGCGACGCGTTGTGGACGATGCCCGGGACCGCGGAGCGGGCGCTCGCCAGCACGGGGAGCACGTACCGATCGTTTCGGATGGTGAAGTAGCGGTCGCGCAGGTGCATCTGCATGTGCTCGTCCGCGAGGAGCGACTCGACCTGCGCCTTGAGCGCGCCGTGGAGTCCCCGCACGCGGTCCCGCAGACCGGCGAGCTCGGGGCTGGCGCGATCCGAGATGGCGCCCGACGGC
>MEMX01000045.1:32995-34332 GCA_001768075.1 Anaeromyxobacter sp. RBG_16_69_14 | reverse complement strand
CCGCTCGTCGCCCGAGAGCTGGGCCGCGATCGCCCAGAGGCGCGGGCTCTGCGACGCGCGCGCCGCGAGGAAGTCGCGCGTGCGCGAGGTGGCGCGGAGGAGCGAGGCGCAGTCGCGCAGCGCGAGCGGCTCGAGCACGCCACCCTTGGCGGCGCGATCGACGTGCTCCTCTGCAGCGCCCGACATCCCGAGCGGGAGGGTGAGGCGTGCCTCGGCCAGGGCGCGCGCCTCTTCCACGCGCAGCAGGGCTTCGCGGACGTCGCCCGCCGTGGCGAAGAACTGGAGGTGCTCCGCGCGATTCCTGCCGGCGGGGAGGCGGCATCGCCCTGCGATGGCCCGCACCACTTCGGGCCAACCGAGATGCGCCATGCTGAGGTCGGGGTCGAGTTCCACGGTCGGGTTGTATCCTGCAATGGCGCCCTTCAGGAAAGGGGCGAGTGCCTTTTCCCGACGTCATTCCGCCCCCGCGGGATCCAAGGCGGGCCTTGTCTCCGCCGCCGCGGGGACGGGATCCGTGACGGGATCCGCAGGGCGGGGGCTTGTCCCCCGCCGCCGGGTCGTGACGGCGGCGACAGCTCTCTGGTAGCCGGAGCCTGCGAGCGTGCCTAAGGTCTTTGCGGGCTGGAAGTTGCCGGGGAGGTACCGTGTCACTTTCGGGTAAGAGGACCGGCCGCGGCTGCCTCCTCCTCGTGCGCACTCCATGTGAGCCTGCCCCGATGCTATCGCGCGTTGCCCCGTGCCTGCGCGCTGTCCTCGCCCGAATTCGGATCTTCTGGCTCGATCTCGTCGCCCTCGCGGGCGCCTCTGTGGCGCGCTCTCCGCTCCTGTTCCGCCGCCGGCCGCTCGGGCACCGCACCCAGGTGGCGCGGCCTCCCGCGCAGGTCATCGCTCTCCAGCCGCGCCGCCGCGCCGCGCCGCGCTGATCCACTACCTCCGAGAATCGTCGAGGCTCGCGACGATCTCGTCTTGGGGGCGCATGTTGGTAGGGCGGGGCTTGTCCCCACCCTAGGTTCTGGGGGGGGCGCGGAAGCGGAGTGGGGGCAGGTGCGGATCGGGATCGTCAGCGAGTGGCGCAGGAGGCTGCTCCTCACCCTGGCCGTCAGCGCAGGAGGAGTCCTCCTCGCGGCTGGGGTCGCCGCAATCGCCCTCGGTCACGGCGCCCTAGGGACTGCGATCCTGCTCGGTACCTGCGTCGCGGTGGCGCTCGTCCTGCATGCCTACTGGGTGCGCTGGGACATGTCGGGTGCGAGCCTGCGCGCCGGGCGCGCGGACGGCCGCCAGGTGGCACTCACCTTCGACGACGGGCCCGGCCCTGACACGCCAGCCGTGCTCGACGC
>MEMX01000045.1:25580-32952 GCA_001768075.1 Anaeromyxobacter sp. RBG_16_69_14 | reverse complement strand
CGGCGAGAAGGCAGCGGCGCGCCCCGACCTCGTCCGCGAGGTGGCGCGGCGCGGGCACCTCGTCGCGCTGCACGGCTGCACGCACCGGAAACTCCACCTGGCCCTCCCGCGGACGGTCGCCCTCGAGATCGACCGTAGCATCGCCGCCGTCCGCGCCGCCGGAGTCGAGCCGGCTCGCTTCTTCCGGGCGCCGCACGGCTTCCAGGGACCCATCCTCGGGCGCGCGCTGAGACGGCGTGGGCTCACGCTCGTGGGCTGGACGCGCGGCGCCTGGGACACGGAGCGGCCCGGGGCGGAGGCGATCGCGGAGCGCGCCTGCGACCGCATGAAGGGCGGCGAGATCCTGCTCTTGCACGACGGCTGCGGGACGCCCGGGATCGATCCGCGCCGCGATCAGACTGCGGCAGCGATCGACGAGATCGCGCGGCGCTGGCGATCAGCGGGGTACGAGTTCGTGACGGTCGATGCGCTCGAGAAGGGCACCCCTGCAGGCGCGCTCGGGCAGGCTCTGCGATGGGCCGGGGTCGCGGCGCTGGCCGCCTTCGCGCTCCTGGCGGTGCGCACGCTCGATCCGCAGGAACTGCGGCGCGCCTTCGCCGAGGCGAATCCCGCCTTCCTCCTCGCCGCCACAGCTGCCAACGTGTTCGCGCTCGCCATGCAGTCGGGGCGCTGGCTCGCCATCGTCCACCCTGTCGAGCCGCACGCCAGGGCGCGCGATGCGTTCTTCACGCTGGTGGCGGGCTACGCAGTCGGGCTCGTCGTACCGGCGCGAGCGAGCGATCTCGCCCGCGCGCATCTCATGGCCGGGCGGACCGGCGCCTCCATGGCCACGCTCGCCGCCACCGCCGTCGTCGACCACCTCCTCGGCTCGATGGCGCTCTTCGGCGCGGTCGGCCTGCTCGCCGCCGCATCGCCGCTACCCGTCTGGCTCCGCAGCTCCGGCACCCTCGCCTTCGCGGGAGCCGGCGCGGCGCTGCTCTCGATGTGGCTCGTCCGGCCGCGCGGCGGTCAGCGCCCGGCGACCCATGGGCTGGCTGGTGTCCTCGCGCGCCTGCAGCGCGGTCTCGTCGCCGTGGGCCGCCCGCGCGCGCTCCTCGTCGCGTGGCTCTTCGCGGTCGGAGGCTGGGCGGCGGAGGTGCTCATCGCGTACCTCTCCCTGCGCGCCTTCGGGCTCGCGGCAACCCTCCCGTCATCGCTACTCATGGTCCTCGCCACGACGCTCGCTTCGGCCGCCTCGGTGTCGCCCGGTAACGCCGGCGCGTTCGAGCTCGCCTGTGTCGTGGCGCTCTCGAGCGAGGGTGTGGCTCGCGAGCCGGCGCTCGCCTTGGCCATCGGGTATCACGCGGTGCACGTCTTGCCGGTCGCGCTCCTTGGCGGGGGTTGGCTCTTTGCCCACGGGTACAAGGGTGGTCTCGTGCGTGAGGTCCCGTGAGGGTGCCTCGATGCCGGCGAAGTGTACTTGTCCTCGAAGTGAAAGAGGCAGACGCCCTTCTCGTTGCTTGACGCCACGCGGATGGGTCCGCGAAGCGCAGCCAGCGCGGAAATCATTACAGAACTCGCCTGGGAAGGGAGGTGAACCGCCCAGGACGGCGAAGGGCGAGTCTGAATGTCCGGGTCTGCTCGTCCGTCAGTCATCGAGCGTTCCGCCGCGTTGTCCCGGTCGTCCCCTGTCTTGACCTGGGCTGCGGGCGCGTGCAAATGCACCCGACGAGGTCCTAGACCATGACGAGAATCCTCCAGGCACTCCTCCTCGCGGGCGGGCTCTTGGCAGCCAGCCCGGCCCTCGCCCAGTCGCGTGGTTACTACCGGCGACCGCCTCCGTATGCGCCGCCTCCGAGGAACGCGCTCCGCCTGGAGATCGGGGGCGCGAGCCTCTCTTCGCGGTACTGCCCGGACGGATATGCAGGGACGTGCTTCAGCAGCGATCCGTGGGGGGCGCTCCTCGTGAGCGGCGATCTCGATCTCGCGCTCGGACGCGGGCCGATCTACCTGACCGTGGGCGCGCGCTATCTGGGCGCGCAGTACTACGAGGGGAACCCCAGCATCTTCGAGCCGGCGGTGGGCATCACCTTCAAGTTCATGCCCTACGCGCCGATCTCGCCGCGGCTCAACGCCGGGGTCGGTTTCCTCGTTGGGAACAACAGCGACACCGGCGCGTCCTTGCGCCTCGGTGGGGGGCTCTCCTTCCTCGGGGCCTCACCGATCGGGCTCGCCATCGATCTGATGTTCGACTTCGGGAGCCTCGGCGGGGTCGGCATCTCACAGGTGCAGCTCGCCATCGGGCCGGAGTTCCACTTTTGAGCAGACGTCCACCAGCGGTGTGATAGCGCATGCCACATGAACTGACGCTCGAGATGGGGGGCGCGGGGGGAGAGTTCTCCCCTCCGCTTGAGGCGCCGCAAGGCGCCGGACATCAGCTCACAGCGGCGGCGGTGCCGCTGGGGAATCACATCAACTGGTCGCCGCTGTGAGACGAGCCCTCGCCCTACGGCAAGGACAAATGGGGGGGCGCACGGCGGCGGGGCACAAGGTCACGCGCCACGGGATCAGGTCAACCGGGCAATGCTATGACACCTTGGAATGGGTGAGCACGCAAGACGGCGGAAGGCGAGTCTCCCGGTATCGAGCGGTCTCGACGCGCTCGTCGAGGAACGCTTCCGTTCGCTGCGGGGCCTTCGGATAGGGCTCATCTGCAACCCCACGGCGGTGGACCGCCGGCTGCGGCACGCGGCCGATCTCCTGGCCGCGGCGCCACGGGTCAGGTTGACGGCGCTCTTCGGACCGGAGCACGGTGTCCGCGGCGACGCACAGTACATGGCGGCGGTGGGCGACGCGCGCGATCGGAGGACGGGACTTCCAGTCCACTCGCTCTACGGAGACACCCGCGCTTCTCTCACGCCGACGCCGGCGCAGCTGGCCGGGCTCGACGCCCTCGTCTTCGACATCCAGGACGTGGGCGCGCGGTACTACACCTACCAGGCGACCATGATGCTGTGCATGGAAGCGGCAGCGCGGGCGCGCCTCCGGTTCGTGGTGCTCGATCGACCGAACCCTATCGGTGGCGGTGGCGTGGAGGGCCCACGATTGGCGCAGGGCTTCGAGAGCTTCTGCGGGCTCCACGATCTCGCGCCCCGCCACGGGATGACGGTAGGTGAGCTGGCCGAGCTGTTCCGGGCGGAGCGGGGGCTCGTGGACCTCGAGCTCGGAGTGGTGGAGTGCCGTGGTTGGCGTCGGGGGATGCACCAGCGGGAGACGGGGCTGCCCTGGGTGTTCCCGTCGCCCAACATGCCGACGCCGGAGACGGCGCTGGTCTATCCGGGCATGTGTCTGCTGGAGGGAACCAACCTCTCGGAAGGCCGCGGGACGACGCGACCGTTCGAGCTCTTCGGTGCGCCCTGGCTGGACTCCGACCGGCTCGTGGAAGCGCTTGGCGCAGAGAGGTTGCCCGGGGTACGGTTTCGCCCCGCGAGCTTCGTTCCGACCTTCGACAAGCACCGCGGCGAGCGGTGTCAAGGCGCGGAGCTCTTCGTGGTGGACCGGGAGGCATTCCGTCCGTTCCTCACCGGGGTGGCGTGCGTCGCTTGCGCCCGCGCGCTCGCGCCGCAGGATTTCCGCTGGCGAACCGAGGCCTACGAGTTCGTCGCGGGGATCCCGGCCTTCGACCTCCTGTGTGGGTCGGCGCGGGAGAGGGAGGGCATCGAACGAGGGGCGCAGGCACGAGATCTCTCGCGGGGGTGGGCACCGGAGGAGCGGGCATTCCTGCGGCGACGAAGGCGTCACATCCGGTATGGTGACCGGGCATGACGAGAGCCGGACGCGAGGTGGCGCTGCTGGGAGGCTCATTCAACCCGCCACACGTCGCCCATGTGATGGCGGCCTACTGGACACTCGCGACCCAGGGCGTCTCCGAGGTCTGGCTATTGCCCGCGTACCGGCATCCGTTCGGGAAGTCGCTCGCGCCTTACGAGGAACGGGTCCGGATGTGCGAGCTGGCGGCGGAGGCCGTTCGCGGAGTGCAGGTCTGTACCGCCGAGGCGGAGCTCGCCGACGACCCGCTGGTGGGAAAGACCTTCCGGACGCTCGAGCACCTCGTCGAGAAGCACCCCGCGCTCGGCTTCGCGCTGGTGATCGGGACGGACATCGTGGGCGAGACCGACAGGTGGTACCGATGGGACGAGGTGCAACGACTGGTCCGCATCATCGTGGTCGGGAGACAGGGCCGCCCCGCCGGTGCCGGACGGGAGCCGTTGCTGCCAGCGGTCTCCAGCACGGACATTCGTTCACGAATAGAGAGAGGCGAGAGCGTCTCCGCGCTCGTCCCGGCCCGCGTGCTCCGCTTCATCGAGGAGCGCGGGCTCTACCGGTGACGTTGGGCCCCCACAGGTCAGCGAACGAACCGGAGCTCGCCATCCTCGACCACCACGCGCACCCGTTCTCCCGGCCCCAGGCTGCCGGTCAGGATGCGCTCGGCGAGCGGTGCCTCCACCAGCCGCTGCACCGCGCCGCGCATGGGCCGCGCTCCGAGCGCCGGGTCGTACCCGCCATGTTCGAGGAGGTGCTCTGCCACCTCCTCGTCGGCGGCGAACAGGATCTTGCGCTCGGCGAACAGCCTGGCTGACGACTGCGCCAGGAGGTGCGCCGCGATCCGCTTCACCTCGGCGCGCTCGAGCGGCGGAAAGAAGATGCGCTCGTCCAGGCGGTTCCACAGCTCGGGCGGAAGCGCGGCACGCGCTGCGGCGAGGGACTGCTCCTCTCGCGTGGACGAGCGTTCGCAGGCTCCGAACCCGACGACGCCCGAGGACGCTCGCGTCGCCTCGAAGCCGCCCAGGTTCGACGTGAGGACCACCGCGGTGTTGCAGAAGTCCACCTGGCGGCCGCGACCGTCCGTGAGCCGTCCCTCCTCCAGGATCTGGAGCAGCAGCATGAGGACGTCCCGGTGCGCCTTGTCGATCTCGTCGAGCACGACGACGCTGGAGGGGCGGCGCCGCACCGCGTCGGTCAACTGTCCGCCCTCGCCGTACCCGACGTACCCTGGCGCGGCGCCCAGGAGCCGCGCGACGCCGGTAGCCTCGGCGCACTCGCTCATGTCGATGCTGACGAGTGCGTCGGCACTCCCGTGGAGCGCCTCGGCCAGGGCACGTGCGAGCTCGGTCTTGCCGACGCCGGTCGGACCGAGAAAGAGAAAGCTACCCATCGGGCGTCGCGACGCGAACCCCGCGTAGTTGCGGCGCAGCACCGCCGTGATGCGTTCGATCGCCCCCGCGTGTCCTACGATGCGGTCCGAGAGCGCGCGAGCGACGCCGAGGACGCGATCTCGATCGGTCGCGACGAGCCGTGACTCGGGGATCCCCGCCAGCTTGGCGACGACCCGGGCCACGAGCGCCGAGTTCACCTCGGGTGCGCCTTCGCGCCGAGCGCGCGAACCGGCGAGGTCGAGCACGGCCAGGGCCTTGTCGGGCAGGAAACGGTCGTTGATGTACCGCGCCGACAGCGACGCTGCCGCCTCGAGCGCCTCCTTCGCATATTTGACGCGATGATGTTTCTCGTACCGGGTCACGAGCCCTTCCAGGACGCGCACCGTGTCCGGCACCGAGGGCTCGCGTACGAGCACGGGCGTGAATCGCCGCTCCAGCGCGGGGTCCTTCTCGAGGTGCTGGCGATACTCCTCGTGCGTCGTCGCGCCGATGCACGGGAACTCGCCCCGCGCCAGCGCGGCCTTGAGCTCGTTCGCGGCGTCCTGAGGGCCGTCGCCGGACGAGCCCGCCCCCATGATGGTGTGGACCTCGTCGATGAAGACGATGATGCGCCCGTGCGCGCACCGCACCTCGTCCTTGATGCCGTTCAGCTTCTCCGAGAACGAACCGCGCAGCTGCGTGCCCGCCAGCACGCTCGCCATGTCGATCTCGATGAGGAGGTGCTCGCTGCCGCGCTCGGCGAGGAGCCGCTGGGCAATCCCTTCGACGATGGCGGTCTTCCCGACGCCGGGCTCACCCACGAGCAGGGGATTGTTGGTGCGGCGTTTGCCGAGGATGTCGATCGCCTCCTCCACCTCCCGCTCGCGCCCGATGAGTGGGTCGAGCTTGTTCGAGGCAGCGAGATCGGTGAGGTTGCGACCGAGCGAGGCGAGCCAAGGCGAGGCGTCGGGATCGAGCGCGTAGGGCGACGCGGCCTTGGCCCGGGGGGCCGGCTCGCGCCTCTTCGCAGGCGACGGCGCGGGGAGCGGACGCGGCGCAGGGGTCGAGGGCGCAGTCGGGATCGGTGTGGCGGCCGGTTCGACAGCCGGAGAGGTCGAGGCAGAGCGGCGATGAGACGGTGGCGGGTACAGTGGCGAGCTTCGTCGCGCCAGTCCCGACCTCACTGGCTGTGGCGCGAGATCCTTGAGCCGTCGCGGCATGCGGCTCGTGAAGTAGGAGAGAGCCACGTTGCGCAGCGTCGACAACGGCACGCCGCAGGCGGCGAGGAGCTGGTGCGCCGCGGATGATCGCACGCGGCTCATCGCGATGAGCAGGTGCAGGCAATCGACCTCCCCGGCGCCGACACCCGAGGCGACCTCCCGCGCGCGTTCGCGCAGGTCGCGCTCGATCCCGTCTGGTTCCTCGGGCTTCCCGGTCATGGCCTGGAGGATCTTGTCCTCGTCGATGCCGCGCTCGCGCAGCAGCAGCTCCGCGCGATTCGGGATGGTGAAGAGGGCCAGGAGCTGGTGTGCGCTCGTCAGCCGCTGGCTCACGTTGCGCGCGATGTCCTCCGCCTCGGCGAGGACCTGGACGAGATCCGTGGACTCGATGACGAGCGGCATGGCGCAACACCATGCGACACAAGGTGTAAGCGGTCAATTTTTTGACCCAATTCTTCAAGAGCTGTCGGATCAATCGACTGGACGCCGGGCGGCCCTAGCCCACCCTCGTGCCCGGAGCAAATTCGGGTACTTCACTCACTCCAGCCCGCGCTCCCAGAGGTCCTCTTCGTCGAGCCCCAGGAAGTGCCCAACCTCGTGGATGAGCGTGATCCCGATCTGCTCGATGAGCTCGCGGCGGTCGCGCGCGAAGCGTTCGAGGTTCCGCTGGTAGAGCACGATGCTGGACGGAAAATGGCTCCAAGGATCCATGGAAGCCTTCTGGCCGAGTGGCGCGCCGCGAAAGATGCCCAGGATCGAGGGCGAGAGCGGCGGGTCGGAGGCGAGCAAGTCCTCTTTCGGGGGGAGGTCCTCGACCGCGATGGCGACGTTCGAGAGATAGACGCGGACTTGCTCGGGGAGCGCCGCCAGCGCGTCCTCGACGGCGCCGTCGAACGCCTCCGGCGAGAGCTCAGCTGGCTTCGGGAACTCGTCGGGTCCGAGCTTGCGGGCGCGCGCGAAGCTGCGCTCCGCCTGCTT
>MEMX01000045.1:19573-25570 GCA_001768075.1 Anaeromyxobacter sp. RBG_16_69_14 | reverse complement strand
AGCCGTTCCGCGATGAGCCCGAGAGTGTGGTGTGCCCAGGCTTCGTCCGGAGAGCGGCGGGTGACCTCGAGGAGCTGCTCCCGCGCCTCGTCGAACCGGCTCAGCTCGTAGAGGGCGAACCCGCGCTCCAGCAGCGCGTCGAGCTCGTCGGGGCGGGCCGCGAGCGCAGCCTCGAGCCGCCTGAGCGCCTCCTTGGGCTCGCCCAGCTGCGAGAGCGCGATGCCTTCCAGCAACGCGATCTCGGCGGCGGCGTCCTCGTCGCGCGCGCGCCGCGCTACCTTGGCGCCGCGCCGGGCGAGCTCGAGTCCGTGCTCCAGCCATTCGCGATCCGCGTCGGGCTCCTGCAGCCGGTTCACGAAGAAGTCTGCAGCTCCGACAAGGAGGTCGAGGTCGTCCCCACCCGCCGAGAGCGCCTGCTCGTACGCCTCACGCGCATCTTCGAGGCGGCCCAGCTCCGCGAGTGCAGCGGCGCGGAAGTGCAGGGCAGGCGTGAACCCCGGCGACCTCGCGCGGGCCGCATCCGCGCGCTCGAGGGCCCCCTGGAGGTCGCCACGGTCAAAGCACTCCGCCGCCTCGTCGACGAGGAGCTCGAGTTCCGCGTCGCTCGCGGCTGGTCGGTGCATATGGCGTCCCCCCCCCAAAAAAAACGAAATCGTCGCGCGGTTCGACAATTTTCGCAGGTAGTAGATGGGCGCGCGGCAGTGCCCGGCTTGACCACCTCGGACCAGCGGTTATGTTAGCGGCCGGCCTGGCCGAGTGCCAGGCGTGGCTCTATTCTAAATTGCCGTAGTCATCCCCCTTTTCATGACTGGAGCACGTTCATGCCTGCCAAGGAGATCGTCTTCCACCAGGGTGCACGAGAGGCCATCCTTCGTGGGGTACAGACCCTCGCGGAGACCGTCGCCGTGACGCTCGGCCCGAGGGGCCGGAACGTCGTCATAGACAAGTCCTTCGGGGCGCCGACCATCACGAAGGACGGCGTCACCGTCGCAAAGGAGATCGAGCTCGAGCCCAGGTTCGAGAACATGGGCGCCCAGATGGTGCGCGAGGTCGCCTCGAAGACCTCGGACAAGGCCGGCGACGGCACGACGACCGCCACCGTCCTGGCCCGCGCCGTCTACGAGGAGGGCCTGCGCCTCGTCGCGTCGGGCCACAACCCGATGGATCTCAAGCGCGGCATCGAAAAGGCGGTGGAGGTCGTCGTAGCCGAGCTCAAGAAGATGTCGACGCCGACCACGGGCAAGAAGGACATCGCGCAGGTCGGTGCCATCAGCGCCAACGGCGACGCTGCCATCGGCGACGTCATCGCGGAGGCGATGGAAAAGGTCGGCAAGGAGGGCGTCATCACGATCGAGGAGGGGAAGGGCCTCGAGACGACGCTCGAAGTGGTCGAGGGCATGCAATTCGATCGCGGCTACGTCTCGCCCTACTTCGTTACCAACCCCGAGCGCATGGAAGCGCTGTTCGAGGACCCTTGTATCCTCGTCACCGAGCGGAAGATCTCGGCCATGGCCGATCTCATCCCCGTCCTGGAGCAAGTGGCCAAGGCCGGCAAGCCGCTCCTCATCATCGCGGAGGAGGTCGACGGTGAGGCGCTCGCCACGCTCGTCGTGAACAAGCTCCGCGGCAGTCTTCAAGTGTGTGCGGTGAAGGCGCCGGGCTTCGGCGATCGTCGTAAGGAGATGCTGAAGGACATCGCGACGTTGACGGGCGCGCAGGTCGTCGCGGAGGAGCTCGGCACCAAGCTCGACCAGCTCACGATCAAGGATCTCGGCCGCGCGAAGCGCGTCACCGTGGACAAGGACAACACCACCATCGTGGATGGCGCCGGAAAGAAGACCGACGTCGAAGCGCGCATCAAGGTCATCCGCGGGCAGATCGAGGAGACGACGAGCGACTACGACCGCGAGAAGCTCCAGGAGCGACTCGCCAAGCTCGTCGGCGGCGTCGCCGTGATCAACGTCGGGGCAGCGACCGAGACCGAGATGAAGGAGAGGAAGGCTCGCGTGGAAGACGCCATGCACGCCACCCGCGCGGCGGTGGAGGAGGGGATCGTCCCCGGCGGAGGGGTCGCCTACCTGCGTTGCCTCGGCGCGCTCACGAACGTGAAGGTCGAGAAGGACGGTGACGAGAAGTTCGGCGTGGAAATCATCCGCAAGGCGCTCGGGTTCCCGGCCCGCCGCATCGCCGAGAACGCCGGCTGGGACGGACCGGTCGTCCTGGCCAGACTAAGGGACGGAGAGGGCGGATTCGGCTTCAACGCTCAGACCGAGGTGTTCGAAGATCTCGTGAAGGCCGGCGTCGTCGATCCCACCAAGGTCGAGCGGACGGCACTCCAGAACGCGGCCTCGGTCGCCAGCCTGCTCCTCACCACGGAGGCGATGGTCGCGGAGAAACCCAAGAAGAAGAAGAAGGCCAGCGCGGGCGGTGGAGGTGGAATGGGTGCAGGTGACATGGACGACATGGATTATTGACGGGTTAACGGGAGGCAGCGAAACACGCGTCAGAAAGCCGCGCTCTGCCGTTGACGTTGGCGTCGGATTGGAGCATACCAGCTACCACCAAGTCGGCCTGGCAAGAGGCCGGCGGTTCCTTGCGGCGAGGGCAACCGCCACTACGCGCAGGTCAGGGCGGAACCCGGATGTCGTCGCCGACGGGGCCCCAGGGTGCATCCTGGGGCCCCGTGTCGTCTCTCCGCACGGAGTGGCGGCGCTAGGCTCGCTGTCGTCCATGATGCCTCGTTACCTTTGGTGAATGGACTCGTTCACCGTGGGCGGCGGGGGACGAGCCCCCGCCCTACGGACGGGCACGGGCTCGATGACGGGACATCCATCTACCGCGCCGGCACCGGCGGTAAATCCCTGGACGCGATGTAGACCACGTTGCGGTTCGATCGCTTCCCGCGGTACATGGCCCTGTCCGCCAGGTCGAGCACCTCGGCCTTTTGCGTCGTGTGCTCCGGGCAGCTGGCGAGGCCGATGGACCCGGTCATCCGCACCCGCGCACCCTCGCGGGACAGGAACACGTGGTCCTCGATGGAGCGACGAATCCGTTCCGCGACCTTGAGCGCGCCGCCGGAGTCGATCCCGAGCAGCACGGCCACGTACTCGTCACCGCCATAGCGCGCGACCACGTCCTCGTCGCGCACGCACGCCTTCAAGACCCGTCCCACCTCCACGAGCAGCTTCGAGCCGATGAGGTGGCCGTACTGGTCGTTCACCGTCTTGAACCGGTCGAGGTCGAGGAACAGCACCGTGAACGGGCGCCCGGCCTGTATCTCGCGCTCGAGCACGATGTCGAGGAAGCGCGTGTTGTAGAGGTGCGTGAGGTCGTCGAGGTAAGCGAGGTGCTCGACCTGCTTCAGGTGTCCGAGCGTGCGCAGGGCGAGGGCGAGGTGGCTGCACACGAACTCGGCGCTCCTCATCTGTTGCTCGTCGGGGTCCGCGGTGACGAGCGCGAGCACCACCCCCCGCATCGTCTCGCCCTCGGCGACCTGCAGCACCATGGCGCGTGGTGCAGGGGCGTCGGCGGGAAGAGCCATGGAGGTGGGAACCCCGCCGGAAGCCCCGATCGCCTCGCCCGCTGCTCCGGCGATCGCGAGGGCCTGGCTCGCGTCCACGCCCGTCTGTCCCGCGACCGCGAGCTTTCCGCTTGCGGTGCGCTCCAGGAACACCGCGCCACTCGCGCCCATGTCCCCGGCGATCGTGCCCAGCGCGAGCGTCACCGCGCGGTCGTGGTCGAGCGAGGAGGTGATGCGCTGGCAGGTCTCGAAGAGCCGCAGATGCGAGCGCAGCGCCTTGTTCTCGGCCAGGAGCGCCCGTGCCGAGAGGCACTTCTGCACCGCCAGCTGCAGCGCCTCGGGCGTGACGGGTTTCACGAGGTAGTCGCTCGCGCCCGACTTCATCGCGCGCACCGCTGGGTCCACGCGGTCGAGGGCAGTGATGACGAGCGCCTCGATGTTCGAGTCGAGCCGCTTGGCCTCGCTCAGGAGCTCGAGGCCGTCCGCACCAGGGAGGATGATGTCGGTGATGAGGAGGTCGAAGCGGCGGCGGCGCAGGGCCTCCAGCGCAGCGTCGGCAGTATCCGCCACCTGCACCTCGTAGCCCGCCACCCGAAGGTAGTCGGAGTACACGGTGCGCGCGAAGCGCTCGTCATCCACGAGGAGCACCGCGGCGGCCATTCCCGTTGTATATCATGCGCGATGGAGTCGCTCCCTGCCGAACGGAAGGCGCTCCTCTTCACGGCTGGCCGGGTAGGCCTGGCGCTCCGGCTGTCCCAGGTGCGCGAGATCGTGGCGGTGCCGGAGGAAGCGCCGGAGGTGACCTTCCGCGGTACCACGGTCCCGGGGCTCCCGGTCGCCGTGGCGCTCGGTCTCCCAGCAGGCCCCAGTCGATTTGCGCTCGTCACCGAGGCGATGCCGCCGGTGGCGCTACGCGTCGAAGCGGTCCACGGCATCATCGACCTCGCCGCAGCCGAGGTGTTCCAGCTGCCCGACCGCACGCTCCTACCTCAACCTTCACCCTTTCAGGGGGCTGTGGTGACTTGTGGGACGGTCTTCCTCGAGCTGGTCGTGCCGGCGCTAGGGTGGGCGCCCATCGAGCCTGCGGGCGAGCTCCCCGGTCCCCCCTCCGAGCTCGACTTCCCGACAGGGCGTGAGCTGCTGTTCTCGCGCGGCGCGCGCACCTACGCCGCACCTGTGCAGTTGCTCGCCCAAGTCCTCGATGGACCGGCTGTCTTTCCGGTTCCGCTCACGCCGTCGGCACACCGCGGCCTGCTCTACCACGGGCGCGCCATCCACCCCGTCTTCGACCTGCCGATCCTCTATGGCGACCCCGCTCCCGAGGGGGCCGCGACAGCGCTCCTCATCGAGGCCGGAGGCAACGCGATCGCGGTGCTCGCGGACCGCATCCTTCCCGGGGGCGAGGCGGTGGGACGCGAGGTGTCTCGGCCGAGCTGGGACCTCCTGTTCAGCGGCTCCTGATCTACTACCTCCAAGGTCCCGGCATACCTTGACATTCAGGGAATCCAGGCGGTACTGCTCGACGGTGGGGAACGAGCCCCCGCCCTATATCCCCTCCGAGAAGACCATGCCCAAGAACCTCCTCCTCGCGGATGATTCCATCACGATCCAGAAGGTCGTGGGCATCACTTTCGCGGGCGAGGACTTCAAGATCACCGCGGTCGACAATGGAGAGGACGCCATCGCCCGGGCGAGGGAGCTCCGGCCGGACGTCATCATCGCGGATGTCGTGATGCCGAGGAAGAACGGCTACGAGGTCTGCGAGGCGCTCAAGGCCGATCCGACGTTGCAGCACATCCCGGTACTGCTCCTCGCTGGCACGTTCGAGTCCTTCGACGAGTCGCGCGCCCGCGCGGTCCGCGCCGATGGCCATATCGCGAAGCCGTTCGAGAGCCAGGCCCTCATCAACAAGGTGAAAGAGCTCCTGGCAGGTGCGCTGCCAAGGGCCGAGGCCCCGCACGCGACGCAGCCCGTTCCCGATTCGCGGCAGGCGACGCAGCCCGTTCCTGGTGCGCCTTCGGCCGCTGCTCCGGCCTCGCGAACAGCCACCGTGCCGGCAGGTTTGGCCCCACGAGCGCCGGTGCCTCCACCGCCGGGCGGGGCTGCCTCGGTTCGCCCTCCGATGGGCGCTCCACCTCCAGGCCGCGCCCCGATGCCTGGCATGCCATCCGTCGCTCCGATGCCCCGCACGGCCATGCCGCCGGGTGTTCGCTCGCCGCCCCCTGGGATGCCGCCGGGGGTCCGCCCGCCCGTGAGACCGCCACCTGGTCTCCGTCCGCCCGTTCCCGTTCCCCCGGTGTCCGGGGCGGCGCGTTCGCCGGTGGCTCCGCTGTTCGGGTCGCGCTCCGTCTCACCCGAGCAGCCGCCCGGGGCGCGCCCCCCCTTCGGCGCTCCCGCGGCCCATTCTCGGTCGGCCCCGTCGGTGCCGGCGCCGCTGACCGCTGCGCCGCCTGCCGGTGCTGAAGCTCGACTCGCGA
>MEMX01000045.1:0-19497 GCA_001768075.1 Anaeromyxobacter sp. RBG_16_69_14 | reverse complement strand
AGCGGCCGCGCCGCCCCAGTCGTCCGCGGAGGACGACTGGAGCGACCTCGACGTGAGCGACGCGGCCGAGCCGACCGCCGGCGTCGATTCCCCGGCCCCGGGTGCACGGGCAGCGTCCGCGCCAGTCGCGCCGCCGTCCCCCCCATCCGCTCCCGTCGCGGCTGCGGAGGTGGTCGCACTGGACGACCTCGACTTCGGCGAGCCGTCCCCGTTCGCGGCTTCGCCGCGCCCCTCCGTCGAGCGTGCGCCCGAGCAGCCAGAAGCCATCGATCTGCCGATGCTCGAGGCCGAGGAGGAGATGGAGCTCGTGCCAGCGTCCGAGCTCGTGCCGAAGGCGGAGGAGACGGGCCACCAGCCCGAGCCGAGGGCGACGCCTGGCGCAGCCCCGCCTCTGGAACTTGGCGATTCTTCATCGCTCGCTCCGGACCGAGCCCCTGCGGGTCCGCTCGCGGTCGCGGCCGAGGCGGACCTCGACGTCGCACCGCCTCCGGGCTCGCTCCCGACCCCCATCCCGAGCGCTCACCCTCAAGGGACTCTGTCTCCCTCGGGAGAGGTAGCGGCCTTGCAGGCTGCCACCCCGACAGCCGCGACCCCTGGCACCCCGACAGTGGCGACCGCCCCGGACGGTGGCGAGGCCCAGCTCCGCGATGCCCTCTCCCATGCCTCGCGCGAGGTCATCGAACGCATCGCATGGGAGGTCGTACCCCAGCTCGCCGAGACCATCATTCGCGAGCAGATCGATCGCCTCGTGAAGGACCGCCAGGGCTAGAGCGCAGCTCGCAGGCCCGCGCCGACCCCTGGGCTTCGACCTCGGAGCTTGCGGAGACACGAGCAGCGCTGTAAGGCACTCGGCCCAGGAACCCACCGTGTCGTGCGGCGCAGGCCGCCTGGCCGGAATCTCCAGGCATCCAGGCGTGGAGAGGGTGTCGAGACCCCGGAGATCCCGTGAGCACCGAAGCCGCCAAGGAGAGCCGCACCGAGCTGTCGAAGGGCTACCAGCACCGCGAGGTGGAGGCGCGCTGGTACCGCTCGTGGAAGGAGCGCGGCTACTTTCGCGCGGACGAACGCGATCGTTCGCGCCCGCCCTTCTCGATCGTGCTGCCCCCGCCCAACGTGACGGGCTCCCTGCACCTCGGGCACGCGCTCACCGCCACCCTGCAGGACATCCTCACGCGCTGGAAGCGCATGAGCGGTTTCAATGCGCTCTGGCTCCCCGGCACCGACCACGCGGGGATCGCCACGCAGATGATCGTCGAGAAGGAGCTGCAGAGCACCGAGCAAAAGAGCCGTCACGACGTGGGCCGCGCCGAGTTCCTGAAGCGCGTCTGGGGC
Source organism: Anaeromyxobacter sp. RBG_16_69_14 (assembly GCA_001768075.1). Classification (GTDB taxonomy): domain Bacteria; phylum Myxococcota; class Myxococcia; order Myxococcales; family Anaeromyxobacteraceae; genus Anaeromyxobacter_A. Next base: position 18,165 of record MEMX01000045.1, on the reverse strand, counting down.
TGGAAGGAGAAGTACGGCTCCCGCATCGGCGTGCAGCACGAGGCGCTCGGCGCGTCGCTCGACTGGGAGCGCGAGCGCTTCACCTTGGACGAGGGACTCTCGCGCGCGGTGCGGGAGGTCTTCGTGCGGCTCCACGAGGAAGGGCTCATCTACCGCGCCGAGAAGCTCATCAACTGGTGTCCGCGCTGTCACACCGCGCTCTCGGACCTCGAGGTCACCCACGAGGAGGCGCACCAGGGCGAGCTGTGGAGCTTCGCCTATCCGCTGAGCAGCCCCGTCCGCCGAGAGGAGGGGGAGGCTCACCTCGCCGACGTGATCACCGAGGTCGTGGTGTCCACCACCCGGCCCGAGACCATGCTGGGCGACACCGCGGTCGCGGTCCACCCCGATGACGAGCGGTACAAGGCTCTCATCGGCAAGAAGGTGGTACACCCGCTCCTCGACCGCGAGCTTCCGATCGTCGCCGACGCCATCCTGGTGGACCCGAAGTTCGGTACCGGCGCGGTGAAGGTGACGCCGGCGCACGACTTCAACGACTTCGAGGTGGGCAAGCGCCACGATCTGGAAATGCTCACCGTCATCGACCTCGACGGGAAGATGAACGTGAGCGCGGGCCCGTTGGCCGGGCTCGATCGCTTCGAGGCGCGCGAGAAGGTGAAGGAGCTCCTCGCGGAGAGGGGGCTCGACCGAGGGTCGAAGCCGCACCTGTTGCCCCTCGGCAAGTGCCAGCGCTGCGAGACCGTCCTCGAGCCACTCCTCTCGCAGCAGTGGTTCGTGAAGATCGAGCCCCTCGTCAGGCCCGCCATCGAGGCGGTGGAGCAGGGGAAGACCCGGTTCATCCCCGAGCAGTGGACCAACACGTACATGGCGTGGATGCGCAACATCCACGACTGGTGCATCAGCCGGCAGCTGTGGTGGGGTCATCAGATCCCGGCCTGGTATTGCGCCGACGGCCACGTGACGGTGGCACGGGAGGCACCTCTAGCGTGCGCCGCGTGCGGGAAGGGCGACCTCCGCCAGGACGAGGACGTCCTCGACACCTGGTTCAGCTCGGCGCTGTGGCCCTTCTCGACCATGGGCTGGCCCGAGCAGACCGAGGCGCTCGGGACCTTCTATCCGACCTCCGTGATGGAGACGGGCCACGACATCATCTTCTTCTGGGTCGCTCGGATGATGATGATGGGCATCCATTTCATGGGCGAGGTGCCCTTTCGCGTCGTCTACCTGCATCCGATGGTGCGCGACGAGAAGGGCGAGAAGATGTCCAAGACGAGGGGAAACGTCATCGATCCCCTCGTCATCACGGAAGAGTACGGCGCCGACGCGCTTCGCTTCACGCTGGCCGCGCTCACGGCCCAGGGCCGCGACATCAAGCTGGCCAAGGAGCGCATCGAGGGCTACCGCGCCTTCGCCAACAAGCTCTGGAACGCGACGCGCTTCGCGCTCATGAACCTGGCCGACTTCACGACGGGTGGCGAAGACCCGCTGTCGCTCGCGCGGACCGCCGCCGATCGCTGGATCCTGGCGCGACTGCAGCGCGCCGTGAACGAGACCGTGGACGCGCTGGAGGGCTACCGCTTCAACGACGCCGCCAACACCGCGTACCAGTTCGTCTGGCACGAGCTGTGCGACTGGTACATCGAGCTCTCGAAGGAGGCGCTCTATGGCGACGACGCGTCCAGGAAGCAGGGTGCTCAGGCGGTGCTCACGCACTGTCTCGAGAGCTCGATGCGGCTCCTGCACCCGATCATGCCCTTCATCACCGAGGAGCTGTGGCAGACGCTCAAGGCGCAGGTGGGCGGGCGCTGGGGCGACTCGATCATGGTGGCGCGCTATCCGGAGAAGGGAGCCGTCGACGAGGTGGCCGAACGGAGCTTTGGCCCAGTCATCGGCATCGTGGATGCCCTGCGGAACATCCGCGGTGAAATGAACGTGCCGTTCAAGGTCGCCCTCGAGGACGTGCAGGTGGGCGCTCTGTCCGAGGAGGCGCTCGCCACGGTGGAGGAGGAAAAGGCCTACGTGATCAGGCTCGCCAACGTCGAGGGGTTCACCGCCAGCATCGCGCCCACGCGCAAGGTCCCCGGCAGCGCGGTCGCGGTCGGGAGCGGCTTCGAGGTGCGCGTCCCGCTCGCCGGGATCGTCGACATGTCGTCGGAGCTGGCCCGCATCGCGAAGGAGCTGGACAAGGTCGCTGGCGACCTCGCCGGGATCGACAGGAAGCTCTCGAACCCGAACTTCGTGGAGCGCGCGCCGAAGGAAGTCGTGGAGAAGGATCGGGCCCGCGCGGAGGAGCTGCGCGGAAAGCGACAGCGTCTGGAAACGCACCGGATCATGCTCTCGGAGGCAGCGGCCTCGACCACAGTCTCGGCCCCCGCTCTGACCTCGGCCGCCCCGCCTGCGGAGGGGGAGGGAGTGACCTCCCCGGCCACGCCGTCGCGCGCTGCCCGGTCGCGCGCGAGGGCGAAGGTCGCTCCCGAGCCGAAGGCCGAGAACGCGAGCGAGGCGAAGGCCGAAAGCAGGGCGGAGGCCAAACCAAGGGCGAAGGTCGTGGCAAAGGGACCTGCTGCGGGCAAGGTGCGGAGCGCTGCAAACGCGAAAGAGGTCGAAGCGAGGGGCAAGGCGAGGACGAAGCCCGTGGCCAAGGGCAAGGCAGCAGCGAAGCCAATAGCGAAGAAGCTCGCCGCCAGGAAGAAGCCCGCTACCAAGAAGTCCGCCGCCAAGAAGGTGCCCGCTGCCAAGAAGGTGCCCGCTGCCAAGAAGCCCGCCCGCAAGGTCCCTCGGGGACGCCGCGCCAGGCGTTAGGCATGCCGGTGGTCCTGCCCCTGCACGTCGAGCGGCTCATCGACCTCGCGCTGGAGGAGGATCTCTTTCTCGGTGACGTGACCAGCGACGCCACCCTCGATCCCGCCATGGAGGGGGAGGGCCGTTTCCTGGCCAAGGACGAGCTCGTGCTCGCCGGCGCGGACGTCGCGGTGAGGGTCTTCGATCGGCTCGGTGCCTCGTGTCGCTTCGAAGGCCAGGACGGCTTCGCCTTCGGTAGAGGCTCCTTCATCGGAACGGCGCGGGGTCCTGTCCGCGCGCTGCTCGCGGCGGAGCGCACCGCGCTCAACTTCCTTCAGCGTCTCTCGGGCGTGGCCACGCTCACCCGTCGCTGCGCCGACGCCCTCGCCGCGGGCGGGGGGAAGGCTCGCCTGCTCGACACGCGCAAGACCACGCCGGGCTGGAGGCGGCTGGAGAAGGACGCGGTGCGTGCTGGAGGCGGAGCGAACCACCGCTTCGCGCTCGGAGACGGCGTCCTCATCAAGGACAACCACGTCGCCGCTTGTGGTGGGGTGGGGCAGGCGGTGCAGCGCGCCCGCGCCCGCGCCAGCGCCCTGTTGAAGATCGAGGTGGAGGTGTCTGACCTGGCGGGCCTCGCCGAAGCGCTCTCCGCTGGCGCCGACATCGTGCTGCTCGACAACATGGACGAGGCCTCGATGGCGGAGGCCGTGCGCCGCGCGTCGGGCCGCGTGCTGCTCGAGGCGAGCGGCAACATGACGCTGGAGCGCCTGCCGCGAGTCGCTGCGACCGGGGTGGATTTCGTCTCCATGGGGGCTCTCACCCACAGCGCGAAGGCGGTGGACATCTCGTTCGAGATCACCGGCTGAAAGCGGCAAATCGGGACCGCCAGCGTCCTCGCGTTGACACCTCTCCACAGCCCAACCACAATGTCCAGATGGGTTCCACGCCATGATCGAGTCTGCCCGCCCCGGCAGCGAGGAGCTCGTGCTCGGCTTCCTGGCGGAGGCCGGAGACGAGTTCGTCTCTGGCGAGGCCATCAGCGACAAGCTCGGCCTGTCGCGCGCGGCGGTCTGGAAGCACGTGGACGCGCTGCGCGCCCAGGGCTATCGCATCGACGCCGTCCCCGCACGAGGATACCGGCTGATGGAGATCCCCGATCGCCTCGGCGAGCTCGAGCTCCGCCCGCTCCTCAACACGCACGATCTTGGCCAGGTGCTGCACTGGTTCGAGGAGGTGGGATCGACGAACGACATCGCCAAGCGGCTGGCCGACGACGGCGCCGCGCACGGCGAGGTGGTGGTCGCAGAGGCGCAGACCGCCGGCCGTGGCCGGCGCGGGCGCGTCTGGGCGTCGCCGACGGGCCGGAACCTCACCTTCTCGATCATCCTGCGCCCCGACCTGCCGCCGTCCCGCGCGTCCGAGCTGACCCTCGTCGCTTCGGTGGCGCTCTGTCAGGCCGTAAGACAGGCGGGCGTGCCCGCGGGCATCAAATGGCCAAACGATCTGCTGGTGCACGGGAGAAAGCTCGCCGGTATCCTCACCGAGCTGGCAGCCGATCCCGATCGGGTGCAATGGGTGGTCCTCGGGATCGGGGTGAACGTGAACGTCCGCGCGGAGGAGTTCCCCGCGGAGTTGCGCGACATTGCCACCAGCCTCGCCATGGAGCGCGGCGAGCCGGTGCCGCGCGCGCTCTTCGCCGCCGCGGTGCTGAGCTCGCTCGAGGAATGGCTCGATCGCCATGCGGAGGATGGTTTCCCTCCCGTGCGCGAGGCCTGGAGGGCGATGTCGATCACGCTCGGTCGCGAGGTGCGCGTGCGGGCGAGCGACAGGGACCTCGAGGGCGTCGCCGAGGACGTGGACGAGGCGGGCGCGCTGCTCGTGCGAACGCCGGCCGGCCTCGAGCGCGTCCTCGCCGGCGACGTGGAGCTGCTTCGTCCGCGTTGACCCTGGGGTGAGCGGCGGCTACCCTCTCGCCTCGTGCTGCTCGCCGTCGACGTCGGGAATACGAACACCGTGCTCGGGGCCTTCGACGGGAAGACCCTGCGCGAGCACTGGCGCATCGAGACCAGGCACAGCCGTACCGCCGACGAGTACGGGATCCAGGTGCGTCAGCTCTTCGCGGTTGGAGGGCTCGACTTCCGCGCGGTGGACGCGGTGGTGGTGTCGAGCGTGGTTCCGCCGCTCGCGTTGACGCTGCAGCGGATGAGCGAGCGCTACTTTGGCGTGTCGCCCCTCTTCATCGGGCCCGGCGTCAAGACCGGAATGCCCATCCTCTACGAGGACCCGCGGGAGGTCGGCGCCGACCGGATCGTGAACGCGCTGGCGGCCTGGGATCGCTGGGGAAGTGGGCTCGTCGTCGTCGATTTCGGCACCGCCACCACCTTCGACGCGGTGTCGCAGCGGGGCGAGTACCTGGGCGGTGCCATCTGCCCGGGCATCTCCATCTCCATGGACGCGCTGTTCCGCCACGCGTCGAAGCTGCCGGAGGTGGAGTTCGTGCGGCCGCCGCACGTCATCGGTCGCAACACCGTCGCTTCCATGCAGAGCGGCCTGGTCTACGGTTACGTGGGCCTCGTGGACGGGATCTGCGAGCGCATGGCCGTGGAGCTCGGGTTCGCTCCCAGGGTGGTCGCCACCGGCGGCCTGGCGTCGCTCATCGCCGGAGTGTCGAAGTCGATCACGGAGGTGGACGAGCACCTTACTCTCCACGGCCTCCGCCTCATCCACGAGCGAAATCGATGACCGAGATGACCGACGATCCCATCAGTGGAGAGCGGTCGGCCCCCGCGGAGGCGGCAGCGACCTTCCAGGAGGGGCTCGCGCGGTACCGCCAGGGCGACGCCGTCGAGGCGCACGTCCTCTTCGAGCGCGCGTTCCGGCGGGCTCCCGCCGACGCGATCATGATGTCGTGGTATGGGCTCACGCTGGTGCTGGTCGAGAAGAACTCCAACCTGGGCGTGAGCCTCTGCGATCAGGCGTTGCGACTGGTCGGTCCCGAGGTGGAGCTCCTCCTCAACCTGGCGCGCGCCCACCTCGCGCTCGGGCAGCGGGAGCGCGCGGTGAAAGCCATCATGCGGGGCCTCTCCGTGGCCCCGCTAGACCCGGCGCTGAAGGCGGCACAGGTGGCGATGGGTTGGCGGCGCCGGCCGGTCTTTCCGTGCTTTGGCAGATCCAACCTGCTCAATCGGTGGCTGGGGAAGCTCCGTCACCGCTGGTCGCGCCGCATTCACCCGGTTCCCACGGCGACACCCATGACGCTCGGCCTCCTCCCTGACCCCCTCCTGAACGACGATCCCCTCGACCGAGGGAGTTGACGAGGCATGGCCGACTGTCCTCTCCCGCTCGAGGCGTTGCCGAAGCCGCTCCAGAAGCACGCCGACCCGAAGGCGCCGCTGCCGCTGCGCATGATGGGAGCGAAGGGGCTCGTGCCGGCGACCGCGCCGGTGGACCTCGTCACGCTCCTCTTCGCGCTCGCCTTCGATCCCGACGAGCAGGTGCGGACGACCGCGACCAAGACGGCGGAGACCCTCCCCGACAAGATCCACGGCGTGGCGCTTCGCTCCGATGCACTCAAGGGTGAGGTGCTGGACTGGCTGGCCGACCGGTTCGCGGGCAAGGACGCCGCCGTGGAGCTCATCCTCCTCAACGGCGCCACGCTCGACGGGACCATCGCCCGGCTCGCGTCCACCGTCTCGCAGCCACTGGGCGAGATCGTCCGCCAGAACGAGCTCCGGCTGCTGCGGGACGACGAGATCATTCGCGGTCTGTGCCGCAATCCGAACGTGCTCACCTCCACGGTGGACGCCGCCTGCGAGTTCTGCATCCGCAACGGGCTCACGCTGCTCGACGTCCCGCAGCTCGTGGAGGCTCACAAGCGCGTCTACGGTGTGGACCCCTCGGTCAAGCCCGAGGAGGACACCGCCGCCAAGATCATGGCGGAGTACTCTGCCGAGCTCGCGGCGGAGGACTCCCAGCCGGTCCTGTGCGCGGAGACGCCCGAGGAGGAGCAGAAGAAGCTCACCATCAGCCAGCGCATCGCCGGGATGTCCGTGAGCCAGAAGATCAAGCTCGGCACGCTCGGGAACAAGGAGGCGCGCACGCTGCTCCTGCGCGATCCGAACAAGCTGGTGTGCCTGGCGGCCGTGACGAGCCCGCGCATCACCAATGGCGAGGTGATGACGCTCGCCCTCTCGCGCACCGTGAACGCCGACGTGCTCCGGCACGTCTACTCGAGCCGCGAATACCTCAAGAACTACGGCATCAAGATGTCGCTGGTGAAGAACCCCAAGGTCCCGCTCCCCACCGCGCTGAAGCTCCTGCTGACGCTGCACGAGAAGGACATCAAGGAGCTGGCTCGGGACCGCAACGTGCCGCAGACCATCCAGGCGCAGGCCAAGGCGTGGATCATGAAGAAGGAAGCTGCGTCGAGGGGGCCCACCTCGGGCAAGCATTGAGCCTGCGCGCGGAGCGAGCTTGCAGCGCTGCCTGTGACGGTGCCTCGTCCTCTCGGGCTCGGGCTCGATGACGGACACCTCAGTCCGCTGGTGGACAAGATGAGCACACCCCCGATGAGCCCGGCGCCGGTCCGGATGGGCCGGGCGCTCTGGATCTCCGCGGCCACCATGGCCTCGCGGGTACTGGGGCTGGTGCGCGAACAGGTCTTCGCTGCGCTCCTCGGTGCCGGTCAATTCACCGACGCCTTCGTGACGGCCTTTCGCATCTCCAACCTGCTCCGCGACCTCTTCGCGGAGGGTGCGCTCTCGGCCGGGTTCGTCCCCACCTTCGCCGACTACGATCGCAACCGCGGACGCGCCGAGGCCTGGAGGCTCGCCAACGCGGTGGTCGGGCTCGTCCTCATCGTGGTGGGTGCCATCACGTTGCTCGGGATAGCCTTCGCGCCGCAGCTGGTCCGGTTCATGGCACCGGGCTATGCGCCGGAGCAGGTGGTGCTCACGGTGAAGCTCGCGCGCATCATGATGCCCTTCCTGCTGCTCGTCTCGCTGGCCGCGGTGGCGATGGGCATGCTGAACGCGCAGGCGCGCTTCACGGCGCCGGCGCTCGCGCCGGCGCTCTTCAACGTCGCCACCATCGCGGTGGGCGCCTTCCTGTGGACCCTCGGCTTCGGCCCACGCACGGCGGTGATCGGCTGGTCCGTCGGCACGCTGCTCGGCGGCGTCTTCCAGCTCATGGCGCAGGTGCCGAGCCTGTGGCGGCTCGGATACCGGCCGCGACCGATCATCTCGGCGGCATCCCTGCGCGAGCCGGGGATTCGTCGCATCGGGCGCGTCGTCGGGGCCGCGACGATCGGTCTCTCCGCCGTGCAGGTGAACATCTTCGTGTCCAACATCTTCGCGTCGCACGAGGTCGGTGCGGTGAGCTGGCTGAATTACGCGTTTCGCCTCATGCAGCTCCCCCTCGGCGTCTTCGGCGTCGCCATCGCGACGGTAGCGGGGGCAGGCGTCGCGCAGCGCGCAGCGGCGAAGGACCTCGCCGGAGCGCGGGAGACGCTCGGTGCGGCGATGCGCCTGGTCGCCTTCCTCAACGTCCCGTCCGCGGTCGGGCTGATGGTGCTCGCCCATCCGATCATCGGCCTCATCTACGAGCATCGCGCCTTCAGGGCCGCCGACACGGTCAGCACGGCCCAGGCGCTGGTGTGTTACGCCATCGGGCTCTACGGCTACTCGGCGGTGAAGGTCCTCGCACCCGCCTTCTACGCCCTCGACGAGGCGCGCGTACCCGTCATGGGCAGTCTCCTGGGCATGGCCTGCAACGTGGCGCTGAACCTCACGCTCTACCCGATCCTCGGCTTCCGTGGGGTCGCGCTCGGGACGTCGCTCGCGGCCACGGTGAACTTCGCCGTGCTCGCCATCGCCTGGAAGCGGATGCACGGCGGGCTCGGTGGCGCAGGGATCTACCGCCACCTCCTGCGCGTCCTCTGCGCGTCGGCCGTCCTCGCGCTCGTGGCCTGGGGAGCGCTGCAAGGCCTCTCGCAGGTGTTGCCGCAGCGCGGGCTCGTCCGGCAGCTCGCGCTCGCACTCGGCCCCATCGCGCTGGCGGCGGCGGCCTACCTTGCGGCAGGGCGCGCCCTCGGGATGCGCGAACTGGACGACGTGCTGAGGGCGCTCCGGCGCCGCCGGGCGGGAGCTCGCTGACCTCGCTCCCGCCGGGGGGAGCGCACTGCGGCGGGGCAGAAGGCCCGCCCTGCAGATTTCATCGTCTGATAGCGCATGCCACATGAACTGACGCTCGAGATGGGGGGCGCGGGGGGAGAGTTCTCCCCTCCGCTTGAGGCGCCGCAAGGCGCCGGACATCAGCTCACAGCGGCGGCGGTGACCCTGGAGAATCACATCAACTGGTCGCCGCTGTGATTCGGACATTTCCGGCCGTTCCGGGAAGCCACTTCAAGGGAGGCCGCACGCCCGCGTGCCTGCCCGGTCCCGGGCGGGCCTGGGTAGCGCATGCGCCCCGGGGGCGGTCTCCTCCTGGCCGCGAGCCGAGCCTACCTTTCGTGCGGCGATCTCTCGGAGGTCCGGATGGCGACGAACGGGAGCAAGGACGTGGCGGCGGACGCGCGGGAGACGCTGCGCCAGGTCCAGGGCAGGGTGGCAGGCGGGCTGGACGACCTCCGAGGCTACGCGGAGTCGGCCGATACCGCCGTCCGGGAGTTCGCGCGCGAGCGACCGTTGCTGGCCATCGCGTGCGCGATCGGGGTCGGCTTCGTCATCGGACGCCTCGCCTCGCGAACCTGAGGGGTGGAGATGGCGGATCAGATGGGGTCGACGGACCCGGACGAGATCGCGGAGTCGGTATCAGCGTTGAAGGAGCAGGTGGCGGAGGCGGTTCAGTTGGCGCGCGAGCGGCTCGAGATCGACCGCCGCATGCGCGATGATCCGTGGCTCGTGCTAGGTGTCGCCGCCGGGGCGGGCTTCGTCCTGGGCGGCGGCCTGTGGCCAGCACTGCGGCCGCTGGTGAAGGCGGCGGCGCGCGCGGCGCTGGCACCCTCGAATCTGATCGCGATCGCGGCGGCGGTCGGCGCGATGCGCGCCGGCCAGGCCGAGGAGGAAGAAGCGACCGAGGGCGAGGCGCCAACGTCGCACTGAAGGCCCCCCAAGAAGGTCACTCCCGCCGCGGCTGGACCTCGGCTGGCGGCGGCGTCCCCTGGGGGCGCTCTTCGAGGAGCTGCAGCGCGATGGCGAGCGCCTTCCGCGTCTTCTCGCGGATCTTCTCGTCGCCCTTGATCTTCTGGTACGCCTTCACCACGCGCTCCTCGTGCCTGGTGTTCTGCGCCTCCAGCTCGGCCACCCGCTTCCTGAGCTCGGTGAGCTTGGACTCCGCTTCGGCCTGCGAGCCCTCGGCCGCCGTGCGCGTGGCAGAGAGCTCGGCGCGCAGCGCCTCCAGCTCGGGGCGGACCGTGGCGAGGTCGTTCTCGAAAGCCGCCGAGCGGGCGTGGGCGGCGTCGAGCTCGCGCCCCAGCCCCTCCGCCCGCTCGCGCGCCTGCTCCGCCTCCGCCGCCTTGAGGGCACACGCCTGGTCTGCCTCCTCCAGCCGGAGCTTCACCCCGGCGCTCTCCTGCTCGGCTGTCTCTGCCCGTGCCTCGGCGGCGCTGGTGCGGGCCTCGGACGTGCTGGCCCGGGTCTCGGCGGCATGCGTTCGCTGCTCGGCGGAGAGCACGCGCTCCTCGGCAGCCTGAAAGCCATTCTCGGCTGCGCGGGTGCGCTCCTCGGCCGCCCGGGTCCGCTCCTCGGCCAGGCGGGCGCGCTCCTCGGCCGCATGGGCGCGCTCCTCAGCCGCATGGGCGCGCTCCTCGGCCCCGTGGGTGCGCTCCTCGGCCGCATGGGTGCGCTCCTCGGCCGCGCGGGCCCGGTCGTTGCCCGCGCTCGCGGCGGTCTCGGCGAGCCGACGCGCCTGCTCCTCGCGCTGCGCCCGCTCGGCGTGGACCTTGGTCTCCGCCGCGAGTGCCCTGGCGCGCTCTTCGGCCTCGCGCCCCGCCTCTCTTGCCACGCGGAGAGCCTCCTCCGCGCGCCTGGCAGCTTCGCCCGCGCGGCTGTGTTCCTCAGCCGCCGCCCGCGCCTGCTCCTCCGTTTGGCGCGATCCCGCTCGGTGTTTCTCGACCTCGGCCTCGAGGGCGCGCAGGCGCGCCGACGCCTCGGTGACCTCGGCCCCGCGCAGGTCGAGCGCCTCGTCCTTCCGAGCGGCCTCGGCGAGGAGCTCCGCGACGCGCTCCTGGAGCCGCCGGATCTCGGCATCGCCGGCAGCGTCATCGGCGGTGCCGAGTGCGGCCACCACCTCCTGGCCCACCGCCAGGTCCCCACCGTCCGGGCCTCCCGTCGCGGGGACCGCCTCGTCGAGGAGCGGTGTCGATCCGGTGAGATCGACGTCGGTCGGCTCATCGGCGCCCAGCGCTGCCAGCGCCGCATCGGCTTCGTCGCCGAGCTTGTCGACCTCGCTCTGGGCGTCGGTCTGGGCTTCGGTCTGGGCCTCGGTATGGATGACCGGATCGGTCCTTACGACCCCATCCTCGTCCTCGACGTCGGCGGGTTCGGCCACCACTCGCTGCTCCTCGACGGGGGGCTCCGCCGCAGCGCTGGCCGCCGGCTCCTCCGACGAGAGGCTCTCGAACGCCTCGTCGAGGAGCTTCAGATCCTCGTCCTCGGAAGGGGCCGAGCTCGGGGCCACCTCTTTGGACTCCTCGGCCTCCTCGACCGGGGCGTCGGGGCCGAGCACCTCCAGATCGACGTCATCGAGCGTGACCAGTTCCTCGCTCGAGACCAGCGCAGGCTCGGGCGGCACCTCGATGAGGCCCTCGATCGTCTTCAGGAGCGCGTCCGCCTGGAACGGCTTGATGAGGTAGCCCTCGGCGCGCGTCTTCAACTTCCGGTGTTGTTCGAAGGTCTCCGGTGTTGCCTCTGCGCTGATGATGACGAGGGGGATCGACTTGAGCTGCTCGTCCTTCTTGAGCTTGTTGCAGACCGAGTAGCCGGACATCTTCGGCAGCTCCACACACAGGACGATGAGATCGGGCCTGTCGACCTTGGCGAGGTCCAGGCCTTCCTTGCCGTCGGCGGTGACGCGCGCCTCGAGGCCGCGGGCTTCTAGGGCGGTGGAGAGATCCTGGGCGAACGGACCGTCACTCTCGATGAGCAAGATCTTCGACATTGGACGTGCTCTCCCAGCGGGTCCTGGGGTGGCCGTCCCAGGCGCTCGACCCACGAAAAAATATCAGGAAATTCTAGCCTTGAGCCGAATGGGCTGTCAAAACACCGGCTGTCGGCGAAGGTCGTGCCCTGTGCGTCGAAGGAGGCCCAGCGCGCGACAACCGGCGCCCGACGGGATCCCGGAGGCGCCGCCCCGCGCGGGGATCGGCCTTCAGCGATCCAGTTCCTGGGTCCTCTTCACGAGCCGCGCGAGGTCGTTCTCGTCGAGGTCGGAGACGAGCGAGTAGACGATCTCGTTCCGGCGCCAGACCGCCACGTTGAAGCCGCGCTCGTTGATGAGTCGGACCGAGGAGGGACCAATTTGCACGGCGCGGCCGACCTCGCCGAAACGGCGGTCCGCGTCCTCCACGATGAAGAGGCCGAGGTGTCCACGCGGCAGGTCGTAGCGGACGTAGGCGGCGGGATGATCCTGGATGTTGGAGAGGCGAGCGCCGACCAGACGGACGTCACCGCCGCTGAAATGAGGTGGGGCCGCGTTGAAGTCGAGCTTGCCGGCGAACCAGCTTGCCACCGACTCGGGTCCGGACGCTGAGGCCGTCACCTCGAGCGGGAGATCCCGCGTATGCTTGCGGACCGCCTCCCGCACCAGCGAATCGGTGCCGCCATGTGACGCGAGCACGATCACGGCACCGGTGGCGCAGGCGGCGAGCGCCGCGAAGGAGACAGGCGAGAGGACCCGGCGCAGGAAGGGCTTCTTCTCGCGGCCGAGGGCGAGGTGAAGGCGCTGCCGGAGCGCATCCGGCGCCTGGCCAGCGTCGCTGCCGGGGCCCATGGCGGCCCTGAGCCTGGCGCGGAGCGCGACGCGCAGGCGCCGCTGCGCGTCGGCGAGCGCGCGGCAGTCCTCGCAGGCCGCGAGGTGGTCAGCGGCCTCCATCTCGTCGCGCGGCGCGAGCTCGCGGTCGAGGTAGGCGTCGAGCGTGCGAGTGAGCTCGGCACAGTCCATCGCGGCGGTCGCTTCGGTGGGGTCGCTGGACATGGAGGGTCCGCTTCAGGCTGTCTTGCCGCGGTGGCGGCGGAACGCCTCGAGGTCGATGGGCTCACCGTCCACGGGTGCGCGCAGCACCCCCGAGACGATCGCGTAACTAGCAAGCGCTTTCTGGAGGAGCCGTCGCCCGCGGTACAGGCGGCTCATCACGGTGCCGACCGGCACGTCGAGGATCTCCGCGATCTCCTTGTAGGAGAACTCTTGCAGGTCGGCCAGGATGACGACCATCCGGAAGTCGATGGGAAGGGAGTCCACCGCCCGCAGCACGTCGTCCGAAAGCAGGCGGTCGAAGAAGAACTGCTCGGGGTTCGCGGCGTATTCGGTGGCCTCGCGCGAGATGAAGCGCTCGTGAACCGCGTCGCGCTCCGAGCCTTCGACGATGCCGCGCTCCTTCACGGATCGACGATACCGGTTTATGAACGTGTTGGTCAGGATTTTGAACAGCCAGGCCTTGATGTTGGTGCCGCGCTCGAACTTGTCGAAGAAGCGGTAGGCGCGCAGGAAGGTGTCCTGCACGAGGTCCTCGGCGTCCCGCTCGTTCTTGGTGAGCCGCAGCGCCGCGGAATAGAGCGGGTCGACGTGCTTCATGGCGAGCCGCTCGAACTCGTCGCGGGTCAGGTCGTTCTTCTCGAGATCGAACATGGAAATGGTGGACTCCGAGCCAGGTCTTATTCCGGCGGTCTGGCCTCTGCTTCCTTCCGCTGCTTCCTTACCTCTAGCAGCAGCGAAACAGGCTAGCAGGCGGCGCGATTCCCGCTCTGTCAGGGGACGCTCAGGTGAACGGGTGCAGGAGGGGCGCTAGCTTATCAACCAGGCGTAACCAGGGTGCAATTCCAGTTCTTGACCCAGAGCAACGGAAGGGGCCGCACGACTGACTCTCCCCCGGTGGCTCCGGGGGACGCTGGGTTCGGAGAGCTTACCAGACCTCGTCCGAGTTCAGTCTAGGTCCAAGTCCAAGTCTAGGTCCAAGTCCAGGTCATCGGGGATCAGCCTCGATCGCGGGTGCCTCCTCTCGGGCTGCGGGTTATAAACGCCAGCGCCCGCGCGCGGCTGGAGCCCATCGTTCAATGGGCTCGCGCCGGCTCGCGCCGCACCCCAACATGGCTACCCCCCGCCTCCTGTTCGGCGACGCCCACGGAGTCGTCTACGACCACCCGGCTCTCCTCGCCGCCGTTCGCTCCGGCGACGAGCTCCTCGCGCCGGTCGAGCGTCCCGCGCCGCTCCCCGATGGGAGTGCCCTGTGTCTCTTGCCGGGCCGGCGGCCTATAGGGATCGACCCGGCGACGGGGGAGCTGGTGACCCTGCGCGAAGTGAAGGTGGGGCGGCGCACCTTCGTCCCGCACGCCATCGGGGCGACCCTTCCTCCCGGCTGGACCCGCGCCCTGTTGCCTGCGGTGGCCCACAAGGCTCTGGCGGGGGCCGACGATGCCCCGGTGCTCCCGCAGTGGGCGTACACGGCGGCCGCGCTCGGAGACGATGGGCCAGTCGTGTACGCCCTCCACACGGACCGGCGGCGCCACTGGAGCACGGCCTCGCATTCCACCCCCGACCTGGCGACCCGGGTGAGGGCGCGCCTCGCGGATCGGGGTCGCGCCGACAACCCGGTGTGGCGCCAGATCGCCCGCTGCGCGCTGGAGTGGCGCTGCTTCACGGCTCAGAACACCTTCTACGGCCGCGACGAGGGCGCGGTTCCGTCGTCGGCCGCCTGCAACGCGTCGTGCGTGGGCTGTCTCTCCGAACAGGAGGAGGGGATGCCGCCTGCGTCGCACGAGCGCATCACACGTCCGCCCTCGGCGGAGGACATGGCGGCGCTGGCGGCGGAGCACCTCGAGACCGCTCGGGGCCGAGTCATGGTGAGCTTCGGCCAGGGTTGCGAGGGCGAGCCGCTCCTGAGATGGCGCGAGATCGCCAAGGCCATCAGACTCGTGCGCGCGCGGACGCAGCGCGGGTCGATCAACGTCAACACCAACGGATCGCTTCCCCAGGCGCTGTCGAAGCTCGTCGACGCGGGTCTCGACGCTTGCCGCATCTCGCTCAACAGCGCCTCGGAGGACCTCTACGCCGCCTACTACCGGCCGGTGGGCTACCGGCTGGCCGACGTGGTGCGCTCGATGAAGCTGGCCCGCGATCGCGGCGCCTACCTGGCGCTCAACCTGCTCTCCTTCCCTGGGGTGACCGATCGTGAAGAGGAAGCGGATCGGCTGTGGCGGCTGGTCGCCGAGGTGGGCGTCGATCAGGTGCAGGCGCGCTCGCTCGCCATCGACCCCGACGTCTACATGGCGGTGGCCCGGGACCGCGGCGGGCAGGGGAAGGCCCTCGGCATGCGAGCGCTCCTCGACGGCCTGAAGCACGCGCGGCCAGGGCTCGTCATCGGGAACTTCGCCCGCGCCAGGGGCGAGCGTGGTCCCGTTGGTGAGGCGCGGCAGCAGGCGCGCGGTCGAGGGAGGAGGCCGTGAACCACGAGGTCGCTGCGCGCCTGGTGTTGCAGAAGGACCTCGCGCGCCACCTGCGAGCCGGCCACCCGTGGGTCTTCCGCAAGGCCGTGCAGAAGGCGCCCGCGGGGCTCGCGGCGGGTGCCATCGTGGACGTGGTGGAGGGCGAGCGCTTCGTGGCGCGCGGCTACTACGACCCGCACTCGGCCATCTCCGTCCGCATCCTCACCCGTGAGCCGGCCGAGGCCATCGACGCCGCCTTCTGGAAGCGGCGCGTGCAACGCGCGATGGCGCTCCGGCGCGAGCTCGTCCACGGGACGAACGGGTTTCGCATGGTTCACGGCGAGTCCGATGGCCTCCCTGGTGTCGTGGCGGACCGCTACGACCGCTGGGCGGTGCTGAAGCTCTACTCGGCGGGACTCACCCCGCACCGCGGCCACATCGTGGAGGCGCTCCGCGAGGCGGCGGCGGGGGGATCTGGAGCCGGGCCGGAGCGCGTCGCGCCGCTCGCCGGTGTGTACGGCCGCGACGAGATCCCGCGCGACGAAGAGGACGACCAGGCCGCGCCCCAGGGCCGCGTGCTGTGGGGCGCGGAGCCGCCGGAGCGCATCCCCATCGACGAGCACGGCGTGAAGATGCTGGTGGACGTCCGGCGGGGGCAGAAGACCGGCACTTTCCTCGACCAGCGCGAGAACCGCAGGATGGTTCGCGAGCTCGCGTGCGGTCGCGCTGCGGCGCTCAACTGCTTCTCCTACACTGGCGGGTTCTCCCTGGCGGCGGCCCTGGGGGGAGCGAAGCACGTGGTCAGCATCGACGTGGATGCGGACGCGATCGCCCTCGCTCGCGACAACTTCACGGAGAACGGCCTGCATCCGGCCGATCACGCCTTCTCCGTCGAGGACGTCTTCGACGCTCTCGCGCGCTACAAGCGCGAGGGGCGCAGGTTCGATCTGGTGGTGTGCGACCCGCCCGCGTTCGCCAAGTCGCAGAAGGCGGTGGAGGGCGCGCTCGCCGGCTACGCGTCGCTCAACCGCGCGGCGCTGGCGGTGCTCGCGCCCGGGGGGCTCCTGGTGACCGCCAGTTGCAGCGCGCGCGTCTCTGCGGAGCAGTTCTTCGACGCGGTCAAGGAGGCGGCCTTCAAGGCGCGGGTGGAGCTCCAGCTGGTCGAGGAGCGGCGGCAACCCCCGGATCACCCGGTGAGCCCGCAGTTCAGGGAAGGGAGGTACCTCAAGTGCCTGGTGTACCGGAGGGTGGCGTGATCAACGGCGGTGGGTGAGGAGGAGCACCGCCAGCGAGAACCCGGCCGCCCCGATGGCCGCCAGCTGTCCGGCCGGCACGCGCCCGAAGCGGAACGCCGTCGACTCCTCGGCGGGATCGCGGCGCACGAGCGCATCGCCTATCGGCGGTGGAGCGGGCGCGACGCGGCGATAGGCCATGGCGAGGAGGGAGAGGACACAGCCCGCGAGGGCGAGGGTCAAGAGCGCGACGCCGACGAGCTGGGCCGTGAGCGGCCGGGTTGCGTCCAGGTTCGTGCCCGCGTCGGAAGTGGTCAGCGCGACGCCCAGAACGTTGTTGGTCGCGTGGGCGAGGATGGCCGGCCAGACCGAGCCGGAGCGCCACGTCATCCAGGCGTAGAGGACGCCGAGCGCGACGAGCGCCGAGAAACGCACCGGGTCGAGGTGCATGGCCGCGAAGAGGACCGCGGAGAGCGCGATGGCAGGGCCGGTGCGGCAGCGCGTGCGCAACGCGGTGAGCAACCATCCCCGAAACGCCACCTCCTCGCAGAAGGGCGCCACGGTGGCCGCGGCCACCGAGAGCGCCGCTCGCTCGAGCGGTGGTCGTTCGAAGAACTTCGAGACGTCGAAGACCCGGAGCCAGTGCGCCGGGAGGGCGATCGAGGTGAGCTCCATGATCGCGCCCGCCGCGAAGAACCCGGCAACGCCGATGAGCAGCGCGAGGGCGAGCGCGGAGACGCTGGGCCTGCGCGTGAGCAAGAGCGCGCGGACGGGGTTCAGGTTCGAGCCCGCGGCGGCGACGAAGGCGGGCAGGAGCAGGGCGAACACTTCACTCCAGGCCAGGCCCAGCAGGGGACTCGCCATCTGTGTGAGCGTCCCGAGGAGGCCATAGAGCGCGAGCACGATCGCGAAGAACGCCAGGCCGTTCTTGCGCGTTGGCGTGGGTGGGGCAGGGGGCGTGGGCGGCCGCATCTCACCCGCGGGCGAGGCATCGGAGTCGGTCAATGGCGCGTCCACGGGAGGGCTCGATGATAGGCTGCCCGCCGCCGCGGGCGCACGTTTCTTGTCGATTTCGTCGGGGCCAGGTTCCTCGCCCGCCGCGTCGCAGGCGAGGTCGTGGGCGGGGACGACGGGCGAGGAACGGACGCGGCCGTGATGTGGGTGTTGCGGCTCCCTGACCTGGGCAAGAAAGTGAGTAACGACTGATCTACTCCGAGAACCGTCGAGCCGCGCGACGATTTCGTCTGGGGGGGATCTGGCGCTTCCCCCGTCGTGAGGACCAGAGGTCCGGACATCCTCTCGGTGCGGTGGCCGCGCATCAGCGAGCTCGCGAACCCCGATCACCTCGGGCTGGCCATACGCCCGCGGCTCGCACCCGCCGGCGCGGCCTGCTGATATACGACCGACCGCAGTTCCCGGGGGTCGTCGAGGGCCTTGCCGGCGCGGAAGGTGATGGAGAATCGGCTGTCGTCCGGCTCGACCAGGAGCGTGTCGGCCACCATCTCGATGTCCTCGTC
>MEMX01000044.1:50427-71628 GCA_001768075.1 Anaeromyxobacter sp. RBG_16_69_14 | reverse complement strand
GCTTGTCCCCCGCCGCCGCGGTCGGCCCCGGTTGCCCCTTCCCCATCGCGATCAGCGCGAGCCCCACCACGCTCCCCTGGATCGACGCGAGCAGCACGATGGGCAGGAGCGCCGCCGGGCCCATCCAGGCCCCGAGGCCAGCGAGGAGCCACACGTCGCCGAATCCGAGCGCCTCCTTCTTGAATGCCTTCTCGCCCAGCCATGCGATGAGGGCGAACGCGGCAAAACCCAGCCCGGCCCCGTACGCCGCGCCACGGAGCGAGCCCACCGGCGTGACGCCGGCGAGGCCCATGGCGAGCCCGAAACCGATGAGCGGCCAGGTGATGGCGTTCGGCAGGAGCCAGGTGTCGAGGTCGATGAAGGCGAGCGCGAGGAGCGCCGCGGCGAAGGCGAGCTCGGCCGCCGCCGCGCCGGAGAGTCCGTGCCGGGCAAAGGCGATCATCGCCGCCGCGGCGCCGAGCGCCTCGACCAGAGGGTAGCGCGCCGAGATGCGGGCGCCGCAGGCCCGGCAACGCGCGCGGAGCACGAGCCACGAGACGACGGGCAGGTTGTCGTACCAGCGGATGGGCGTCTTGCACCGCGGGCAGCGCGACCCGGGACGCACGATCGACTCGCCCGCCGGGACGCGCGCGATGAGCACGTTCAGGAAGCTGCCCACCGCCGCGCCGACGAGGGCAGACCAGGCGGCGAAGAGCGGGACCAGCGCGGCGGGGAGCTCGATCATCACGAGACGGCGTGCTGGCCCGGATCCGGCACGGCCGCCTGCGCCTGCCCCGCGCCCTCCCCCAGCCGGCGCATGAAGAAGTCCTCCAGCGTCTCGCGATGCGGGGTGAGCGCGACGATGCGGCCACCGCCGGTGAGCACGGCTCGCACCGCGGCGTCGGCGGTGTGCTCGTCGTCGAACGACACGGTGAACGTATCTCCGTCGCACGCGATGGCGCGGCCGCGCCCGATGGCGTCCCGCGCGCCTTCCGGCACCACCGCGGTGAGCTCCACCGCCTGCACACGCGCCGAGAGGAGGTCGCCGAGCCGGCCCACGTCGCTGAGCTTCCCGCCGTGGATGACACCCACGCGATCGCACAGGCTCTCCACGTCGGGCAGGATGTGGGTCGAGAAGAAGACGGTCTTGCCGCGCCGCTTCAGCTCCAGGATGAGGTCGCGGATCTCCTTGCGCCCGATGGGGTCGAGCCCGCTCATGGGCTCGTCGAGCACGACGAAGGCGGGGTCCGAGACGAGCGCCTGGGCGATGCCGAGCCGCTGCTGCATGCCCTTCGAGTACTTCCGGATCTGGCGATCCGCGGCGGCCTCGATGCCCACCAGCGCCAGCAGCTCCTGGCAGCGCTTCTTCTGATCGGCCCGCGGCACGCCCGCCAGCGTCGCGAAGAAGCGCATCGCCTCGATGCCGGTGAGGAACTCGTGGTACGCGGGGTTCTCCGGCAGGTAGCCGATGCGCGCCTTCGACGCCATGGAGGGGATGGGCGCGTCGAAGATGAAGGCCTTCCCTCGCGTGGGGAAGATGAGCCCCATCAACATCTTGATGGTGGTGGTCTTGCCCGCGCCGTTCGGACCGACGAAGCCGAAGATCTCGCCCTGCTCCACGGTGAGCGAGAGGTCGTCCACGGCCGTCACCCGCTTGCCGGGGCGCAGCTCGAATACCTTGGTCAGCCCTTCGGTCCTGAGGATCATGCACCGCACATGATGTGAGGGCGGCGGCGGCGTGTCAAAGGGGCGTGCCATGCGTGGGGGCCTGCCGCACATTCGCCCCCCGCGCGAACGGATGGTGACGAGAATTGTCAGCGCCACGCCGACCCATCTGACGCTCCTGGTCAGAGACCATGTTCGCGGGGCACCTGATTATGCCCAGTTAGCTCCTGACCAGCTGGCATTGCACGTGCTTCATGGCAGCTCGATACAAACGGGCACAGCCGGGACACGGCCTGCACGAAGGTGGTGGCGCCATGGTGGACGCCCTGCCACTCGACATCATCACGGAGGCAACATGAAGAGGTCGTCCAAGGGCTTCACGCTCATCGAGCTCATGATCGTCGTCGCGATCATCGGCATCCTCGCCGCCATCGCCATCCCCAACTTCCTGCGCTACCAGCTCCGCTCCAAGTTCGCCGAGCTGCGGACCAACGTCGAGGCGATCCGGAAGTCCGAGGAGTCACTTCGCCAGGGCGAGCGCAGCGTCTGCGCCAACGCCGCGACAGGCCAGTACGTGACTCTCGCTGCGACGCCCACGGTCGGCGCCACCTCGCGCACCGTGAAGTTCGTGTGGCAAGCCGGCGACTATGTCGCCGCCTCCGCGCTCGACTGGAACGTCGAAGGCGGCACCTACGGCGTCTACTCGGCCGCGACGGCCGCTCAGCCTGCCGTTGTTGCTCCAACCGTGAACACCTGCGCCGCGCCCCTGGGCGATCTCGGCCGGGCCATGGTCATCAACGCACAGTCCGACATCGACGGCGACGGCACCCTCTCCAAGGTGGCGGCATGGAAGCCGGTGCGCAACAATCTTGGCGCCATTACCACCGTTGCCCCTGCCATCGCCAGCGGCGATAACACCAACTGCAACGCCGCCGACACGCAACCCGCCAACGTCGGCGATGGCCAGATCACCACCTGCTCGGCCGACAACGTCTTCTAACGAAGCCGCATTGCAGCTAAGATGGGGAGGCCGCCCGGCAGGCGTCGGGCGGTCTCCTTCGTTCCATGCGCTCCCTCGCTCTAGCGTTTCTGACTGGCCTCGCCCTCCTCACCCTTGCATCGGTGCTCAGTTTCCGACTGGCCGAAGCCCACCTGAACAAGCCCTACGACGTGCTCCACGTGCCGTCGGGGCGGGCAGCGCGCGTAGCGGCGCTCGGGCACCGCACCTTCGTCTCCGACCTCTACTGGCTCTCGGCCGTGCAGTACATCGGCGAAAGGAGGACCGGTAAGGGGAAGGCCGACCAGCTCGGCTTCGACAAGCTCCTGCCGCTCGTCGATCTCGTCACCGATCTCGACCCCCGCCACGGGTACGCCTACCAGACGGCCGGTATCGTGCTCTCGGCAGCGGGCCGCCTCCACGAGAGTGACACCATCCTGCGCAAGGGCATGGAGCGGGGCCCGCCCTGGTGGACGTTCCCCTACTATATCTCCTTCAACTATTGGTTCTATAGAGGCGATCTCGCCACTGCGGCCCGCTATGCCGAGATCGCGGCGCGCAAGCCGGGCGCCTCGGCGAACATCAGCCACCTGGCCGTGTCGCTGGCGTCGAAGAGCGGCACGCCCGAGGAGGCGATCACGCTTCTCCAGGAGCTGAAGGCGACCGTGAAGGACGAGGTCACGGCGGGTCGGCTCGACGAGCAGCTCAAGCTCGCCGTCCTCGAGCGCGACGCGCAGATGCTCGAGCGCGCCGTCGCGGAGCTGGAGAAGCAGCGCGGCTGGCCCATCGCGACGCTCGAGGAGCTGGTCATGGCCCGGATCATCCCGGCGATCCCTCCCGATCCCTTCGGCGGCCGCTACGTCTGGATCGGCGCCGAGCGGAGGGTCCGCTCGTCGGTGAACTCGTTCCGCTTCGAATTGCAGGAGGGCGGGCACCAGCCGGGATTCCACTACCAGGCCCCCGAGACGAACAAGGAGAGAATGCTGCGATGACCAAGCTGCTCGCCATCTCCGGCGTCACCATCCGCGAGGCGCTGCGCCAGAAGCTCGCCGTGAACCTGCTCGTCTTCGCGCTGGCACTCGTCGCCGCCTCATTCATGCTCTCGACGCTCACCTTCGGAGAACAGTACCGGGTCATCGTCGACATCGGCCTGTCGGCCATGGAGGTCTTCGGCACCCTCATCGCCGTCTTCCTCGGCGCCGGGCTCATCGCTCGCGACATCGAGCGCCGCACGCTCTACCCCATCATCGCAAAGCCCGTCTCGCGCGCAGAGTACGTGCTGGGCCGTTACCTCGGGCTCGTCGCCACCACCACGCTGAACCTGCTCGTCATGGCCGTCGTCTTCGCGGCGGTCCTCGCGTACTACCTCAAGGGCCTCGCGTTTCTGCGCGACACACCGTTCGTGGCTGTCATCGCCTCGATGATCGTGCGCTTCGCGGTGGTGGGCGCCATCGCGGCGTTCTTCTCGTGCTTCACCACCGCCACCCTCTCCGCCATCTTCACGCTCTCCATGGTGGTGGCGGGGCTCCTCTCCTCGGACCTCGTCCGCTACTGGGCGCAGCAGGGGCCGCTGGCGCGCGCGGTCGGCAAGGCCGCCTTCGTGCTCGTGCCGAACCTGGAGGCGCTGAACCTCAAGGAGGCGATGGTCTACAAGGACGCCGTCCCGCTGTCCTTCGCGCTGACCGGGCTCGGCTACGGCGTCCTGTACGCGGCTGCGGTCCTCGCCTTCGCCGTGGCGGTCTTCTCGCGCAGGGACCTGCGCTGAACCTGTGCAGAGACCCGGGCTGGCGCCTCGGGCGTTTCAGCTCCTCCCAGAGCCAGGTATCCTGGATCCTGTCTCGGTCCCGCTGATGTCGATTGTCGAGGTCTGATCCGCAATGGAGCCCGAGTCGTTTCCTCGGGCTCGGGCTCTGCGCGCACCGTGCGCGAGCCGCCACCCGTTCTCGATGGACCTTCAGGATCTCGCGGCTCAACTCGAGGGGATGCCGCTCTGTCATGAGTCCGCTATGCAACACGTGGCGGGATCTGCAACGTTTTCATGTGGGCATGCGCCGGCGCGAAGCGCACCCGCAGATTCTCCGCCCGATTCCACTACTTACGTCGGCGCGCCGTCCCCGAACCAGCGCACGCCAATTGCAGGAGCACTGTCGCGGGAGGTGCAGAGTGCGTCGACCAAGGACTCGTGGTTTCACGCTCATCGAGCTGGCGGTGACGGTGGCGATCGCCGCGATACTCGGCGCGCTCGCCTACGACGGCATGAGTCGCACCCGCCCGCGCGCGAACTTCAATGGGGTCTCGGCGGAGCTGCAGTCGCTGGTCCACTTCGCCCGCCTGCACGCGCTGGCCGAGGGCGTCTCCGTGGCGGTGCTGGTGTACCCCCAGTACCGCGGCGAAGGCTCGCAGGGGCGCATCATTGTTTACCAGGAGAGCACCAATCCAGCGTGGTCGCTCTTCAACACCGCCGCCGCCTTGAACTTCGACAACTATGATCCGGCCGTCCTTGCGGCTGCCGCGCCGCCCGCTCCCGACCTCCCGGCCACAATCGTCACCACGCTTGACCTCTCGTCCGGGGTCAACTTCGGTCCCGACGTGGGCCTCGCCGTCGCAGCCCTCCCGTTCCCCTACAACGGCATTACGACGAACGTCGCCTGCTCGTTCTGCAACGCGGGAGGGACCGGCACGCGAGCGAATCGAGGGGCGATCGTGTTCAACTCCCGAGGTCAGGCCAGCTTCTACAGCGCCGCCGGGAATGCTCTCGCCGTGCAGGGCGGCAGCCTGTCCATCTGCGGCACGGACCTCATCGCGGCGGGCACCACCAGCATGAGCTGCGGCGGGGTGCTGGCGACGGGCACCTTCACCACGAGCACGCTCGTGGTCACGGGCGTGAGCGGCACGGGGAGGACCTTCCACAATGGCTAGCCCACGGCGATCCTCCGGCTTCACGCTCGTCGAGTGCATGGCGGCCATGTCGGTCCTCCTCATCGGATCGCTCGGCCTGCTCAGCCTCCACCACATCGGCGTGGCCATGAACGGCGACGCGCGGGTGATGTCGCGCGCCACCGCCATCGCGCAGGATCTGGTGAGCCAGCTCCAGATGTGGAGCTTCGACGACCCTCGGCTCGCGAACACCAATACGACGAATGACGCCGACCCCGGCGACTCTGCCGGCGCGTACGAGACGGCCACGTTCACCTTTGATCAGCAGGAGAGTGGGCTTGAATCTCAAGCCTGGCTCGGCTTGCCGTCAGCCACCGTCCAGGGCCTCGGCTTCACCCGTTTCTGGAACGTCGCCCACGTGGACCTCGACGCGAACGGCACGCTCAACGCGAAGCGGGTGGCCGTCATCGTGCGGTGGCAGCGCAACGGCACGTGGCGCCGCATCGTGCTCTTCACCGTGCTCAAGAACCCGGCGAGCACCAACTGATGAGGCCTCACATGCGCGCGCGCGGATTCTCGCTCCTCGAGCTCCTGGTGGCGGTGGCCGTCTCCACGATCGTGGTCGCCGCGGGTGTGACCCTCCTCCTCGGCACGCAGCAAGCATTCGAGAGCGGCAAGGACGAGCGCGCCATGCAGGAGGCTGCCCGCGTGGCCATGGACGAGGTGACGGCGCGGCTCCGCACGGCCGGCTACGGTCTGGAGCCCACCTTCGCCTTCGACTTCGGGCAGGCGGCCACGGTCATGGACCGCCTTCCCGCCGGCCAGACGGTCCGCTTCGGCGGCTACAGCTGCTTGGCTGCGAATGGAGGCAACGTCGCCTGCCGCGACAGCATCGCCGGGCCCGACGAGCTCGTCTTCTACGCGCGCGACCCGGACTTCGCGCGGAACGTCTCCGAGGTCGGCGTGGACAGTCTCACCCTCACGCCGCCGGCGAGCGGGCGCGCCACGAACCTCAGCCCCGGCCAGATACTCCAGGTGATGTGCTACGGCACGGCCGGTCAGTGGCTCTGGGCCTATGTCCAGGTCCAGAGCGTGGACGCGACCACCAATGCCGCGCAGATCCAGGTCACGTTAGATTCCTCACCCGGCCCGCCGAACGCAAACGACTTCCCTGTCCAGAGCTCGCTCCTCGCGAGCCAGGGCTGCTTCGCCGGGGGGCAGCGGCGCGCCTTCAAGATCGACCGCTACCGCTACTTCGTGGCCGCGGTGGACGCAGGCGGCACCATTCAGAACTGGGAGACGCCGGGCACGCGCCCCTACTTGATGCTGGATCAGGGCCTTCAGGACGCCAGCGGGAACACCATCTTCACACCCATCGCGCCGGACGTGGAGGACATGCAGGTCGCGTACGTGTTCCCCCAGGCGTCCAACGTCCAGCTGGCGGGAGCGACCCAGACCACCAGGCTCGCCGACAGCGCAAGCGGCATCGACCTCAGCGCGCCGCAGATCCCATCCTTCTCTACGCCGACGTACGATCCCATCCGGCTCACGAACCACCCCGCCAACATTCGAGCGGTGCGCGTAGCGCTCACCCTGCGCACCGAGCGGGCCGACCCCAAGATCGCGGATGCGACCGTGCCGGCGGCCCTCAACCGTCCGGACGTCGCCGGGGAGGCGGGTTACCGGCGGATGGTCTTCGAGACCACCGCCTACACGCACAACCTGGAAACCCGGCTGCCGGTGTTCCCGGCGTACGACCCCAGCTTCACTACCACTTGTCTGGGCACCTCGGGCAACTGCGGAGGAGGGTGACATGCGGCAATGGCACAGCGAACGGGGCAACGTGCTCCTCATGTCGGTCATCGTGATCCTCGCCATCACGGTCATCGGCCTGGCCGTGGTCCGCTACTCGTCCCGCGAGGTGTCCGCCGCCATCGCCGGGCGCAAGGAGGCAGCCGTCACCGCCTGCGCCGAGGCGGCCCGCTCGCTCCTCATGAGCCAGTGGAAGCTCTTGAGCGCCCACGGCACCAGCGTGGCGCCGCTCAACGTCACGCTCGACACCGCTTCCCAGACCCAGATCCAGGGTGGCCACTACGGCCAGAATCCGTCGGGCTCCGGCTTCTGGAACGCGACGGCGCAGATCTGGGTCAACAACGTGCAGGTGATCAAGCTCGACCCGCTCACAGTCGGCCCCAGCTACCAGGTGAACGACCTCACCAACCGCATCGGCGACACGGTCCAGGCCTACCGCGTCGTCGCCCATTGCACACAGGGCGGCGGCCGCCAGGTCGAGGTGGAGTTTGGCGTGCAGTACGGGCTCTAGGAGGAATGACTCATGCGCCGCACACAGAAATTGAGCTACGTCTCCGCCGCAGCCGCAGCCATGATGCTGCTCCCGCTCCGATCGGACGGCACGCCCTGCGAGAACGCGACCACCTCGCTCCAGAGCACGATCAACAACCCCGTCTCGGGCGACGAGAGGTTCTTCACGCTTCCGGTCGGCCCGTCGAACGTGATGTTCCTGCTCGACACCTCCGGCTCGATGGACCAGCTGCCGCAGTGCGTGGATGCGATGAACGCCTGGGCCGGCACCAATTCGCCCGCGACCTGCAAGTGGCCGACATGGGGGGCGGTCGCAGCATCGACCGCGCCCAGCTCGGTCGGTCTGGTCGTGAACACCAACGGGACCTGCGACGTCAGTGGAAACACCAACCTCGCCTGGATGCACAACTACACACCGACCTCGACGCTCCCCGATCCTGGCCATGGAACGGCCTCGAACGGTCTCGTCGACGAACCGACGTGGGGCACCGGGTGCACCGGCAACAACTGCCTGTTTCAGGCAGACAAGGTCTACGGCTACAGCTCGTGGACCGAAACCACCGCGACGCCGACAGCGAACGCCTGCAGAGTCACGACGTATACTGACTACGACTGCACAAACCCCAACAGCCCGGTGCCGGTGACTGTAGACGTGATGCTGCCGAACTGTGCGAGCTGCCTGTTGGGCACGAATGCGGCGGGGTTCTACTTCTACAGCGGCTGGTCCTACGCGTACAGGAGGAACGCGACCTCTAACGGCAAGTGCAGCGGTACGACGACGGGCTCGAACTCGGGTGGATTCGCCAAGGTGCTCTTCTCCGGAGGCTGGCTCAACGCCAACCCGCCCAAGTTCGTCTCGGCCCGCAAGGTCATCAAGGACGTCGCCTGGATCGACCCCAACACCACAGCCACAACAGATCAGCTTCGGCTGGGGATGTCGTACTTCTCGACCGACATCACGAACAAGGCCGCCATCGTCGTGCCCCTCGGCCCGAGCGCATCGGATTCCTACCCCGTGAACTCGTCCGCCTTCGTGACGGCGCGCCAGACCATCCTCGACGCACTCAATCACCGCAATTGGCCTGCGACCCTCCCCAGCCTCAGGAGCGGTGGCACGCCGATGGGCACGGGGCTGTTCCACATCGGCCAGTACTTCACGCAGCCGAACACCTACACCACCAAGTTCGGGAGCAGCGCCTACGAGCTGTCCGCCTTCTCGCAGTCCTCGTCCGGGCTCATGCAGGCGCCCTGGGTCACGGGTTCCACCACCTCCATCTGCTGGAGCTGCCAGAAGAGCGCCCTCATCATCGTGACCGACGGATCGCCCAACAGCGAGATGACCTTTCCCGCCACGATCAACTCCTACGACGATGCGGTCTACAAGCTCGCCGCGAACTGCGGCCCCAACACGTCGTGCAGCGGCAGCAGCACCAGCAACTGCTGCAGCCCGTCCGACGGGACCAATCCTCCGTCCAGGGTACCCAGGATCGCGGACTGGCTGCACAACAACGACCTGCGCCCCTCCGACTTCAACAACTCACAGACCCTGATGGTGAGCGCCGTCAGCTTCGGCCTCGCCGCCGGCAAGGCCCGGACGATCCTCCAGGCCACCGCGAACATGGGCGGCGGCTCGTACAACAACGCCGCCGACGGCCAGGAACTGGCCGCGGCGGTCTCTCAGGCCGTAGCCTCGATTTCTAACACGGCGACGTCTTTCGGCGCGCCGGCCGCGACCGCGCTCACCACCATCAACGCCGTAGATACGAAGGCGTTCCTCACGCGCTTCAAGCCGAACGAGAAGGCGACATGGGAAGGCCACGTGTTCGAGTGGATGCTCTTCGACGAAGCGGCCGCCGGCTGCAATACCGCGAAGAAGTTCGACGAGGACGACCTGAAGCAGCAGGTGAGCTGCCGGGGCAAGACTGTCAACGTCAACTTCAACGGTGACACGACGACCGACGGCTACAACATCTGCGCAGGCAGCTTCCTCGTGGACGCCGACTGCGACGAGGTCACCGAGGACGCCACGACGGGCCAGTGGTACAAGAAGGGATCGGGAAGCACTCCCGCCACCATGTTCTGGGACGCGGGGCAGGTCCTCTCGACGCCCACGGCCACAGGCTACCGGACCGCGGCCGAGCACGCCGACACGGGCAACATCGCCCCGTACACGACCTACGCCCCCGGGAAGACGCCCCGGAACATCTGGACGGCGCTCCCGGACGGAACCCTCTACGCGCTGGAGACCAAGAACGCCGCCACCCTGGCGCCGTACATGAACCTCGACCAGACATGGTGCGCGTCGATGGAACAGCTCGCCAAGCTGTGCGGAGCTTCGCCGCTGCCCTCCTGCCCGGTGACGGTCTCGGGGAACTGGAAGACCTACTGCGCAGAGCAGGTGATCCTGTTCGCGCGCGGCTGGGACGTCATGGACCAGGACGGCGACCTCTGCGCGGGACCCGGCAACCCCAGCAACGGCACCAACAACACGACGTCCACCTCCACCGCGACCTGCGCCATCACCACCTCGGGCAGCGTCAACTACAGCGGCGAGGAGCGCGACCGCGCCAACGACGCGATGGCCGCCTCGACGAGCACCACCGCGCCCTCGTTCTACAAGCTCGGCGACGTGTTCCACTCCTCCCCGGTGCTGGTGCACCTGCCCGTGGCCGAGTCCCTGTGCAACCTGGGCACGGATAACCAGTGCGTCCGCACGCTCTACGGCTACACCTCGAACGAGACCTACAGCAGCCTCTCTAGCTCGGCGGGGTACCAGACCCACCTCGACCTGGTGAACCAGACCACCGAGTGCACGAGCTGGACGGGCGGCCCGGTCGACGCTTACCGCGGCTGGCGAAATGCGCTCGAGAGCCGGGAGTCCGCGGTCCTCGTCGGCTCGAACGACGGATTCCTGCACGCCTTCGATGCCGGCAGCCCGGACTCGTCCTCGGGCACCCGGGACCGCGACTGCATCTGGCCCGGCACGACGGACGGCACCGGCGAGGAGCTCTGGGCCTTCCTCCCGCCGGACCTCCTGCCTCGCCTGAAGGACACCATCCTCAACCACCAGTACATGGTGGACGGCAACATCATGGTGCGGGACATCTGGGTGGACGGGATCAGCGGAATCGACAACGCGCTCGACGGAGTGAAGCAGAAGAACGAGTTCCGGACCATCGCGGTCTTCACCGAGCGCTCCGGAGGCACGCAGTTCACGGCGCTCGACGTCACGAGCGCGTTCGACACCACCGCGAGCAATCGCCCGAGGCCGGCCATGCTCTGGAGCTTCCCGCC
Organism: Anaeromyxobacter sp. RBG_16_69_14; assembly: GCA_001768075.1. GTDB lineage: Bacteria > Myxococcota > Myxococcia > Myxococcales > Anaeromyxobacteraceae > Anaeromyxobacter_A. The sequence goes on along the minus strand of MEMX01000044.1, from coordinate 60,494 downwards.
CCCCCTCTCGGACGACGCCCAGTACATGGGCCAGTCCTGGAGCGACTTCTCCCCACGGCCCCCGCCCATCGGGCCGGTGCGCCTCGTGCCAGGGGCGAGCGACAGAGATCCGCAAGGCAAGGGTTGGGTGGAGAAGTGGGCCGTCATGATCAACGGCGGCTACGACCCGACATTGAACCGCGGGCGGGCTGTGTGGATGGTGGACGCCTGGACGGGCACGGTGATCTGGCGGTTCACGGACACCGACTTCAAGACCAATGTCATGGGCTCTTCCACCAACACGGCGACCAGCATGTTCCCCGTTCCGGCGGGCGTGGGCCTCATCGACACGGGCGACCCGACCACCTCGCCATTCGACTCGGACAACTTCTTCGACACTGCCACCTGGGGTGACATGGGTGGGAACGTCTTCGTGGCGCGCTTCTGGAACCCTGGAGTGCGCGACAACACGGGCCGCGTGACGAACTGGAGGGCGGCCCGGACCTTCGAGCAGTCCCGCCGGAACGATGACGCTCAGTTCGCCGGCAACCGGACCGAGTTCTTCTACATGACCGCCAACGCCTACGAGCCGCAGCGGCGGGCGCTGCGCACGATGCTCGGGTCTGGCAACCGGGAGCAGATCCTCGAGCAGGGTCAGGGTTGCGGCCCCGACAACCTCTTCAGCTGCTGCCAGGGCGGCTGCTCCGTCGCGACGAGCACCACGATCGACTACGGCGTCTGCAGCTCCAGCGGCTCCTTCGCTTGCTCGTCGAGCGGCCAGATGACGAGCGGCGCGCTCGCGGAGGGCTGCGGGGCGAGCGGCGCCTCCGCTTGCACGGACAGCTCAAGCCCGTTCTCCAGCACCTCGAGCTACAGTCTGGACTGCTCGGGTTCCACCTCGACCGCGAGCGGATCGGCCACCTGCGACTCGAACGGGCTCTGCTCCGTCACCCCGGTCGGTTCCGGTCACGATCTGACGCCATCCAACGCCGGGACCTGCGCCAACAAGGCCCGCTTCTACGGGATCTGGTCCTACGGCGGCCTCGCCATCACCCAGAAGTCGTTCTCCACCGATCCCTCCGCGACGTGGACAACAGCGCAGACCTTCGACCAGAACCGCTTCACGGACGCGGCAAGCTATACCGGCTGCACGTTCACGGCGAACGGGAAGTGCTCGCTCGTCGACACGACGCAGGTGGTGATGAGCGCGGCCGGCGTCAAGAGCTGCGTGCTCGGGACCTGCCAGGTCGCTACCATTGACGACCCGGGCTGGTTCTACACCTACAACACCACCTGTCCTACCGTGGCCGCCTGTCCGCCCTCGGCCACCTGCACGAATGAGAAGAGCGCCTCGGGCGCCACGGTGCTCAACTCCTGCAGCACGTGGAACAGCTTCGTGCCCTTGGGCTCGGCGCAGAGCGGTAGCAACCCCTGCGGAGCTGCCAACACGGCCACGCAGACCGCGATCGCCTACGCCTCGAACTACGTGAGCGGCGCGCCGGACGCAGTCTGTAACCAGGACAAGGACACCACGACGCTGTACCGGGGCCAGCAGCGGAGCACCATCGCGCCGCCGAGCGCGCCCATGGTCAGGATGGGGGTCTCCCAGAACGGGCAGGTCTCCTACTCGACGCTGCAGATGGACCCGGGCGCTTCCCCCTCCTCCTCGAGCCTCGGCCAGCGAGACCTGGCCGCACCGCTCTACTGGCTCGAGGTTTCGCGCGACTCCCACAATTGCCGACACGTGGCGAACGCCAACTGCAAGTGAGGCGCTTCGACGAGTTCGAGGTCCCGCCGAAACCGGGCGGGACCTCGGTCAGACATTCTCGATGCCGAACTTCGCCAGACGGTAGCGCAGCGACCGGAAGGTGAGGCTAAGCAGGCGCGCCGCCTCCGTCTTGACCCCGCCCGTGCGCTTCAGCGCCTGCTCCAGGATGGCGCGCTCGATGGCGTCGAGGTGCGCTTGTAGGTCCATGCCCTCGAGAGGCAACGCCGTCGTGTCACCCGGCGCGGCGAGCGCGGCACCGCGCACGATGGGCGGGAGCGAGGAGAGCGTCACCACGTCACCGTCGCAGAGCGTCACGGCCCGCTCCACCACGTTCGCCAGCTCGCGCACGTTGCCGGGGTAATCGTAGGCGAGCAGGAGGCGACTCGCCTGCGGGTCGAGCGCGGGCCGCGACCGTCCCAGCTCGGCGGCGAAGCGGTCGATGAAGTGCTCGAGGAAGAGCGGTAGGTCCTCGCGCCGCTCCCGCAGCGCCGGCATGCGCACCTGGATCACGTTGAGCCGGTAGTAGAGGTCCTCCCGGAAACGCCCCGCCTTCACCTCCTCTGCGAGGTCGCGGTTCGTGGCGGCGATGATGCGCGCCGACACGGTCAGGTCGGCGCTGCCGCCCACCCTCCGGATCTTTCGCTCCTGGAGAGTTCGCAAGAGTTTCACCTGGACCGGCGCCGGAAGCTCACCCACCTCGTCGAGGAAGAGGGTGCCAGATCCAGCCACCTCGAAGAGGCCCGGCTTGGTATCGCTGGCGCCGGTGAAGCTCCCCTTCTCGTGGCCGAAGAGCTCGCTCTCGATGAGCCCCTCGGGGATGGCGCCGCAGTTGATGGCCACGAAGGGCTGCTCGCGCCGGTTCCCCTTCTCGTGGATGGCGCGCGCCACCACCTCCTTGCCCGTGCCGCTCTCGCCGGTGACGAGCACGGTGGTGCGCGTGGGCGCCACCTTCGCCACCAGCTCGCGCACCTCCTCCACCGCGGGCGACGCCCCGAGGATCTCCTCCGGCTGGCGCCGCCGCTCTCCCACCCGGTGCCGCAGCACCCGGTTCTCCGCGACGAGCGCGCGGTGCTCGAGCGCCTTCTCGACCACCAGCTTCAGCTCGTCCACCTTGAAGGGCTTCAGCACGTAGTCGTACGCGCCGAGCTTCATCGCCTGGACGGCGTTCTCGGTGGTGGCGAAGGCGGTCACCATCACCACCTCCGTCGCCGCGGACGAGGCCTTGACCCCGCGCAGGATGTCCAGGCCAGACCCGCGCCCGAGCCGAAGATCGGTGATGACGAGGTCGAACGCGCCCGCCGCGAAGCGTGCCAGGGCGCTTGCCGCGTCGGCCTCGACCGCCACCTCGTGACCCGCCTTCTGGAGCAGGATCTCGAGAAACTCACGCATCGACTGCTCGTCGTCGACGACCAGGATGGACGCCATATCGCGATCCTAGCGTCCGCCGGCCGTGACGGCCGCGGGCAGGCGCACGACGAACCGGGCGCCCTGCCCCGGACTCGATTCCACCGTCACCGAGCCCCCGTGCGTGTCCACGATGCGCTGAACGGTGGCGAGGCCGAGGCCGCTGCCGCGCTCTTTGGTGGTGAAGAACGGGGTGAAGAGCTGGGGGAGGTCGCCTGGCGCGATGCCAGGGCCGTCGTCCTCGACCACGAAGCGCGCGGCCTCGCCGTCGGGGCCGCACGCGACGCGCACCGTCGCGGGCACATCACTGGCAGTGGCCTGGGCCGCGTTGGCGACCAGATTCCAGAACACCTGCCGCAGCTGATCGGGATCTCCCCATGCCTTCGTCGGCTCGAGCGCGCGCTCCACCCGCACCCGCGCCGCCGCCGGATCGTGGGCGAACACGTCGAGCGTCTCGCCGAGGATGCGGTCCAGATCCACCATCTCCCGTCGCGGCGGCGCAGGCCGCGAGAAGGCGAGGAAGGCGGCCACCAGCTGCTCCAGCCGCCCCGCCTCCCGCAGCACGATGTCCATCAGGCGCGCGTCCGCTTCCCGGAGATGCGGCGCGCCCTTGAGCAGCTCGATCGATCCCGCCATGGAGGCGAGAGGGTTACGTAGCTCGTGGGCCAGCCCTGCCGCCACCTGTCCCAGGTCCGCGAGGCGCTCGCTGCGTTGCATCCGCGCCTCCATGGCGCGCAGCTCGGTGAGGTCCTGGAAGATGACGGCCTGCCCGATCTCCGCGCCCCCGCGGGCCACCAGGGGGAAGAGCGTGTACCCTAGCCGAAGCCGCTCGCCACGCGCATTCACGAAGTCGGCCTCGTCACGGCCGCTCGCCGGCCGAAGCGCGCCGAACCAGCGCTCGGCGGGCTGTCCCCGCACCTCCGCCGCACGCAACCCCGTGAGCTGCTCCCCGGCGCGGTTCAGGAACGTGATCCGCCCCGCCCCGTCGATCGTGACGAGCCCGCTCGCGACCGACTGCACGATGGACTCGTGCAGCGCGGTGATGGCGGCGAGGTCCACCTCGCGCTCCTCCAGCCGCTCGCCGGTACGGCGAAGCTGTTCGGCGAGATAGGAGGCGAGCGCGGCGGTCGTCACGAAGGCGATGGCGTGGATGAAGAGCGTCGCGGTCTGCGGTCGCGTCGGCGCACCCAGCGTGACCAGCGGCAGGTAGACGGAGAGGGAGAGCGCAGCGGAAACCACGGCGCCGCGGCGGAAGAGGAGGATGCTCGCGTTCACGATGCCGAGCAGGAACATGAAGATGAAGACGCTCTCCGCGAGACCGGTGAGCGAGACGACCGCAGCGGCGATGACGACGTCGAGCGCCACCTGCGCATAGGCGAGCGCGGGCAGCGCCGCGCGCCACCGGAGCGCGATCGCGAACGCGAGCGATACGACATAGGTGCAGAGGACGAGGCGGAAGAGCGAGACCGCCGCGTCGCCCATCATCCCGGGTGCGCTCCAGACAGCGAACGCCGTCCCGCCCAGGAGCACGGTGACCGTGAGGAGGCGGAACAGCGTGAGCCACCCCAGCTTCCGGAAGAGCTGGTCGGTCTCTGTCGCGCCCCGGGGCAGCGCCGCAGCGGGCGGCGCCGGTGACGCCATGGCGCGTGCTGCTTCCGCGCCCACCTTCACCTCCGCCTACTTGATGTTCCCGGCGATGCTGAAGATGGGGAGGTACATGGCCACGAGGAAACCGCCGACCACCCCGCCCAGGAACACCATCATGACCGGCTCGATCATGCTGGTGAGCGCGCCCACGGCGACGTCCACCTCGTCGTCGTAGAAATCGGCGATCTTGTTGAGCATGGCGTCCATGGCGCCGGTGGCCTCGCCGACGCCGATCATCTGGACCACCATGGGCGGGAAGACCTTGGTCTCGGCGAGCGGCTGGGCGATGTTCTTGCCCTCCGAGATCCTGGCCCGAACGTAGAGGACCGCGCTCTCGATGGTCCTGTTACCGGCCGCCCGCGCCACGATCTGGAGCGCGTCGAGGATGGGGACGCCGGAGGAGATCATCGTCCCGAGCGTGCGCGTGAACCGGGCCACCGCGACCTTGCGGACCACCGGGCCGAAGACGGGCACCTTGAGGATGAAGGCATCCCAGGAGTCGCGCCCCTTCTTCGTGCGCAGCGCGGCCCTGAATGCGACGATCACGGCGATGGGGATACCGAGGAACAGGTACCAGTTGTCCGTCAGGCCGTGCGACAGGTCGATGAGGAACTGCGTCGGCGCGGGCATGGCGCCGCCGAAGTCCTTGAACATCTTCTCGAAGGTCGGCGTCACGAAGGCGAGCAGGACCACCGTCACGCCCACCGCCACCGTGAGCACGATGCCCGGGTACACCATCGCGCCCTTCACCCGCCGCTTCAGCTTCTCGTTCTTCTCGATGTAGGCGCCGAGGCGGTTCAAGATGGTGTCGAGGATGCCGCCGATCTCGCCGGCGCGGACGAGCTGCACGAACAGCTCGTCGAAGACCTTCGGGTGCTCGGCCAGCGCGTCGGCGAAGGTGGAGCCGGACTCCACCCTCGACTTCACGGCCAGGAGCACCTTGCGGAAGGCGAGGTTGTCCGCCTGCGTCCCTATGATCTCGAGCGCCTGCACCAGCGGCAGGCCGGCGTCGATCATCACCGAGAACTGGCGCGTGAAGATGAGGATGTCCTTGGTGGTGACGCCGCCGATCCCGGGGAGCTTCAGCTCGATGCTGCCGAGGCTGCGCCGCACGCTGGTGGGCTCGATGCCCATCTGCGCGAGCCGCGCCCGCACCGCGGCCTCGTCGCCCCCCTCCATCGTGCCCGTGCGCGCCTCGCCCTGGCGCGTCTTGCCCGCCCACTTGTACACGGGCAGCTTCACCGCGGGCTTCACCGCGGCGGACGCGGCCTTGCTCGAAACGTTGGCGGCGGCCTGGGCCATGGTTCTCCTCGCTGCGCTTGCCTGAGCCGGGAGTGTATTGCAACGCCCGGCCGAGGTCGAATCCCGAGGGCGAAAGGCGCGGAGCGGCGTGGGTGCGCGCCCGACCTACTTGGCGGCGGGCTGTGGGCGCTGCGCCACCTGGCCGCTGGCCATCATGTTGCGCAGCTCGTCGGGATCGGAGGAGCGGCCGAGCGCCTCGTCGATCGTGATGGCGCGCTTGTTGAACAGCGCCGCCAGGCTCTGGTTGAAGGTCTGCATGCCGAACTTGGCCTGGCCCATCTGCATCTGCGAGTAGATCTGGTGGACCTTGTCCTCTCGGATGAGGTTCCGGATGGCGGGGTTCGGGATCATGACCTCGAGCGCCAGCACGCGGCCCTGCGAGCCCGCCCTGGGAATGAGGTTCTGCGACATGACGCCCTCCAGCACGAAGGAGAGCTGAGCGCGCACCTGGGGCTGCTGGTGCGGCGGGAACACGTCGAGGATGCGGTTGATGGTCTGGACCGCGCTGTTGGTGTGGAGCGTCGCGAAGGCGAGGTGCCCGGTCTCGGAGATGACCAGCGCCGCCTCGATGGTCTCGAGGTCGCGCATCTCGCCGATCAACACGACGTCCGGGTCCTGGCGCAGGATGTACTTGAGCGCCTTCTTGAAACTCTGGGTGTCCGCTCCGAGCTCGCGCTGGTTGACGATGCAGTTCTTGTGAGGGTGCAGGTACTCGATCGGATCCTCGATGGTGATGATGTGCTCGTGCCGGTCGGTGTTGATCTTGTCGATGATGGAGGCGAGCGTCGTGGACTTCCCCGAGCCGGTCGGGCCGGTCACGAGGATGAGGCCGCGCGGCTTCTTCGCCAGCTCCGTCACGATGGGCGGGAGGCCGAGCTCCTGGAAGGAGAGGATCTTGAAAGGGATGGTGCGGAAGGCACCCGCCACCGCGCCCCGCTGCATGAAGACGTTGGCGCGGAAGCGCGAGAGGCCCTTCACGCCGAAGGAGAGGTCGAGCTCGCTCTCCTCCTCGAACTTGTGCTTCTGCGCGTCGGTCAGGATGGAGTAGCAGAGCTGCTTCGTCTCCACCGGCGAGAGCGCGGCCGTCTTGAGCGGCACGAGATGACCGTCGATGCGGAGCTGGGGGGCGGAGCCGGTGGTGATGTGCAGGTCGGAGGCGCCCTTCTCGACCATCGCCTTGAGGAGCTGGTGCAGGTTTGCCACGGTGGTTCTCCGCTGGTGATCCAGGCGGGGACGAGCCCCCGCCCTACGTCCAGAAATCCCCCCTTGGCCCCGCCGCCTAGAACCGGTCGGGCGCGGTGTTGCCCACCGCCTCGGCCAGGTTCGTCATGCCCTCCTTGACCTTGTTGAGCGCGCTCATGCGCAGCGTCTTGAAGCCGAGGCGGATCGCCTCCTGCTTCAGCTCGGCCGTGGAGGAGCCCTGGATGATGAGCTCCTTCAAGCCGTCCCACAGCGGCATGACCTCGTAGACGGCGATGCGGCCCTTGAAGCCGCGCTCGTTGCACAACCTGCAGCCCTCGCCCTTCTCCATGGGCTGGAAGGTGCCGACCTCCTCCGCGGTGAAGCCCGCGTCGAGGAGCGCTTGCTGCTCCAGCTCAGCCGGCTTCTTGCATTCGGGGCAGAGCTTGCGGCACAGGCGCTGCGCCACGATGGCGTTGAGCGAGGCGGTCACGAGGAAAGGCTCGATGCCCATGTTGAGGAGGCGCGAGACCGTTCCGGGCGCGTCGTTGGTGTGCAGCGTGGAGAGTACGAGGTGGCCGGTGAGGGCGGCCTTCACGCCGATCTCGGCCGTCTCGAAGTCGCGGATCTCGCCCACCATGATGATGTCGGGGTCCTGGCGCAGGAAGCTGCGCAGCGCGGCCGCGAAGTTGAGCCCGATCTCCTCGTGCATCTGCACCTGGTTGATGCCGAAGAAGTTGAACTCGACCGGATCCTCGGCGGTGCTGATGTTCCAGGCGATCTCGTTGAGCTTCGAGAGCGCGGAGTAGAGGGTGGTGGTCTTCCCGGAGCCGGTGGGTCCCGTGACGAGCACCATCCCGTAGGGCCGGTCGATCGCCTCGAGGAAGTCCTTGAGCTGCTTCTCCTCGAAGCCCAGCTTGGTCATGTCCAATTGAAGATTGGACTTGTCGAGGAGGCGCAGCACCACCTTCTCGCCAAAGAGCGTCGGGCAAACGGAGACGCGAAAGTCCATCTCCTTGCCGCGCCCGAGCTTCAGCTTGATGCGGCCGTCCTGCGGCAGCCGGCGCTCGCTGATGTCGAGCTCCGCCATGATCTTGAGGCGCGAGATGATCGCGTTCCGGAGCTTGTTCGGCGGCTTCATCACCTCGTACAGCACCCCGTCGATGCGGAAGCGGACGCGGAAGTCCTTCTCGTACGGCTCGACGTGGATATCGGAGGCGCCCTTCTTGATGGCGTCGAGCAGGACGAGGTTCACCAGCTTCACCACCGGCGCCTCGCCCGCGCTCCTCTCCATGTCGACGATGTCGCCGCCGGCCTCGTCGGTGTCTACGATCGAGACCTCGGAGTCGTCGAACCCCTGCATCAGGTCTTCGTAGGAGGGCCCCTTGTCCGAGTAGTAGTGCTCGATGGCCTCGCGGATGGCCGGCTCGGAGGCCACCACCGGCTCCACGTTGTACCCGGTGTGAAACTTGATCTCGTCGATGGCGAAGATGTTCGACGGGTCGCTCATGGCGATGATGAGCGAGCTGCCGGCCCGGTTGACCGGGATGACCTGGTGCTTCTCCGCGATCGCCTTCGGGATGAGCTTGATGACCTCGGCGTCGACGTCGAAGTCCTTCAGGCTGATGGCGGGGACGCCGTACTGCTTGGAGAGGAAGTTGGTGAGGTCGCCCTCCGCGATCGAGCCCTGCCTCACCAGCAACGACCCGATGCGCCCGCCGCCCTTGCGCTGCTCTTCCTGGGCCTTCTGCAGCTGCTGCAGGGAGATGAGGTTCTCCCGGACCAGGAGCTCGCCTAGACGTCCGGACATCGTGGTCTATCCTGCGATGGATGTGAAAGAGGCCTACGCCACTGACTGTAGCAGCGGGTCCCGGAGACGGTCAAGGAAGGGCCACGGGCGCAAGCGCGCGAATTCTCGTCGGAAAAATCAGGGGAAGAAGGGAACGAGCCGGGAAAAGGCGAAGACCGCTAGGCCGCTCCGGGCTCCCGTAGCAAGGCGCGTGCGCGCGCGGCGTCGGCCGTGATCTGCGCGCGGAGGGCGTCGAGCGAAGGGAAGCGGCGCTCCTCCCGGAGCCGGGCGACGAACGCGATCCGGAGGAGCTCGCCATGGAGGTCGCGGCCGTCGAAGTCGAACAGGTGCGCCTCGGCCGTGATCGGCCCGACCCGCTGGACGGTGGGCTTCACGCCGACGTTGCACACGCCGTCGTACCAGGCGGCACATTCCGCTCCCGCACCAGCGGGAGGGGTCGGGGTGGCCGCGGCGCCGAGCCGGCACCGCACCGCGTAGACGCCGTTCGCCGGGAGCAGCGCCTCCGGGCGGACGTTGGCAGTGGCGAATCCGAAGGCGCGGCCGCGCGACGCTCCTGGCTCGATCTCGCCGTCCACGTCATGCGGTCGTGCCAGCAGCTGCGCCGCGCCCTCGACGTTCCCCTCCAGCAGGAGCTCGCGGATCTTGGTGGACGAGACGACGAGCCCGTCGGAGGCCACGGGCTCGACCGAGGTGAGGCGGATCCCGCGCTCGGACAGGAGCGTGCGCAGGCCGTCCACCCGCGTCCGACCCTTCCCGGCCGTGAAGTCGTGCCCCACCACCACGTCGGCGGCGCCCAGGTGGTCACCGAGGTCGCGCCTCACGAACTCGGCGGCGTCCGAGCGGGCGTACTCGAGGTCGAACGGCTGCACCACCACCGCGTCCAGGCCGCACTCCGCGAAGAGCTCGAGCTTGCGCGGGAGAGGGGTGATGAGCGGCGGCGCCAGCTGCGGCCGCAGCACGCGCACCGGGTGCGGATCG
>MEMX01000044.1:50056-50410 GCA_001768075.1 Anaeromyxobacter sp. RBG_16_69_14 | reverse complement strand
GTTCGCCTGGACCCGCTCCCGCGCCAGCTCGAAGTGCCGCCGGTGGCCGAGGTGGACGCCGTCGAAGTTGCCGATGGCGACGGCGCAGCCTCGCAGGGCGCTGGCCGAGGAGATGGAGCGAAAGACCTGCATGGGCGGCCGTGGTGATAAGCCACCGCACGCCTGGGGTCAAACCGGAGCTGTGTCCTGCGTCATCGCGTCATGTACGACGCCTACGCCAGATGCCGCTTCGAGAAGGCGCGCGGGAGCAGCTCGCCGAGGGTGGTCTCGACCACCGCGCCGCGCGCCCCGATGAGCACCACGGGCAGGTCGGGCCCGGCGAACTCGGCCAGCGTCTGCAGGCACATCCCGCAG
>MEMX01000044.1:49697-49976 GCA_001768075.1 Anaeromyxobacter sp. RBG_16_69_14 | reverse complement strand
CGACCCGCTCGGCGCAGATCGTGAGCCCGTAGCTCGCGTTCTCGAGGTTGGCGCCCTGGAAGAGACGTCCCCCGGCGCGGACCGCCGCCCCCACTCGAAACCTGGAGTACGGGGCATAGGCGCGCTTGCGCGCCGCGCGGGCAGCCCGCACGAGATCGACCTCCGGCGCCGGTCCCCGCTGCTTCGGGGAGCGCCCCTGCGGTGCACGAGCAGGGGTGGCGCGCCTCATGGCTGCGCCGCCTGCTCGAGGAAGCGCGCGATGGCGAGCTCGGCCTCGAG
>MEMX01000044.1:43604-49672 GCA_001768075.1 Anaeromyxobacter sp. RBG_16_69_14 | reverse complement strand
CGCACCGAAAGCGCTCCCCTCGCGCGAGACGCGCAGGATCTCGCCCACTGCCTGCACCTCCGTGCGCTGGCCGGGGAGGAGGAACCTGATCTCGACACGCGCCCCGTACGGAGGGTGACCCTCCGTGAAGTACACTCCCCCCAGGGCCAGGTTGCCGGTTCGCTCGTCGAAGGATCCTCCCAGCGAAGCGTCGCGGATCATGATTCGGATGGGCACGCGAAGGCTGTCGCGCCGGTCCACGTCCGGGGTCCTCCCTGGGGTACCGGGTCCACCCTTCTCGCGTTCGTCCATGGCGACGGCCCTCCAGCGGCGAGTCTGGTGCTGCTCCACACGACCCTGCGCGCCAATCTACCATGAGCGCTCCGGCACACCGCGCGGCGGCACGAGGTTGAGGCCGCAGCGCCCGGGCATCACGCGACCCTCCGGCGAGCTCGCGCCGGAGGCCCGCCACGCCGGCCTCATTGGGTGGCTCCCGAAGAGGCAGGCAAGGGCTTGACACGCGCCCTTGACTCCTACTATTGATACATGTATTCATGCAGGCATGCCCACTTCCATTCGACTGCCACCGGCCATCGAGCGCCGGCTCAACGCCCTTGTCGCGAAGACGGGCCGCTCGAAGGCGTACTACCTGCGCGAGATCATCACGAATGGCCTGGAAGACGCCGAGGACTACTACCTCGCGTCGCAGGTGGTCGAGCGGGTCCGCCAGGGCAGGGAGCGCGTCTTCACGCTGGACGAAGTGGAGCGCGATCTTGGCCTGGACGATTGAGCTGACCGAGACCGCGGCCAATCTACTCGCGAAGCTCGACAAGCCCACGGCCAAGCGCATCTTGAGCTTCCTGCGCGAAAAGCTGGCCAAGCTCGACGACCCGCGCAGCGCCGGCAAGGCGCTCGCCGGCCCCCTCCACCTCTGGCGCTACCGGGTCGGCGATTTCCGCATCATCGTGAGTATCGAGGACGCCGCTCTTCGTATCCTCGTCATCCGCATAGGCCACAGGAGCAAGGTCTACAAGTGAATACAAGCAAGAGGTGAACGGACGAGCTCCGCCCAGCTCCGCCCTATGCCAGCGGGGCTTCCGCGAGGAAGGCGGCGAGCAGGGTCGAGAGGCGCTCGCCCTCCCGCGCCGCCACCGCCGCCACCTCCTTGTGGCTGAGTGGCGCTGCGGCCAGGCCGGCGGCGCGGTTGGTGACGAGCGACACCCCGACCACCGGCACGCCCATGTGACGGGCCGCGATCACCTCGGGCACCGTGGACATCCCGACGAGGTCGGCGCCCAGGGTGCGCAGCATGCGGATCTCGGCCGGCGTCTCGTAGCTCGGCCCGCTGACGCACGCGTAGACGCCGCGCTTGAGCGGGATCCCGAGCCGGGCCGCCGTCGCCTCGAGGCGCGCGCCCAGCTCCGGATGGTAGGCGTGCGTCATGTCGGGGAAGCGCGTGCCCAGGCGGTCGTCGTTCGCGCCGGCGAGGGGGTTCTGGCCCGAGAGGTTGAGGTGGTCCTCGATGCGCACGAGATCGCCCGGCCCGAGGTCAGGGTTCACGCCTCCCGCGGCGTTGGTCACGATCAGCAGGCGAGCGCCGAGCGAGCACAGGACGCGCGCGCCGAAGGCAACTTCCTGCGCGCTCCAGCCCTCGTAGCCGTGCACGCGACCCTGCAGGGCCGCCACCGTGATCGGGCCGGACGCGCCCTGGAGCTCGCCGAGGACCAGCCGGCCGGCGTGCCCCGGCACGCGCGCGACGGGGAACTCGGGGATCTCCCCGTAGGGGATGATGACGGGGTCACCGAGGAGCGCGGCGAAGCCGCCCAGGCCGGAGCCAAGCACGATCCCTGCGCGCGGCGGCGTGTCGGTTCGGCCGCGGATCCAGGCGAGCGCGTAGGAGAGGCGTGCGTGGACGTCGGCTTTACCCATGGTAGCTCCCGTGAAACTGTCTCCAGGCGGGGGACGAGCCCCTGCCCTACACGCGAGGCGAAGCCCCCGCCCTACACCGGCGGGAGACATGCCCCCGCCCTACGATGGTCAAGCCACTATCCTCGTCATGATGAGCGGCTCGGGCGGCAGCTCCTGGTCCCCGATCTGGTAGGCGCTCGAGACGCGCTCGGCCACCGCCTCCGGGGACTCCCGGCCCCTGTCCCCGAAGTGAACCGTGCACAGCGGCTCGCCCGCTTGCACGCGATCGCCGATCTTCCGGTTCACGATGAGGCCGACGCCGTGATCGACCGGGTCCTCGATCCGGGCGCGGCCAGCGCCGAGCGCGACCGCCGCCATCCCGATCGCCTCGGCGTCGATGGCCTGCACGATCCCGCGCGATGGAGCACGCACTTCCAGGGTGCCCTTCCCGGCCGGCAGGAGCGCGTGATCGGCGAGGGAGTCCGGGTCGCCGCCCTGCGCCTCCACTATCTGGCAGAGCTTGAGGAAGGCGCGCCCGTCGCCCACCACTCCGCGCACCTGAGCGCGCGCTTCGTCGAGCGTCTCGGCGCGCCCGGCGAGGACCACCATCTCGGCCGCCAGCTCGAAGGTCACCTCGCGCAGATCTGGCGGGCCCTCGTCCCGCAGGAGATCCACCGCCTCCTTCACCTCGAGGGCGTTGCCGACGGCGCGCCCGAGTGGCTGGTCCATTCCCGTGAGGAGGGCCACCACCCGCTTGCCCATGCCCCGGCCGATACCGGCGAGGGTGCGCGCGAGCTTCTCCGCGTCCTCGGCGCGCTTCATGAAGGCGCCCGAGCCCACCTTCACGTCCAGGACGAGCGCCTCGATGCCCTCGGCGAGCTTCTTCGACATGATGGAGGAGGCGATGAGCGGTATCGACTCCACCGTGGCCGTGACGTCGCGCAGCGCATAGAGTCGCCTGTCGGCGGGGGCGAGGCGATCGGTCTGTCCGACCAGGCAGGCCCCGGTCTGGGCCAGCACCTCCCGGAAGCGCTCCACCGGCAGATTCACCTGGAAGCCCGGGATGGCCTCGAGCTTGTCGAGCGTACCTCCGGTGTGCCCCAGGCCGCGCCCCGAGATCATGGGCACCACCACGCCACAGGCAGCGGCGATGGGCGCGAGTGCGATGGAGACCTTGTCCCCGACACCCCCGGTCGAGTGCTTATCCACCTTCACACCCGGGATGTCCGACAGATCGAGCACGTCGCCGGAGCGCAGCATGGCCTCGGTGAGCGCGCCCGTCTCCGCGTCGGCCATCCCGCGGAAGAAGACCGCCATGCAGAAGGCGGCCATCTGGTAGTCGGGGACCTCGCCTCGGACGTAGCCGTCCACCAGCGCGCGGATCACGTCGGCCGGGAGCTCCCGGCCGTCGCGCTTCGCCTTGATGATCTCGTACGCGTGCACGCACCCACGGTTAGCACACGACCACGGAGACGGCAACGCGCCAGCGTGCAACGTTCACTGCGCCAGCGCCTCCATCAGCTTGTCGTCCATCTCGAAGTTGGCGTGGACGTTCTGCACGTCGTCGAGCTCGTCGAGCAGGTCCATCAGCTTGAGCAGGCTCCTCGCCTTGTCGGGGTCCTGGATCCTCACGCTGTCCTTCGGGACGTAGCCGAGGCGGCGAGCGCCCAGCTTGAACTGCTTCTCCAGCGCACCCGAGACCTGGTGGAGGTCGTTGGGATGGGTCCGGACCTCGAAACCGTCCCCGCCCTGGTTCACCACGTCCTCGGCGCCGGCCTCGATGGCCGCTTCCATCACCTGATCCTCGGTCGGCCCCGGTTTCACCTCGATGAGGCCGCGGCGCTCGAACATCCAGGAGACGGCCCCTTCGACGGCGAGGTTGCCGCCACCTCTCGTGAAGGAGGAGCGCAGGTCACCTGCCGTGCGGTTCCGGTTGTCGGTGAGGCACTCCACGATCATGGCCACGCCGCCCGGTCCGTAACCCTCGTAGACGGCCTCCTCGTAGTTGATGCCCTCGAGCTCGCCGGTGCCCTTCTTGATCGCGCGCGCGATGTTCTCGGACGGCATGTTCGCGTCCTTGCCGAGATCGATCGCCGCGCGCAGGCGCGCGTTGCCGCTGGGGTCGCCACCGCCGATGCGCGCCGAGACGGTGATCTCCTTGATGAGCTTGGTGAAGAGCTTGCCCTTGCTCGCTCCCTGCACTGCCTTGTAGCGCTTGATCTTGCTCCATCGATTGTGGCCGGACATGGGTGACGCTCCTCGCCTGGCGCAGGCGTCCCGCAGGGGAGGTAGCACCACCTTCAGGGGCGTTCAACTTGTCATTCACTTCGGCGGTGCCGCTGTGACCGCCGGGCAGCTCGGTGCTATCGTTGTGTCGTTTCCCGCCGCGCCTCGGCCCATCCATGAAGATACTCGTCTGCCTGGAGAGCGACCTCATGCGAAGCGTCCTCCGGCTCCAGCTGGAGGCGGCCGGGCACCAGATCGTGGATGGGCCAACGGCGAACGGACTCGCGCAGGCCGCGCAGGACGCTGGCGCCCTCGTCGTCGAGTCTGCGAAGGCGAAACAAGCCATCGCGCTTCTACGCGACCGCGGTTTCGCGGGCCGAGCGCTCATCGCGTCGGGCGCCGCACAGGAGGAACTCGCCCTTCAAGTTCAGGAGCTGGGGGCCGACGGCGCGCTCGCCCTCTCGCCCCAGGAGGACCTGGCCCGTCGCTTCGCCCTGGCCGTGGGCGGACGCCGCCGCGTGCTCATCGTCGACGACAGCGAGATCGTGGCCCAGCTCCTCGTGATGGAGCTGGAGAAGTCCGGCTTCGAGGTCCACCACGCCCTGGATGTCGAGACCGCGATGAGCGTGATCCTGAAGCGAGCCACCCGCCCCGACCTGGTGCTCCTCGACATCAACATGCCCAGGGTGACCGGGCCGCAATTCTGCCGCTTCATCAAGACGAACGACCGGTTCCGGTCGATCAAGGTCGTCTTCTGCTCCGGCGAGAACCGCGACAAGATGGCGGCGCTGGTCACCGAGTGCGGGGCCGACGGCTACGTCCTGAAAACCGAGTTCCTGGGGAAGTGGGTGGTGGACAACACCTAGGCGCACCATGGGCGGTAGTTGCCAATCTCACCACGGCCGCCGCGGACACTCCTCCGCGGCCGTGCTCCGGTTGCACACCCCTGGCGTCCTCGTTCCGGGGCAAGCGAAGTTCGAAGCAGCGTCCGGCGCGGCAGGGTGGATGCGCTCGAGCGATCCTTGCGGACAGCGCTGGGCCGGCTCGGAGATTCCGATCGTCGAAACCACCTGGCCGAGCGGATCCTCGAGCGCGAGCGCGACCGGGCGATCGTTCGCGAGGCCGCCCGCGAGCGCGGTTGTGCCGCACCCGTACACCGGCGTGCCGGCCGGGAGCGGGTAGCGGCCGTCGTAGGCGGCGCCGACCACCAAGGCATGAGCACCCGGCGGAATGGGTCCTCCGGTGAGGAGCGAGAGCCTGCAGCGCGTGAAGCCGCCGGACGACGTGCGCTTCGCGAGCTCGAACCCGGCCAGATCGGCATCGCCCGTGCCCAGGTTGGCGACCTCGACATACTCGCCGCCCGCCTCCGGCGCGTC
Source organism: Anaeromyxobacter sp. RBG_16_69_14 (assembly GCA_001768075.1). Taxonomy (GTDB): domain Bacteria; phylum Myxococcota; class Myxococcia; order Myxococcales; family Anaeromyxobacteraceae; genus Anaeromyxobacter_A. The sequence continues at coordinate 44,183 of MEMX01000044.1, read as the reverse complement.
GGCGTCGGCGAGCACCTCCGTCAGCGCGGGCGCGGCGCGGGGTGGAAGTGCCGCGACCTCCGCCCAGGCCCCGGCCCCGCTGCGGTGCCCGGCCAGGTCCTCCGACGCGAGGCGCACCCGGACGCTCCGACCAGGGCAGAGCGCGCGCAGCACCACGCCGGCGGGGCAGGCCGTCGCCTGCGGCACACACGGATCCCAGCCCGGGCAGGCGAGCACGTCGCCCATGATGGTCGCGGTGGCAGGCGCCTCGGGCGCCGCGCCGCATGCGGGCTCACCGGGCAGTGCGGAGAGCTCGGCGATGAGCCGCCCCATCCCACCGAGGCTCACCTGGATGCTCACGGACAGCTCACCGGATGCGGTGCTCGCGGCGGCGGCCATGGCCGGCGCGGAGGTGGAGCTGCAGGGGCTGATGTCCATCGGCGCGATGGGCAGCGCGGCGTTGCCTTCGGCATCGTGGACCGCGGTCGCGTCGAGCGCGAGGAGCCCGGCGGGGAGAGGAGCCGCCAGCTCGAGCCCGAGCACATCGGGCGCAGGCGCTACCGGCTTCGCCGCGGGTGCGCCCGGGCCGAGCGCGAGCGC
>MEMX01000044.1:29196-43595 GCA_001768075.1 Anaeromyxobacter sp. RBG_16_69_14 | reverse complement strand
CCGGCTCGTCGAAGGCGATCCGCAGCGCGACCAGGTTCATGGGAGCCGGGCCGTGCGGCGGCAGCACCCAGCGCCCAACGGGGGCCGTCCGGTCGGCGGCCGGACCGGTCTCGAAGAGGAGCGCGAACGTGCGGGCGCGGCCGTCGGGGTCGAGCACCGGGCGCCCATCGGCAGACCGGACTCGCCGGGAGAGGACCGCCGCCCAGGCGTGCTCCGGGTCGAGCGGGGCGTCGGGCGTGAGCACCGCCCGCGTGCGCCCGTCACCGAGCGTCGCTCGCGCGGGCACCACGGGCGCGCCGCTCGAGATGCCGCCCTCCGACTCGGCCTGCGACACGACCTCGTGCAGGTCTTCGCGACGGCAGAGCGCGAAGAAGCGGCCGTCCTCGACGCCGCTGGGGTCGAGCGGTGCGCTGAGCACGATCTCGATCGCGACGGCGTCGGGCGGCACCACCCCGGTAGGCGTCGCCGAGATGACGCGCGGCAGCGGGCCGGGAGCCTGCGCCGCACAGGCGAGCCCGAAGGCCAGGACAGGTGCCAGCGACGCACGAAGAGCGCCCCGAGCCAGCGAAGCGGCGCCCGGCGCGCGCCTCGGGCATCCGTGCAGGCAGCTCATCGCGCGCCCTCCCTCGCGCCTTCACCCGCGCCTTCACCATAGAGCCCGGTGAGCGCGTCGAGGTCGGCCGTGACTGCCTCGAGGTCGATCTCCAGCGCCGCCCGGTCACGCGCGGAGGTGGGCGGGTTCGCCAGGAGCGAGAGCCGAAATCGGAGGCGCTCGTAGTAGAGTCGCGTGGCGCGTTCCACCGCCGCCCGGCGGCGCGTATCCGCCCGCTCCGCAGCCGCGACCACCGCGAGCTCCTGTCTCCCGAAGACGAGCCCGTCGAGGTCGAAGAGGAGCCGAAAGGAGACGGCGTCCCCCGGACTCGAGCGCAGGTAGTCCACCTCCGATCCGGACGAGAGCCCCACCATGTGTACCGAGCGCTCATCGTGCCGGTACTCGGCGACCAGCCTGGGCACGAGAGCGGCAAGCCGTGTTCGCCTGCGCCAACCCTCCACGTCGTCGCGACCGGCCGCCGCGCGCGCCTCGGCCGCTCGCTGCACCGCCTCGATGCGCGGCTCGCCTGCGAGGACCACCCCGAGGAGCCGCGCCGCCTCGTTCCTGGATTCGGCCCCGACCTCGGGCTGCCTTGCGAGGGCGTCTGCCCGGGCAGCGCCTGGCTCAGCCAGCACCGCTACGAGGAGCAACCGGAGGATGACCATGCCCTCGACCGAGAGCAGGAGTCTTGCCAGGGGCAACCACGCGAAACCACTCGGCCCCGCCTGCCGCGCACGGTCCTCGCGACGTCCGGACCGTCCGCGCCGAGGACGGTCGGAGGAGGTCAGTCTTCGACCTCGTCCAGCCAGACCATCAGGATGGCCTCGAGCACCTTCTCGTTCGAGCGCTCCGGGTCGTCGTCGAAGCCGGGCAGCTCGCAAACCCAGCGGTGCAGGTCGGTGAAGCGCACCGTGAGCGGCGCCACGCCGGGGTGTGCGTCGGCGAGGCCGATGGCGATGTCACGGACGTCGGTCCATTTCATGGCGAGTCCTCCCGTGCAGGTCGAGAGCAAGAACGCTACGACGCGATCCGGTTCCCCGGGATCCTCACCACCACGTCCGTCCCCTCGACGCAGGCCTGGCAGCCCAGGCGCGAGCGCGCCGTGAGTCCTTCGGCCTCGTTGAGCTTGTCGTCCTCGTGGTCCTCGATCTCCGACAGGCTCGCGAAGCCCTGCTCCACGAGCACGTGGCAGGTAGTGCAGGCGCAGACCCCGCCGCAGTTGTGCGGCAGATCGACGCCGGCAGCCTCGGCCGCTTCCAGGATCGACGAGCCGCGCGGAACCTCGGCGGTTCGCCCGTCGGGAAGGAAGGTGACCCTGGGCACTCGCGCTCCTCCACGGCGGGGACGAGCCCCACCCCTACGAGATCGACAGGGACGATACCCCTGTCTGGAAGAACCGGTTGGGGGACAAAGCCCCCGCCCTACTGATCATCTGGTGGCCGCACCTGCCCGGCGAACTCGTCCACCCGGTGGCCTGCCATGGCGCGCGCGATGTGCTTGTTCATGCGCCGCTCGGCGAAGGCCTTGGATGCGCCGTCGGTGGACTCGATCCAGGCCTTGATGGCCAGGTAGTCGTCCGTGGTCATCGCCTCGCGCAGGCCCTTGATGCGCTTCTCGATGTGGGCACGCTCGTCGGGCGAGAGCAGCTCGCCGTCCACCTGGAACGCGCTCTCCAGCGACTGGATGATGCGCTCGCCCTCGATGCGCCACTCCACCAGGAACCGCTCCGCCACGTCCTCGCCGGCGTGCTCGATGCTCTCCACCAGCATGCGCTCGACCTCGTCCTCGGAGAGACCGTAAGTGGCCTTCACCTGGATCTTCTGCTCGATCCCGGTGGTGAGCTCCTTCGCCGAAACGGCCAGGATGCCGTCGGCGTCCACCGAATAGGTGATCTCGACCCGCGCCAGGCCGGCCGGCATGGGCGGGATGCCCTTGAGCGTGAAGCGCGCCAGCGAGCGGCAGTCGCGCGCCAGCTCGCGCTCGCCCTGCAGCGCGTGCACCACCATGCCGGTCTGGCCATCGGCGTAAGTGGTGAACTGCTGGGTGGCGCTGGCGGGGATGGTGGAGTTGCGCAGGATGATCTTCTCGACCACGCCGCCCATCATCTCCACCCCGAGCGAGAGCGGGATGACGTCGAGGAGGAGCACGTCGTCGCGCCCGCCCTTGTCGAGCGCGTCCGCCTGCACCGCCGCGCCCAGCGCCACCACCGTGTCGGGATCGAGATCGGTGAGCGGCTCCTGCCCGAAGATCGACTTCACGTGCCGGCGCACGAGCGGAGTGCGGGTCGCACCGCCCACCAGGACGACGCCATCCACCTTCTTTCCGCCGTTCTGGGCGAGGCCAGCGTCGCGCAGGGCTCCGAGACAGGTTTCGGTGGTGCGCTCGACCACCGGCCGGATGAGCGCCTCGAGGTCGTCGCGCGAGAGCTTCGCGCGCAGGATCCGCCCTCCGGGCAGGTCCACGTCGATCTCGATCATCTCCTGATAGGTGAGCGCCTCGCGGACCTTCTGGGCCGCCGCGATCGCGCCGCGCAGCAGCATCGGCGAGGACGAGAGATCGTTCTCCGCGAGCAGCCGCTCCGCCACCACCCGGTCGAAGTCGTCTCCTCCCAGGTGCGTGTCCCCGCCGGTCGAGAGCACCTCGAAGACACCGTCGGTGAGCTTGAGGATCGAGACGTCGAACGTCCCGCCACCGAGGTCGTAGATGGCGAAGGTCCCCTGCGAGCGCTTGTCCAGGCCGTAGGCGAGCGCCGCCGCGGTCGGCTCGTTCACCAGCCGGAACACGTCGAGGCCGGCCAGCCGGCCCGCGTCCTTGGTGGCCTGGCGCTGCGCGTCGTCGAAGTAGGCCGGCACCGTGAGCACGCAGCCGCCGACCGGGCCGCTCAGGTGCTCCGCGGCGCGCCTCTTCAGGACGCGCAGGATCTCGGCCGACACCTCCACCGGCGTCACCGAGCGCTTGCCGTGGTTCACCGCCAGCTTGACGAGCGAGCCCGTCTCGTCGAAGTGGTAGATGCCGCGATCCTCGGGCTGGATGTCTCCCGGGCCGCGGCCCATGAAGCGCTTCACGGAGAGGATGGTGTCTACGGGCTTCTCCGCCGCGCCCCGCTTGGCCGCCCCGCCCACCTCGATCCCCCCGTCCATGCGATAGTGCACGGCGCTCGGCAGGAGCGCCTTCTTCCCGTCGACGACCACGACCTGCGGCCGGTTGCGGTCATCGACGTACGCGACGAGGGAGTTGGTCGTGCCGAGGTCGATGCCGATCGCGCGAGCCATGGAGGTCCTTTTCACGAACTGCGTCGCTCCGCCTCGCCGTGGCGAGCCTGGCGGGGAGCGGTCGAGTGGTCATCGTGGTTGAGCCGGCGGCGCGGTGGGATCCGCCTCCGCGACCACGTTCTCGAAGTAACGCGAGCGGGCGAGCGCGCTGACGATGCTGAGGAGCGCCTCCTCGCCCGGGTCTGCTTCCGCGAAGAGACGCGCCACCTCCTCGTCGATGGCCGCGAGCCGATCTCGGGCACCGGTGGCGATGAGAGCGAGTGTGCGCTGGTCGCTCTTCTCGCGCGCCAGCGCCAGCATCTCCCGCAGCTCGAGCTGCTCCTCGAGGAACTCCGGGTCGTGGAGCGTGCGCGCCTCGACGACCGGATCCTTGCCGAGGAGCTTGAGCAGGTAGGCGGCGCGGCGGCGGACGTCCTTCAGCGTGCGGTAGGCGTCGTTGAGCCGCGTGGTACGTTCCAGCGACAGGCGGCGCTCGCGCGCCGAGGCGCGCGCGAAGCGATCCGGGTGCAGCTGGCGCGAGCGCGCGCGGAAGCGCGCTTCCAGATCATCGGGGTCGATGTCGTACCCGCGCGAGAGCCCGAGCGCGGAGAAGAGGTCGGCGCCGGGCGGCTCCGGCTGGAGCACGCGGCACGCCGGACAGAAGACGTCCTCCGGCCCGACCGCCTTCTGGCAGCTCCAGCAGTTCAAATCGTGAAGGACTCGCCGCAACCGCAGGCCGTCTTCACGTTGGGATTCTTGAAGACGAAGCCGGTCTGCATGAGCGACGTCTGGAAGTCGAGCGTGGTGCCCTTGAGGAAGAGCGCACTCTTCGGGTCCACGAAGATCCGCGCCCCGCCTTCGTCCACCACCTCGTCGTGCTTGGCGGGCCCATCGGCCCAGTCCATGAAGTACGAGAGGCCGGAGCAGCCGCCCCCCTTCACGCCCACCCTCAGGCCGCCCTGGGGCGTCCCCTTCTGCACGAGGAGCGCCCGGATCTGCCGGGCCGCCGGTTCGCTGATCGCGATCGCCGCCACGTCCACCTCCTACAGGCCCGCCTTGAGGACACCCTTCGACACCAGCGCCTGGCGGTCACCCTTGACCGTGTCGGCCTTCACCGTCGGCGCGAGCCCGCGCTTCTTCTGGTAATCGGCGATGGCCGCCTTGATGGCGTCCTCGGCCAGCACCGAGCAGTGAATCTTCACCGGCGGCAGGTTCAGCTCCTGCGCCACGTCGGTGTTCTTGATGGCGAGCGCCTCCTCGACCGTGCGGCCCTTCACCCATTCGGTGACGAGCGAGGAGGAGGCGATGGCAGAACCACAGCCGAAGGTCTTGAACTTGGCGTCCTCGATGACGCCCTGCTCATTGACCTTGATCTGCAGCTTCATCACGTCGCCGCAGGCGGGCGCACCCACCAGGCCAGTGCCGACGTCGGCGTCCGATTTGTCGAGCGAGCCCACGTTGCGGGGATTCTCGTAGTGGTCGATGACCTTGTTCGAGTACGACATGCGGCTGTGCCTCTCGGTATGGCGGGGGCTTCTTCCCCGCGTAGAGCGGGGCGCTTCCCCCGCGTAAGGCGCGGGTTCGTTCCCCCCGCGTAGGGCGGGGGCTTGTCCCCCGCCAGGCCTCAGTGTGGGTTGGCCCACTCCACCTCGGCCAGGTCGACGCCCTCCTTCACCATCTCGTAGAGCGGCGACATCTCCCGGAGCTTCTTGACCTTGGCGGCGAAGAGCTCGATCACGTAATCGACCTCCTCCTCGGTCGTGAAGCGGCCGAGGCCGAACCGGATCGAGCTGTGCGCGAGGTCGTCGCCGACGCCCATCGCCTTCAGAACGTACGAGGGCTCCAGGGAGGCCGAGGTGCAGGCCGAGCCCGAGGAGACGGCCACGTCCTTCACTGCCATCATGAGCGCCTCGCCCTCGACGTAGGCGAACGAGAGGTTGAGGTTGCCGGGGAGCCGATGCTCGAGGCTGCCGTTCACGATGACTTGGTCGAGCCGCCCCTGGATGCCGCGGCGGAGCTTCTCGCGCAGCGCGTGCACGCGCGCCGCCTCTTCGCCCATCTCGAGCCGGGCGAGCTCGCAGGCCCTGCCCATCCCCACGATGCCCGGGACGTTGAGGGTCCCGGAGCGGAAGCCGCGCTCGTGGCCGCCGCCGTCCATCTCGGCGATGAGGCGGACGCGCGGCTTGCGGCGGACGTAGAGCGCACCCACCCCCTTTGGCCCGTACATCTTGTGCGCGGAGATCGAGGCGAGATCGACGTTCAGCTTGTCCACGTCGAAGGGGATCTTGCCCACCCCTTGCACGGCGTCGCAGTGGAATGCGACTCCCTTCTCACGCGTGATCTTGCCGATCTCCTCGATGGGGTGCACCACGCCCATCTCGTTGTTCGCGTGCATGATCGAGACCAGGGTGGTGTCAGGCCGGATCGCCTTGGCGACGTCGCCGGGATCGACCCGCCCGTCCTTACCCACGGGCAGGACGGTGACCTCGAAGCCCTCGCGCTCGAGGTGGTGCATCGAGTCGAGCACCGCCTTGTGCTCGGTCTTGCAGGTGATGAGGTGGCGGCCCTTGTCCTGGTAGAAGTGGGCGGCGCCCTTCACCGCCAGGTTGTCCGACTCGGAGGCGCCGCTCGTGAAGACGATCTCCTTGGCGGATGCCCCGATGAGCTTCCCGACCTCTGCCCGACCAGCCTCCACGGCCTCCTCGGCACGCCAACCGAAGGCGTGGCTCTTGGAGGCGGCATTTCCGAATTCCTCCCGGAAGTACGGGAGCATGGAGTCGAGAACGCGCGGATCGACGGGCGTGGTGGCCTGATAATCCATGTAGATGGGAATCTTCATCGCGCGACGCTTCTCCTACTGGAGAGAGAACGAGACTCGAGCCTGCTGAAACAAGACAACAACGTGGACGACCATGGTCGAGTATAGACACCTGAAGCACGCGGTCAAGCGAGAGCTGCGCGTGCAACAGTTCGGCGCTACAAGGAATTTGTAGGGACATAAGGCTAGGAATCGCCTCCTGCCACGGTAGCTTGCCAGAGGACCCTGGGCGGGCAACTCATTCCCGTCGCAGTGATTGTCGCAGCAGGGCGCGGGGGCTCGTCCCCCGTCGACGCGCAGCGACGCGCGGACATGGAGATCGTCGAGCCGATGCGCACGTTCACTCGCATCTTCCTGGCGGCGGCCGCCTTCGGGTTGGTCCTTGCCCTGCCAGAGCTCGCCACCACGGGAGGGAGCGGCGCCGGGAGCGATCTCGGCCTCGCCCGCCAGCTCACCCAGGGCTCGCTCGCCGCCTTCGCGGTCGCCTTCGCGGGCGGCGTGCTGACCAGCCTCACACCTTGCGTGTATCCGCTCATCCCTGTCACGGTGTCGATCTTCGGCGCGAAGGAGTCGGGCTCGCGCGCGCACGCGATGGCGCTGTCGGGGCTGTACGTGCTCGGCATCGCGGTCACCTACTCCGCGCTGGGCGCGTCGGCGGCGCTGACCGGCAGGGCGTTCGGGACCGTGATGCAGAACCCCATGGTGCTGGGCTTGGTGGTCGCCGTCTTCCTCGCCATGGCGGCGTCGATGTTCGGCGCCTTCGAGCTGCAGCTCCCCGCGTCGCTGCAGGCCAAGCTCTCGAGCGTGGGCGGGGCGGGGTACGCGGGCTCCTTCGCCATGGGCCTGGTCGCCGGCCTCATCGCCGCGCCATGCACGGGACCGGTGCTGGCGGCGGCGCTCGCCTTCGTCGCGACCAAGGGCTCCGTCGCGTTCGGCGTCGGCATCATGTTCGCCTACGCGCTCGGCATCGGCCTCCTCTTCTTCCTCATCGGCGCGTTCTCGGTGTCGCTGCCGAAGAGCGGGCCGTGGATGGACACGGTGAAGAGCGTCTTCGGCGTGGCTCTCCTCGCCATGGCGCTGATCTACCTGAAGGACCTCTTCCCTGGGACGAAGGCGCTCTTCTCGGCGACTCAGGGGGCGGCCCTGGCGGCGGCGGCCGCAGCGGCGGCGGGCGTGCTACTGGGAGCGCTCGGCGGACGCGCTTCCGTCCTGCGGCACCCCGTCGGCCAGAAGCTCGCGAGGGGCGCCGGCGTGGCGCTCGTCGCGCTCGGCGCCGTCTACGCGGTCGGCGTGGGAAGCGCTCGCTCGACCGCGCAGTCGGACGAGGGAATCGCCTGGCTCGTAAACCAGGAGACCGAGGGGCTCGCGCTCGCGCGCGCAGATCGCAAGCCGATCATCATCGACTTCTGGGCCGACTGGTGCGCGGCCTGCAAGGAGCTCGATCACACCGCCTGGAGCGACCCGCGCGTGCGCGAGGAGGCCAAGCGCTTCGTCACCATCAAGATGGACAACTCGGCCGACAAGATCGCGGATCCAAGGACGAGCGACGCGCTGGACAGGGTCTTCGCCAAGTACGGGATCCTCGGGCAGCCCAGCGTCGTCTTCATCGACAACCGCGGCCGCGAGCTGCCGGCCGCCGCTCGCGTCACCGCCGTCGTGGACGCCGACGAGATGCTGAAGCGCATGCGCGCGGTAGACAAGACATGCACCAGCAGTGCGATGGCGTGCCTGGTTCGGTGGTAAGTAGCCTGCAGCCCCTTGGCCCCTACGCCGCCGCAGTCGCGGTCGCGGTCGTGTGCCGCACCATGTCCTTCCAGATCTCCTGCGCGGGACCGTTCAGCGCGAACGGCTGCAAGAGCACGGTGTAGGCGCCGCCCTCTGGCCATGAGAGCTTGGCCGTCGCCCAGCAGGTGAGCGGGGGCGCCGAGCCGAGCTTCATCTCCATCAGGACGTTCTCCGGAAGCGGCCCGGCTCCGCTGATCATCAAGTTGTGGGTCGCGACGCCCATCGCCTTGTACTGGCGCGTCTCGCGGTGGACGGTGACGGTGACGGGGAAGCTCACCGGCGTCGGGCCCGTCATGAAGTGAGCGGGCGATTTCGGCTCCACCAGGCTGACCTCGCTCGCCAGGGGCGCCGTGCTGCCCTCGAAGGAAGCGATGAAGGCAGGGAGCCGGTCGAGCACGCGCGAGACGAGCTCGCACTCGGGGGAAGTGAGCGCGGACACGGCGCCCAGGTCCTCGGCCGTGAGCCAGACGCGATCGGCGAGGAGCGCCACCACCTCGTCGGTCGCGGCGATCACCTCCACCATCCGCGGCTCGACCGCGCCCGACACGTCGGCGGCGTGGTGCAGCGAGATGACGTCCGCGACGAGCTGGGGCAGGTCCCACTGCGCCGCGAGCGCCAGCCCGAGCTCGACGTGGTAGCGTTCGACTGCCTCCGTCCAGGACTCGAGCGACCGAGAACGCGCGCCCTTGTGGCTCTCCAGAATGTCCTCGATGCAGGCGATCCCGATCATCTTCCCGAAATCGTGCAGGAGGCCGCACGCGAAGGCCTCTTCCGCAGCGACACCGCGCTTCCTGGCCAGCTCCTGGGCCAGCGCCCCCGAGGCGAGGGCCTCGAGCCAGACGCGCCGCTTCATCGCGGACAGTGGACCCGGCTTGTTCGCGTGCGCGCCGAGGCCCGAAGCGAGCGCGAGCCGCGCCACCTCCTTCGCGCCGATGCGCCCGATGGCGGCGTTGAGCGAGGCGGTCGCCGCGCCGCGGCTGTAGAACGCCGAGTTGGCGCAGCGCAGCGCGTCGGCCGCGAGCGCCTGGTCGGACGCGACGAGCTTCGTCAGCTCGCCGAGGCCGAAGTCCTCGCGCCGGACGAGTTGCTCCACCTTCATCGCAACTGCCGGGTACGGCGGCAGCTTCACGGCACCGCGCGACACGAGATCGACGATGGCGGCGTCCAGGTCGATCTCGGGATGTTGCGGCGCTGCGCCCTTGCGTTGCTCGACTGCGGACATACCTGGGCATTCTTTCAAGTACCGTGCCCGGCGCAGGTGCCCGCGCGACGGAGCGCCGTCCTGGGGAAAAACGGACCCGGGTCTCCGCGACGCACCAGCCCCCTTTGCCTACATGAGCCGGTAGGTGAGCAGCAGCGACAGGTCGATCATCCCTCTGGGCGAGTCGTTGGTGAAAGGTGCGCCCCCCGCGGACCCGAGCCCAGCCGCACCGGCGCGAGCGCCGACGAGGAGATCGCCCCGGAGCGGCATCTCGAAGGAGACGCTGCCGCGCACTCCGGCGGCAATGCCCCCACCGCGCGAGAAGATGAAGTCGAGCGGCATATCCGCGGAAGCGGACAGGATACCGCTCGGGAACCGCCTGGAGAGGGCGAGCCCGGGGGCGAGCTGCAAGCCGGCGCCGGACCGGTTCGTCGAGGTGGCCCAGGTGGAGCCGAAGTCGCCGTACAGGCCGGCCCGCGCCCGCCACGACACGTACACGTCCCCGAGACGCCAGGTCAGCTGGCGGTAGATCCCTCCTGCGAAGAACTCGGTCGTGAGCCAGTCGAGCTCGAGCTGCGCGCCGTAGTCGGCGGTGCTGGAGTGGCCCTGCGCATAGGCGGCAGACATGGTGGAGAAGCCCGCGGAGAAGACCGCCACCGAGCCTCCCACGCCGAGCGTCTCACCGCCCTGCAACGACCCGAGCCGCGATTGGACGGGGACGGGCGAGCCGTTAGCCGCGGCGAGCGCGAGGGCGAGCAAGGGTGCGAGCGACATGGGGGCGGATTGTAGACTTGGGCGCGGGCGAGGGAGGACTTCTTTCCCCCGGGGCGAGCGGTCCGAGGTGGCGCTCCTCGACTTCAGCCATGGCTGCCCTGTTCGTCCGGAGGTGCCACTCGCCTGCTGGAGGTCCGGGGGCCCAGGTCGTCCAGGCGACGCGGATCCTTTGCCAGAAGGCGCAGCAGGTTCGCCATCGGCACGCTTACCTGCTGTTCCCCCGACTCGTACTTCTGGAACGCGCGTGGACCGCCGCCGAGCAACTCGCCAGCTCGCCGCTGGGACAGCTTCAGACGGTCACGGATGCTCGCCACCTCTCGGGGGCTCAGGACTCCCTCGACCTTGGCCCGCAGTTCCAGGAACGCCCGCTCCCTCTTCTCCAGAGCGTCCCCCTCCAGCACGGCCTCTCCGCACTTCGTGCACCAGTGCCCCGCGACCTTCACGTCGGCCTTGTGGCCCTTGTATTCGACCGTGTCCGCACGAACCTCGAGGACGGCGGTTCCACCACACTCTGGGCACTGAATCCTGTTCGTCTGCTTCGCCATATGACTACTTCTCCTTCATCGAGAGGATGAGCCGCCCGCGATCATCCACCGTCAGCTTCACATACAGAAGCACGGAGCCCCAGGGCACGTGGTACACGTCCTGCCAGATGCGGTGGTTCGCGTGCGAGGTCATCGACTTGGAGAAGTGAGCGCGCTTCATGCTCTGCACCACCTGCACCACGTCTTGAAGCGTGAGCCCCAGCTGCAAGCCTGTGTCCTGCGCAGTGCGCGTCATCCGCAGGGCCTTCGCCGAACAAAACTCCTGTCGGAACCCCTCAAGGTCGTAGGTCGGCGTTCGCTTTTCCATCGCGACAGATAAGCATGGCACCTTTACGGTGCCAGTGCAATTCCGGAGGGTGGGCCAGTGCCCCGCCGGGGCAAGCCCGCACACCCGGCCCGAAAATCGCGACAGCGTGACCCCGCCCCAACCTCATTTCTCCCGTCCTTGACACCCTCCCCCTGCCCTCATAAAAGGAGGCGCCCCTCGCCCAGGTGGCGGAATTGGTAGACGCACCAGATTCAGGGTCTGGCGGTCGCAAGGCCGTGGAGGTTCGAGTCCTCTCCTGGGCATCCCACAAGAACGTTGAAAGAGAGGCGTCTCCGAGAAAACCGGAGCGCCTCTCCCCTCTTGCAGGATCTCCAGGGCGCGCCAGCACGAACATCACCGCTGTCCCCGGGGACAGTAAGAGCCGTTCGTCGTCGCCTCGCCGGGAGCTTACGCATGGCTGGAGGCGAGCGGGAACTCGCGCACGGCCACGCCACGCCCGGCGGTACGCCCGGCGGCGAGGTTCGCCTGGTCGGCGTCCTGGGCTGAGGTTCCCCGCCATGGTCCCTCGCTGGCTGACGTGACCGAAGATCCTTGGGTTTTGGGTCACCTAGGGTGCTCACTGAACATTTTACGGCATCTCTGCACGCTCTGGGGCTGCCGCGGGAGCCGCTTTCGAGGGAAGCGGGGGGCCGGTGGACTTCCCCGGGCCGCTCGATGGCGAGCCCCACGTGGCCAAGGTTCAGGCCTTTTTCTCTCGGTCTTTTGGCTCTCGGATGTGCTCGGCGGGTACGGGCGAACCCAGATGAGTGAAATGGCACTCATTCCGCGTCAATGGTCCTGCCGCTACAATAGGGCCAGAACAAACGAAAAAAGGAAGCAACGGATGCCATATCGCATGGCGGTTCCTGAAGGCGCTGTCTTTGGGAAAGGTCTGTTCGAGAACGACCGCGGGAACACGGAGTGCGTTGAGTTCGTTCGGAAAGTGACGGGTGCGCCGTTCACGCCTGCGTGGAGGTCCGGAAAGAGGATCTTGGGGGCAAGTCCCGGCGAGATCCCACGCGGCACCGCAATTGCCACGTTTGATGAGTGGGGATCCTACCCGACAGACCACAAGGGGAAGCACGCAGCCATCTATCTGTGGCACGACGCGCGATGCATCACAGTTCTCCATCAGTGGAATAGCGTGGGGAAAGTCGTACAGCGTGAGATTAGGTTCCACAATCCGGGAACGCCAGCCGGTCGGAGCAATGATGGTGACACCTTCTACGTAGTCGAAGTCATGTTCGCGTTCACTACTCAATATTTCACCATGAAATCAACACGTCCCTGCTCGTTGATACTGGTCCTCTTGTGTATTGCCCGACCCGCATCAGCCACTCCGGCTAGCTGCCCCGCATTCATCACTGTGACCGAAACGGCTGCGGACGCTCCTGTAGGCTGGAACGTGCTCCAGCACTCTGTCGCCAAGAGACGCTTGCTGCGTGTTGGGATTCACGGTCGCGCTGCACTGGAAGCGGAGTTCGTGCCGGACGATGAATCGACTGACGAACGCGATGTTTGGACACTCACCCCCCACCCCGCCGACGCTGGTGATGGCCCGTACTGGGTCTTTTGCTACTATGAACACACGGATGTCGTGCTCGCGCGCCCACTCCCGCCTGAGACCGGGGAATGCATCGTGACCTATGAACCTAGAGCGAAGGATCGCTCGCACGGCACAGTGAAAGGGTTCGATTGCCATGCCAGTCGCCGACCTCCCCCGCCCGCAAGGAGTCATGACGATCACTCGCCACGCTGACGTTGGGGTCCGGGTCCGATGCTGGCCAAGTCGTTCGTCCGGCATCACTTCGAGGCGTTCGTCAACAACAAAGACCTCAAGACCAGGGGCCGGCCAGCACGCCTGCGAAAAATACTGAGAATCGCAGCCAGGTTATGCATCGGCCGGGATTCAGGGCGGTCGCAAGGCCGTGGAGGTTCGAGTCCTCTCCTGGGCACCAGTTTTCGCGAGGCTGGCCGGCCGACACCAGCCGGCCTTCGTTTCTTCACCTCCCCTCCGTTGACTTTCGCGGGCTGTTGCATATTCATGCAGCCCCATGCATAGCCTCTCGACCGCGATCGTGGGCGCGTCCGGCTACTCCGGCGTCGAGCTCACGCGCGCCATCTCGCGCCACCCCCGGCTCCGTGCCGTCGCCCTCTTCTCCGACCGCTGGGCCGGCGAGGCCGCCGGTGATCGCCTCCCGCTGTCCGGGCCAGCCGCCGCGCTGCGCTACCGCGCGCTGGCGGAGGCACCCGAGCTCTCCGCCGAAGTCGCGTTCCTGGCCACGCCGGCCGAGGTCTCGCTGGATCTCGCGCAGAAGCTCCTCGCCCGCGGCGTGCGCGTGGTGGACCTCTCGGGCGCCTTTCGCCTCGAGGAATCCGCCGCCTACCCGCGCTGGTACGGCTTCGAGCACAGCGCGCCGGACCTCCTCGCCGTGGCGCGCTACGGGCTCCCCGAGCTCGCTCGGGCAAAGCTCGCCGGAGCGAAGCTCATCACGAACCCGGGCTGCTACGCCACCGCCACCGCCATGGCGCTCGCGCCGCTCCTGCGCTCCGGCCTCGCCTCCACCGACGGCATCGCCGTCGCCGCCATGAGCGGCGTCTCCGGGGCCGGCCGCAAGGCCAGCGAGGAGTACAGCTTCTGCGAGGTGGACGAGGATCTGCGCGCTTACCGGCTGGGAAGGCACCAGCACGTGCCTGAGATCGAGCAGACCGTGGCGCGCTTCGCCGGCCGCTGCGGCCCCATCTCCTTCACGCCGCACCTCGTGCCCATCCGCCGCGGCATCCTCGCCACCTGCACCCTCCGCCTCGTCCCCGGCGCGGCGGCCAGCGAGCTCGTGCGCGCCTACGAGCAAGCGTTTGCCGGCGAGCCCTTCGTCCGGGTCCTGGCAGCCGAGCGGGTCGCGGTGAAGGACGTGGTCCGCACCAACCGGGTCCACCTCGGCGTCGCGGTGGACGCGCGCGCCGGCGTGGCGGTGGCGGTCTCGGCCATCGACAACCTGGTCAAGGGCGCCGCCGGCCAGGCGGTGCAGGCGCTCAACGCCGCCATGGGGTGGGACGAGACCCTCGGCCTCGATCTCCTGGGAGGATAGTCCTAGATGAAGATCCCCAAGGGTTTCCGGTACGGCG
>MEMX01000044.1:24992-29115 GCA_001768075.1 Anaeromyxobacter sp. RBG_16_69_14 | reverse complement strand
TCACGCGCAACCGCGCCTGCGCCGCCCCGATCCAGGACGCGCGCCCCCGCCTGCCGGCCGAGGGCGTCCGCGCCGTGCTCGCCAACTCCGGCAACGCCAACGCCCTCACCGGCCCGGGCGGCCTCGATGACGTCGGCGTGATCCGCAGCGCCGTCGCCGACGCCCTGGGGATCCAGAAGCGGGCCGTGCTCACCGCCTCCACCGGGGTCATCGGGGTGCGGCTCCCGGCCATGAAGATCGTGACGGCGCTGCCGGCGCTGGTGGAGGCGCTCGGCGATCACGCCGACCTGGCCGCGGAGGCCATCATGACCACCGACACGCGGCCGAAGATGAGCGCACGCGAGGTGGTCGTCGGCGGCAAGGCGGCCACCCTCTGCGCCATCTGCAAGGGCTCGGGGATGATCGCGCCCCAGCTCGCGACGGTCCTGTGCGTCGTCACCACCGACGTCGCCGTGACACCCAGGGTCCTGCAGGACGTGCTCGGGCGGGCCGTCTCGAAGACGTTCAACCTCGTGAACGTGGACGGCGACATGTCCACCAACGACACGGTCTTCGCGCTCGCCAACGGCCTCGCCGGGAACGCCCGCATCTCCGACCCCGGCCCCGATCTCGACACGCTCGAGAACGCCCTCACCGACCTGTGCGGCGAGATGGCGCGCGCCGTGGCGGCCGACGGCGAAGGCGCCACCCGCATGATCGAGGTGGTCGTCACCGGCGCGCCCTCCGACGAGGCGGCGCGCGACTGCGCCACGGCCGTCGTCGGCTCGCCGCTGGTGAAGGCCGCCGTCTTCGGGGCCGACCCGAACTGGGGCCGCATCCTGGCCACGATCGGCGCGCGCGCCGGCTCGCGCGGCTGGGCCATCGACCCGTTCCACGCCACGGTCTCGCTGCAGGGCATGGCCGTCTTCGCCAAGGGCGCCCCGGTGGAGATCGACCGCGACGTCTTGCGCGCCCGCATGCGCGAGACCCGCGTGGACGTGCTGGTGGAGCTGGCCGACGGCGAGGCGCGCGCGACCGCCTGGGGTTGCGACCTCTCCTACGACTACGTGAAGATCAACGCCGACTACGCCTCGATGATCGTCCAGAAGCCCGACGGGATGCTGACCAAGGACGAGCGCGTGTCGAACTACAGCCCCGCCTTCAAGCGCACACTCCTCGTGGAGGCGCTCAAGTACATCTCGGCCTTCTCCGGCCAGGTAGCCGTCATCAAGTACGGTGGCGCGGCCATGGTGAAGGACAGCCTCAAGGAGGCCTTCGCCGAGGACGTCATGCTCCTCAAGCGCGTGGGCCTGAAGCCGGTGGTGGTCCACGGCGGCGCGCTCGAGATCAACAAGACGCTGGAGCGACTGGGCGAGCGCAGCGAGTTCATCGACGGCCTGCGCATCACCGACGCGGCCTCGCTGCCGGTCATCGAGATGGTGCTCACCGGCAAGGTGAACCAGGAGCTGGTGGCGCTCCTCAACGCGCGCGACGCGGGCGCCGTCGGCCTGTCCGGAAAAGACGGCCGGCTTCTCGAGGCGCGGCGCGTCGTGCACGAGAGCGGGCGCGATCTCGGCTACGTGGGCGAGGTGACGGCGGTGAACACCGAATTCCTCCGCCTGCTCCTCGACAAGGGCTACGTGCCCGTCATCTCTCCCATTGGCCTCTCCGAGGACGGCAAGAGCCTCAGCATCAACGCCGACGACGTGGCGGGGCACGTGGCGGCGGCGCTCGGGGCGAAGAAGCTCATCTACCTCACCGACGTGTCGGGCCTGCTCGAGTCCTCTCCGGACGGCGCGCTGGTTCGCCAGGTCAGCGCAGACGACCTCGTGCGCCGCCTCGCCGCCGGCTCCATCACGCGCGGCATGAAGATCAAGGCGCAGTCGATCCTCGAGGCGCTCGAGGGCGGGGTGGAGCGCGTGCACATCCTCGACGGCCGGCAGCCGCACACGGTCATCGCCGAGCTATTCACCGATCGTGGAGTGGGGACGCTGGTCGCGCGCACCATCCCCGCGCCGTCCGCGAGCTGAGGAGATGTCCGCGTGAGCCAGGCCGAACGCCGCCGCCAGACCGTCGCCCGCGTCATCCGCGTGAGGCACATCGGCACCCAGGAGGAGTTGCTCGAGGCGCTGCGCGCCGACGGCTTCGAGGCCACCCAGGCGACGCTCTCGCGCGACCTGGCGCGGCTCGGCGCCCGGCGGGTCTCGGATCCGAGCGGCGGCACGCGCTACGAGCTTTCCGACGAGGAGCGCCGCGACGGGCTCGACGCGGTGGGGCTGCTGGTGGCGTCCGTGTCGTGCAACGGGTCGCTGGTGGTGGTCCGCACCCACCCTGGCAGCGCGCCCGCGGTGGCGCGCGCCATCGACCTCGCCGAGCTGCCCGAGGCCCTCGGCACCATCGCCGGCGACGACACCGTCTTCATCGCCCCCGCCCGGGAGAAGCGCGCCCGCGCGCTCGCGGATCGCGTGCGGCGCCTCTTCGACGTCGCGGCGCCCGCGAACGGGATCGCTCCCACCGGCAGGTGAGCGCCGCGTGGCCTCGGCGACCTCTTCGTTGCTGGTACCCGTGGCGACCCTGCCCACATATGACGCTATCGGAGTACGTCGTGCGCGAGCGCGTCCAGCCTCACCTGACCTAGGAGGACTACTGCGGGCAGGACTGATAGCGCATGCCACATGAACTGACGCTCGAGATGGGGGGCGCGGGGGGAGAGTTCTCCCCTCCGCTTGAGGCGCCGCAAGGCGCCGGACATCAGCTCACAGCGGCGGCGGTGCCGCTGGAGAATCACATCAACTGGTCGCCGCTGTGATAGCACTGTCCGGTTGATTGAGCAGCGCGGTGAGAAGTTGCCGAATCCTTCGATACCGTCTCAGCCCGTTCAATCCACCGGCACGTTCATCGTCCGTCCACCTCGGCGGCCGAGGCAGGCGCATGTCGGTTTGGCGACGCCTATCGACCGAGACGTGCGCTGCTTCGGCGTACCACACTCCTATGATTGACCCTTCGTGTGAGCACTGCATGATGGGAAGATGAGGGAGACCCATGGTCATCCGGCATGCATTCGCAGCGCTCGGGGTAGCAGCCATCGCCATCAGCGCGGCGGCCTGGGATCCGCCGCCGCCTCCTGCGGCCGACCCGCACCTCATGGCGCCGCCCAGCGCAGACATGAGTCCTACCGGCCACGCCTGTAGCGTCCAGACGCTGGTCTCAGGCCAGGAATGCGTCCTTGAATCGAGCGCCGCAGCGTCCGTCGAGCCGTCGCGCTGGGGCGCCGCGCGCCTGAGCGAGGAGGTCTGTTCGGGCGCCGCTCGTCGCGCCGTTGCCTCGACGGACAAGGCGGTGCTCGCCATGTGCCGTCGCGAAATCGAGGCCCAGATCAAGGCCTGCGGCGTCGGTGACGCCCTGGTCGATGACGGAGGACGCTTCGTTCCTGCTGCTCGTGCCTGCTACGCCGCCCTGCAGGCGGTGCTCTCCCGCGTGCGATTCATGTCCGCGGCCACCGCTGATTGCTGCCGCTGCGCCGTCGAGAACGACTGCGCCCGATCGAGCGAGGCCTGCAACCGCCTCGCCGCGCAGGGAGTGCTCGAGCGTCCGCGGTGTGCAGCGAAGAGCTGTTCCGTGGAATGCGAGGCTCTCCTGCCTGCGCCAGAACCCGCTCCCCCCTTCCCGAACGCGCCTCCTACAGAGGCCCCGTGGCCCACTCCCTCACCGGCCGTCGTACCTGCGGGTCCGGAGACTCATCACACCTGAACGCGCGAGCTCCCGATGATCCAGGTCTTGGTCGCCATGTTCTTCGCGCTGTTGCTGGCGGGCTGCGCCACCACTCCCTTGCCGGTTCCGAAGGAGCGGTTCCCGGGGCCGAGCGCGCCCGCGACGGCGTCGGAAGCGCCGAGCCTGGTGGAAGGAGCGCCGCCCGCGCCAGCCCCTCCCCCCGTCACCGCGGCGGACCTCACCAGTCCCAAGGCCTACGCGGCGCGTTTCCGACGCCCCGAAACGTGTGAGCAGGCAGCCCGGAATGCGCTCGACATCTCCCGCGACCGAGGCTGGGAGGTGCTGCGCGCCTGTGTTCAGAAGGGCGGCTTCACGCTCATCCGTCGCCTGCTCGATGGCGCCTGGGATCTTGAACTCCAGGCTCGCGCCGACG
>MEMX01000044.1:19400-24986 GCA_001768075.1 Anaeromyxobacter sp. RBG_16_69_14 | reverse complement strand
TGCTCATCACGCAGGTGGTGGCCGCGCGAGGGGGCGACGTCCATGGCGATCTCAACCTGATGCGCCAGCGGCGCATCCCGCTCTTCTCGCTCGCGCCTGCCGTGGAGAACCCGCCGCTCTACATGGGCCGACTCGTGCTGCTGCGCGCGGTGGTGACGGAGATCAAGGTCAACAGGCCCAAACCCACGGCTCGCCTTGTCGAGTACTCGCTCGGGTATACCGGCCACTTCACCGAGGTCGCCGCCGAACGGTACAGGGGGTCGGCTTCCATCTCGGCCAAGGGCAGCTACAAGGGGTCCGGCAACTCCAGCAGTTACGGTAAGCGGAGCGGTGAGGGCAGCTTCAGCGGATCGGGCAGCGCGCACGGCCAGGGCGAGTATGGAGTGGAGAGGAAGTTCTACGACAACCAGCCAGTCGAGACCGGGCGCGAGGCGATCGCGCGGCTCGCCGCGGTGGACCCATTTCTGGAGCCCGGACGTCAGTTCATCGTGCTCGCCCGGTTCGATGGCGTGCGCGAAGTTCCCGGTGAGGAGGAAGGCGAAGATGCGAGCACCATGCCCGTGCTCTCCGTAATTGGCTACGTGGAGCCGAACGCCAATGTCGTGGAGTAGTTTACGCAAGGAGGAATGCAGATGAGTTTTCCGACGAAGGCTGGACAGAGCCTGCTGCTCGCCGTCGCCCTTTCGCTTTGGGCACCGCTATTGGGTTGCAAGAAGCACGCAACCATGGACATCCCCGTGTATCCTGGCTCCACGCAGGCCTCGGGGTTCCCAAATGTGGAAGGCGAGGCCGGCACGCTGTATCATGTGCGGCGCGCCACGCCCGATGGCGTGAAGACGGTCAGCGACTTCTATCGCCGCGAGCTCGTCGAGCAGCGCAGCTGGACCGAGCAGGCTTCCGTGGGGCCGGCGTTCGCCGACGGCAACTTGACAGTCGAGAAGCCGGGTCAGATCGGGAAAGCGACACCCGTGGATCCCTCGCGGCCCGGCGGTTTCGTGGTCGTGTACGCATCCCAGAACGCCACGTACGTGGAGATGTGGCAGCACGTGCCAGCGGCGCAGTAGTCCCTGGGATCCATGCCGGTCCTCCTCGAGCTCGCGGCCATGGCGCTCGAGGTACTCCTCCACCGCCTCTGCAAGGAGCCGGGAGTAGCCGCGGAATCCCCGCCGCGGCGCGCCGTCCGCGCCATCCGGAAGGAGCGCGCGTGATCGTCGCGGATTCGGATGTCCTCATCGATTGGCTCCACGCCAAGGGAAGTTTCTCCGTCGTCGACGATGCCTCGCGGAGGATGCACCGTTGCTCACTCGCAATCGGCGCGAGTTCGAGCGCGTGCCTGGGTTGAGAATCGCTCCGCTCGCGTGATGAGCGAGGCCCTCGCACTCCTGGGCCAGCGGTACTATGCTCGACAGCGATGGCAGACCACGCACTGCACGTCCTCATCGCAGAGGACGACACCGCCACGGCGAAACTCTATGCCGCTTACGCCAAGTCACGCGGGTTCCAGGTCCTGATCGCCCGCGACGGGATCGAGGCGCTGAGCGTTGCCGAGGCGGAGTTGCCCGACGTCATCATGCTCGACGTCTCCTTGCCGAAGCTCGACGGCCGAGACGTCTGCAAGCAGCTGAAGTCGAACCCGCGGACCAAGGATATCCCCGTCCTCGTCGTCAGCGCGTCCGGAGGCGACCAGTTCCTGCGCGGCGAGCTGGTCGATCTCGGAGTAGGCGACGTGGTCGAGAAGCCGATCGACCTGGTCATCACCTTCAGGAAGCTCGAGCGCCTGGTCGAGCGCACGGCACCCTCATAGGCCAGGTCCAAGTCTGCGCACGGAACACCTTGGCTCATGACGGCGGGGGACAAACCCCCGCCCTGCACCGGCGGGGGGGCCCCTACGGCCTCATCCCCCGGCGATGTCGCCGGCGTCGGCGAGGTCGCTCGAGGCGCTCGGGGCGTGCCTTTCTCCCTGCCCCTCGGCGCGCTCGTACTCGTTCTCGGTGGCGTCCACCCACCGCGTCGCTCGCGCCGCGTACTCCTCCGCCCAGTGATGCACGCTCGGTAGCGGCTGCCCGGCGCGGGTGATGCGCTCCACCTCCTCCTCGACATGCGCCTGCCACACGTGCCTCTCCACGCCCCTGCGGAGCTGCTCGGCGACGTCCATGCTGACCTCGACCTCGTTCTGCGGAGACTTCTCACCCATCGCTCGTTCCTCCGGTTGTGGACCAGGGCGTAGGTTGACGACGGCGTCAGCCCGCGACAACCCCTCCGTTGCGGGCCGTGCGGCGAACGCCAGGCGTCCGCCTGCACGCACGCTCGAGCGCTTGCTCAAGAGGGAGAGGTGAGAGCAGCGACGCGCGCCCACTCCCGGCGCGAACGGTTCACGCAGTCCTCGATGGAGAGGCCGGCGAACCAGTTGCCGGTCACGCACAGGCGCCCTCCCGCGCAGAGGCGGTCCACCTCCCGCACCACGTCCTCGTGGCCGAGCACCGGCGACGGCAAGACGGACCTCCGCTCGACGACGTCCTCGAGATCGGCGCGCCCGAGTCCGAGGAGCCCCGTGATGCGCCCGATCTTCGCCTCGAGCGTCTGCCCGGGCCTGAAGTGAAAGGCGAAGCCTCGCCAGCTCGGGTCGGGCACCGAGTCGCGCGTCACCGCCGAGTAGAACAGGTCGTCACGCGGGACGAGGAACATCGAGACGGGGAGGTTCAGCTTCTCGGCGCGGACCGCGAACCCCAGGGTCTCCACGACCGACTCCTTCACCCGCGCCACCTGCGTGGCCAGCTCGGGCGAGGCGTCGCGCAGGATCCGGGACGCCGCGCCTGGCCCGGTGGCCACCACCACCACCGCCGCCTCGTGGCGCTCGCCGTCCTCGGTCACGACCGCGTAGCCCGCCCCCGCCACCTCCACGCGGGCGGCAGCCTTCCCCATCGCCAGCTCGATGCCCGGCCGCCGGGCGAGCGCCTCTGCGATGGCCTGCAAGCCTCCACGCATGGTGAAGCTTCGCGGGAAGTCCTTGCGGCGCTCTGCGCGCGACTTGAAGAGCATGCCGGCCGGGAAGGCGTCGGCGCTCTGCGAGATCACCGCCGACAGCATGGGACCGAGGACGTCCCCGTAGTTCCTGCGGCCCACCACCCGCGCATAGTAGGAGTAGACCGTGTGCCCGTCCTTCTTCTCGGCGAGCATGCGGGGCATGGCCCGGAGCAGCTGGCCCCACGAGAAGAGGCGCAAGAGCAGGGCCATGTTCGAGCCGGGGACGAGGCGGTCTCCGTCGAGGAAGCGCAGGTGCGTCCTGGCGCGCGGCACGACCTCACCGCGAAGCCCGCAGCCGTCGATCAGAGCGGCGAGCCCCACGTACGAGTTGTAACAGGTGTGCGCGCCCAGCTCGAACCAGTACCCCTCTTTGGTGCGATGGGTGGACAGGCAGCCGCCCAGGCGCGGCGCTCGCTCGAGGACGAGCACGGAGAGGCCGGCGCTGGCGGCCTCGTACGCGAAGGAGAGCCCGCTGATGCCCCCCCCGATGACGACGATATCCCGCTTTCCCATGGCAGATCGGAGCCTCGCACGACGCGTCGCGGCACACCAGGGGGCATGACCTTCCGCCGCTGCGGGCCCGGGGCGCGACTCCGTGCTTTTCCGCCCGACGCTGGCAAGGTATCTATCAGTTCATGCGCATGCGGATCGGATTCCTGGGGCTCGGGACGATGGGTGCCCCGCTCGCGAACAACCTTCGCAAGGCGGGCTACGTCGTCACGGTGTGGAACCGCACGGCCGAGAAAGCCGATGTGATCGTGAAGAAAGGCGCCACGCTGGCACGGACACCGCGCGAGTGCGCATCGGACAAGGACCTCGTCTTCACCTGCCTCTCCGACGAGAAGGCCCTCGAGGCCGTCCTCGAGGGATCTCAGGGCGTTCTGGCGGGCCTGAAGGCGGGCGACATCCTGGTAGACACCTCCACCTCCGGCACCCGCGCCGCGCGCTCCGTCGAGCTGCGCGTGCGGGATCGGGGCGGTTCGTTCGTGGCCGCGCCGCTCATAGGCTCCAGGGCAGGGGCCGAAAAGGCGCAGCTCGTGATCGTGGCGGGTGGTCCGGCGGCGACCCGGGAGAAGGCGCGCCCGGCGTTGCGCGCGATGTCGGCGCGGCTCATCGAGCTCGACGACGCGGTGCAGGCGGCCCTCATGAAGCTCGTGGTGAACGCGGTGGGCGGCGCCATGATCGCCGGCTTCGGGGAAGCGCTGGCGCTGGGAGCATCCGGCGGACTCGACGTCGCAAAGGTCGTCGAGACCGTCCAGGCCTCGGGGTTCCATTCCCCGCTGTATCTCATGAAGGGTGAGCAGATCCTCGAGGAGGACTGGGACGCGGGATTCGCCATCTCGCTGGCGGAGAAGGATCAGCGCCTGGCGCAGGAGGCGGCCGCCGACCAGGGCGCCAAGATGCCCCTCAACTCCACGGTGCGACGCATCTTCGCAGACGCGGTCGAGAGCGGGCGCGGCGACAGGGACCTCTGCGCAGTGGCCGACCTCTTCTTCGAGCAGGCGAAGACGAAGTCGTAGGGCGGGGCGCTACCAGAAAGGCCCAAGAAAGCTCAGGCGGCCAGCGCGTCGGTCACCACCTTCGACAGGTCATCCAGGTGGAATGGCTTCTTCACGTACCCCACGGCGCGCGTCAGCGCCGTCGTTTTCGCCCTCACTTCCTCCGGTGGGGTCGCCGAGACGAAGAGCACCTTGGGACAGCGATCGCCGAGCGCCGCGCGCATGGCGGCGAAGAGCGCCACGCCGTCCATGCCTGGCATCCGGTAGTCGAGGAGCGCGAGGTCGGGCGGGTGTGCCCGGGCCAGCTCGAGTGCGAACAGCGCATCCGAGGTGCTCTCGGCCTGGTGGCCCATCTTCCTCAGCGCCAGCTCGAGCGCCTTCCTCACGATGTCTGTGTCGTCCACGATCAGGACATGGGCCATGGTCTCGGGGCCTTTCACTCTTCCCAGCCCGGGTAATGCGTGCCGCGTGCCGCGCGTAACCCACCGAGATCAGGCGCTGCAGCTTTGGCCGACTGCGGGTAGGGGACACCCGGGGGTTACGCCTCACACCGGGCGGGACCGCCTTTGCCGATGGCGGGTCTTGGCAACCCCAGGCCCACCTCCCAGGGTGGCTCAATACCGGGCGAGCGCCCGCTTGACCATCTCCGCGAAGTGGCGACGCGCCGCCTCGGGCGCGATCACCTCCGCGTCGCCACCGAAGGAGAGGGCGAAGCGCGTGGCCCAGTCCTCGCCTGCGCCCGCCACTTCCACGACCGCCCCGCCATCCGCGGTCCGTTCGACCAGCCGCACCCCCGGGCGCGAGAGCGCCCAGGCGGTGGCCAGCTTGCCGAGGCGAAGGCGAACGGGCGTTCCCTGCGCCTCCGAGAACAGGCGCGCCTTCGCCAGCTGCGACTCGGTCGGCGCCTCGAAGCGCTGATCGGCGAGGGCGCACTCGCGGATGCGATCGAGCCGGAACGGGAGCGGCTTTCCGCGCGCCAGGTCGAAGCCGTACAGGTACCAGTGCCCGAACCGCTGGGCGAGCGTCCACGGGCGCACCGTGCGCTCGCCCTCGGCGGCGCGGG
>MEMX01000044.1:18916-19255 GCA_001768075.1 Anaeromyxobacter sp. RBG_16_69_14 | reverse complement strand
ACTCGCGCAGCGCCTTCAGCGCACGGTCCTTCCCCTCCCCGCCCAGCGCCTGCGCCGCCGCGGCCAGCGCTGCCGCCTCGCTCTCCGTGAACCGCGGCGGCCGCGAGAAGCTCTGGTGCAGCGCCACGTGGACCTTGTCGCCCTCGACGTAGAGATCGAGGAAGTCGTCCGGCGCGAAGGGCGGGCAGCCGACGCCGAGGAGGAAGTCGAGATCCTCGAGCAGTTCCTTCTCGCCGACACCGCACTTCCGCGCGAGGTCCTTCACGGGGATGCCGGGGTGCCTCACCGCATAGGGCACGAGGAACAGCACGCGCCGGAGCCGCTCGCGCGAGTCGGCGC
>MEMX01000044.1:9565-18881 GCA_001768075.1 Anaeromyxobacter sp. RBG_16_69_14 | reverse complement strand
TGGCGGGAGGCGTGGCTCTGGCCGGCGGCGAAGGGGCTCGCCGCGCCGCGGGGGCCCTGCGGGCGGGGCTCACGCGCACCTCCGCGCCAGCCCAGCGAGGATGGCCCGCGCCTTCGCGCGAAGCTCCTTCGGGGCGACGATCTCGGCCCGATCGCCGAGTGCGAGCACGTGGCGCACGAGCGCCTCGGCGTTGGTCGCGATCACCTCCACCACCACGGCCCCTTCCTCCTCTTCGCGAAGCTCCGCGCGCGAACCGAACGACGCACGCGCCTCTGGCGAGACGGGGCTCTCCAGCCGCACGGCGCAGCGCTGTGGGGCGTGGATGGCGTACTCCCAGGTCTCGCGGGTAGCGAGCTCGCGCAGCGGGAACCCCGGCGGGACAACGAAGTCGGACTTGCGGGGAGCGACCGGGTTCGTCTTGAGGTCCGCGATCCGGCCGAGGTGGAACGTGCGCAGGTCGCGCCGCAGATGACAGTGTCCGACGAGGAACCACGCTCCGCCGGACTGGTACAGCCCGTAGGGATCAACGTCGCGCTCGGTACGCGCCCCGCGCTCGGCACCCTGGTACGCGAGGTGGACGCGCTTCTTCGCCGCCATCGCGGCAGACAGCTCCTCCAGCTTGCGCGCGATCACGCCGCCCTCCCCGGGGCGATGGGGACCCACCTGCTCGTCCTCGTCTCCGCGCGAGAGGGTGCGGGCGGCCAGGGCGGCGGTCTCGGAGGTGCCCGGTGCGCGCGCGGCGAACGAGAGCTTGTTGAGGGCGTGCGCGAGGTCCCGAGCATAGGGGAAGACACCCTGCGCCAGCGCCGCCGACCCTGCGAGGTAGAGCAGTGCCAGATCCTCCGGCGCCAGCTCGAGATTGGGCAGGTAGAACTCGTCCCGGTCGATGAGGTAGCCCGCCGACAGGTCCTCGCCCTGGGAAGACCAGCGCACCGGGATGCCGATCTCGAGCAGCTCGGCCTTGTCGCGCTCGAACTTGCGAACGGCTGCCTCCTCCGAGCCGCCGTAGTCGTCGCGGAACTGCTCCTGGATCTCGCGCCACGAAACCGGCTCCGCCGCCCGCAAGAGGAACGCGGCGAGATCGAGGAGACGCTCCGCCTTCTGCATGGGTTGTCGTCCTCCGGGCGGAATACGAGTCTAGCTAGGCCATGCTTCCCTCGGCCGGCTTCTCCGACTCGCCCTTCTTCTCGGCCTCCGCGAGCTGCCGCTCCTCCTGCGCCGCGTGACGGACGGCGTCCAGGAGCTCGTCGTGGTCCTTGCGGAGCGCGTCGTGGCGGCGGCGCAGCTCTGCGTGACGATCGTTGGCCAGCTCGAGCTCGCCCTTCTGCACCATGTAGATGCGCTTCTCCGTCTCGAGCCGACCGCGAACCGCCTTCAGATCTTTCTCCAGCTCGGCCATGCGCTTGCGCACCTCGGCCAGCTTCGCCTCCGCCTTGTCGGCGCGCTCGCGCTCGGCGTCGAGCCGCCCTGGGTCGATGCCGGGTGGCGGCGCGGCCATCGGTGGAGCGGCGATCGGGGTCGGGGTCGGCGCGGCCGCTGCGCGCTCGGCGGCCGCTCGCAGGCGCTCCATCTCCTTCGCCTGCTTCTCCATGGTGAGCTCGATCGACCTCGCGCGCTCCCCCTGGTGCGACGCCTCGGCACGCGCCTCGGCGAGCCGCGTGGTGAGCTTGTCTATCTCGGCCCGCAGCCCGGCGGCGCCACCGGCCCTCTTCGCCGCCTCGGCCTGCTCGAACGCCTTCCTCTTCGAGGCGTTCAGCTCGGCGCGCAGCGCGTTGGCCTCCTCGCGCCGCTCCTTCGCTTCCCCGCGCTCCGCGGAGAGATCGCTCCTGGCCGATTCCAACTCGCGGCGTGACTTCTCCACCTCGGCGGCGCGGCCGAGCGCAACCTGCTTCGCGGAACGGGCCTGCAGGAACATGGCCACCGCAGCGAGCACGGCGACCAGAGCGACGAACACGGCGAGGCCGATCATGGCGGACTCCAGGGGGTTTAGGACCGAGGTGACGGTGGAAGCTATCATCGCCTCGACCCGAAGCGTCAACCGCAGTGCGCGTCGCGAGCCACCCCG
This sequence comes from Anaeromyxobacter sp. RBG_16_69_14, assembly GCA_001768075.1. Taxonomy (GTDB): domain Bacteria; phylum Myxococcota; class Myxococcia; order Myxococcales; family Anaeromyxobacteraceae; genus Anaeromyxobacter_A. The sequence continues at coordinate 16,816 of MEMX01000044.1, read as the reverse complement.
GCCTCAGCCACCCGAGCGCAGGCACGTCACATGATCAGGTGACAATTTCGTTGGATTCGTCGAGCGGAATGCCGGAGAGACCGGGCCGGCGGGCAAGGGGCCCCACGAGGGGCCTCTCGCCGCAGCGTTGCGGTCGCGTCTCTCACGGAGCTGCTGGGCATGCGCCTCGACGGGGCTCGGCCCTTCCCGGGCGCGCGCCTGGAACCCCTCAGCGACCGCTCCGGTCCCCTGTTTACGACCTCTTGGACGTCCCTCTGCCCGCGCTCGCAGGAGCGCTGGGCGGCGAGTCCACGAGTGACGTCTGGCCGAGCCGGAGACCCACACCCGTTTGGGGACCATCAGGCGAGAGGCAACGCGCCCCCGCCTGCCACTCCTCAAGAGGCCATCCCAGGATCGAATGAGGCGCGCCCGGCGTTCCCTGCTACGATCCATCGCCGCTCCCTCTTCCAGGTCTCCGTCGCCCCCTCTCGACCCCCATGCGCAGCTTGGCCGCCAGGATGTTTCTCACGTTCGCCGTGGCGCTCGTCGCCTTCGGCTTCGTGGCGCTGTTCGCGGTGGGGCGGATGCACGCGTTCGGGACCGATCTGCGCCTCCTCAGCCAGGGATACGTACCGCTCACCCGCATCGCAGCCCAGATCGACGTGAAAGACTGGGTGACCGCGCGCGCCCTGGAAGCGAACGCCATGGATCCGGCAGCGCGGAGAGCGTTCCTGCCGCTGGCGCGCGCGCACTTCCCGGCCGTGGTGAAGGAGAAGCTAGCCGAGGCACGGGCGGTGCTGGCACGAGCTCGCGACATCGCATCCGGGGCAGACGCGCGCTTCCTCTCCGAGGTGGCTTCGCGGGTGGAGGCCATCGACGCGCACTGGACGGCCTACGATGACGCCGCCCGCACTCTCTTCGACGCGCTCGAGCGCTCGCAGGGCGGCACCGACGACCCGGCGCTGGCCGACGGGACCGACGCCGTTCGAAAGCTCGAGAAGGGGCTCTCGCTCGACGTGAAGCTCCTGCAGGCAGCCCTCGACGGGCAAGTGGCGGATCGCGTCCACAGCGCGGAGCGCGCCGAGCGGCGGAGCGCCGTCCTCATCGGCGTCTACTCGCTCATCGCGGCGGCCGTCGCCCTCTGCGCAACCCTCATCGGCCAGCGCCTCCTCGCGCCCATCCGCGTCCTGACCGACGGCGTGAAGGCGGTGGCGGCCGGCGATCTCTCCCGGAAGGTCGAGGTGCGGAGCGGCGACGAGCTCGGGCTCCTCGCCCGCGAGTTCAACACCATGGCCGCCTCCCTCGACCGCCAGCGCGCGGAGCTCTTGCGCGCCGAGCGGCTCGCCGCGGTCGGGCGCATCTCGGCGCAGATCACGCACGAGATCAGGAATCCGCTCAACGCCATCGGCCTCAACGCCGAGCTGCTCGCCGACGAGCTCGACCGGATCGACCAGCAGCAGGCAGGCGGCATCGGCGGTCGTGAACCTCTGGCTGCCGCCTCCATCTCGGAAGACGCGCGCTCCCTGGTGCAGGCGATTGGAAGGGAGGTCGACCGCCTGAACGCGGTGACGGAGGAGTACTTGCGGTTCGCCCGGCTGCCCAAGCCCCTCTTCGCCCGCGAGGACCTGAACGAGATCGTGTCGGGGCTGGCCGAGTTCGTGCGCCCGGAGATGGCAGCCGCGCACGTCCAGCTGCGGCTCGAGCTCGCGGACAGGCTACCCGCCGTTCGGGCAGACGAAGGTCAGCTGCGCGCGGCGTTCATGAACCTCCTCCGCAACAGCCGCGAAGCCATGTCCCACGGCGGCACGATCTCCGTAGCGACGCGACGCACCGACGACGGGTGCGTCGAGGCGGAGGTGCGCGACACGGGCGCTGGAATCCCTGCCGAGGCGCTGACCCGCCTATTCGATCTCTTCTATTCCACGAAGGAAAAGGGAACGGGCCTCGGTCTCGCGTTCACGCAGCAGGTGGTGCAGGAGCATGGTGGCACCATTCGCTGCGAGAGCGCGCCAGGGCGTGGAACTCTCTTCACGGTGCGGCTGCCCTGGGCGGCCGTGGAGCACACATCGAACGCGACGGGGATGGGGGAGGCGCTGGGAGTATGATCCGACATCGCACCAGCAGGACGACACCACTCATCGGGACGCGCGGGCGTGGCAGGGCCGCGACCCGGGTAGCGACCACCTTCTGCGAGGCGAAGCGGCGCGTCTTGCCGAACGGCCTGCGCATACTGACGGTGCCAGCGCCTGGGTTGCATTCCGCCATGATCGCGCTCTACGTCCGGGCCGGCTCGCGGCACGAGACGCCCAAGTCGAACGGCGTCTCCCACTTCCTCGAGCACCTCTTCTTCCGCGGGTCCCGGGCGTGGCCCGACACGGTGGCCATGAACTCGGCGGTGGAGAGCGTGGGCGGTAACCTGAACGGGATCACCGCGCGCGACCACGGCTGCTACTACACGCCCATCCACGCCGAGGAGCTCGCCACGGGGCTCGCCATCCTGGGAGACATGATCCACCGACCCCTCCTGCGCGAGATGGACGTCGAGCGCGAGATCATCCTGGAGGAGATCCTCGACGAGGTGGACGGCGAGGGGCGCGACATCGACGCCGACAACCTCTCCAAGCGGCTCGCCTTCGGGAATCATCCGCTCGGCTTCAAGATCGCGGGCACCCCGGACATCATCCGGTCCATCGACGAGGACGACGTGCGCGCGCATCACGGTCGCTTCTACGCCGGCGCGAACCTCGTCTTGTGCGTGGCTGGACCCGTGCGCGAGGCCGAGGTGGTGAGGCTCGCCGAGGAGCACTTCGGGCAGCTCCCGCGCGGCCGCCTCTCCGTGGACCTGCCGCCACCGCCCTGGCCGCAGGGGCCGCGGATCGAGCACGTCGAGCACGAGGACGCGCAGTCCGAGCTGTGCCTCAACTTCCCCTGCCCTCCCGAGCCCCATCCCGACTACCCGGTGCACCTCGTCATGCGCCGCATCCTCGACGACGGGCTCTCCTCGCGGCTGCCGTTCGAGGTGGTGGAACGGCGGGGCCTCGCCTACGCGCTGCACGCCGGCATCGACGCCTTCGCCGACTGCGGCATGTTCGTGGTGGACGGCGCCTGCGCGCCGAAGAAGCTGCCGCGCGTCGTCACCGAGATCCTGCGTGTGCTCGGCGAGCTGGCCACGAAGCCGGTCTCGGAGGAGGAGCTCCTCCGCGTGCAGCGGCGCCACCGCATGACCCTCGCCTTCTCCCTCGACAGCGCCGCCGAGCTGGCCGGCTGGTACGGCTCGGGCGAGGTGTTGCACGCGCCGGAGGGATTCGAGGAGCGCTGCCGGCGCGTGGAGCGCGTCACGCCCGAGGCGGTCCGCCGGGTCGCGCGAGCCACCTTCACGCGCGAGAACCTCGTCTCCGTCTTCGTCGGCCCGACCACCCGTCGCGGGCGCCGCGAGCTGGAGCGCGCCGTGCGAGCCGCCGAGCTTCCCGAGCGCGCCTGACCCGAAGGCGCGCGCGCAGGCGCCTCCTGTTCACGGGACAGCCCACGCTCGAGCATCACGTCGTATGATGTGCGTACCGTCCGGGGCTGTCACACCAGGGGGGCGGGCGAGGGCACATGACCATCAGCTGGGATCCGACGCTCGAGCTGGGCGTCCCCGACCTCGATCGGGGACACAAGGAATTCTTTGCGCGCGTCGACAACCTCGTTCACGCGATCCGGGGTGGCTTCTCTCGCGACGAGGTGGGGCGCACGCTCGCCTTCCTCGGCAGCTACGCCGCGACCCACTTCGCCGCCGAGGAGGCGCTCATGCGCGCGGTGGAGTTCCCCGGGCTCGCGAAACACCAGTCGGAGCACGCGGGTTTCGCCCGCGACATGGCGGCGCTCAAGGCCGAGTACCAACGCGACGGCGCCAGCCCGAGCCTCATCCTGCGCGTGAACGTCCAGCTGTCGGGCTGGCTGCGAGAACACATCTGTCGCACCGACCGCGAGCTCGCCGCTTTTCTCCGCGAGGGCCAGAATTCGGCTCGATGATCCGCCGGGTTGCGATGGGGTTGGGTTAGCGATGACCCAGGGCGCCCGAGACCCGAGTCATCGCAGGGGAATCACCCCGGCCTTCGGACCACATGGGCCGTTCCGCCTGCACGGCGGCGTGGGCAAAAGGGGACACCCATCGTGTCGTCAAGGGTCCCGACCGGTCGCAGTCCGTCGGGCCCTTCGTCAGGCCCCCCGAGCGAGCGACAGCTGGCTTGACGCCGGGTGGCGGTGCTAACCTCCGGCTCGTGGAGGACTTCGTCGAGCGCGTGGTGCTACGGCTTCGGGAGGAGCCCGGGTTCAGCCGTAACCGCCACTTCCTGGCCTTCTCCTCGCAAGAGGGGAGGCGAGCTCTCAGGATCCACCGCCACCTCCGTTCAATCGAGCGAGACCTCTCGCGAGGATCGAGCGCCACGGTCGATCTCTCCCTGTCCGCTGACCGCGTGCGTCTCACGCTGCGCTCGAAGTCGGGGCTGCGCACCTCCTGGCTCACCCGGGCCGAGTTCCGCATCCTCTGCACGAGCCCTCTCGTGCGATCGTCCCTGGACGTGGACTCCTGACGCGGGCAGCACCTCGCGCCCTTTTCCCGGAACCGGCACGAGCTCTGGGCCCGGATCCTGCAATCCTTCGTCGGGCATGCGCGCGATTCCGCGCGAGCACCCGGCCGACCGCCCGGGACGACTCCGCACTGTGCGCGCTCGGCAGGAGGAGCAATGAGCTTCGTGTGGACTCCGGCACTGTCCGTGGGCGTAGATTCCATCGACGCGCAGCACCGAGAGCTCTTCGGGCGCGCGAACGCCCTGCTGCTGGCGGTGGGTGGGAACCGCGAGGAGCAGGAGATCCTCCGCACGCTCGCCTTCCTGGGCAACTACGTGGTCGGCCACTTCGGCGACGAGGAGCTGCTCATGCGCGAGACCGGGTACCCGGGGCTCGCCCTTCACCTCTCGCTGCACACGCAGCTCGACGAGCAGTTCTCGTCGCTGCGCACGAGGTACTCCCGACGCGGGCTGGACGCCAGGTTCGCCAGGGACGTCCGGGCCAAGGTGTGCGACTGGCTCGTGGAGCACGTCCAGGGAACCGACCGCGCCCGGGGGGAGTGGCTGTCGGCGCGCGGACTCTCGCAGCATGCGCTGGGGGCGCCGAGCCCCCCCTAGGAGCAGGCGCCCGAACAAGCCCCCGCCCCTACAGCTCGGTGGTGCCCTCGAACACACGCTCTGCGGGTCCGCGCATGAGGACGCCGACGAGGTCCCGGGCGACCGTTATCTCCAGTCGACCGCCGGGGAGCCGCACCTCCAGCGGAGCGCCCGCCGACAAGAGGCCTGTCTTCACCGCCGCCAGCGCGGCCGCACAGGCACCGGTGCCGCACGCATGGGTGAGGCCGGCGCCGCGTTCCCAGACCGCGAGGTCGAGCCCGCCTGCTCGCGCGGCGGCGAAGCCAGCGTTCACGCCACCGGGGATCGCGCGCTCCACGAGCGGGCCGAAGCGGGCGGCGCGCTCGCTCGTGGCTTCTCCGAAAAAGACGGCGTGTGGGTTACCCAACGAGACGCGGTGCCCGTGAAGCCGCTCGCCCCCCGCCTCGAATTCTCGCTCGCCCTCGTAGCGGGCAGGGCCCATCTCGACCGAGACCCCCTCGACGCGCCCGTTGCGCTCGCCGTGCACGACGCAGCGCCTGGGTCCGGCGGCCGTCTCGATCGCGAGCTCACCGGCCAGGCCGCGCCGCTCGGCGAGGTGCCGCGCCACGCAGCGGATACCGTTCCCGCACATGGCCGCGACCGAGCCGTCGGAGTTGTAGATGTGCATGCAGGCGACGCCGCCGGCGCGGGCCGGTAGCACGGAGAGCACACCGTCGGCGCCGATGCCGAGGCGCCGGTCGCAGAGGCGCTGGGCGCGCGCGCCCGTCATGAGCTCGGAGGTCTCGACCACGACGAAGTCGTTCCCCAGGCCCTGGTACTTCCAGAAGGTGAGAGACACGGCCAGCATTGTAGCGCAGTGGCAGCGGGCCAACTATCCACAGAAGTGCGCGATGGCGCGCTCCAGGATCGCGGCGCAGCGCTCCACCTGGGCGATCTCCACGAACTCCCCGGTCCGGTGCGCCACGCGGATGTCGCCGGGACCGAAGACGCACCCGTCGGCTCCCATGGCCGCCAGCTCCGGGAGCTCGGTCCCGAAGGGGACGGCTCGGGAGCGGTTGCCGCTCTCCGCTTCCAGAAAGCGCACGATCTCGGCATCGGCCGACGTCACCGCCGCGTCGTCGAGGCGCATGGGCGTGTGACGAATCGCTATGCCCGGACCGCTCTCCTTGGCCACGCGGGCGGCCGCGGCGTCGAAGAGGCGCAGCGCGCGCTCCGGATCCTGCCCCGGGATGGGCCGCCACTCGAGCGAGAAGGTGCACTCTCCGGCGAGGATATTGCGCGCCTTCCCGCCGTGGATGAGCCCGACGTTGAAGGTGGTCCAGGGTGGCTCGAAGAGCGCGTCCTGCTCGTCCTTCATCTCCTCCTGGATACGCTCCACCTCCACCAGGAGCCTCCCCGCGGAGCGGATGGCGGAGGCCCCCACGTCGGGAAAGGCGCTGTGCCCCTCGACGCCGGTGACCGTCACGTCGATGGCGCAGTAGCCCTTGTGCGCGCGGACCGGCACGAGCGTGGTGGGCTCGCCCACGATGGCATGGCGCGGCCTCACCCGCCCCTCGTCCACGAGCATCTTCGCACCCCGGCAACCCACCTCCTCGTCGCTGGTGAAGAGCAGGTGGAGCGGCTTCGGCATCGCCCTCGTGCGCGCGGCGACCGCCACCGCGGTAGCCACGAAGCCCTTCGTGTCGGCAGTGCCGCGGCCGTATACCTTGCCGTCGCGCACCGCGCCGGAGAGCGCCTCGCTCCACTCCGGGTCGAAGGGCACGCAGTCGGTGTGACCGACGAGCGCCAGCCCGCCCGGCAAGTCGGGGCCACGGCGACAGACGAGGTTCGTCTTCGCGACGCCGCTCGCGTCGCGCCAGTCGAGGCGACGGGTCTCGAAGCCGAGCGGCCGGACGAGCTCCTCGAGCAGGTCGATCACCGGGATGTTCGACCGCGATGAGGTCGAGTCGATGGCGACGAGCTTCTTCATCAACGAGACGGGGTCCATCGTCCCTGGAGCCTACGCCAACGGCGGTCGCGCGGCAGCCTTTTGTCCTATGAAGGGGCTTGCAGGCTACGGACTCCGGGCTACGACCGCACACGAGCCGCAGCCCTGTAGCCTGTGGCCCAAGCGGCGGGGTCGGCC
>MEMX01000044.1:6167-9441 GCA_001768075.1 Anaeromyxobacter sp. RBG_16_69_14 | reverse complement strand
CCCCGGCCACGTACACGTCGCGGATGGCCGTGCGCGCCATCGAGAAGACGGCCAGGGCCACCAGGTCGTCCCTGGAGGCTCCCGCGATCGAGGGGTCGCCGAGGTTCACCACCATGAAGTCGGCGGGCTCGCCCGGAGCGAGGGACCCACCGGGGAGCCCGAGCGACTCCATGCCACCGGCACTCGCGAAGCCGTACAGCCGCCGCGCCAGTCCGTCCGTGGCTCCACCCTCCTCCGCCAAGATCCCGCGCTCCTGCCGCACCAGCCGGAGGTGCCCCTCGAGCGAACGCGCCTCGGCCAGGAGATCCACCTCCAGGCACGAGTCCGAGCCGAGCGCGAGCCGGGCGCCGGCCTCCAGGAGCCGGTCGGCCGGGACGATGCCGTCACCGAGATCGCGCTCCGTCGTGGGGCAGGCACACACCGTCACGCCGGCGCGGCCGAGGACCGCAGCGTCCTCTTCGTCGAGGTGGATGGCGTGCACCGCCGTCGTGCGTGGCCCGAGCGCGCCGCAACGGGCCAGGAGCTTTACCGGCGAGGCGCCGTGCTCGGCGCGACACTCCTGCACCTCGCGCGGCTGCTCGGAGACGTGCACGTGCAGCGGCAGGCGCCGCCGCTCCGCCTCGAGAGCGAGCGCCGTGACCCACTCCGCCGGGCAGGCGCGCACACTGTGCGGCGCGAGACCGAAGGAGACGAGCGGATCGGCGCGGCACGAGTCCGCCAGGCGCTCGATCGCGAGGATGGCACCGTCGGGCGAAGGCTCCACGAAGCGGCGCTGCGCCCCTTCCACCGGCCGGCCGGAGCCGGCGCGCGCGTAGGAGGCGCGCAGCAGCGAAACTCGAAGACCGGCCTCGCGCGCTGCCACCAGTACGCGCTTCGCGAGCTCGTCCGGATCGGCGTACGGTCGGCCCTCGGGATCGCGGTGCAGGTAGTGGAACTCGCCAGCGGCGGTGACGCCAGCGCGCGCCATCTCCAGAAAGAGGAGGCGGGCGATGACGTGCAGGTCGTCCGGCCCCAGGCGCAGCGCCGCGCGGTACATGGCTTCGCGCCACGACCAGAAGGTGGCGCGGCCAGCGCGGCGCTCGGTCCTTCCGCGGATGGCCCGCTGGAAAGCGTGACCGTGCGCGGAGACGAGGCCGGGCAAGAGCGCGCTGCCGGGGAGCCGCACGACCTCGGCACCGCTCGCCGGCGCACCGACCGCCGCGACGACGGCACCTTCGACGGTCAGCGCGGCGCCCTCGCGGACCTCTCCGCCGGCGAACAACAGCTCGGGGAGGTAGGCGCGAGGTGGCAAGCGAGGGTGAACTCCGCTACCTCGGCACCACCAGCGCCGCCGCGTCCAGCTCGAGCCGTACGCGCTTCAGCGCGTTCTCGGTCGCGAGGAGCTGCCTGCGCAGGGCCGAGAGCGCGGCGTCTACCGCGTCACGGCTGGCGCCGCCTCGAAAGGCGGCCGTGACCAGCCGTTCTTCCTCGACCTCGGCGTGCGTTCCTAGAGCCGCCAGCGCCTCCTCCCTGCGCTTCGCGAGCAGTGCCTGCGCGTGCTGCTCCGCGGCGCGCCGCGCACCCTCGAGCAGCGCCACGGGCGCAGGCCCCATGCGCGCCTCCTCGGTACCGTCCTCGTCCTCGATGGCGTCGGCCAGCCCGGACAAGGTCCCGTTTCCGTCCGCAAGGTCGACCACCAAGGCGATGGGAGCCTCCTCGAGGTAGCGCGAAGCCTGCCGCGACGGCACGCGAGCGCCTGGCGCGACATCCGCCGGCGAGGGCCACACCACGTGCCAGCGCGTGTAGAGCGCGCCGCGGCGCGGGGCGCTGGGTGCGCGGAAGGCGGCGGTGCGACCCGCCTCGCCATCGCGGACGAGTCCCACCAGCGCCTCCACCAGCTTGTGCCCGGTGGCAAACCATTCCAGCTCGTCGCGCGCGACCGCCGTCTCGCGCCAGAAGCTGCCCAGGTACGTGGCGGGCTCCTCCGGGATCTCCATGCCGGGGAGCGCCTCGATGCGCATCTGTGCACCTAAAGTGAATGACACCTCGAACGGGTGCACGTTCTGGTCGGTGTCCACGTCGATGCCGACGCGCCGCGCGACGTCGGCACAGACCTCTTCGAGCTGCTCCTCGAGCGAGCGAGAGAGGGAGAGGAGCGCCTCCTGCACGGCGTCCGCGCCCTGCCCGAGATCGGCCGGCGGCGACTCGCCCAGGCGCCCATACCCGCTGGCGATGAGCCGCGACAGCTCCGGCAGCGCGGCCGAGCGTAGATCCAGGATGGGGTCATAGCCCTCGTGCTGCGCCCGCCGGCCCTCGGCGACCCGGGCCGCGAGCTTGCGACGGAACTCCTGGCGCGCCTCGGGCGGCTCGGCGCGCAGCGCGGCGAGATCCTTGGGAAGGGACGCCAGCACCGCGTCGAGGCCGCCCACCGGCTCCTGGAAGATACCGATCTCCTTCTCGTACAGATCGGCCAGGAACGTCTCCTCGCCCGGCTCGGCGAGGACGTGGATCTGGACTGGTCGATGCTGGCCGAGCCGGTCGAGGCGCCCGATGCGCTGCTCGAGGGTGAGCGGCGACTCCGGGAGATCGAGGCAGACGAGGTGGCACGCGAACTGGAAGTTCCGCCCCTCGCCCCCCGACTCCCCGGAGAGGAGGACCATCGGCCCTTCGGGATCTCGAAAGCGAGCCACCAGCCGATCGCGCGCCTCGATGGTCTCGGCGTCGTCGTAGAGGAGCGCCTCCTTGCCATGGCGCGCGATGGCGGCCTGCACGGTGCGCAGCGCTTCGGGGTCCGCGTGGAAGACGAGCACCTTCTCGCCCTCGGTGGCGAGGCGCGCACAGAGCGCCGCCACGGCCTCGACCTTCGCCCCGGCTGGAAGGTCCTCGCGTCGGAGTACGCGCTCGGTGAACGCGCCCACCTTGACGCGGCGGTTGCGGACGAGCCGCGACGAGAGGCTGTAGCGTTCGGCGAGGTGGGCCAGGAGCTCCCTCCGCCGAGCGTCCGGCTCGACGGACGAGCCTGGGGCCGGCTCGCCAAATACCGGATCCTCCGGCTCGATCGCGCGCAGCCTGGCGATCGCGTCGTCCAGGTCGCCCCCCCCGAGGAGAGCGCGCGCGATCTCGGCGTGCTGCTCGTGCCGGGAGAGTCGTTCCAGGAACCCCTCGAGCGTGGTGGTCGGCATCGGCTCGACCAGGCCGAGCAGCCGGAAGTACTCGCGCGGGTCGAGGCGCACCGGCGTGGCGGTGAGGAGCAGGAGGCCGAAGGAAGCGCGCGCGACCGGCTCGATGGCGCGAT
>MEMX01000044.1:2929-6158 GCA_001768075.1 Anaeromyxobacter sp. RBG_16_69_14 | reverse complement strand
CGCGATAGAGCACGTCGTCCACGAGGTGGTGCGCCTCGTCGACGATGACGAGGTCGAGCGGCAGGTCGGCGGCGGCGTCGACCATCTCCGCGTCGCCGCGCAACCGCTCCAGGGACACGATGGCGAGCGGGCTGCGGGCGAGCGCGGCCTCAGGGCCGCCCAGTTCCTCGATGCGCTCCTCCGTGAGGAGCGTGAAGAGCGCGTTGAACTTGTGGAAGAGCTCGGCGAGCCACTGGAAGGCGAGGTGCTCGGGGACGATCACCAGCACGCGCCCGGCGAGCCCGATCTGGCGCAGTCCGGCGAACACGAGGCCCGCCTCCACCGTCTTGCCCAGGCCCACCTCGTCGGCGAGGACGAAGCGCGGGATTCGGTCGGCGAGGATGCGTCCTGCCGCGCCGACCTGGTACGGGAGGACGTGGATGCGCGAGGAGAGGAGCGCCCCCAGGCTGTCGGCCCGGCGCAAAGCCTCGAGCCTCGCGACGCGCGCCCGCAGCCGGAAGGCGGAGGCGCCGCTCGCCTGCCCCGAAGCCAGCGCGTCGAGAGGTCCGCTCGACCGGACCTCCTCGATAGGGGTGTCCTTCGGGACAGCGGTGAGCGCGGAATCGCGCCCCGACACCACCGTCACCCCGTCGCGGCCCGCGAAGCGGACGGCAAGGCGCCGCCCCTCGTCCGCCACCTGGATGACGACGCCCACGCCCCAGCTCCGCTGGGCGCGGTGCACTACCTTCATGCCAGGTTCCCAATGCATGCGGCCCTTTATCACCCCGATCATCGAGGGGTCTAGGAACTTAGAGCCGAACTTCAAGCCGCGCCGCGGGCGCTCTGGGACGTTGACAGGGGTGGCGGGTCAAGCTAGAAATTCCGCCCTGCTCGCGCCGGTTGAGGGCGGATAGCTCAGCGGTAGAGCATCGCCCTTACAAGGCGAGGGTCGCAGGTTCGAAACCTGCTCCGCCCAAGCTCGTTCGTATCTGGGGTGTTAGTTAAGCTGGTTATAACGCCGGCCTGTCACGCCGGAGGCCACGGGTTCGAGTCCCGTACACCCCGCCATACAAGAGGCCGGAACTCCTCGGGAAATTTCGAGGGCTCCGGCCTCTCTCTTTCCCGAACGCTCCGCGGATACCAAGGGGATACCAAGCCGGCTGCCAAGACCGGCGAGGGGCTGCGAAGTGCTGCCAGATCGAACCGGCGCCGCGTGGCCCGCCGGAGGCAGCGCGGGCGCCAGCCGATCGAGGCCGAAGCGGAGCCTGTCCACCTCCGACTTCATGAAGTCGGGAAGCATGTGCCCGTAGCGACGCTCCGTGATCTTCGGGTCGCTGTGACCGAGCAGCTTCTGCACCGAGACGAGGTTCGCTCCGAACATGAGGAGGACGCTCGCATACGTGTGCCGAATGTCATGAAATCGAATGTGGCGCGTGATTCCCTTCGGCCACAGCTTGTAGCCACACCTCGGGCAGGGGCGAATCGCCGCATCAGGCCGCTCCTCCGAGTATCGGCAGGTCTTCCGGCGACAGACATGCCTGTAGCTGGCGACGATGCCTGCGCGCTTGAGGGCGCGCCGGAGAACGTCCTCGGGCTGCCAGGTCGTGTCCCGCATCGAGCCGTCCTTGTGCGGGAACAACCAGGGGCCGGGGTAGGTCCGGAGCGCGTACTCGTAGAAAGAGACGAACTCCTCGGGGATCCGCACCACCCGCTGCTTCTTGCTCTTCGGGAACGGTCGCGCGTACGAATGGCTCGCCACGACGAGGCGCCGCGGAAGGTCGAGGCTCTTCTTGAGCAGACCACACAGCTCACCCTTTCGCAGACCGGATGAGATCGCGCCAGCGAAGACGACGCGTTGATCGACGTCGAGCTGCATGAAGAAGGGAACGACCTCCTCTGGCTTCAGGATGTCGACGACGTTTTCCGGAACGCGCCTCGTCTCGACTTCCTCGGCCGGGTTCGACCCGAACCACTTGCCTGCCCGCCTTGCCTTGTTGAAGGCGCGCACGAGGAACTGGCGAACGTGGTTGACGGTTCCGGGAGCAAGTGCGCCTGCCTTCGACTGCAGGAGCTGCTCGATGTCTCCGGGGATGACGTGCTCGAGCCTCTTCGACGCGAGCGGAGACTCGATGATGTGATTGCGGACCGTCCCGATGCTCTTCTCGTGCGACTCCCTGTGCGCGCTATACGTGTCGAGCCACCAGTGCATGAGCTCACCGATGGTCCAGCCCTCCGGGTTGAGCGACAAGGGCGCGAGTCCAAGCCGCTGCCGCTCCGCCTCGAGCTCCTTCTCGCGCATCTGGGACTTCGCCTGCGCCTTGGTCTCCGCCTTGGTCGTCACCGTCTGCCACTTGCCCGCCGCGTCCTTGTACTTGAAGCGCCAACCCTGCTTGTACCCGTAGACGGTGCCCATCGTCGCTACCTCCGCTTGTTCCTGCCGCGTACGTTCCGGCGGCTTCCATTCTTCTCTATCCAGGCCCGCAGTTCAGCCGGAACGAACCGCAGCGCCCAACCATGCACGCGGACACAAGGAAGCGTGCCGTCCTCGACGTGATGGTAGATCCAGCTCTTGCTGAGCTTGAGGAAGCGCGCTGCGGCGTCGATGTTCCAGAGCTCGTTGTCAGGCGGCAGTGGCTCGATGAGGACTGGCGCCCAGCCGCTCTGCCCATTCGCCGCGCCTCGGATCTGCTGCTGTTCTTCGTGTTCTCGTGCACATGCTGCGCTGATCGCGACACGTCCACGACACCTACGTTCTTGGCGCACTCCGATGAATATGCAAGTTCTGGCGCGAGCAAGGGCGAGTAGCTCATCGATGGGTCTCCTATTGACTAACCGTGACTATCTTACCTTCTCCGGATGAATCGCCGATGACCCGATTCAGCGTCGTGCGCACGGAAAGGCCCTTGGCGAGAGTACCGCTCGTAGTACGCGAGCACCTTCCACACGTACCCGGGTGTCTCGCCGTTCCGCGGAACCGGAGCGAAGAGCCTGCGCGGGCGGGCGTTGTACGCGACGAGGCTCGAGATGATGTCACCCCGGTAGTGCTCGAGTAGGATGGAAAACAGCCGCACCCCCGCGCGGATGTTCTGCACCGGGTCGAAGAGGTCCTCGGGGTGCACGCCCAGGCGGACCGCTGTGCCGGGCATGACCTGCATGAGTCCGCGGGCCCCCGCCTTCGACACGGCACCGGGCCGGAACGCGCTCTCCTGCCGGATGACGGCCTTCACCAGGGCGAGTGGAACCGGGTACC
>MEMX01000044.1:2419-2914 GCA_001768075.1 Anaeromyxobacter sp. RBG_16_69_14 | reverse complement strand
GCCTCTTCGATGGCCTGGCGGATGATGGGGTCATCCCGATCGTCCGCGACCGCCGCCCCCGCTCGCCGAGCGACGAGGGCAAGGGCAAGCCCGGTGGCGACCCACGCTCCGGTCAGGGCCTGTCGGCGGGCGCGCGCGGGGCCGCGGGGCCGGACGCCCGTCGTGTAGCCTCGCGCGCCAGTCGCTGCTCCTTCTGCGGCCGCGGCGCGTGCACGAGGACCCGGTACGCGGTCACCTGGCCACAGGAAAATCCAAGGATGAAGATCAGGCCTCCCCAGACGAGAGGGCGTGGCAAGAGCGAAAGAAGTCCAAGCATGATGCACCCCCGACAGCACCGTAACGAGACGCTCTGACGGTCGCGGACACCGGTGACCGAACATGGAGGATCTCCCCCTCAAGGACGACCCACGAGCGACTGGGACCGTGCCGGGCTCGTGGCCCCGACGGTCGGTTGGCTCGGTCCGCCTCCCCCGACCAAGGGCCGAGCAGTTCGTT
>MEMX01000044.1:983-2404 GCA_001768075.1 Anaeromyxobacter sp. RBG_16_69_14 | reverse complement strand
CGCGAGCCGCGGCAGCGAGCCCGCCTCACTCGCTGCAGCACGGAGGCGCGCGACGAGCGCGAGGGCGTCGCGGAGCGCCTCCGGCGCCTGCGGGAGACGAAGCACCGCGGAAGATCGCTCCGCCTGTTGGGGGCGGCTGTGCCGCTCGAGGGCCCGCCGCGTCTCCTCGAGCGTGCCCTGGCACTGCGAGAGCGCGAGCCGGAGGAGTTCGAGCTGGGAAGCCGTGAGCCCGGCGACGTGCGGGTCAGCGATGGGCACCGGGCTTCCCGACGCCAGCGCGGCGAGAACGTCCACGGCCTCGTGGAACGTGTAGGCGCGGACCTTGATGCGGACGGCCCGCTTGGGATCGGCCACCATCTTGCGGATGGCGTCCCGACGGCGATCCGAGTGGACCAGGAAGACCAGAATCGGCGAGAAGCCGTCCGGGCAGAGGAGCGAGTACGGCGTCGTGGTGTCGTGCTGGCCCACGCTGCCGGCGAGGAGATGCGCGTACCGCTGGATCTTCGCGTAGGTCGCCCCCGTGCTGTTGGGGTCGGAGCTGACGAGCGTGTGCGACCCGGTCTCGCACTCGAGGAAGAGGCGGCGCCGGGGCTCCCCGATCTCGAGCGTGGCGTCGGGCCGGATGCGCGCGCGCTCGATCGCTTGCGCCTTCCGGTTGTAGTGCTCGAACGTCACGTACTCACCGCTCTCCGGGATCCAGCGGAAGGGAAGGTCGGCGAAGGGATCCTCGGGATCGGTGCGCACCTTGAGGACGAGATCGACGAGCACGCCGTTGAGGAGGAGCGAGTGCTCCAGGAACGCTGGGCCGACATCGCCGGCGGGTGCGGCCACGTAGGGAACCACCCGCTTCGCCACCACGTAACCAGCTTCGGTGAGCGCCCAGGCCTTGAGCGGGGCGCCGGTCGGGCCCCGGTAGGACAAGGCTCGGACGAGGGGATCGAGCCCCTGCGGCCCGGGGCCCGCCAGCCGATTGAGGCGCCGGCGCGGTACCCGCTCGTCTCGGCCCTGGAAGACGAGCCGCGCGACCTGATCGCCGGTGAGGTATCGCGCAAGCGCCAAGGCGGTGAGCAGGGCGTAGTCGCGACGGACAACCTGGGTGCCTGCAGGGTTCGGCATGCGAGACTCCGGCTCAAGGGGTCGGCGGCGCCGCGACGCGGCGCTCGGAGCGTTGCACCTCGAGGCGCAGCGGACCGATGTCGAGATCGAGCCGTCGCGCGAGGGTCTTCTCGAACGTGGACCGAGCGAGGCCCGCGGGCGCGGCGAGGACGAACGGCGTGAGCTCGCGCACGGCCCGGAGCTTGTGTTCGACGCAGGCCTGCGGGCCCGGTCCGGCGACGTGCCGTCGGATGGCCTCGTCGATGAGGTACTCGGTCAAGGGCACCGCGTCGGCGAGCAGCGGCTCGAGGCCGGCGGCTCCGAGC
>MEMX01000044.1:148-947 GCA_001768075.1 Anaeromyxobacter sp. RBG_16_69_14 | reverse complement strand
TGCCGTCGGGTGCGGGCTGCAGACGAACCACCGTCGTGGTGAGGCCCGCCGAGAGGAGAGCCGGGGCTGCCCGCCCGGGCGCCCGGGCGCCGGCATGGTCGCCGTCGAACAACAGCATGAGCTCGCGACAGCCACCGGCGAGGAGCAGCGTCACCTGATGCTGGCTGAGGGCGGTCCCGCTCAGTCCGACTGCCGCGGTGATGCCCACCGTGCAACGCGATCACATCGAAGTACCCTTCGACGAGAACTGCCTTCCCGGTCCGCCGGATGACATCGCGCGCCTGGTGAAGGCCGTAGAGCGTGCGAGCCTTCTTGTAGAGGTCGGTTTCCGGGGTGTTGAGGTACTTCGCCCCCCGCTCGCCGCCGATCGCTCTACCAGCGACCCCGAGCACGCGCCCCCCGCCGTCGAAGACCGGTACATCACCCTCTCGCGGAAGCGGTCGTAGTAGCGAGGCCCCTTCGCCGGGTCGTCCTTGACGGCGAGCACGCCGGCCGCATGCTGAACGGCCGCCGGGACGTGCGCCGCCTGGAGGGCACCATGGAGGTCGTGCCACTCCGGGGGCGCGTACCCGAGGCGGAACGCGCGAGCCACGTCTTCGCGAATGCCGCGGCTTGCCAGGTACTCGCGAGCAGCCGCTCCCTCGGGTCCCCCAAGGCGCCCTTCCCAGTGGCTTGCAGCTGCCTCGCACGCGGCCAGGAGCGCCGTGCGCTCCTTCCTGGCCCGCTGCTCATCGACCGTTCCAGGGCTGTCCGACGGGATGGCGACATGCACTCCGGCCGCCAGATCCCGGACGATGAT
>MEMX01000044.1:0-125 GCA_001768075.1 Anaeromyxobacter sp. RBG_16_69_14 | reverse complement strand
GCTGGAAGAACTCGAAGATGTCGCCCCGGGCACCGCACCCGTAGCAGACGAAACGCTTCTCGTCTGGGTAGACGCGGAAGCTCCCCTCGCGCTCCTCATGGAACGGGCAGCAGCCGACGAATGAG
>MEMX01000043.1:6176-7250 GCA_001768075.1 Anaeromyxobacter sp. RBG_16_69_14 | reverse complement strand
CACCAAGGGGGTGTATCATGGGAGGGCTTCAGGCTTCCTTCAGGCCTCGGGCTTCGGGCTTTCACGTCAGCTCACGCCCGCCGCGGGACCCGACCGGGCCTAGTCGTTGCCTGTAGCCCGTAGCCTTCTTCGGACCCTTCCGTTAAAGAACGCCCTTCATGAGCGAGCCCGAGTTCATCAGCGTCAAAGGGGCGCGCGAGCACAACCTCAAGTCCGTCACGCTGCAGATCCCGAAGAAGCGGCTGGTCGTCTTCACCGGGGTCTCCGGATCGGGCAAGTCCTCGCTCGCCTTCGACACCCTCTACGCGGAGGGGCAGCGCCGCTACGTCGAGTCGCTCTCCAGCTACGCCCGGCAGTTCCTCGGGCAGATGGAGAAGCCGAAGTACGACACCATCCGCGGGCTCTCGCCGACCATCTCCATCGAGCAGAAGGCGGCCTCGAACAACCCGCGCTCGACCGTAGGCACCATCACCGAGGTGCATGACTACCTGCGGGTCCTGTACGCGTCCATCGGGGTGCAGCACTGCCCGTCGTGCGGGCGGGTGGTGGGCAAGCAGACGGCCCAGCAGATCGTCGAGTCGATCCTGGAGCTCCCGGAGGGTTCCCGGATCCTGCTCCTCGCGCCGCTCGTCCAGAACCGCAAGGGTGAGTACCGCGACCTGCTCGCCGACGTCGCGAAGCGCGGGTTCTCCCGCGCCCGCGTGGACGGGATGGTCCACCAGCTCTCGGAGCGGCTGGCGCTCGACAAGAAGCTGAAGCACGACATCGAGCTGGTGGTGGACCGGCTCCTGGTGAAGGACGGGATCCGCGCGCGCCTCACCGACTCGGTGGAGACCGCGCTCCGCGAGGGCAAGGGGACGCTCATCGTCGCCGACGCGGACAAGGAGCAGAAGGTCGGGCCCGGCATCGATCCGGAGGAGTACAAGCGGCACGACCGGTTCTACTCGGAGCTGAACGCCTGCCACGCCTGCGGGCTCTCCTTCGGCGAGCTCGCCCCGCAGGGCTTCTCGTTCAACTCGCCGCTCGGCTCGTGCCCCGACTGCCAGGGGCTCGGCACGCGGGCGGAGATGGACC
>MEMX01000043.1:5933-6139 GCA_001768075.1 Anaeromyxobacter sp. RBG_16_69_14 | reverse complement strand
TCGCGCACCATCCGCGAGGGCGCGGTGGAGCCCTGGGCCAGCGGCATGGAGCGGGGCGAGGGCTGGACCTTCGAGTTCGTGGAGCACCTCTCCCGCGCGCTCCGGCTCGACCTGGACACGCCCTTCGCGAAGCTCCCGCGGAAGGACCGCGACGTCGTGATGTACGGGACCGCGGCGGCCGGCGAAGGACGGTTCCGGATCGAGTG
>MEMX01000043.1:5512-5709 GCA_001768075.1 Anaeromyxobacter sp. RBG_16_69_14 | reverse complement strand
TGCGGGGCAACGAGGCGCGGATCGGCGACGAGCTCCTCAAGGAGATCCGGAACCGGCTCAAGTTCCTCCTCGACGTCGGCCTCGGCTACCTCACCCTGGACCGGCCCGGGCCATCGCTCTCCGGCGGCGAGAGCCAGCGGATCCGGCTCGCCTCGCAGATGGGATCGGAGCTGACGGGCGTCATCTACATCCTCGAT
>MEMX01000043.1:5374-5498 GCA_001768075.1 Anaeromyxobacter sp. RBG_16_69_14 | reverse complement strand
CCTGCACCAGCGGGACAACGGGAAGCTGCTCGCCACGCTCAAGCGGCTCCGGGACGTGGGCAACTCGGTCATCGTGGTCGAGCACGACCAGGAGACGATGGAGGAGGCCGACTGGATCGTCGAC
>MEMX01000043.1:3503-5263 GCA_001768075.1 Anaeromyxobacter sp. RBG_16_69_14 | reverse complement strand
GCCGCAGCGAGATCGCGGTGCCGGAGCGGCGCCGGGCCGTGGAGCACGGCGAGATCACGGTGGTGGGCGGGCGGGAGAACAACCTGAAGGACGTGAGGGTGTCGTTTCCGCTCGCGCGGCTGGTCGCGGTGACCGGGGTCTCCGGCGCGGGCAAGTCCACCCTCGTCAACGCCATCCTCCGGCCCGCCCTGATGCGCCACCACCACGGCGCGCGCGAGGTGCCCGGCAAGCACGAGCGGATCGAGGGGGCCGCCCTGGTCGACAAGGTCATCGACATCAACCAGCAGCCCATCGGCCGGACGCCCCGCTCCAACCCGGCCACCTACACGAAGGTGTTCGACTTCATCCGCTAGGTGTTCGCCCAGACCCCCGAGGCGCGCGCCTTCGGCTACCAGCCGGGCCGGTTCTCCTTCAACGTGAAGGGTGGCCGGTGCGAGGCGTGCCAGGGCGACGGGATGAAGCTCGTGGAGATGCACTTCCTCGCCGACGTGCTCGTGCCCTGCGAGGTCTGCGGCGCGAAGCGGTTCAACGAGGCGACGCTCCGGGTGACCTTCAAGGGCAAGAACATCGCCGAGGTGCTCGACCTCTCGGTGTCCGAGGCGGCGGAGCTGTTCCAGCACCACCGCGAGATCTCGCGCATCCTCGGAACCCTCGAGGAGGTCGGCCTCGGCTACATCAAGATCGGCCAGCCCTCCCCCACCCTCTCCGGCGGCGAGGCGCAGCGGATCAAGCTCTCCCGGGAGCTGGCCCGCGTCGGCACCGGCCGGACGCTCTACATCCTCGACGAGCCCACCACCGGCCTGCACTTCGAGGACGTGAAGAGGCTCCTGCACGTGCTCGACCGGCTCGTGGACGCCGGCAACACCGTGGTGGTGATCGAGCACAACCTCGATGTGATCAAGTGCGCGGACTGGGTGATCGACCTCGGCCCCGAGGGTGGCGACGAGGGCGGGCGGGTCATGGCCGAGGGGACGCCCGAGGGAGTGGCCCGGATGAAGGAGAGCTACACCGGCCAGTACCTCGGCAAGGCGCTCGCGGTGCAGCGCGGCCGGCGCCGTGCGCTGGCGGCGAAGCTGGAGCAGACGGCGTGAGGGAAGGCTTCGTGATGGATCCTCCCCCGCAGCACCGCTAGATTGCCACGCGAAATGGCCACCCCAGACCCGGATCGGCTGCTCGCGCTGCTTCGCGACCCCCACGTGGAGAGCCAGGAGATCGCCGCGCTCGCCGCCGTCCCTCGCGAGGAGGTCGGCCGCGCCTCGCGGCTGCTCCTCGGCCTCGCGAGGGCGAAGCCGGAGGACGCTCTCACCCTGCCGGCTCCGCTCGCGGCGGCGGTGGCTCGAGCCGCGCTGGTGGCGGGGCGCGCCGACCTGCTCGCCGCCCTGGCCGCCCACGCCGGCAAGGAGGTCTCGAAGGAGGCGAAGCGGGGGCTGCACGTGCTCCGCGCCCGCGGGGTCGCGGTCCCCGAGCCATCGCGCCCCGTGTCTGCCCCCCCGAGCGCCGCCCTGCCCGAGCCGCCCTTGCCGGTGTACGCGTCCGCGATGGACGGCCAGGGCGAGCGCGCGGTGTGGTTCACCCGCTCCCTGCCCGGGAAAGGGATAGAGGTCGGCCAGGCCGTGCTCTCGGACGAGCGCGGCCTGCTCGAGCTGCAGGTGGGCGTCCTCGGCCGGAAGGAGTGGCGAGGTCTCGCGAAGGATCTGGTGGAGCGCGGCGCGGCGATGGGGATCGCCGAGGTGGCCCGCGAGAGCGCGCTCGCATGGATC
>MEMX01000043.1:3178-3473 GCA_001768075.1 Anaeromyxobacter sp. RBG_16_69_14 | reverse complement strand
ACCTGTGGCTCGCGCAGCTGCCGCCGGGGGCCGCCGCGCCGGATCCCGCGGACCATTTTCCACCCCTGCCGGACGTGGAGGAGCGCGAGGCGCTGGCCGCCTCGGGGGAGCTCCACCAGGTTCCGCTCATGCAAGGGTGGCTGGCGGACGAGGGTTACCTCCGGATCGTCGCGGTGAGGCTGGACGAGGTGGCGGTCTCACCGCTCTACCTGGACGAGCGGCAGCGGGAGGAGCAGCTCGAGCGGGTCCTCGCCGACGCCGTGGACGGTTACTTCGATCCGCCGGTTCGAGCCCG
>MEMX01000043.1:2745-3098 GCA_001768075.1 Anaeromyxobacter sp. RBG_16_69_14 | reverse complement strand
CGGCGGCGGCGGTCGCCCGGGCGCTCGCCGCCGGCGTGGCTCCGCGGGCCATCCCGTTCGCCCGCCTGCTCGTGGAGAAGGCCTTCCCGCGGGAGCCTTCTGCCCCCCCCGAGGCCGGTCCGGCTCCCTCGACGGGAACGCCGCTCATCATCGCGCCGAGGTGACGGAAAGGCTCCGCTTCAGGCCCTGCGGCTTCAGGAGAGGCCCCGGAGGCGCCGAAACCTGAAGCCTGGACTGCGGGCCTGGATTGACCCGTCGGCCACCGTGCGCTAGGTCTCCACCCGTGCCGGAACCCAAGGGCCCTTCTCCCACCGTGGACGTGGTCATCCAGCTTCCGGGCGACCGGGTGGTCC
>MEMX01000043.1:0-2678 GCA_001768075.1 Anaeromyxobacter sp. RBG_16_69_14 | reverse complement strand
TCGCTCGAGGCGGCCGCGGTGCGCGAGGCACGCGAGGAGACCGGGCTTGCGGTGCGGCTCACCGAGCTGCTCTACGTCTACTCCGACCCGCGCCGTGATCCGCGCGGGCACACGGTCTCGGCGGTCTTCCTCGGCCGCGCGGAGGGTGAGCCGCTAGGGTCCGATGACGCCGCCGAGGCAGGCGCGTTCTCGTGGCAAGGCCTCCCCGCCCCGCTCGCCTTCGACCACGCCGAGATCCTCGCCGACGCCAGGCGGCTGCTCCTCACCGGAGCGCGGCGGCGCCCGTGACCCCGCTCTCGCCCACCGATCGCGCCGCCCTGCTCGGCATCGCCCGCGCCTCGGTCCTCGCGCACCTCGGCCTCACGGCCACGCCTGCGCTCCCCGAAGCGGGTCCCCTCGCGGAGCGCCGCGGCGCCTTCGTCACCCTCCGCGTCCGCGGGGAGCTGCGCGGGTGCGTCGGGACGTTCCAGCCCGCGGGCTCCCTCGCCAGGACCGTCGCGGCGATGGCGGTCGCGGCGGCGAGCGAGGACCCTCGCTTCAGGGCCGTCGCGCGGGAGGAGATCTCCGAGCTCGGCCTTTCGGTCTCGGCGATGGGACCGATCCGGCGGCTGCTCGACCGCCGGTCCGTCCGGCTGGGCGCGGATGGGCTCATCGTGAAGCGCGGGTGGCACCGCGGGGCGCTCCTGCCCCGGGTCGCCGTCGAGCACCGATGGGACGCCGAGGCGTTCCTCAGGCACGCCTGCCTCAAGGCGGGACTCCCCGCCCGCGCCTGGGAGGAGCCGGAGACCGAGGTGGAGGCCTTCGAGGCCGAGGAGTTCGGGGAGGAGCCAGCGCAGTGACAACCGCCCTCGCCATCATCGCCGCGGTCCTGGCCGTGTCGCTGCTCATCGTGGTGCACGAGGCGGGGCACCTCCTCGCGGCCCGCCTGTTCGGGATGCGGGTGGAGCGGTTCAGCGTCGGCTTCGGCCCGGTGCTCCTCTCCTTCCGGCGGGGCGACACGGAGTACGCCATCTCCGCCCTTCCGCTCGGGGGGTACGTGAAGATCCGGGGCATGGCGGCGGCCGAAGAGGTGGACCAGGCCGACCCGACCGCCTACGCGAACCAGGCGCCCTGGCGCCGGTTCCTCGTGATCCTCGCCGGCCCGGCGATGAACTACCTCTCCGCCGTGGCGCTCGCGGCGGGCCTGCTCCTCACCGTGGGCCTCGCCACGCCCGACCCTTCTGCCCGCGTGGGCGGCCTGGCGCCGGGGATGCCTGCGGAGCAGGCGGGCCTCAGGCCGGGCGACCGAGTGGTCTCGGTGGCCGGGAGGCCCGTCGACTCGTGGGATGCGCTGGTCCGGGAGCTGCGGGGCCACCCCGGGGTCACGATCCCGCTCGTGGTCGAGCGCGGCGAAGGCGCGAGCGCGGCCCAGCTCACGCTCCCCGTCACGCCCCGGGATGACGGGGGTGTCGGGCGGGTCGGCTTCGGCCAGTACGCGATCCTCGTCACGCGCGACTCCCTCGCGCCCGCCGTCGCCGGCGCGCTCGCCCGGACCAACGACCTCGTGGTGGCACAGATCGCCGCGTTCAAGAACGTGTTCTCGCGCGGCAAGGGCGCCGAGCTCTCGGGGCCGGTGGGCATCGCGCAGCAGCTGGTGAGAGCGGCCCGCGTCGGCGCCGGGCCCTTCCTCACGCTGGTCTGGCTCATCTCGGTCGTGCTCGCCGTGCTGAATCTCCTTCCCGTCCCCGCCCTCGACGGCGGGCGCCTCGTCTTCCTCGGCTACGAGATCGTCACGAGGCGGCGCGTGAACTCCCGGGTGGAGAACGCCCTTCACCTCGTCGGGTTCATCGCGCTCGTCGCCTTGATCCTGGGCGTCACGGTCTTCGGGGATCTGGCCAGGCTGCGCGGACGGTGATCGCCCTTTCGGCTACAATCCGGCCCCATGGCCATCCAGGTGCTCTACTTCGCCGCCGCCCGCGAGGCTGCCGGCGCTTCCCGGGAATCCCTCCCCGACGTGCCTGCCACCGTGGCGGACCTGCGCCGCGTGCTGGCACAGCGCCACCCGCCCCTCGCCCGGGTCCTTCCCCGCTGCCGGATCGCGGTGAACCAGGAGTTCGCCGAGGACGCAACGCCCCTCCAGGACGGGGCCGAGGTAGCGCTCGTCCCCCCGGTCGCTGGCGGCGCGCCGCGCTTCGAGGTGGTGGACCGACCGCTCGTCCTCGCCGAGGTGGTGGACGCCGTCTCCAGGCCCGGCCTGGGTGGCGTGGTGACCTTCACCGGAACGGTCCGGGACGAGAACCACGGCAGGCGCGTGATCAGGCTCGAGTACGAGGCGTACAAGGACATGGCGGAGCGGAAGCTCGCCCAGATCGGCGCCGAGATCCGGACCGCCCACCAGGTGGACGTGGCGATCGTCCACCGGGTCGGGGTCCTCGCCCCCGGCCAGGCGGCGGTCGTGATCGCCTGCGCCGCTCCCCACCGCACCCCCGCGTTCCGCGCCTGCGAGGCGTGCATCGAGCGGCTCAAGCAGGAGGTGCCGATCTGGAAGCGGGAGGTGTTCGAGGACGGCACGGAGTGGGTGGGGATGGGCCCGTGAGCGGGGCTCCGGAAGGCCCCCGGTAACGCATCCTCCGGAGCGTGATATCCTGCGATTCCGGTGAAGGTCCTCATCGCAGACGACGACCGCCTCATCCGGACCG
>MEMX01000042.1:8622-9770 GCA_001768075.1 Anaeromyxobacter sp. RBG_16_69_14 | reverse complement strand
GCCGGCTCGTGCTCCGAGGCCACAATCGCTGCCGCGAGCTGGAGGGAGTCGGCCGCTCGGAGGGGGGGGACGCGCAGGAGCCGCTGGGCGGTGGTGCGGACGGCGTCCGCAGGCAGCACCTCCTGCCAGGACGCCGCGACCATCCGCAGCCGACCGTGGGCGCGAGCCACATCCGCGCCAGCGAGCATGGCCTCGCGTTCGCGCCTGGCCAGGGCCGAGGTGCACTCGACGGGGGTCCCCCACCAGACGAGCATCACCGGGTCGCTCTCGAGCAGCGCCATGAGCGCGGGCGTGGCCAGCTCGGAGACGAGCACCGGGACCACCGCCGAGGCGTCCCAGAACCTCACCGGCCCTCGCGGCGCTCGTCCAGAAGCGCATCGAGGACGCTGCGCTCCGGCCGAGGCCCGCTCTCACGAAACGCCGCGAGGTCGAGCGGGCGCACTGCCCTCCGCAGGAGGCCCGCCCTCTCGAGCCGGCCGATGCGATCATCGGCCACCTCTCCGGCGTCGATTCGCTCGAGCCGGGCCACGGGCTCGTCGCGATCGACGACGAGGATGGCCCTGCCCGCACGCACTTTCTTGAGATACGCGCTCAGGTGGTTCTTGAGCTGGGATATTGTGGCCTTCTCCACATGGCCATCTTAGCCAGGAGGGCGTGACAAGTCCACCGCGGCAGCGCGCCTCCGAGCCCCAGGTCGGGTGAGGAGTGCCTGGGCTACTGGGCGACGCACGGGCTCCTGGATCCCGTCTGCTCGCATCCAGCATCCTTGGCCGCACAAGCGCTTTCCCGTCAGCATCCGAGGCAAGAGCCCGGTGCGTGAGTAGCGCACGCCGGGATCTGTGCGGGGGGTCGCCCGTGAGGGCGGTCCCTACCGCGACCTGTCGTTCGAGATCATCGCGAGGCCAAGCAAAGACTCGCGGGCGTTCGACCAGCAACGAGGCGACCTCTACGACCTCTCGCACCTCGTCGGCGACCTCCGCGGGCGCGCCTGCGCACACGGTAGTGCCTGGTCAGCCCTCGGACCTCGCTCACGGGAGAGCGACCTTACCTTCCGCGGAGCCGCGCCGCCACCTCTCGCAGGGCGCGCGGCGCCTCGCTCGCGACGACGTCGCCGTGGCTCGGGACGAGGCGCGCGAGCCCGGGGATCT
>MEMX01000042.1:6122-8606 GCA_001768075.1 Anaeromyxobacter sp. RBG_16_69_14 | reverse complement strand
CCCGCCGGCGAGCGCGCGCGCGTCCCGCACGGCCACGAGCCGCGTGATGCGCGTCACCCTCGGTCCACCCGACGAGCCGACGAGCCGCCAGAGGAGGCCCTCGCCGCTGCGGTGGTGCGGGATGTTCATGACGGCGTCGCCGAAGAGCAGGCTCGCCCGCGCGCCGCTGCGGACGAGGAGCGCCGCCTCGCCCCATCGCATCCCCGGGAGCGGCAGCGCCTCCAGGCACGGGTCGCGCGGGAGCGCCTCCCAGCCGCCGTCCACGGGTACGAGGCGCGCCACGCGGTCGCGCGCGGGGGGCGGACAGACCACGGCGATCCGAGGGTAGCGCCGCTTCCAGGCGTGGATGTCGAGGCGGTGGAAGCCGTTCGGGACCACCAGCACGGAGGGTCGACCGAAGCCCTCCAGCTCGCGCATGCCCGCCTCCTCGAGCGGGACCGCGTTGTGGAAGACGAGGCGTCCGTCGCCGATCCGCACCACCGACATGCGACGGTTGATGCTGCCCCGGGGCAGGGCCCCCGAGACCACCCACAGGTTCTCCTCCAGCTTCTCGATCGGATCGTGGCGCAGCACGATCCATGGGCGCGGCGAGGGCATCCGGTGAGCCGTAGGCTCCTCTCTGTCCGCGCGCACGCCCCGGCGAGGGGCGGCGCCAAGGCCGCGAAGTTGAAGCACGAGGATGTCGAGGACTCGCTCAAGTTCGTACGGCGGTTCCTGGCCGACTACCCGAGCTCATGGTCATTGACCCGGACGAGATCATGAAGAGGTCTGGCCTCTCGCTCGAGGCTGTGGACGCGGCCACGGAGTACCTCGTTGGCGAAGGTCTTGTGAAACGCGTCTCACTCGACGGAGGCGCGTCCATCACTCAGTATGGCGTGCGCGAGGTCGAGCAGGCCCTCGAGCATACTCAACGTCGTTCCTGCCGCGCCGTGCTGGACGACGTGCTGCCGAGCGGCGGTGCCCGCGTTCAACGTCTCCGATCCGGCCGTTCCCCCGTCCTTGCACGGGCCTGCTGGCCATACTTTGCTGGGCGCGGCCGACGTCGACAGAGGCGAACCTGGCGACGACGTCGCGGAACCTCCCTACCGCGTCTCGGCCAGCTTCCTGACCGGATCGAGCCCCACCTCGACGAGCGCCTGGCGGACCTTGTCCTTCTCGTCGCCCGAGAGGTCGTAGAGTTGACGTGCGAACCGAGGGAAGTCGATCTTCCTCATGGCCTTGAGCTTGCGCAGCGCGGCCACCCAGATCTCGGCCGCCCTGGCGCTGCCCACGCGCATGGCAGCCTCGTAGAAGGCGCGGTTGAAGATCCCGCTGTTGATGTAGTGGAGGCGTTGGTCCGCGCTCTTCGTGAGGTAGTCGCGCATGTGGCTCGCCTGGAACGAAGGGTCGACCTTGCCGGCGGCCAGCGCCTTGAACGAGAGGTACGGCCTCTCCCCCTTGACCTTGGACAGATCCTTGCCCTCCCAGAGCTCCTGGGCTCCTGGGGCGAGCAGCCAGTCCGAGCTCTTCTCGTCCTGGCCGAGCTTGTTCTGACGGACGAGCATCGTGAACACGTCGGCGTAGGAATAAACGATGGCCGTCGCCGGCGCGTCACGCGCATCGAGCACGCTGCTCCCAGTGACGGCCAGGATCTGCGGCCAGGACGCCTGCCGGTAGGCGAAGTCCGGCAGGTACTGGACCTCCGGGGCGACGACGATGCTGGTGCTGTCCCAGTAGGGAGAGGACCGCAGCGATGGATCGGTCTGGAGCTTGACGGGCGGCGGCGAGAGGTTCTGGTCGAGCAGCTCGTTCAAGTAGGCGGTGGCCGTCCGCACGTACTCCTCGATCTTCTCCATCGCCCTCTTCACCTCGGGAGCGAGCGCAGCCGCGTCCGCCGGCTGCTCCAGCAGCGCGATCTGCTTCTGGACCTCCACGAGCCTCCGCTGGATGGCGGTCAGGGTCGGCGTGTCACGGTCCCGCTCGGCCGCGACCCGGGCGAGCGCGTAGAGTTCGGCGGCCGTCGTGAAATCCTTGGCGCTCTCGGCGATGCTCGCCGCGAGGTACCCGAGCTGGAACCACTCGGGAACGTCGGTGGCCAGCTTCTTCACCTTGGGCAGGAGGTCCTGGAACTCGGGGAGGGCCCCACGGCCGAGCGCCAGCCGGCGATTCAGCCGAGCGGCCTCGCGGAGCACCTCCACCAGCGACTGGAACTCGAGGCCGCTCAGCACCTGCACCTTGTTGCCGGGGCTCTCGGCGAGGCGGCGCCGGATCAGCTCGTAGGCGGCCTGGTCGGCGACGCGATCGAGCGTCACGGCCTCGTCCCCATCGCGCGCCGATACCTCGATGCGCATGGCATCGTCCCCCAGGTCGAGCGCACGCAGCGACCCGATCACCTGCGCGCCGGACTTCCGCTCGTAGAGCGTGAACTGGAGAGTCCTGCGATTGGCGAGCCTGCGCTGCACCTCGGCAAGCAAGCCACCCACCTCCACGCCCGCCACGGTGACC
>MEMX01000042.1:0-6110 GCA_001768075.1 Anaeromyxobacter sp. RBG_16_69_14 | reverse complement strand
CGAGCAGCGCGGTCCTCATGCCCACGCGCTCTGTGAGCAGCCCTGGCAATGCCGCCCCCGCCGCGGCGGCCGCCACGGACCTGGCCTTGCTCTCGTCCGGCTCGGCGCCCGGAGCGCTCCCCAGCATGAGCTCCCTCTGGGCGCTGTTGACGTCGCGTTCTACCTCGCGCAGCCGGGCCTGCAGCATGTGGGCGAGGGCGCCCCCCTTCGCCTTGGCCTCGGCGGGGTCGGCGCCCACGATCTCGAACGGCGCGATGACCACCTCCGCCCGGCCGGTGACCGTCTCGTACAGCGACCGCACGTACCACGTGCAAGCGATGGCCAGTGCCACGCCGGTCACCGCGAAGAAGACCACCTTGATGAGGGCATCGATCATAGGTGGCCTCCGAGCCGGGCATCGATGAGCTCATGCCCGGTCGCGCGCCGCCCGCACTCAGCCGGACTCTCGTGGCGGGCGCGGTCGGCTCTCCCTTAACGAGGAAACCGACCCTTGGCCGGCCCTTGGACGACATAGGAGAACTCGCGCCGCACTACCTCGAACCGGCTACTCGCAACCGACTTCCGAGGTCAACCGTTGCCGAGAATGCGAACCAGCCGCCCGGCCGCGAAGGCGAGAAAGTCGGGCACGCGGAGAGGACGTCCGAGCACTTTTTCCAGGCGAGCAAGTTCATCTTGGATGCGGATCGAGAACAGGTCAGGTCCGCGTCGATGCCCTTCGTCGCCGCCCAGCTGGGTAGGGATCGCGCTCGGACCATCCGCCCCGACTGGAACGCCGTCCGCGACGACGTGATGCGCGGGGTAGCGCTCCGGCGCCGCAAGGCCTCGGGGACCTCGCGAATCGTGCTTGTCCCGTCCGCGGCGTCGCGGCACTCTCGTCGTTGATGAAGGCGAAGAAGGGCACGATCGCTAGACCCGGCGCGAGCGGCTACGGTGCCGTGCTGGCCGACGTCGTGCGTCTCATCGAGACGGCCCGCGGCGCTGCTGCGCGCTCGGTGAACGCTGTCATGACAGCTACCTACTGGGCGATCGGCCGACGAATCGTCGAGCATGAACAAGGTGGCGCCGCTCGGGCAGCCTACGGCGAGGAGCTGCTCAAGAGTCTCGCCGGCGATCTGACCGCCAAGCTCGGTCGGGGCTTCTCCGAGCGCAACCTCGAGCAGATGCGGCGCTTCTTCCTGACCTGGTCGATTTCGCAGACAGCGTCTGCGAAATCATTGCCCACGCCTGATTTCTACGCCATCGGTGGGGCGAAAGCTTGCCTGCGCAGTCGGATCCGACCTTCCTTCGGGTACCGCGCCTCCCGCCGACTCTACCCCGCAAGGCTCGAGGATGCTGGGCATTTTCCTCCGATCGTATTCTGGCACCTGACGGGATCGAGACGATTGAGAGAGAGAATGTGAACGGCGAGCCGCTGGTGGTGGCCGCGTTCATCGATGATCGCGCGCACAACCGCATCGGGGCTGCCGCCGCCTCTCAGCTCCGCTCAGCTCCGCGACCGGATGAGGATGATCAAGTCGGCGTCGCCGGGGATCTCGTTCTCCCAGGGCGGACAACGACACGCGAACTTGCTCTCGACGTTCAACCGAACCCGTAAGCGACCCGCTACGGCCGCTCAAAATACGCGTACCAATTCCATTCCCACGTTTGGCCTTCATCGACGGAGAAGGCCGCACTCCAAACCGGGGTTTCCGGGGTGCGCTTGTCCAGGCCTGGAGCTCGCTCGGCCCGGAGCCGACGTCCCCGCCATCAGGGCGCCCGCCGGGCGCGCGCTCGCTCGCGCGGCGGCGTCAGGACGAGCGCCGGCTCCGCCAGCTGCCCACGGAATGCGCCCGCCACGAGTCCGTGCGTCGAGAACGCCACCACCTTCGGCGGCGCTCTCAGCGTGATCCACTGACGGCACCCTGGGTGATCCACCTCTCGGGGCTCGATCCGAACTCCAAGGCGGCGGGATCGTGATCCACCCTCAGGCAGACTTGGCCGGGGCTTCGCGCGCGCGCAGCACGTCGGTAGCCTCCCTTCCGCGCTCGTGGCCACAGCCCCAAACGGGTGATCTTACCGCTATGTTTACATGGCGGGGGCCGCTACCCCTATCCTGCGGAGCGGAGCCGCTGCAAAGCCGCAACCACCACAGGGGGGAACCATGATCAAGGTCAGCGTGATGTACCCGAACACACCCGGAGCGCGATTCAACCACGAGTACTACCGCGACACCCACATGCCGCTGCTCAAGAAGCGAATGGGCAACAGCTGCAAGTCATACACGGTCGACAAGGGCCTGGCCGGCGGCGCGGCCGGTGCGCCTGCGACCTACGTCGGCATGTGCCACATCTTCTGCGATTCGGTCGAAGCGTTCCAGGCAGGCTTCGGCCCGCACGCGCAGGAGATCATGGGCGACATTCCGAACTACACCGATCTGTCACCGGTGATTCAGATCAGCGAGGTTGTGGTCGGCTGAGAGCCTGTTCGGGACTAGGCGAATGCGCGTCCCGAAGCATCAGGGCGTCCGTGGTTCACCATGTGCCGATGATGAACGCGCCGCACGAATGCAGGCCAACGCGACGGCCTCCGCCGCGTTGGCCGATAGCGCGTGACTCAGGCGCGCTTGGCCTTGCCTCCCACCACGCCTCGCGCGGGAAGACGAGCATTCCCAGGGCCGAGTAACCCGCCCGTTCCGCGCGAGCGACGGTTCCCATCGCGGGTACCCGGGTGTGGAAGGCTGCACGGCTTCTTCAGCCACCCCGGGTAGGCCTGCGGCGTTGACGATGGACGCGGCGATTCGAATCGTCCGGTCGGTAAGGGTCATCAAGCGGGATGCTCCGGACATAACAGCGTCGCGCACTCTCCGGCTCAGAGCCCCGTGCTCGAGGACACTTCAAAATGGCGTAGACACCGGGCACCTTGGGTGGTGTTGCGTTTTCCTCCATCGTCTTGGGGCCGGTTCCTGGTTGTTCTCCGGGACGCAGTCGCGCATCTCCGGGGTCTCCCCCCCGCCGGGGGAGGATTCCAAAGGGTCTGTCACATCCGGCCCGGCGCAACCCTCCCCTTTGCCGCAGGACTCGAGCTGCGCGAGCTCGAGGCACCCTGGCCGCCTGGAGAAGGTGGCGCCGTGCGGAGAAGCATCGTCGCGTGGCTGGTCCTGGCAGCTCTTGCCGTCGCGCCCGCGGCCCAGGCGGGCGCCACGCGCTCGTGGGGACGCGCGAGTGGCAACAGGTCTACTACCAGGAGGGCAACTCTCCATGGCGCGCCCTGAGCGACTGCTCGGAGGCGAGCTGCCGCCAGCCGGCGCTGTCGCCAGACGGCAAGCTCGCGATCTTCGTACGCGTGGAGCGATCGCTGCAGTGAGGCGCGGGAGGGCCACAGGCAGCCGCTCCTCGTGAATTGGCCGGTGGGGCTTTGCCCCGCGAAGGGCTGGCCTCCGAGATGGGCCGTCCGCTCCCGGAAGTCCTCCCTCCGCCGTCCGGAGATCGAGCTCCGAGCGCTTGCCACCTCGAAGCCGCGCTTCGTCAGCTCGCACGACGCCTGGACCGTCTCGAGCGTGCTGCGCGCGAGCGTGAGCTGCTGCGCGAAGTGTTGCCGTCGATCAGCTCGCGCGCCGGTTCGACTGCCGCGCCATTTCGCGGGCGACGTCCACGAACGCCCTGAGCGCCGGCGACACCTGCGCCCGACCTGGGAAGTACAAGAAGAAGCCCGGCACGGCTGCGGCGTACGGGATCGTGAAGCTTTCCTGAATGGCCCATGCGCTTCTCGGCCGTTTCGCGACCTCGCGTGGACGCGTAAGTTCCCTACCGCTGACCCACAGCCAGCGCTCTCGAGAACGCCCGCATCGCGAGGAAGTTCCATGACCATGGACGACCGTGACGTGTTCGATTTCAGCGGCCCGGAGATGTCCAGCGCAGACCGGAGGCTGTTCATCCGCGTCCGCTTGGCCTTGGTGGCGGGTCTGACTCTTCGCCATGCTCGTGGCGGCGCTGATCGCAGGCCCCTCGCGTCCGGACGCCAGTCTAGCAGGTGCTGGGGGCGACGAAGTTCGCCAGGCGAAGGCCTCGCCCGGCGTGGACGAGAAGACCGCCCGCCCCCACGAAGACGAACGGCGTCGCGCTGCGGAACAGTGAGTGAGCGTGCGCGATCGCACTCGGCCGCCCGGTACGCTCCACGCTGGGAGGCCTGCACCCCAGCGCTCCCGTCACCACCAGTGGGTCGTGATGATGGTGGCGATGATGCTGCCGTCCCTGGTCCCGATGCTGTGGCGCTACCGCCAGGCCGTTGGCAGGACCGGCGAGACGCGCCTCGGCCGGCTGACCGCGCTCGTAGGAATGGCTTACTTCTTCGTCTGGACCGTGGTCGGAATGGCCGCCTTTCCGCTCGGCGTAGCGCTGGCGACGGTCGAGATGCAGCAGCCGGCGCTGCCGCGCGCCGTACCGACCGCGGTCGGGGTGGTCGTCCTGAGCGCCGGCGCGCTCCAGTTCACCGCGTGGAGGGCGCGTCACCTGGCCTGCTGCCGGGAGGCACCAGTGCCACTAGAAATGCCGCGCGCGCCGAGCTACCGTCTGGGGCATGGCGCATCAAGGACACGTCAAGAAGCTCTTTCAGCGCATGGTGAAGCACGAACTCCACGTGCGGTTCCCGGTCGAGTTCGACGTGAATCCCGTGCCGGCGCTCAAGGCGATAACTGAGCGTGTGTGCGGCGCTGACCAGAAGAATGCGGCGCGGAAGCAGGTGACGCCATGACCGCCATCCGTGGACGGTACGGCATGGGTGGGCCGAAGAAGGTGCCGAGGATGGACTACGGCGTGGGTCTTCTCGACGACGGGCTGTGGCACGTCACGGTTCGCTTCGTCGCCGCGCCCGGGAGCTTGGCCGAGGGAATGTACGCGCAGGGCTTCCTCACGCAGGCAGAGGCGGAGGCACATCTGGAAGCGGGACTCGGCCCCGACGAGGTGATGACACTCGTGAGGAAGTCGTGAGCCGTTTCCGGGGCCGTCGCTTCTCCCTGCCCGGAGATCCGGCCGCAAGTCATCGACGTGCAGGCCCAGCAACACCTATTCCACCTATGCACGCGGAGTGGACTCCATCTGGGGCATGTATCCGTGGCTCGACCGCGCTCCTAAGGGCCGTAATGAGACCGGACCATGGTGGCGCCGCCATGACGAGTACGATGGGCGCCGGAATTCGGACGCCGGAGACGGGAACGATCTGATCTCACGCAATTTCGAGGGAGATCGCAGTCAACACGCGTGAGCGCCCTGCCCGTTAGACGGACGATCGAGGACGTAGGCCGGTGCCACGGCATCGTTCCTCGGTGTGTGGGTCGTGATGATGGTGGCGATGATGCTGCCATCCCTGATCCCCGTCAGGCCCGTAGCGAAGCCTCAAGTGCTCCGGAGAGTACTCCTGCACGACTCCCGACACCGGCAGGCCCTGCTGCCGCGACCCGATCCTGGCAAGGCCGCGCGCGGAGTCCTACCTGAGCCCGAGCGCCCTCCACAGCTCGCCGACGTCAAAGCGTTGCTCAGGTGGCCGCGTCGCTTCGGCGTATTCGATCTCAGCGAGTAGGAGCTCGAGCCCCTTTCGCGGGCCGCCCTTCCTCTTCGCGGCCTCGCGCGGCGTGAGCCCGCCGAGTGCAGGGATGGACTCGTCGAGCCAGCGTCGGTGGAACTCCGCCTCCATCGCCTTCACGGCCTCCATGACCTCGGGCGGCATCGAAGGCGCTTCCGCTCGGGTGCGGGGCGGACCGCCGGCTTCGATCAGCGCCGCCGGATCGGCGTGTTCGCGCACGCGGAAGGTAACGAGCGCTCCCAGACGCTCCACCACGAGTTTGCGGAGCCGGTCGGCCCGTTCCACGGAGTTCGACTCGAGCCGGAGCGTGCCCTTCTCGAGCGTCGCCCGACCGATGTGGGTGGTAGGGAGAACGCCCTTCGCGTTTCCCTCCCGCACGAAGTTCACCTCGGTAGCCGGGGCCTCCCCCTCCTCCCGGCGGGCGTCGGGCAGCTCGAGGAGTCCCTGTACGATCTCGTCGGCCTTCTCGGGCGCCACCGCGAACCGGTCCACGGTGACGAGCAGGTCCTCGCCGTCCGTGTTCTGCAAGCGTGGCAGGGGGCGCGCCTCCGCGG
>MEMX01000041.1:49332-51897 GCA_001768075.1 Anaeromyxobacter sp. RBG_16_69_14 | reverse complement strand
GCGCTTGCAGCCGCAGCGAATCACAGTCACCACAAGCATGCTCCCACGTGCGGTGAATTGGCAAGAGGAAGCATCACCTTCGCGTGCCGCGGGCAGGAGCGACGAGCGCCACATACACCGGCGGCTCAGGATCCGCCGATGTGGTTGAATCCTGCGCTGGAGCAGTTCACCTAGCTCGGACGGCCGAGAAAGCACCGACCCAGGCCCTCGCGCCGACGCACGGCGCCGGCTTTCCGCTCTGACTCGCGCGACGAACGGCCTCGCGCGGGAGGGTATTGCTGCGAGCGGGCGGCCCGTGGTTCATTCGCGCTCGCCTGGGAGGAGCTTGTGCGCGTGGACGATGTGGAATGAGCAGCGCCGCTGCGCCGGAGGCGCGGATCGAGCCCGAGGAGCCGGCGCCCGTGGAGGCGGCCGGCTGGTCCAGCCTGGCGGCCCTGGTGTGCGGCCACTTCGCGGTCGACAGCTGCACCGGCATCTTCCCCGTCTTCAAGACCATCGCCCACCTGGACATCGCCAGGGCCGGGCTCATTGCGACCGCCGGCGCCATGGCCGGGAACGCGCTGCAGATCGGCTTCGGCCTGCTGGCGGATCGGGGCTGGCGCAGGCGGCTCCTCATCGCCGGCCCGCTGCTCGCGGGCGCCGTGACGTTCGCGCCCTGGGTGGGGCCGTACCCGGCGCTGTTCGGCCTGGTGCTCGCGACCTACGTGGGCTCGGCGGCTTTTCACCCTGCCGGGGCCGGTGCTGCGGCCATGCTATCCCGGCGCCAGACGGGGCTCATGGTCGGCCTCTTCATGGCGGGCGGGTACGCCGGCTTCGCCCTCTCGCAAGTGGTCTTCTCGAACATTTACCAGCGCGCCCCGCGGCTGACCGCCGTGCTGGTGCTGATCCCGATCGTCTCGGCGCTGGCCACAGCCCGGCTCGTCCCGCGCATCGCGCCGGTCCCCCGGTCCCGCGGCGAGACCTGGCGCGTGCTGCGCCAGAACCTCCCGACGCTGGCCAGGCTCTTCGTATTGCAGGTACTCACGACCGGCCTGAACCTGGGGGTGGTCTTCCTGCTCCCCGATCTGCTCCAGGCCCGCAGCGCCCCCGCGTGGATGGTCCAGGGAGGTGGCCACTTCGCGCTGGTGGCTGGCGGGTGCTTGTCGCTGCTCCCGGCGGGACATGCCTCGGACCGGTGGGGCGCGCGCCGCGCGATCCTGGTCGCCAACACGGCCACCGGAGTGGTCCTTGCGGCCCTGCTGCTGCGCGAGACCGCCTCGCCGGTCGACCTGGCGCTGGTGATGGCCTTCGGCGCCTTCAACGGCATCAACAACGTCGTGGCGGTCTCCGCGGGCAATCGCCTCCTGCCCGCTCAGGCGGGCGCCGCGAGCGCGCTGCTCATGGGGATGCCCTGGTGCCTGGCTGCCGTGGCTCCGGTCGTCGGCGGGGCGCTGGCCGATCCCGCGCGAGGGGGCTCTCCTGCCGTGGCGCTGGGCTGGCTGGGGTTCGCGGTCCCGCTGGCCCTCGCGTCCGGCGTCATGGTGCGCTCGCGCCGGGCATCGGCCCCCGTCTGAAATGGCGCTCCCAGGTCCCAGGCGCGTCGGGAGGAACGGGCACGCACGCCGGCCCGCATCGCAAGAGGCGGGCCTCATGGACGCGAGCGACTTTCCCAGTGACGAAGGCCGGCGACGGCGGGCGATGACTGGGAGGCAGGGCGATCGCCGTTGAGCGAGACCGGAGGGTAGATGGATAGGTCCACAGGCACCCGAGCCGGGTCATCACCGTCGCCGCGCCGGACGGTGAGCTCCCGCCTCACCGCGGATTGTCTCTCCCTGATCCGCGTCGCGAGCGCGCGGCACTGTGGCGACGCGCTCGCTTCGCTACAGCGCGCTCCGCGCTCAGCACGAGGTTCATGATCGTCGAGCCGGACGCGGGGAGCTTCGCCATCTCCTACCGCGCCAGCTTTCCCATCGGCGACGACGGCCTGCGGTTGCGGTGCGTCGAGTTCCGCGCTCTCTCCCCGATACCCACGAGCCGCAGGCCCTAGCCCGTAGCCCGTAGCCGGAGAGGCGACCGCAGCCAACTGCAAGGAATCATGCTGCCCCGCGGGCGCCCGGTGGGTATCCTTGGGCCTCTCCATGCCCACGCTCACGCTCATCGACGGTTCGGGGTTCATCTTCCGCGCCTACCACGCCTTGCCGCACCTCTCGACCACCAAGGGCGTACCGACGAACGCCGTCTACGGTTTCACGACCATGCTGCTCAAGGCGCTCCGCGAGCACGCGCCGACGCACGTGGCGCTCGTCTTCGACGCGAGCCGGAAGAGCTTCCGCCACGACCTCGACGCCACGTACAAGGCGAATCGCCCCGAGGCGCCCGACGACCTGGCGCAGCAGTTCCCGCTCGTGCGCCAGGTGGCGAGGGCCCTCAACGTGCACGTCCTCGAGGAGGCGGGCGTCGAGGCGGACGACGTCATCGGAACGCTCGCCTGCCGGGCGCGGGAACAGGGTTGGGAGGTGGTCATCGTCACCGGCGACAAGGACTTCGCGCAGCTGGTGGACGAACAGGTCTCGCTCTACGACCCGA
>MEMX01000041.1:33831-49309 GCA_001768075.1 Anaeromyxobacter sp. RBG_16_69_14 | reverse complement strand
GGGTGGACCGCTCGCGCCGAGGTCGAGAAGAAGCTTGGCGTGGCGCCCGTGCAGGCGATCGAGTACCAGGCCATCCTGGGCGACAAGATCGACAACGTCCCCGGCATCCCCGGCGTGGGGGAGGTCACCGCGGCGGCGCTCATCCGCAAGTTCGGCTCGGTGGAGGAGATGCTGCGCCGGGTCGACGAGATCCCGGGCGCGGTGGCGCGCGGCGGCGAGAGGCTGAAGCTGAAGATCGTGAGCAACGCCGATCGGCTGCGGCTCAACCGCAAGCTGGTCGAGCTCCGCTGCGACATGCCGCTGCCCTACGAGCCGGCCACGTTCGAGCGGCGCGCCATCGACGCGGAGAAGACGCGCGCGCTCTTCAGCGAGCTCGAGTTCTCCCGACTCCTGAAGGACCTGCCGGCACCGCTTCCCACGGCGCGCCGCGAGCGGGCCGAGCTGCTCCTCGACCGCCGGGCGCTGGAGGAGGCCGTGGCGGTGGCGCTCGCGGCGGGCGAGGTCGGGATCCGCTCAGCCGTGTCGGGCGAACACCCGCGCAAGGACCCGGTGTTCGGCGTCGCCTTCGCCGCGGGGGGGCGCGCGTTCTACCTGCCGCTCGCGCACCGCTATCTGGGCGCCCCCGCGCAGGTCGCGATGGACGACGCGCGGGAGGGGCTCCGGCCGCTCATCGAGGACTCTGCGGTCGTGAAGCACGGCCACGGTCTCAAGGCCGAGGTCCACGCGCTGGCCTCGCTCGGGCTGCGCCTGGAGGGCCCGGGAGTGGACACCGAGATCGCGAGCCGGCTCCTCTTGCCCACGCGGCGGGAGCACGCGCTCGCCGACGTGGCGCGCGAGCGCCTCTCCTGCGAGCTGCCCTCGCTCCAGCCCGAGGGTGGAAGCGCGAAGCGCGGAGCACGCACCCCGCCGTGGGAGCTCGCGGTCGAGCTCGTGGCGGAGGTTGCCGGACCATGCGCGGCGGTGATCCCCGACCTCGCCTCGGCGCTGCGCCGCGGGCTCGAGGACGAGGGCCTCTCCCGGCTCTACGAGGACGTCGAGCGGCCTCTCGTCCCGATCCTGGCGCGGATGGAGCGCGTCGGTATCCTCGTGGACACGACCGCCATGGATTCGATGAGCGCGGAGTTCGGGAGCGCCATGCGCGAGCTGGAGAAGCGCATCCACTCGGCTGCGGGCCGCGCCTTCAACATCGCCTCGACGCGCGAGTTCGCCCACGTGCTCTTCGAGGAGCTGAAACTGCCGGTGTTGAAGCGGCTCAAGACCGGACCGTCCACCGATCAGGACGTGCTGGAGCGGCTGGCCGAGCAGCACCCTCTGCCCGCGCTCGTCCTCGAGCACCGCTCGCTCTCGAAGCTCAAGGGCACCTACGTGGACGCGCTGCCGCAGCTCGTGGAGGCCGACGGCCGCATCCACACCACGTTCCACCAGGGCGGCGCGGCCACCGGGCGGCTCAGCTCGTCCGATCCGAACCTCCAGAACATCCCCATTCGCACCGAGCTCTCGAAGCGCATCCGCGCGGCCTTCGTGGCTCCGCCAGGGCAGCTCCTCGTCTCCGCCGACTACTCCCAGATCGAGCTCCGCATCCTGGCGCACTTCGCGAGCGACCCAGCCCTGCTCGAGGCTTTCCGACTGCACGAAGACGTGCACGCGGCCACCGCCTCGGAGACCTTTGGAGTGCCCCGCCACGCGGTGACGAGCGACCAGCGCCGGGTGGCGAAGGTGCTCAACTTCGGGATCGCTTACGGTCTCAGTGCCTTTGGCCTCTCGCAGCGGCTCGACATGCCACCCCAGGAGGCGCAGGCCATCATCGACCGCTATTTTTCGCGCTACTCCGCGGTGAAGCGCTGGCTCGACGAGACGGTGGCGCGTGCCCGGAAGGAGGGCGAGGTTCGCACGCTCTTCGGCCGGAAGCGCGCGCTGCCGGAGCTCATGAGCCGGAATCCTGCGCTGCGGCAGGGTGCAGAGCGGATGGCGGTGAACACGCCCATTCAGGGTACGGCCGCCGACCTCATCAAGATCGCCATGATCCGGGTAGACCGGGTGCTAGCACGCGAAGGGCTGGACGCGCGGCTCCTCCTGCAGGTCCACGACGAGCTGGTGCTGGAGGTGGCGGAGCGCGATGCGCCGCGGCTGGTCGAGGTCGTGCGCGCCGAGATGGGCGCTGCCGGAGAGCTGGCTGTTCCGCTCGAGGCGGAGGTCAGGCAGGGGGGGAGCTGGGCCGAAGCCCATTGACACGGCCATGCGGCCGCCAGGGAGCGGGCGGCAGCTTGACGCGAGGAGCCAGCGCGCCATCGGTGCTCGAAGGCGCGGGAGAAGCCGCGACGCGGTGAGTGACTACGGAAGGCACTGCTGGCCAGACGCCGGAGAGTAGCAGCCGTTACCGCAACGCTGCTGTCCAGGGCCGCAGACGACGCCTCCGAGGCACTGCTGGCCGAACGCCGGAGAGTAGCAGCCGTTACCACAACGCTGCTGTCCAGCGCTGCAGAGGACGCCACCGAGGCACCGCTGGCCAGACGCCGGAGAGTAGCAGCCGTTGCCGCAGCGGTGTTGTCCAGGCGAACAGACCACCTGTGCACCAGCGGCCCATGCTGCCGAGAGCGCGGCGACGACCAGGATTGCCTGCAGCGACGCGCGAGCAAGCTTCGTCATGCTGTCCCTCCGGTGGGCTCGAGACTACCAGCGATCAACCGCGTAAGCCCTTTTGGACGACATGGGGGCTGTGAGCGTGTCAATCAAGCCAAGTGGCGCGATGCCCCGGTCGGGGGATGCGTGGTGCTCCCAGTCTGTGGCCGGCGATACCGCTTGGGAGTGCCGGGCCTACATGGCGACGCAGATCACGAGGATGGCCGCGAGGATGATGAGGGCTGCCTTCATGTCTTCCCCCTGCCGCTGGCACCCAGCCGAAATGGCCGTGGCGCTCTCCATCGCGGCGCTCTACATGGCGACGCAGATCACGAGGATGGCCGCGAGGATGATGAGGGCTATCTTCATGTCTCTTCCCCTGGCGCCGACCGATGTGGGTTGCCGGCTGGGCCGCCCCGATTCACGAATCGCGCCGGGCAATCCTGGGCCGGCACGCCCGCGTCGGGTGAACGACCATGATGCGGGCGAGCTCCAGTGGATGGGAACTTCCTCGCTCGGCCGCGAAGCTGCGTCGGGTCTTTACCCGGAGCGGCCCTCCAGGGTCAAGAACCACCCGAGGTGACCATCGCCCCACGCGCGGGACTCACAGCGGCGACCAGTTGATGTGATTCTCCAGCGGCACCGCCGCCGCTGTGAGCTGATGTCCGGCGCCTTGCGGCCTCAAGCGGAGGGGAGAACTCTCCCCCCGCGCCCCCCATCTCGAGCGTCAGTTCATGTGGCATGCGTTATCACTTCTCATCGGCGGTCTTCTTCTTCGCCGGCAGGTACTCGATGCCCGCCTCGGGGCCGCTCTCGGTGAACGTCTCGAGCAACTTGAGGTGCCCTTCGACTACCGAGCGGAGGCTCGCCTCGAACTGCACCCGCTGCCGCTTCACCTCGTTGATGTCGTCCACGACCCTCACGTAGCGCTGGTGTGCGCTCTGGACGATCTTCTCTGCCTGGAGCTCGGCCTCGGAGAGGGTGATCTCTGCCTCCTTGCGGGCAGATTCCCGGATCTCCTCGCACGCCTTCTGTGCCGTGATCATGGTCTCCTGCAGGGCACGCTCTCGGCTGCGCAGCTCGGTGATGTCCTCGTCCTTGCGCCGCGTCTCTTCGCGCAGCGACTGGACCTCCCTCACCAGCCCCTCGAACTCGCTCGCGACGAGCGCGAGGAAGGCCTCCACCTCCTGGCGGTCAACCCCGCGCAGGGCCCGGCGAAAGGACTTCTGGGTGATGTCGATGGGCGTGAGCTTCATTGCGATCTCCCGCTGGGGTACCATCGACCCTATCGCGCTTCGGGTAACTCGTCCAACCGGTCGCACCTTTGCGTACATCCGGCTTATATCTTGCACGCGTCTTGCGGCCGCCGGCTGTTATCGTACCCGCCGCCTGTTATCGTAACGGAAAGCCGCCGGAGGGAGACAAGCCCCCACCCGACGGGAATATCGGATCTTTCGCGGGACGAAGCGGAGCGGCATGGACCAGAAACCATCGACAGCACGCAGGTGGCCCTTACTTCGCGTCGCGGCGGCAGTCACGGCGGGCGCGGTGCTGGGCATCGCATACAGTTTCATCTCGCGAGCGCTCGGAGCCACCTGAGGCCTCACCTGTAACCCTGCGGTCGCAGGGTCCGTGGGCGCCTTCATCGGCGCGATCTCGTTCGGCGGTTCGCCCGCCGACGCACGGCGATCTCGTTGACGCGGCGCGCTGCCAGTTCGCCGGCTTCAGGTCGTCCTCTCCATTTGCGTCGGGGGTGGATCGCGTCGTACATGGCCCCCATCGAGGCAACCTCTCAGGCAGGTCGAATGCGGTAGGTGCTGTGCATGGACTCGAACCAGGCCGTGGCGCCATCGCTCCGGCAGACCGCGCGTGCCCTCGGCGTCGCCGTCGCGGTGGCGGGAGCCGCGGTGCTCCTCGGGTGGGCACTGGGAGTCGAGCCACTCAAGAGCCTCGTCCCTGGGTTCGTTCCCATGATGGCGAACACCGCCGCGATGCTCCTCGCGGCAGGTCTTGGGGTGGCGCTCCTCGCGCCGAAGGACACGAGGAAGACGGTTCGTCGAGCGGCGCAGGGGCTGGCCGCGTTCGTCGTCGCGCTCGCCCTCTCGACGCTCGTCGAGCACGCCTCCGGGTGGGATCTCCACATCGACCAGCTGCTCTTCCGCGATCCGCTCGATGTCGGCCACCCGGGGCGGATGTCGGTCGGCAGCGCGACGGCGATGCTCCTGGTAGGGCTGGCGCTCCTGGTCCTCGACCGCGAGACGCGCGGCGGGCAGCGCCCGGCCCAGTTGCTCGCGCTCGGCGCGGCGCTCATCCCGTTGCAGGCCATCATCGGCTACCTCTACGGCGCCCAGCCTGCGCACGGGCAGAGCCCGCTCACGGAGGTGGCGATCCACGGCGGGATCGCCTTTGCGCTCCTGTGTACGGCCGTCCTGCTGGCGCGGCCTGAACACGGATTCGTGCGCGTCGTCGCGTCGGACGGCCCCGCTGGCTTCATGGCCCGCCGGTTGCTGCTCGCCATCGTGCTCCTGCCGATCGCTCTCGGCTGGCTCTTCCTCGTCGCCGGGCTCCGGACCGGCCAGTACCAGGCGATGGTGGGGGCATCTCTGGTGGTGCTCTCGGCCATCGTGACGGGGGCGGCGGTGGTGTGGTGGAACGCGAGAGATCTCCAGCGCGTGGACGAGGAGCGAACCTCCGTCGAGGAAGCCCTGCGTGCGGAGCGCGAGTGGTTTCGCACGACGCTAGGCTCGATCGGCGATGCGGTGATCGCGGCTGACTACCGGGGGCTGGTCACCGACATGAACGCCGCGGCGGAGGCGCTCACCGGCTTTCGCCCCGAGGACGCTCGCGGCCAGCCCATCGACGTCGTCTTTCGGGCGCACCGCGAGGACGCGAGGGTAGAGCTCGAGAGCCCCTTCGCGCGCGTCTCCCGCGAGCTGCGCGTGGCCGATCTGCCGCGCGACACGGTGCTCGTGACGCGTGGCGGCGCCGAGCTCCCGGTGGAAGGGTGTGCCGCGCCGATTCGCGACCGGCGGGGGCAGCCGCGCGGGGTGGTGCTCGTCTTCCGCGACATCCGCGAGCACCGGCGCGTGGAGGAGGAGCGGTCGAGCCTGCTCGCGCGCGAGCGGGAGGCGCGCGCCGAGGCGGAGCAGGCGAGCCGGGCCAAGGACGAGTTCATCGCGACGCTGTCGCACGAGCTGCGGACGCCCCTCAACTCCGTTCTGGGATGGGCGCGGCTCCTGCGCATGGGCAAGCTCGACGCGGCCAGCGTGGTGAAGGCCGTGGAGGCCATCGAGCGTGGCGCCAGCACCCAGGCGCAGATCGTGGACGACCTCCTCGACATGGCGCGTATCGCGCGCGGTCAGCTGCGGCTCGACGTCCGCGCGGTCGAGCTGGCGCCGGTGGTCGAGGCTGCCATCGACACGGTGCGGCCGGCGGCCAGGGCGCGGGAGATCGAGATCACGGCGGTGCTGGAGGCGCGCCCCGGGTCGGTGGCCGGCGATCCCGGGCGGCTGCAGCAGGTGGCGTGGAACCTCCTCACCAACGCCGTCAAGTTCACGCCGCCGGGCGGGCGCGTCGAGGTGCGGCTCGAACACCGCGGCGAGCACGTCGAGCTCACGGTGAGAGATACCGGAGCGGGCATCAGGAGCGAGTTCATCCCCCACGTCTTCGAGCGGTTCCTGCAGGCCGACTCCTCCACCACCCGCGCGCACGGGGGCCTCGGTCTCGGCCTCGCCATCGTGCGCCACCTCGTCGAGGCGCACGGAGGTACGGTCTCCGCACAGAGCGCTGGACCGGGTCTCGGCTCCTCATTCTGCGTGTCCTTGCCGATCTTCCAGATGCGCCCGCGCTCTCGCGGGCTCGAGGCACCGCGGGTTCCGCCGCGCCCGGCGCCGCCGCTCCCCGCGGTGGCGTCGCTCGACGACCTTCGCATCCTCATCGTGGACGACGACCGGGACACGCTCGAGGTTGTGAAGCAGCTCCTCGAGCAGGCCGGCGCGGACGTGATGGCAGCGGCGTCGGCGGATGAGGCGCTCGAGTCGCTGCGCCGCTCCCTCCCGGACGTGCTGCTCTCCGACATCGGCATGCCGGGACAGGACGGCTACGAGCTCATCCGCCGCGTGCGCGGCCTCGCGCCGGAGCAGGGCGGCCGCGTCCCTGCCGCGGTGCTCACCGCGTTCACTCAGTCCGACCATCGCCAGCAAGCGCTCGAGGCGGGCTACCAGCTCTATCTCGCCAAGCCCATCGAGCCTGCCGAGCTCACCGCCGCCGTGGCGCGGCTGGTGGGCCGATCCCCCGGCGCCGCGTCGAAATAGACCCCCAGACGACTCGGAGTCGTCCAGGTCGGTTAGTTGAAGAGCTTTCCGCCTACCCGAGGTGCTTGAAGATGCCCTTGAGTCGCTCCACGAGCTGATTCGGCTCCCCGGGTGGCCGAACTGCGCCGGGGACGCCCTGCTCGAGCGGCCGCGCCAGTTCGCGCCGGTGCGCCAGCACGTCGGCGAGCTTGCGCGCTGCCTCGGGCGCTTGGCGGGAGAGCTCCGCGAAGTCCTCGCGGTCCACTGCGACGAGCGCGCTGTCGCGCGAGGAGACGACCGTGGCGGTGTGCGGGTCGCCGGTGAGGGCGCCCATCTCGCCGAAGAACTCACCCGGTCCGAGCCGGGTCACCTCTTGCTCCTGGCCGTCCGGGGCGGCCACCCGCACCGCCACCTCGCCTTCGGCGATCACGTAGAAGGGGGTCGCGGCGGTGTCTCCCTGGCGCAGGACGACCTCGCTCCGGCCGAAGCGCACCACCCGCGCGCGGCCCGCCAGCGCGTCGCGCAGCGCCGGCTCGACCGGCGCGAGGGAATCCACCCGGTCGAGGAGGGCGCGGACGTCCACCTCGGCCGCGCCGACGGTGGGCCGCCCGCCGCGCGCGAGGCGCACCTCTTTGCCGACGGGTGAGA
This sequence comes from Anaeromyxobacter sp. RBG_16_69_14, assembly GCA_001768075.1. Taxonomy (GTDB): domain Bacteria; phylum Myxococcota; class Myxococcia; order Myxococcales; family Anaeromyxobacteraceae; genus Anaeromyxobacter_A. The sequence continues at coordinate 41,750 of MEMX01000041.1, read as the reverse complement.
GGGCGATGCCGGCCCTGTGTAGCCGATACCAGAGCTGCGAGCGCACGTCGTCCTCGATCTCGGCACCGTCCTCCCAGCGCCTGACCCAGAACGCGAGTGCGTAACCGATCGCGTTCTGGCCGAGGTTGGCCGTGTGCACGACCGGAGCCGGCTCGGAGGCGATGCGCCGGTGCCCCCGCAGTACCGACAGCGCGGCCTCCTTGAAGGCGTTGGGGGGGACGTCGTAGCCGACCGAGAGCGTCACCTTGCGAAGGGCCGAGCCGCGCCGGCTGAAGTTGTAGACGGCCTCCTTCGCCACGGCGTTGTTGGGGATGTTGAGGCCCTCGCCCGCTTCGGTGAGGAGCCGCGTGGCGCGCCAGCCGATCTCGACAACCTTGCCCTGGTGCTGGCCGATGCGCACCCAGTCGCCCTCTCCGAAGGGCCGCTCCGCCTGCAGCGAGAGCCCGGCGAAGAGGTTCCCCAGGGTCTCCTGGAGGGCGAGGCCGAGGACGAGGGAGATGACGGCGGAGCTGGCGAGCACCGCGGACAGGTCGATGGCGAGCGTCGCCTGCAGGATGACGAGCAGGGCCAGCACGAAGAGGACCCCGTCCAGGATATCGCGCAGGATCCTGGGCGTCTCGACCCCGGTTCGCCTCCGGTGCAGCAGGCTCCAGGTCGCCGCGGCGCCGCGGATCGCGCCGAACGCGAAGAGCACCAGCCCCGCCACGAAGAGGCTCTTGTCCATCCGGTACCACCGGGCTGGCGTGAGGACGCGCAGGCAGGCGGTGCCGAGGAAGAGGACGAGGTACCCCTGCGCGCCGCGCAGGTCGCGGCCGTAGGCGCCGTCAGAAGTCACGGCGCGTGCGGCGATGGTGGCGGCGAGCAGTGCGATCCCGACCGCGCTCGTCGCGTACCGGGCGAGGATGTCCTCGATGGCCATGGCGCGGGGATACTAGCAGCGACAGATGCCCGCGGAGGTCATGTTCCGCCAGTCAGGGCACGCTCGTCCACCGCGTACAACTGGTGGTAGGGTGCGACGCCATGCTTGCTGCCGAGCCGAGGAGCGTCCGGACGTGCCGACAATGCAAGGGGAAGTGCCGCTCCGAGCTGCCGCCCGGCAAGTGGTGCCCGACGTGCGGGAAGCTCCTCGCGCTGGGCGCCTGGTGTCCGAAGCACGGGGATCCCTTGCCGCTGCCGGATACGTTTCACAAACCGCCCCGCCCCCGAAGGCCAAGTGCAACGTCCGAAGCCGAGCGGCAGCGTCGCAAGGCCGAGCGGGACGCCGAGTGGGAACGTTCCGAAGCCGAGCGGAAGGCCAGGTGGGAGCGCTTCGCGGCCCAATGGAAGGCCGAATCAGAACGACGCTTCGAGGCCGAGGCGGAGCACTGGGCGCGGCCCGACTGGGCCCGCACCTTGGGTTTCACCGAAGTGCCCACGAACGTCACCACCATCAAGTCAGCGTTCCGGCGCTTGGCCCTGCGGCATCATCCCGACCACGGAGGTGAGGTCACCGCGTTCATCAAGGTGAAGGCCGCCTACGACGCGGGCCTCGCGGCGATCGGGCGGCGGTCGTGAACGCCACCCGTTGTTGCCGCGCGTGTCGCGGACGACGTCTGCCGTCAACCGATCAGAAGCGCGGAGCCGAGGAGGAGGACGAGCCTGCGCGCCGCGCAGGTCGCGGCCGTAGACGTCGTCGGAAGTCACGATGCGTGCGGTTATCACGGCGACGCGCAGTGCGATCCCGACCGCGCTCGTCGCGTACCAGGCGAGGATGTCCTCGATGGCCATGGCCTGGGAATACTGACGGCGACAGAGGCCCGAGGATGTTATGTTCCGCCATTCCATGCCGTTCTCGGAGCTCATCGGGCAGGACCGCGCGCTCGGGGCGTTGCGGTCGGCCCTCGCGCGCGGTGCCCTCCACCACGCGTACCTCTTCGGCGGGCCGGAGGGGGTAGGGAAGGGGACCGCCGCGCGACTGCTGGCGCAGGCCTGCAACTGCGAGGGAGAGGGGTCGCTCGGTCCGGGGTTGGCTTCGCCGGTCGCCTCCGCACTCGGCGTCGATCCGTGCGGCATTTGCGGGCCGTGCCGGAAGATCGCCCGCGGCACCCACCCCGACGTCATCGCGCTCGCCGAGGAGCGGGCGATGGTGAAGGCGGGGCGCTGGGAGCCGAAGGGAGGGCGCGCGCCGTCCAGGGACATCGTGGTGGACCAGGTGCGCGATCTCGTCGACCACCGGCTCGCCATGAAGCGATTCGAGGGGCGGCGTCGCTTCGTCCTCGTCGATCCCGCCGACGCCATGAACCCGCAGGCGCAGAACGCGCTCCTCAAGACGCTGGAGGAACCCCCCGACGACACGACGCTGGTGCTGGTGGCGTCGAGCTCGGAGCAGTTGCTCCCCACCATTCGCTCTCGGTGCGCCCGGGTACTCTTCGCGCCGCTCGCCGACGCGGTGGTCGCCGATCGCCTCGTCGCCGATGGCCGCTCACCGGAGGAGGCGCGGCTCGCCGCGGCGCTCGCGGGTGGGTCGCTGGGGCGCGCGCTCGCCCTCGACGCCGCGGCGCTGGCCGCCCGCGCGCAGGCGGTGGAGGCCGCGGTAGCGCTCGACCCGGACGACGCCTCCACCTGGATCGCGTTCGCGCGCGACCAGGGCGGGGATCGCGAGGCGGCGCGCGAGACCTGTGAGCTCCTCGGTGTCTGGCTGCGCGACGTGCTCGCTGTGCAGGCGGCGGGCGAGGCGGCGCCGCTCGCGCTCGGGGATCTGACGCCGCAGACGCGCGCGGCGGCGGGAGGCCTGACGCCTGCGCAGGCGCTGTGGCGCATCGAGAGAGCGCGCGCGGCGGCGGCGGCGCTCCGACAGAACGCCGCTCCGGCGCTGGCGCTGGAGCGCATGCTCATCGGGTGGTTCCATGGCGAGCTACGGTAAGGGCAGGCCGGCGAGGAAGGCCGACGGGCCCACCCTGGAGCAGTGCCTCGCGGAGGCGCGCTCGGGGAAACCCGCCCCGGTCTACTTCTTCGACGGCGACGCGTTCCTCTCGGGCCGGGCGGCGCGCGAGCTCGCCAGCGCGCTGGTGCCGGAGGCGCAACGCGACCTCAACCAGGTCGAGCTCGACGCGGCGGCCTCACCGGCCGAGATCGCGGTCGAGCTGGCCACCCGCGGACTCTTCGCCGGCCCAAGCTCGCGCAAGGTCGTGCTCGTCTCCGAGCCCGCCTTCCTCACCTCGAAGGAGGACAGCTCCGGTGTCTTCGAGCGCGCCCGCGACCTGTGGACCCAGGGGCGCCAGCGCGAGGCGGCGCGGCGGCTCCTCGCCCTGGCGGTCAAGGCCGGCTGGAAGGCCGAGGACCTCGTGCCCGGCGCCCCACGGTCGCCCGGCCCGGCCGACTGGAAGTCGGAGCTGGGGGTCGTCCTCGACGCCGGGGACGCGGCCTTCGTGGCCGACGCAGCGCGCTTCGCGGTGGGGCGCGAGATGAAGGTGGCCAGGGACGACGCCTCGGCGCTGGACGCGGCCTTGGCGAGCGGTTTCCCGCCCGGCCACGTACTCGTCGTCGCCGCGGGCAAGGTGGACGGTAAGTTACCTCTGGTGAAAAAGCTCGCCGCCGCCGGGAAGCGCGTCAGCTTCGCCATCGGGAAGGAGGGAGCCTGGGGCGAGGAGCGGGTGGTGCTGCGCCCGATCCTCGACGCGCTCCTCGCCGGCACCGGCAAGGCGGTCGACGCAAGCGCCGAGGCTCGCCTGGGCGAGCTCGTCGGCGACGACGCTCGCACGCTCGCTGGCGCGGTGGCGAAGCTCGTCGCCTACGCCGGGGACCGCAAGGGGATCACGGTGGCCGACGTGGACGCGGTGGTGACGCGCGTCGCCTCCGATCCCTTCTTCGCGCTGGGGAACGCGGTCGAGGCGAAGGACCTCCCGCGGGCGATCGCGGTGCTGGGTCGCAGCCTCGCCGACGGCGCCAGCCCCTTCATGCTGCTCGGCTCGCTCGCCTCGACCGTGCGGCGCCTGGTGCTGGAACGGGAGCGCGCCCGCAAGGCGGCCGGCGACCGGCGCATCACCTCCTTCGACGCGTGGCAGACGCTGGTTTTGCCACGCATCCCCGAGGACGAGATCGGCGCCAAGAAACCGTACGGGTTCTGGATGAAGTACCAGGCCGCACAGCGCTACCCTCGGGGCGCGCTCCTGCGCGCCCTCGCCGATCTCGCAGACGCAGACCTCGCCATGAAGTCCGGATCGGACGAGCGGCCGTTGCTGGAGCGGGTGCTGTGGAGGCTGATGCCTGGAAAGGATATACTGTGAGTAAACGAGTCCTGGTGACGAGCGCGTTGCCGTACGCCAACGGTAGCGTCCATCTCGGCCACCTCGTCGAGTACATCCAGACCGACGTCTACGTGCGCTTCCGGCGCGCCTGCGGCGACGAGGTCACCTACGTCTGCGCCGCCGACTCGCACGGCACGCCCATCGAGGTGAACGCGGCCAAGGCGGGGATGGCGCCCAAGGCGTTCGTCGAGAAGTACCGCCGCGAGCAGCACGAGGATTTCAAGAGGTTCCTCGTCGAGTTCTCCACCTACTACACGACCGACTCCCCCGAGAACGAGAAGTGGGCGCACCGCGTCTACCAGGCGCTCAAGGCGCGGGGCCTCATCTACAAGAAGACGGTCGAGCAGCTCTACTGCGAGGTCGACAGGCGCTTCCTGCCGGACCGCTTCGTGAAGGGCACCTGCCCGAGCTGCGGCAAGGGCGGGCAGTACGGCGACGTCTGCGAGAACTGCGGGACGACCTACGATCCTCGCGAGCTGAAGGACCCGCGCTGCGTGATCTGCAACACGTCGCCCGTGGTGCGGACCTCCGAGCACGCCTACGTGAACCTGCGCAAGGTCGAGCCGGACATCCGGCGCTGGGTGGAGGCGGAGGGCCACCTCGAGCCCGGCGTCCGCGAGCAGGTGAAGGGCTGGCTGGCGGACCTGCAAGACTGGGCCATCACCCGCGACGCGCCCTACTTTGGATTCCCGGTGAACGACCCCGACTTCCCGGGCAAGTTCCTCTACGTCTGGGTGGACGCGCCGATCGGCTACCTCTCCTCGGCCGAGCATTTCTTCGCCGAGGAGGCGCCCGCCGATCGCCGGCTCGCGCCAGGGGAGTTCGAGGCGAGCTACCTGGCCGAGGGTGCGCCTTCGCGGCTCGAGCACTTCATCGGCAAGGACATCCTGCGCTTCCACGCCGTCTTCTGGCCGGCCATGCTCCAGGCGACGGGACTGAAGACGCCGGACCGCATGGCGGTGCACGGCCACCTCACCGTGAACGGCGAGAAGATGTCGAAGTCGCGCGGGACGTTCGTGACCGCGAAGACGTATCTCGACGCCGGGCTCGACCCGCAGCTGCTCCGCTACTACTACGCGGCGAACCTGGGGCCAGGCGTCTCGGACCTCGACCTCTCGCTCGAGGAGTTCCGCAACCGGATCAACGCGGACCTGGCGAACAACGTGGCGAACCTGGCCTCGCGCGTGTTCGCGCTCCTGGGCCGTCTCCGGGAGCCCCTGGACGGGAAGGACGCGAACCCCGAGGAGGCCATCGTCGAGGCGGCGCGCGCGGCGCTCCACCTCGCGCGGGGCGCCTACGCGGCCCTCGAGTACCGCGAGGTGGTCAGGCTCGCGAGCGACGTGGCGAGCCTCTGCAACCGGCGCATGCAGGAGGCGAAGCCGTGGGAGGAGCCTGGCTCGCCCGGCTCGCGCGCGCTCCTCTTCAGCGTGGTGAAGGCGCTGCGCGCCATCGCGGTCGTCCTCGCGCCCATCCTGCCGGTCTTCGGTGAGCAGCTCGCGACGGCATTCGGACAGCCGGATCCGCGGGCCTGGCCCAAGGACCTCGACCCTTTCGCCGGCCCGCCGGTGGTCGCGAGGAACAGGCCGCCCCAGGTGCCGCGGCTCGACGCGAAGCAGGTGGCGAAGCTCATCGCCGCGCCAGCCGAGCCCGGGCCTCAGCCCGTCTCGAAGGCGCCCAGCCCGGCCGAGACGGCGACCAGGGCGACCGCCAGGCCCGTCGCTCCGCCGCCGGTCGGCGTCATCCAGTACGAGGACTTCGCCAAGGTGGAGCTGCGCGTCGGGCAGGTGAAGGGCGCCGAGCCGGTGACCAAGGCCGACAAGCTCCTCAAGCTCTCCGTGGACGTGGGCGAACCCGAGCCGCGGACGATCGTCGCCGGCATCGCCCAGGCGTATCCCGACCCGCAGCAGCTCGTCGGCAAGCGCATCGTCGTGGTGGCGAACCTGGCCCCGCGGCCGCTGCGCGGCATCACCTCCCAGGGCATGCTCCTCGCCGCCGGCGAGCCACCGAACCTCCAGGTCGTCACCGTCGGCGACGCGATTGCGCCCGGTACGAGGGTGAAGTGACCACCGCCAGGGCGCAGCCCCCGTGTTGACAGACAGTCACGCCCATCTGGACTTCGAGGACTTCCAGGGCGACCTCGAGGACGTGATCGCGCGCGCCCGCGCCGCCGGCGTGGGCCGGATCGTGCTCATCGGTCTGTGGCGCGCTCCGGGCATGTTCGGCAATGCGCTGGAGCTCGCTGGCCGGACGCCGCTCTCGCCGCCGGGTGACGAGCCCGCGGTCCGTCTCGCTGCGACGATCGGCATCCACCCGCACGAGTGCGCCAGGGTGCCGGAGGACGACTGGCGGGCGATGGAGCAGCGGGCGCACGACCCGCTCGTCGTCGCCGTGGGCGAGACCGGGCTCGACTTCCACTACGACCACTCGCCGCGGCCTGTGCAGGAGGCGTGCTTCCGCCGGTCGATCGCGGCTGCCCGGGCCGCGCGGAAACCCGTCGTGGTCCACGTGCGTGAGGCCGACCAGGCCTGCGCCCGCGTCCTCGCGGAGGAGGGCGTGCCCGAGGCGGGCGGCGTCATCCACTGCTTCACCGGTGACTGGGCGCGCGCCAGGGCCTACCTCGACCTCGGCCTGTACCTCTCCATCGCGGGCGTCGTCACCTTCAAGACGGCCGAGGATCTGCGCGACGCCGTCCGCAAGGCGCCGCGCGACCGCCTCCTCATCGAGACCGACAGCCCCTTTCTCGCGCCCATCCCTCACCGCGGCAAGCGCAACGAGCCCGCCTACGTGGCGAAGACGGCCGAGAAGGTGGCCGAGCTGTGGGGCCTCTCGGCGGAAGAGGTCGGGGACATCACCACCGAGAACGCGAGGCGGCTCTTCCGGTTTGAGTGATCCTTGTGGTTGTAGTGGCCAGTCATCGCCTTTTTTAATACCGTTTTTCCGCACCGCCGCCGAGAAGGGATTCCGGCAGCGAGGATCCGCCTGGAGCACGTCACGGTGGCCGCGTTCAGGGCGCGGTTGCGCTAGCCGATGTTGCGCCTAGCGCCTCGAGGGTAAAGTTACCGTCCGGGGTCGTCGCCCGTGATAGCCTCCAGCGCGTCGGACGCGCCCCACAGACCGCCGGAGGAACCCATGAAGGCACTGTTCGTGACAATTTTCATGAAGCCCGAGCACAAGGACCGCTTGCTGGACGAGCTGTGGAGCGACGCATACGGCTCGGAGCGAGACGAGCCGGGCTGCCTCATGTTCAACATCGCCCAGGACGACGCCGATCCGAACGTCCTCCACCTCTTCGAGGTCTACCGCGATGAGGCGGCGGTGGACGCGCACGTGGCGATGCCGCACTTCAAGCGCTTCGCCGAGGCGACCAAGGACTGGCAGGTGAAGCCATTCCAGGTGGTGGCCACCACCGTCCTCTACCCACGCCCCGAGTCCTGGGCGAAGCGCGCGGCGCCGCCGCACCGGTGACGCGCGCGCGTCGTGCGGGAACGCCCCTCGCTATTTGATCACACCGCAGGCGATGCGATTGCCCGCATTGCCGGTAGCCTGGGTCAGGGCTGTCGCGGCTTCGCCGTTCGGCGTGTACTGGTTTGTTGCGGTGCCGACCGGGACATTCCCATAGTTGTCCGGACCCTG
>MEMX01000041.1:30444-33757 GCA_001768075.1 Anaeromyxobacter sp. RBG_16_69_14 | reverse complement strand
AAGAACAGGGCCGGCATGTCTCCCGCATGGTCGCCATGAGTGGCGCCGCTGCTGTTGTAGTGACCGTCCGCCGAGGCGAAGTGCGTATTCGCGGGTTGCGCGGGATCGGCGATGCAGCCTTCGCCATTGGCCGGGTTGTCGTTGGCATGTATGTGAAAGCCGTGGATGCCGCCGCTGCCGGCGGGCAAGGTTGCCCAGACCGTCACGAGGGTGCCGCCATCTGCCGGATCGAACGCCACGAACCCCACGACGTTGCCGTTCGCGTCGCGCAGTTCGGTGGATGACGAGGAGGGGGAGGGTGTCGCATCGTCCGCCTCAGCGCCGGATGACATGAGCGCAGCCGCCGCGACCGAAAGGGCCGCCGCCAGGCGCAGGAGATGCTTCGTCGGTCTCCTCCGGGGCGAGATCTTCGGAAGCGGTTGACCTTCCTTGGCTCTGTCGGTCCCGGCAGAGGACACGGCGCTGTTCGGTGGGACAAACGCTGCTGAGGATCGAGTCACGGCCGGTGCTTTCGACATTGGTCCTCCTCCTAGGCTGGGGGATCGGTGGGTGGATGCGCTTCCTGGCGCCTCCTGGGATGAGGGAAAGGAGAGCCCTCGCGACCTGACAACGCCCGATGGGAGCCTAGAAGCCGATCGCCTGCGCTGGCCCCCTCCTGCGCGAGGGGGTGCGCGCCTGGCGCCCCCTTATGGCCTCAGGCGCAGGCCACCAGCTCGAGGAAGGTGCTCGGCTTGTTGCTCAGGGCGGCACGGAGACAGCGGAGGTAGCAGCGCGGACCCCACAGCCGGCAGATGGTCACCGAGTGCCTGAGAACGTCCTTGCCAGTAATGACGCCGCGCATGCCGGAAAGACGGCGCGGCGACGCGAATCTGACGGTGGTAGTCGGCCTGGAGACTCCAAACGACCTACCCGGGGATGCGACGCATTTGCTGCGACGTCGCAGTAACCGAGCGACCCCCATCCGGGCATCCAGACACGCGCCGCTGCCGGTCGGAGTCTGCGCTGCCTGGTGGGTGAGCCACATGGAGAGCGACTGGACCGACCCGAGCTTCCGCGCCTTCTTCACGACCCTGGCCGAGCATAGCGGCGGACCCCCGAGCACCAGCTACGCAGCGAGCCACCCGGAAGGGGTCAGCGGGCTCATTCTCGCTGAGAACACGTTCGATGAGCTTCGCCTGGATGACTGGCATGATGGACACCTCCATTCTGCTTCCGACGCGCCAGATCGCCCGTGGCGCCGCGGCGTCTCCCGACCTGGCGCCGTATCGTCCGAGAGCTCAGGGCTCGATCCAACCGGTCTTCGCTGTCAGATCTCGCCCGCCCGCATCCGGCGCCACACTTCGCGCCGTTCGCGCGGCAGGAAGTCGATCGTGAGCCGCCATGCGTCGTGGAGCCACCGCAACTTCTGCTCCGCCGTGAGCTTCCGGTACGCGGCGAGCTGCTCGTCCGTGTGGTGGTGCGAGAAGCCGCGCACCGGGCGATCAGGGTCCACGGGAAGCTCCTTGAACCCGCCGGAGCGCGTCGACGTCCGACGCGTCCTGAGCGCGGCCGGTGCCAGTCTTCATGCGTATGAGCGCGTCGATCGAGGCGACGGCGAGTGTCAGGCCGCCCGCGGTCATCTGATCGGCCGTCTGCTCGAGCTCGTCGAACGGCACCGGTGGGGCGAGGACGAGGTCGACCTCGCGGAGCGGCTCGGCCGGATCGACGAAGGTGAGGGCGGTGAGGTTCCGCTCCTCCACCCGGCTCCTGACCGTGCGCGTGTCCCCGATCTCGGCCTCCGAGATGGGCAGCCGCGGTCGCAGCCCGAGCTCCGCCAGTGCGCGGGCCGCGCTCGCGAGGAGCGCGCCGTCGAGCGCGACCGCCAGGTCGACATCCGCCGTGAATCGGGGGACGCCCTGCAGGTTCACCGCGACACCCCCGACCACGACGAACCGGATGCCGGCGGCGGTGAGGGCCGAGAGCGCGTCGTGATAGAAGAGTCCGGACACGCGGCGAGCATAGCAGCAACCGCTCCGACGGGAAGAGCACGAGGGAGGCGTCGGCGCCCGCCCGGAGGGTCGGATCGGGGGACCTGGCGGCGGCACAGTCACCCTCCTGCGACGAGACCAGGCGAGCACGAGCACTCGCCCCGGGGACAGTGCCGGCGCCCGAGCCGTTCGACGCGGTGGAATTGCGCAGCTGATTGGCTGCAGGGCGCGGCGAGCACCAATGCGCGCGCGGATCAAAACGTCGACACCGGGGAATACCGCTACCTCGAGGCCGGCGCGGCGAAGAAACGCCGCAGCTTCTGGGACAAGCTCTTCGCAGGCATTGAGTGAAGACCCATCCTCGTTCGCAGCAGCATCACCGTCGCGGTGGAGCTGGAGGTTTAGCCGTCCCAGCTCCCCCACTCGTCGGCGGTATCGGGGGGGAGCGCGCCCTTGGTGCGCTCGTGCCACTCCACGATGTCCCAGCCGCGCCGCTCGGCGGTCGCGCGAAAGGGCGCCTTCGGGTTCACCACCACCGGGTTCCCCACCGCCTCGAAGAGCGGCACGTCGGCGGAGGAGTCGGAGTAGGTGAAGCTCCTGGCCAGGTCGATGTCGTAGGCCTCGGCTACTCGCTCCACCATCGTCCGCTTGCCGTCGCGGAAGACCACCGGTTGCACGATCTGATCGGTGGCACGGCCGTCCACCACGCGCGTGCGCGTACCCACCGCGACGTGGACGCGCAGGTGCCTGCCGACCTCGTCGATGATGTACTGCGGCGATCCCGAGGCGATGATCACGAGGTGACCGGAGAGCAGGTGCTTGCGGACCTGCCTCACGGCACCGGTGGTGATGCGCTTGCGCAGGTGCTTGTGGAAGCAGGCGTGAGCGTGCGCCTTGAGTTCGTCCGCGCGCAGGCCCTGCTGGCAGCGCGAGCCGACCTCGACCATGTCCTTCTCGGTCAGCCGCCTTCGCGCGTACTCGTAGATGATGCGCGGGATCTTGGAGCGCATCTCCGGCCGCATGATCTTCTCGCTGTAGAGATACCAGGTGAAGATCGTCCCGGCGTTCCCGTCCAGGAGCGAGTCGTCGACGTCGAAGATGGCTGCGGTGCGGCTGAATGGAACCACGGTCAATAAATTCTACGCGTCCGCGACTGCGGGCGCCAAAGGGTGACAGGGGGCATGCCCCTTCGCAGCGGGGTCCCGGTGGGGGGGAGACTCGCCTCGGCAGCGGCGGGTGAGCACGAAGCAAGGCGAGTCTGATAGCGCATGCCACATGAACTGACGCTCGAGATGGGGGGCGCGGGGGGAGAGTTCTCCCCTCCGCTTGAGGCGCCGCAAGGCGCC
>MEMX01000041.1:30088-30385 GCA_001768075.1 Anaeromyxobacter sp. RBG_16_69_14 | reverse complement strand
GAGATGGGGGGCGCGGGGGGAGAGTTCTCCCCTCCGCTTGAGGCGCCGCAAGGCGCCGGACATCAGCTCACAGCGGCGGCGGTGACGCTGGAAAATCACATCAACTGGTCGCCGCTGTGAGGCGGAGGACGAGCCCCGCCCCACGATGGCTATTGCGGGGTCTCGCCGCCGCCGGCGGCAGGCGTCTCCTGCGTGGGCACCGGTGCGGGCGCGGCATCTGCTTTGGGCGTGCGCTCGGGAGGGGCCGGCTGCACCTCGGGCGAGGGGGCCGCTTGCGCTTCGGGCAAGGGGGTCGCT
>MEMX01000041.1:15737-29997 GCA_001768075.1 Anaeromyxobacter sp. RBG_16_69_14 | reverse complement strand
CGGCTTCGATCTTCTGCGCCAGCGCCGCGAACGGGTTGTGCGTCAGAGAAGAGGTGGCCGCCTTCGGTCTGGCCTGTGGGCCCTTGTCACCGGGAAGGCGCGGGCCGGTGTAGCCGCGCTTGCGATCACCCCCGGGCCCCCCGGCCCCCCCGGGGCCGCCGCGAAAGGCACCGCGCTCGGGGCGATCCGGGCGATCGCGTCGCTCCGGACGAGCCGCCGGTGGGGCCGCCTCCTGCTTGGCGGCCTCACCCTTGGCGGCCTCACCGGTCCGGGTGGGCTCACCTGCCGGTGCCGCCTGCTGCACGCTCTCGGCCTTCGGGGGCTCGACCCTTCGCTCGGGTCGCCTCTTCTTCTGACCCTGGGCCTGGCCCTGGCCCTGGGATTGCCGGTTCTGCTGACCCTTCGCCTCGCGGGGCACGTAGATGACCGGTGTCATCACCTCCGCCGGTGGACCCTTCTTCTCGACCTGGACGGTGGGCAGCGTGCCCCGCCAGATGTGCTGATCGTAGACGTTGTTCGAGTCGGTCCAGCGGCGCGTGCCGCCCTCGCGACCCATCAAGTTGAGCCACGAGTTGACGCGGCTGTCGATCTCGTCGAGCTCGTGCGTGAGGAGCGCCTCGAGCGTCACGGGCAACTTCGGTGAACCGTACTCGAGCCGGCCGTGGTGCGAGAGCACGATATGCACCACCTGGTGCTCGAGGTCGCGGGGCACGCCCAACCGCCGTGACTTGTCGTGGATCCACTGGGCCGTCATGACGAGATGCCCGATGAGCCGCCCCTCGTCGCTGTAGTCCACCTGTCGGTCGTAGCTGAGCTCGCGGATCTTGCCCAGGTCGTGGAAGAAGGCACCTGCCACCAGCAGATCGCGGTCGACCTGCGGGTAGTGATCGCACAGGCGGTGCGCAAGCTTGAGGCAAGACACGGTGTGCTCGAGGAGGCCGCCGGGATAGGCGTGGTGCACGCTCTTGGCGGCGGGCGCCCGACGCAGGCGGTTCGCCACGTCGTCGTCCTCGAGGAACGCCTGGATGAGCGCCCTCACGTGGTTGTCCGTGACGGCTTCCACCAGGGCGAGCAGCTCCTTCCATGTCGCCTCCTCCTGGTCGCTGAAGCCGGTCTTCTCCGGCTTCTTCGGCTCGGGAGGCGGCGCCCACACGAACTCGGAGCCGTCGAGCGCCGCGGGGTCGGCCTTGATCATCTGCTCGAGGCGGAGCTGGGGCTTGCCCTGGAACGTCCCCACCTGTCCCTCGACCTCGAGGTAGTCCTTCTCCTCGAAGGTCTGGGAGAGCTCCTCGACGCGCTCGAACGCGCGAGCCTCGAGCTCACCCGTCTTGTCGTGGAGGGTGACCGACAGGTATGTCTTGCCGCTCTTGGCGGTCGGGACGGCCTTGCGGGCGACGAGGAAGACGCTCTTGACGGTCTCGCCTTCCTTCACGTCCTTGACCCAAATCTTATCCATGGTTGGCGGGAAGCTAGCTTAGGTTGCGCGGCGAGACAACACGCTTTCCTCTATCCTGGGGGCATGCGTATCGATCCCTCCCGCGATGCCCTCCTGGTCGTGGACCTGCAGCACGACTTCCTGCCCGGCGGGGCGCTGGCCGTGCAGGGGGGCGACGAGGTCGTGGGCCCCATCGCCCGCCTCGCGCCGGCCTTCGAGACGGTGATCGCGACGCAGGACTTCCATCCCGAGGGCCACGTCTCCTTCGCCTCGGCGCACCCGGGCAAGCAGCCCTACGAGGCGGTCGCGCTTCCGTTCGGGAGGCAGGAGCTCTGGCCCGACCACTGCGTGCGGGGCGCGCACGGCGCGCAGCTCCATCCCGGCCTGCCCGACCGAGCCGTGACGCTCGTGCTCCGGAAGGGGACGCGCCGCGACGCCGACTCGTACAGCGCCTTTCGCGAGAACGTCGGGCCCGACGGGAAGCGGTCTAGCACGGGCCTAGCAGCCTGGCTCGACGCGCGCGGCCAGCGGCGCGTGCTCGTGTGCGGGCTCGCCCGCGACTTCTGCGTGAAGTGGAGCGCGCTCGACGCCGCCGCGGCTGGGTTCGAGACCTACCTGCTCGACGACCTCACCCGCGCCGTATTCCCCGCGCGGCGCGCCGAGGTGGACGCGGCGTTCGCCTCCGCAGGAGTGAAGGTGATCGAGGCGCACGACCTCGAGTCGTGACCCGGCGCGGGATTCGGGTTGCGCGGGAGAGCATCGGCAAGCCATGGACAGGCCCACGCGATCGCCACCTCGGCCCTCCCCGGCGACCACCGCCGAGCGCGGTCCGACCGCGCCCGTGGCCCAGGCGGCCGGCGCCGTGCTCCTCGCGCTCTCTCGCGCCGCTCGCAGCTTCGTCCTCTACGATCCGGGCAACGCCCTGGTGCGGCAGTTCCTCGCCGACTACCAGGCGAAGATGCGCGCGGCGCTCGACCAGTACGGCGAGCTCGCCATCGAGGTGCGCCCGATCGACATGCTCGTCCAGGGCGAGGTCGTCTACCACGACGCCGATCGCGAGAAATCGCTCTCCTTCAGGCTCTTCCGCGACGGTCTGCGCCGCCTCACCATCCTGCCGCACGCGACATGGGAGGAGCAGCTCAAGCTGCTCGAGATCCTGGCGGTCCGCTACTCCGGCGTCCGCCAGCAGGAGGACGACACCGTCACGCTGCTGCGCAGGGTGGGCTTCCGGGGCATCGCCGTCGTGGCGGTGGAGGGCTTCACGCCGGCGGAGGAGACCCCGGAGCCCGCGCTCGACGAGAGGGTGGGTCGCACGGGCCGCTTCCGGCCCCCGGTCGGCTGGGACACGCCCCTCCGGAAGCTCCCGGCGCCGGGCCCGCTCGCCTTCCGGGAGGTGGCTGACGAGTCGTTGGCGCCGCTGCGCGCGGAGGACGGCGAAGGGGCGGTTGCGGAGCTCGTCCTCTCGCTCGCAAGGGACCTCGTCCAGGAGGCGATGCGCGCGGGCTGGCCCAGGTCCGATCTGGTCGCCTTCTTCGCCGAGCTGCGCGACGCGCTCCTCGCCGACGGGGAGCTCGGCTCGCTGCGGCGCCTCGTCGACCTCCTGGGCGAGGTGGGCGGGGGTGAGCTGCGCGAGGAGATGCTGCGTGGCCTCGGCGATGCCCGCACCCTCGACCTCGTCCTCGCCGCGGTGCCCGAGGACGCCGCGCGGCTGCCACCGGATCTATTGCCGTTCCTGCCGCTCCTGGGGATCGATGCGGCGCTCGAGCAGCTCGCCGGCAACCCGGGGGAGGGTCGCCGGCGGCTGCTCACCCAGATCGTGCTGGCCCGGCTGCCGCGCGAGGCCGACGCGGTGCTGAGGCGGCTCCCCGCCCTCGACGCGCGGCTGGCGCGCGACCTCGGCCGCGGCATCGTGGCGCGCGCGCCGGAGCGCACGAACGAGGTGGTGCGCCAGTTCCTGGCGCAAGCGGACGAGGAGCTTCGGTTGGAAGGCCTCGCCGCGCTGGAGAGCGCGCCGGGCGAGGTGCCGCTGCAGCCGCTGTGCGAGCTCCTCCGCGACACCTCCGAGCCGGTGCGCGCGCGCGCGGCCGAGGTACTGGGGCGGCGCGGTGACGAGTCGGTGCTGGACGCCCTGCGAGGGGCGCTCGAGGGAAGCCGGGAGATCTCACCTGGCGAGGCGGAGAAGCTCGGGCGCGCCCTGGCCGAGGTCGCGCCCATCGCGGCGGCGCGGCTCTTCGCCGGCTGGCTCGAGCCCAAGGCCCGCTTCCTGCGTGGCCTGTCGCCCCAGCAGCGCGCGCAGCAGTGGGCGGCGGTGGCCGGGACGGGCGCCTTGCCCGGCACCGACCCCGAGCCGATCCTGAGCGCGCTCGCCGAGCGCTCCGAGGACGAGCTGCGCCGCCACTGCCTCGCGACGCTGGCGCGCCGCAGAAAGGCACCCCGTGGCCCCGCCTCCCACGAATGACCTCTCTCTCGCGCAGCTGAGCCTCGGTCGCGCCATCGGCCGCGCTCGGGCCGGCGAGGATCGCGAGCTGGCCCAGAAGGTTCGCGAGGGCGGGGAGGCTCTGGCCCATGTCATGGCCGGCCTCCTCAAGATGAGCAAGGTCCACGCCCCCGACAACCGCGCCTTCGACGCGCCGGTGGATCAGCTGGCGCGCGCGCTCGACGAGCTGGTGAACCTGCTCGGCACGGTCCACCTCGTGGCCGTCGAGGACCAGGTCTACGTGAACGAGGTGCGCATCCGCGCCGAGGGCAAGGGCGGCGCCAGGGACCTCGGCGCCGAGCTCGCCAGGCACAACGCGGGTGGCCTGAGCTTCCACGCCGGGCTGGACCGGACGGCAGTGCGTGCCCTGGTCGCCGGCTTCGCGCAGAAGCCGGCCGAGGTCGCCCCGAGACGAGCGTTGCAGCAGGTGCTCCTGGAGCGCGGGGTGCGCTCCGTCGAGCTGGCCCCGCGCTTCCGCTTCCAGACTCAGGGAGAGGACCAGCCGATGCGGCGCGATCCCGTGGAAGCGCTCCTGCGCACGCTGGGCCTGGTCGAGGAGACCTACGACAACCTGGCGGCGGGCAGGATCCTCAACCCGCTCCCGCTTCGACGGGCGGTCGTCGAGATCCTCGAGATCGGCCCCGAGGTGCCCGAGCTCTGGGAGAACCTCGGGGGAGGGGCGCCCCACGCGACGCACGCTGCTTCGGTGGCGCTCGTCGCGCTCCTGGTGGGCAAGGCCGCCGGGCTGCGTCCAGCGGCGCTCCAGGACCTCGGTCTCGCCGCGCTGATCCACGACGTCGGCTATGCCTGCTTGCCCTCGGATGTCGCCGCCGGGCCCGAGGGCCTCGTGCGTCACCCCCCGGAGGGCGCCCGAATCATGCTGCGGCAGCGCGGCTTCAGCGAGTCGAAGCTGCGCCGGCTGCGCGCGGTGCTCGATCACCACCGCGACCACATGGAGCCGCGCGGGCGCCCGTCGGCGCTGGGACAGGTGCTACGCCTCGCCGAGGACTACGCGACGCTCCTCCGCGTCCACGCGAGCAGCATCTCGCCGTCCGACGCGCTCGGCTCGATGGCCCGCGCCGCGGGTAGCGCATACCACCCGGCTCTCACGCAGGTGATGGTGAACGTCCTCGGCCGCTATCCGCCCGGCACGCTCCTCGAGCTGGAGGACGGTCGCTACGCGCGCTCCGTCTCGCCGGTGCGCGGGCCCGACACCTTCGCTGCGCCGCTGGTGCGGATCTACGACCTCAAGACGCGCGCCCTCTCCAGGGAGCGGCACGACCTGGCCGTGGAAGGGGCGGTCCACCGAGCGCTTCCTGGTTAGGACATCTCACCGCGCCTCGATTGGGCGGCGTGGCGGAGACCGTGACGCGAAGGCGCACTGCCCCGTGGTGACGGTCCACGTGCCGGAGTTCACGGCGCGCGAACCCGCGCCGACGTGGCGTGGCCCTTCGAAAAATGATGAGCGACAAGGCGAAAAATGATGAGCGACAAGGCGCAGGAGAGAGGCCGCGCAAGCCATGCGTCCCCGATCGCCGAGGCGCAACTTCCGCGCAACAATGCACCGATAATCAGAGGCTTAGCCGTCGGCACGGCGCATGAAGCAAAGGCCTCCGTCGAAAGGACGATGTGCCTTGATCTGGCCCGCGACGGGAGTGGAGATGAGCCGCATAGAATCCGAGGCCCGGAAACTGCTGCTCAGGCGCCGGGAGTCGCTCTGCCGCGGACCGGCCGACGCGGTGCTGGCCGACCCCGCAGCCGGCTGGCGCGACTGGGAGTCGCAGTCCGCGCCCATCGCCGAGCTGACGCGCCGTGAGCTCGACGAGGTCGAGGCAGCCCTGGGCCGCATCGAAGAAGGCTGCTATGGCCGGTGCGAGGCCTGCGGCGGCGCGATGGGCCTGCAGCGCCTCCGCGCCATCCCCGAAGCACGCTTCTGCCTCTCGTGCAGCGGACACCGCGATGACGTCGACTAGCAGCGAAACCCACCTGGCCTAGCCTGCTGCGAACCTCCCCCGGCCTCAGGGGTTGAGCTTCGCCCGCTGGCGCGGTAAGCCGTGGCCGTGTCGCCTTCTGCCCCCAGCCCGCCCGTCCTCGCCTATCCCCTCGGCGGCGCGCTCTACCTCAACCTGACGAGCGCCTGCACTCTCGCCTGTACCTTCTGCCCCAAGATCCGCGACGGCGACTGGGAGGTGGGAGGCTTCGACCTCAGGCTCGCGAGGAACCCCTCGGTGGACGAGGTGTGGCGCGCGGTCCAGGCCGTCGGCCTCGCCGCGCGTCCGGAGGTGGTCTTCACCGGCCTCGGCGAGCCGACGCGGCGGCTCGACGTCCTGCTCGAGCTGGCGCGGCGCCTGAAGGTGGCGGGGGTTCGGCACGTGCGCCTCGACACGGATGGTCTGGCCGGCCTTCGCGAGGGCAGAGACGTGGCGCCCGAGCTCGTGCGCGCGGGGCTCGACGCGGTGAGCGTCTCGCTCAATGCCGCGGACGCGGCGACCTACGCGAAGATCTGCCCGAGCCGTTACGGTGAGGGGGCCTACGACGGTTGCCGCGACTTCATCCGAGCGGCGGTCGAGGCCGGGCTCGACGTCGCCGCGAGCTGCGTCGCCTTGCCGGGCCTTTCCGAGGCCGCGTGCCGCGCTGCGGCCGAGGCGCTCGGCGCGCGGTTCCGCTGGCGTCCCTACGACCGTCTGGGGCGCGTGGAGGGCTGACGGTGCGCGACGCGCTCGAGCGGTTCAGGGAGGGAGGCGCCCCGGTTGGCGCTACGCTCGTGGATCCCCGCTTGAGCCGCGGTTCGGGAGCGTTTCATCCCAGGGGGAGGTGTTTCCGGCGGCGCCAGCGCTAGAAATCATCAGGGATGATCGCGGAGTGAGGCGAGATCCCCGCCGTGTCCGAACTCCTGGCAATGAAGGCGGAGCTGGATCATGGAACGCAAAGCGTGCATACCAAACAGCCCCTGCGCAGTCTTTGCAGGCGGCGCCGCATGAAAGGTGGGCATGACCGTTGCAAAAGCTGGTCCGCGCATGGCCAAGGAACGAATCCTCGTCGTCGATGACGAGCAGAACGCTCGCGTCGCGCTGAGGACCATCTTGTCCGAGGAAGGCTACGAGATCGCCGAGGCCGCCGACGGTGAGGAGGCGCTGGCGCTTCTCTCGGGGTTTGCTCCCGCCGCCATCCTCGCCGACGTGCGCATGCCCCGCATGGACGGGATCACCCTCCTGAAGCGTGCGCGGGAGAGCGGCTCGGACGCCGTGTTCGTCATGATGACGGCCTTCGCCAGCGTGGAGGCCGCGGTCGAGGCGATGCGGGCCGGCGCCGAGAACTACCTGGTCAAGCCGCTGGACGTGAACGCGGTCCTGGTGGTGCTGGAAAAGGCGCTCGACAAGCTGCGCCTGCAGCGCGACACGGCCAACCTGCGCGAGCGCGTCCGCGAGCGATATCGCTTCCACAACATCGTGGGCGACGCTCCGGAGCTACAGGCGGTCTACGAAGTGGTGAAACGCGCCGCTCCGACGCGCGCGACGGTCCTCATCCTGGGCGAATCGGGCACCGGCAAGGAGCTCATCGCGCAGGCGCTCCACGAGGAGTCGCCCCGCCAGAACAAGCCCTTCATCAAGGTGAATTGCGCGGCGCTCTCCGAGACGCTCCTCGAATCGGAGCTGTTCGGACACGAGAAGGGCTCCTTCACCGGAGCCATCGGCCGCAAGGAGGGGCGCTTCGAGCTCGCCGACGGCGGTACGCTCTTCCTCGACGAGATCGGCGACATCTCCCCGGCCATCCAGATCAAGCTCCTGCGCGTCCTGCAGCAGCGCGAGTTCGAGCGGGTGGGGGGCACGCAGACGATCAAGGTGGACGTCCGGATGGTGGCGGCCACGAACCGCGACATTGCCGCCGAGGTGAAGGCAGGGAAGTTTCGCGAGGACCTCTACTATCGCCTCAACGTCGTGGCGGTCACGCTGCCACCGATGCGTCAGCGCAAGGGCGACATCCCCGCGCTGGTGAGCCATTTCGTGGAGAAGTACTCGAAGGCCTACGGCAAGGAGATCCGCGGGCTCGCGCCCGGGACGCTCAACGCGCTCCTCAGCCACGACTGGCCCGGAAACGTGCGCGAGCTGGAGAACGTGGTCGAGCGCGCGGTGGTGCTGTGCAAGAGCACGGAGCTGACGGCGGACGACTTGCCACCGTCCCTGCGCGGCCCGCGCCCCCGCGAGCGCGCCCCCGGCGCACTCATCCCGGGCGCGACGCTCTACGAGATCGAGCGGGAGGCCATCCTGCGCACGCTCGAGATGGTAGGGGGATCGACCTCGCGCGCGGCGGAGATCCTGGGCATCAGCGTGCGCAAGATCCAGTACCGGCTGAAGGAGTACGCCTCGGGTTCCTCGCCGACGCGCGACGAAGGGGGCGAGCTCGAGGACGGCGTGGGCGAACCGCCGGAGCGGTCGGTGTAGGGCGGGGGCTCATCCCCCGCCGCTTCCGTACCGGGTTCGCATCTCGCTCAACGTGGGTGCTCCCCTCTCCGCGAGGTAAGCATCGGCCTGCTCGATGCTTGCGCGGTCGAGGTCGTTCGTGTCCTCGAGCAGCTCGAGGGTCCGTCGCCTGAGGCCCCTTAGCACGTCGTGAAACGGTGCCGCTGGATCCGACAGGATCCGGCGCATCCCCTCCGCCGTCCGGGATGGGTCGAAATCGCGGGGGGCCTTGGCTCGGAGGTCCGCGCTCCCTGGCGCTCGCGTCCACTGCCAGGTCCAGGCCGTGACGAAGAACCGCTGCAAGAACTCGCACTCCGCTCGCTTCTCGCCAGGGCCAAACGCGGCGAGCGAAAGACCCCTTTCGAGCCGCTTCACGAACGGCTCGTCCCCGAGCACGAACACCTTCGCCGCGCTGGACGATTCGCAGGCGAAGCCGACCCAGAGCTGCGAGAACGAATGCCGTCCCGCTCCCCCGAAACGGAACGCGCGCGTGCGGCCGGCTGCCGTGTGGGCGAGGACGTCGAGGACCTCGGCGACCTCGGAGTCACCCAGGCGCCCATCGGCCGCGGCGGCGGCGGCGCGCAGCACGTCCTCGAGGTCGCCGGCCTGGACGGTGTGTCGCCACCCTGCGAGGGGGACGCTCGGATCGAGCCACCCTCGCGCGAGGTGCGGCCACTTCGGGGGAGACGCACCGCCTTCGACCGCGATGTCCATTGCCGTGGCGAACGGTCGGCTGCTCACCAGTCCGCGAAGTCGGCTCCAGAGCGCCCCCGTGCTCCATCCGAGACCCATGCGGAGGAGTCTACCCTGGGGAGCGGGGGACGAGCCGAGTTCGCGTCGAGGAGTCTCGCAGGGGCGGGGCCTTGCGCCCCGCCGCACCGGCGAAGGGGCTTACGCCGCCCTGCCGACCGGCGCCGGCACATACGCGAGCTGCTTCCCGATCTGCTGCAGCGCGCGGCCGAGGTCGACACCGTCCTGCTTGAAGAGGGCGTTCACGTTGCTCGTCGCGATCGCCCGCAGATCATCCAAACGTCCCAGAACGCAGATACCCATGCGCGGCACCTCCACGGCGAGCGCACCCGCGGTCGGCTGGCCGGAGAGCAGGGCGTGCGTCCCATCGACGAAGCCGCTCGGCATGACGACGCGAGGAGACACGATCAAGGTCATCTCCCGGCTGGCCACACCGAGGCCCTGCCGCAGCGCTCCCGCGACGCCGCCCACGTGATCCACGACCTTCACGATTCGATGGTGCCGAGCCGCGAACTCGAACGCGCAGCGCAGGGTATCGTCCTCGGATCCTCCGTCCGCGATCACGACCTCGTCACCGGGGCGCAGGTTCCCTTCGATGGCCTGCAGACATTCCGGGAGCGTCGCCCCCGCGTCCCGGACCGGCACCACGATGCTGACCGGGGGATGACTCGCCGGCGGTACGGGCTCCGGCGGCGGCGCAGGGGGGGGCACCTGCATGGGCACGTCCTCGGCGAGGACCACGCGGCGCCCGCGGCGCAAGAAGCCGCCCAGGAGCCCCTCGGCTGCGGCGGGGTCCTTCTCGTCGAGCCCGTTCGCCTCGCGATAGTCCGCCGCGCGCACGGCGAGGAACGCGCCCGAGAGGCGCTCCCCCGGACCGGCAGATGCGACGAGCGGATCGGTGAAGTGATTCATCAGCCGCTCCAGCCACCCGGGGCTAACCTCGGCGTCGCGGTCGAGGAACACCAGCACGTCGCCCTGCGCCTGTGCCGCTGCCTGGTTGCAGGCGCGCGCGAACCCCTCGTCGCTCTCGTTCCGGATCACGCGTACGTTCTCGAGCTGTGGGAGGGCCAGGCGCGTGTCGTCGGTGCAGCCGTTGTCCACGACGATGACCTCACGGCGGACGCCGCTCGAACGCTCGGAGAGCGCGAGGAGTGACCGGAAGGTGGCCTCCCAGCCGTTCGTGACGGGGACGACGACGGTCGCGGACGGAACCGTGTGCGACGACGTCGACATCGCGGCGTCGGGCGTTCGAAGGGCGGCGGACGCCGTGCGACTCGAAGCACCGCTCGCGCCAGCGCGGCACCGAGCGGAGAGGCCGATATCGATCGACCTCGAGGCCTCTTCGTTCAGGTCGATCTCCGGGTACCAGGTCATCTGGATGAACTGTTCCAGCTGGCGTTTGAATAGCTCCATATCGAACGGCCCGCTCTGGCCCTCGATGACTTCATCCCCGATGATGTCCCTAACCTGGCATCCACACCAGGCTGCTTCCGATCTGAGAGCGGTGCGTTGATCATACGAATAGAAGTATCTCGTTCTGTTAAGCAATTCTGCGAGCTCTCTCCTGTTTGCCGGCCATTGATAGGTAATTTCAATGCATCCTCTAGCAGCGGAGTGACCTGTATTGGTTCCTTTTCCGACAAAGAGACAGTCAATGTTTCGCTCATATCCTCTGTTAGAGAAGAATTCTTCAATACACGGTGTTGCGAGAACTACTCCATGTGAATACTGACCGAGCTCGCCATCATATGCAATCAGTATCTCATTCCTGTCGTACTCCTTGTCTCCTCCGATTCGCCCAGGATGGTTCAAGATGTATCTCACGACTCGTCTTGCACCAAGCGGATTTCCCGAAACGATTTCCGGATATACAACTATATCATCCGCTTCCACCTGGTAAGGCGACTTGAAATTGAGGACCATAGCGTCCTTGCCGTACCTGACGAGCCACTTCTGCAATTCGTACAGGACCCTTACCCCCGCGGACTTCTGCGTGTATGACGGAGCGGCGATAACATAGCGCATACTTCTTCGGCCTCCTTCCTGGATCTTCTGGTCGCCAATAGCCATTTTGCAATCCGAAAGGCTCTGTCATGAGCCACGCAGACGCAGTGCTTAGATAGCTGCATACCGCGCCGTTTCGGGGATAGACCCCGGTGTACCTCCCTGATTCGGCTGTGCGCAATCTGGGACGAGCCTTGATCATCTCGATCCCTTAGCCGGACTGGTAGAAGCGGGACCCAACGCCAGACAGTCGAGGTAGAGCGGCATCTCCCAGCGACTCTCCGAAGACCCGACACGTGCCGACACACCGCGGCTTGCGCAACAAACTCGTTCGCGCCACGAATGCGGGTTCCTTGCCCACCACAGAGCAATGACAGCCTTGATGGCGTCCGCTCCTTGATCTCGAGCGGCTCCGTAGGTCAGTTCCTTGACGGCGCGAGGGCACGGCCTCAAGTAGATGCACAAACCGCACCTTGCGGTGAGCGTCACGGCAAGAGCTGCCCGCTCCAGCCATGCGACAACTTTCCGAGTAGGTAGGCGGAGGTGGACATCGCCGTGCACTTCGGAAGCACGTTGAGGCCGGCGAAGAGCCCGAGCCCGGCGGCGTGAGCGGCGTAGCCTCCGCGTCGGCCCATCAAGGCGCGCAAGCGCGCCAAGACCTTCGACACCAGGCCTCCTACGCCTCCCACCCGCGCTGGCCCAGAGGCCACCCGGACCGGCGCTTGCTTGCCGGGCCGCTAGGCCCCCCTCTGGAAATGATTTCACTCTTCCCGGATCATGAACCTGCATGAGGAGGCTTCGACACGCTGCGCTCGGCGAACAGGGTCCCGCGCCTATGCCATCGCTCCCGCTGCGTATAATGTCACGCCCCGGCGCGACCATGATGTCCAGCACACCATGACCATGATCCTGCACCCTAAGGACTACAAGCCGTACGTCATTCTCGGCACCACGCAGCGCTGCAACTACCGCTGCCGGATGTGCTTCTGGAGCAGACCGGATGTCGCTCGCAACCTGCAAGATAGCGACCCCACGATGCCGATGACGCTATTCCGCCGCGCGCTCGAGGAGGTTGTCCCCCATTGTTCTGCGCTTTGCCTTGCAGGCGCCGGGGAATTCCTCGCGGACCCATTGGCAGAGGAACGATTAGCCGTCCTGGGTGACGCCCTCCGTCGTCACCCTGAAATACTCCTCTACCAGACAACGAACGCGTCCCTGTTGACGCGCGACAAGCTCCAATTCCTGAAGGGGACACGCAGGGTCGGCTTCACCATATCGATCGATTCGGTTGACGGTCTGACCTATGCGTCGATAAGACGTCCCGGAACCCTCTCCAAGGTCCTGGACAACATACGATCCCTGCGACGTGAGCTATGGGCCATAGGGATCGAAGACGTCTATCTTCGACTGAACATGGTCGTCATGAAGAGGAACGTCTTCTCGCTGCCTGACGTCCTGCGCTTCGCTAAGGAGATGCACGCCAAAGTGTTCGTCGACCACCCGCAGGGCTTTGGCCCGGACGACCTGCATCAGGAATCGCTTTTCCGATTCCCCGTCTTCTCGAACGCATTCCTGGCCAAGTGCAGGCAGCTCGCCGAAACGCTCGATGTCGCCCTCGAGACCCCTCCGCCCTTTGCCATTTCACCCGAGGAGGTAGCACAGTACCACGACGCACGCAGCGATCGGAGCCTTCACTGTTATCAGCTAGACAAGGCAGGCCCGGTCCAGATCCTCTCCAACGGCGACGTCTCGGTGTGCTGCCAGAACCTCGTGTTCGGCAATCTGAATCAACAGCCGTTCAGGGAGGTCTTCTTCAGCCCTCGATACCCCGAATACCGTGAGGCCATTGCAGCAGGACGCCCCCTGCCGCCCTGCGACCACTGTCGCCACCTGTATCGGAACGCCCCGTATCTATATGACTCTGGCGTCTACGACATGGACATCCCGCCACAGTCCCGCAACCTGGATCCTCAACCAGACTTCGACAAGGAGGGCTTCTTTGACTGGTTGAACGACCTCTCCGAAGAACGGCTGCGCTACCACTTGCGCCAGGATTACATCGCAAGGGGCAAAAGACTCTTCGCTTCGGGGATCAGCGAGGAGACAGCCCTGCTCCAACGACAGCGGAACATGAACGAGAAGTTCCTGTCTTGGATCCAGGGTCACTGCCGGATCGTCGTGTATCCTGCCGGAACCCAGGCTGCGTGGCTCCTCAAGAACACCCTCCTCTCGCGGGCGAACATCGTCGGGTTCTCCGATCGGAATCCCCAGATGCATGGGAAGCTCTTCCACGGGTACCCGGTAGTTGCACCTGAGGACATCCGTGGCCTCGAGCCGGCTGTTCTACTGGTCGCGTCGGATCTGCACAGAGAGGAGATATGTAGAGACCTTGCGCACCTCGAGGATCGTGGAATCACCGTTTCGACCATTGATAGCGCATGCCACATGAACTGACGCTCGAGATGGGGGGCGCGGGGGGAGAGTTCTACCCTCCGCTTGAGGCGCCGCAAGGCGCCGGACATCAGCTCACAGCGGCGGCGGTGCCGCTGGAGAATCACATCAACTGGTCGCCGCTGTGAGAGCGAACTCCGAAGCCACGACTAGCTCGATCAGCTCAAGAAGGAGGGAGGATCCGATGCTTAGAGAACCTGTTTCCAACGATCGAAACAGACCGCTCATCAGCATTCTCATCCATGACTACTATGGCAGGGACCTCCGGCAATGTCTCGAGAGCATTTTCACTCAGGACGCCCTCGACAACATAGAGATCATCTTTGTCGACAGCGCGTCTTCCGACGGCGGCTGGGAGATCGCCTTGGAGTACACCAGGCGTCACCCCGGGATCATGAGCGTAAAGCGCAACTGCACTTCCAAGCGGCACGCCGAGCTCCGACACCCGACCCTGGGAAGGCGCACCGACCTCCTTGACGCGTTGACTCTGGCCAACGGCAAGTACGTGGTCTCCCTAGAGCTAGACCACGCCTTTGCGCCCGAGCACGTGAAGAGCTGCGTCGACGCCATGGAAGCTGATCCGCTGGTGAGCTTCGCCAACGTGCGGCGCAGGGAGCAGATCTCCGCGGACGTGCCAAGTGTCACCGGGAAGCCTCTGGTGAACGTGCTCATCTACAATTACAA
>MEMX01000041.1:13101-15704 GCA_001768075.1 Anaeromyxobacter sp. RBG_16_69_14 | reverse complement strand
CGTCTTCGCCCAGACCTACCGGAACTTCAGGATCATACTCTCCGACAACGCTTCTACGGACGACTCCTGGCAGATAGCCTGCGAGTACGATCGGGCACATCCGGGGACGATGACGCTGATCCGAAACCGGAAGAACTTCGGCCCCGGCACCAACGCCAGAAACTGCCTCGTTTCAATTGACGCTAAGTATTTTTGCACTCTCTGCTCGGACGACGCCTTGAAGCCACGCTTCATACAGAGCTGCGTGCAGGCCCTGGAGCGTCATCCGGGCACCGCCTTTGCCATGACGCATCGCACCATCATCGACGAGAGCGGTACCCCGAGGGACGAGCCCCCTTTCTACAACCAGTCGTGCATAATCTCGGGCCCAGAGCAGGCGGCGGTCTACATGATGGCATCGGTGAACCCAAGCATCTCGCAGATCATGTACAACAGTGACAAGGCCCAGGCGCGCCTCCCTGGGGAGAGCCTGGTCTCCCGCTGGTACGGGCATCGCCTCCTCGACTTCGAGCTTTGCTGCCACTACTCGATGGCCTACATCAAGGAACCGCTCCTCCTGAACAGGGTGCACCCCGCCAGCGACTCCGCGAATATCTCTGGTAATCTCCTGGAGGTCTTCGGGCAGTACATCCTACCCCACCAGTTCGCCGAGATGGCCTCCCGCTTTGACAGCATGGGGAAGACCATCGGCAGGCTTCCCCAGGCGCTGGACAAGGTCGGCCGACTCTGCCTCCGCTACTGCACGAGGGCGCTGGCCGCTAAGGACGACGAGTCCGCGCGCCGCTATTATCATCTCGCTGCGGCAACCTTCCCCGGCGTCGCCGCCGATGACACCTTCCGTCGGCTGACAAGCTACTGGGGAGCCGATACGGCGAAGCGAGCAGCCATCCTCGAGGCGCTCGCCGGCACCGACAACCTTATGACGCGCAGCGTCTCCTACCCGCCCCCTCCAGGGAGCGCCAGCATCGAGGAGCTGTCCGGCTGAGGTCCACGCACCGGCGGTCGCGCGGTTGGCGTGGGCCGACGCTGAAGCTATACTGGTCGCCGCCGCGCTCCACTACCCCCGAAGAGCCTTTCCGAGCTCACCCTGAACTCGAACGATCTGCCTCAGAAGGTTGCGCCCGCAAGCCTCGACGGTCGATCTTGCATTTCATGCGATGGAGCCCCACTCCCGTGAACTACCTATTGGTGATGCCGAAATCGGCAGCGAAGAGCTCAGGCCACAACGTGTTTCCGGTCGGTATTGCGTATGTGTCCGCATACTTGAAGCGGAGCCACTTCAATGTGTTCACGGCGAACCTGGAATTCTGCGAAGGCGACACATTCCAATCACTGAACCGCCTCATTCGTGAACACGACATCGATGTCATCTGCACCTCGGGATTGAGTCGCGATTACCCCAAGGTAAGGGAAGTCATCGATGCAGCGCGCCGCATCCGACCTGGAATCGTCACGGTATGCGGGGGCGGAATCATCAGCGGAGATCCCGGACCCGCCATGATCGCGCTCGGCGCCGACATCGGTGTCATCGGCGAAGGCGAGGTCACCATGCGCGACCTGGCGCACGCCCTGGATGACGATCTGCCCTACACAAACGTGCCCGGGCTGATCTTCAGAGGCGAGCAGGACAAGTACATCACGACAGGGGTCAGACCCGAGATCGCGGATCTCGACTCCCTTCCGCTTCCGGACTACGACAGCTTCAACTATCCGGAGTACGTGGCGTCGACCAACCGCGAGGCCGCCTACGTGATCGCCAGCAGATCCTGCCCGTACTCGTGCACCTTCTGTTTTCATCCGTCAGGCAAGAAGTACCGGCAGCGATCGCTCGACAGCCTGTTCGCCGAGCTAGACCTTCTCGTCAGGACCTATGGATTCCGGAGTGTCGTCATCAGCGATGAGCTGTTCGCCGCGAGAAAAGAGCGCGTGTACGACTTCTGTCGCCGGATAGTCCCATACAACATTACATGGTCGCTCCAGCTGAGAGTGAACGACGTAGATGTCGAGATGCTGAGGACCATGAAGCAGTCCGGCTGCATATGCATAAGCTATGGCCTCGAGAGCGCGGACGACACCGTGCTCAAGAGCATGAAGAAGAAAACCACCCTCCGGCAAATCGAGCACGCCCTGAAGATGACTTACGATGCGAACATCGACATCCAGGGAGGATTCATCTTCGGCGACATCGCCGAGACTACCCGAACTGCGGCAAACACGCTGGAGTGGCACAACACCCATTCCCATTATGGGCTTGACCTCAACATGATCCACATCTTTCCCGGCACCGGGCTATACAAGTACGCCTGCGAGCGGGGTATCATAAACAGCAGGGTCGATTTCTTGAGGGAAGGATGTCCCCTGATCAACGTGTCGACCTTGCGTGACGATGAGTACAGAGACCTCTCCTCGCTCCTCTACGAGAAGAACATGCGAGCCAGGTACTCGCCCGAAGCATTCTCCATCACGACCGCTGGCGCCGGAGAGTGCACCGTCCAGATGAGGTGCAACAGGTGCGGCGCAGAGCACACCTTCACCGCTGACGCGCTTCACGTGACAAGGGTACTCTGTCCTCGCTGCAGGCAACGACACTTCGTCGACCCCTT
>MEMX01000041.1:5727-13054 GCA_001768075.1 Anaeromyxobacter sp. RBG_16_69_14 | reverse complement strand
CGTCCTCGAGATGTACGCGTGCTCGAAGAATATGTCCTCCTCCATGCGCTCGATGGTGCGCTGGACATAAGCGGGATCGAATTCCGTGGCGCCGGTCAGCTCGACCTGATACTTTCCCCTGCATAGCTGTAGGGCCTTGCTTCTATTCCCGTCCCGCCCCAGGCTCACGTTGTTCCGGCTGATGGTGAACTTTCCGGCAAAGGCCTCGGCGTAGCGGTTGGCGATTGCCCAGGCTCCATCGCTCGAGGCGTCGTCGCAGATGATGACCTCGAAGTTC
Source organism: Anaeromyxobacter sp. RBG_16_69_14 (assembly GCA_001768075.1). Classification (GTDB taxonomy): domain Bacteria; phylum Myxococcota; class Myxococcia; order Myxococcales; family Anaeromyxobacteraceae; genus Anaeromyxobacter_A. The sequence goes on along the minus strand of MEMX01000041.1, from coordinate 12,777 downwards.
CCTATGCGGCGTTGTTCGAATATGGCGTCCAGGCAGCGCTCCATTCGGCTGCCGGTATAGCTGTGCAGCACTACACTCACCATAGCTTCGTCCGCGGAAACCTTGCGTTCCGTTCTCGCCACTTTGTGCCGCTCCATCTGATTCGTGTCCATGCGTCTTGCGCCTTCACGGTTCGAAGTTGGGGATGTGAGTCGCATGCAGATTGCGGAGGGAAGGAGTGTCAAGCGCACGCATGCTTGGTCGCCGCCGAACCGCGCACGACCTCCGTCACGGTCTGCGCGACGTAGTCGCGCATGGCCCCAGTCATCCCCGGATACACCCCAAACCAGAAGCTCCTGTTCATGATCCGATCGGTGTTGCGCAGTTCCCCGACGACGCGGAAGGGCGTCGGCCTGCCCCCGCTCGCCGCTTGCGCCGCCAGCATCGTCATCGCGGGCTGGCGAACCAGGTTGCCGGCGAACAGCATCCGAGTCTGGATCTTGTGCTCCTCGAGATGGCGGACGATCTGATCGCGCGTAAACGGAGCGCCTTCTCTCACGGTGAGGAGAAACCCGAACCAGGATGGATCGCTCCCCGGTGTCGGCTCCGGGAGAACGAGGAACTCCTCCAGCGGCGCCAGGGCTTCGCGAAACCAGGCCCAGTTGTCCCGACGCGCCCTTCCGAACGACTCCAGGCGACCGAGCTGGGCCACGCCCACCGACGCCTGCATGTCCGTCATCTTGAGGTTGTATCCCAGGTGACTGTATGTGTACTTGTGATCGTACCCAGGCGGGAGGTCCCCCAGCTGCCGCGAGAAGCGCCTGCGGCACGTGTCGTCCTTGCCCGAAGGGCACCAGCAGTCGCGTCCCCAGTCCCGGAAGCTCTCGAGCACCCTCTTCAGCTGTGGTTGGTCGCAGAGCACGGCGCCGCCCTCTCCCGTGGTCATGTGGTGGGGGGGGTAGAAGCTCAGGGTGGCTACGTCGCCGAACGTGCCGGTCTTCCGGCCTTGGTAGAGCGAGCCGTTCGCGTCACAGTTGTCCTCGACGAGCCAGAGCCCGTGCCGCTCGCAGAACGCAGTCACCGCATCGACGTCGAACGGGTTGCCCAGCGTGTGCGCCAGCACGACCGCCTTCGTCCGGGGCGAGAGCGCCTCCTCCAGCGCGGAGGTGTCCACGTTGTAGGTGGGCAGGGTGACGTCCACGAACACCGGCACCGCGCCATGCTGGAGGATGGGCGCCACGGTGGTCGGAAAACCCGCCGCGACGGTAATGACCTCGTCGCCTGGCTCGATGCGCCGCTCGCCCCACACGTGGCTGGTCAGCGCAGCGAAGGCGAGGAGGTTCGCCGATGATCCGGAGCTCACCAGGGATGCGCTCCGGAGCCCGTACCAGGAAGCGAGATCCTTCTCGAGGCGCTCTGCCCAGCGGCCCGCGGTGAGCCAGAACTCGAGCGCGCTCTCGACCAGGTTCTCCACCTCCTCGGTCCCGTACACCCGCCCGGCGTACCGGATCGGCGTCTCGCCAGGGACGAAGGGTGGTTCGGATGCCTGGCGCAGAGCCACGAGCGCACGGACGCGCTGGCGGATCTCCTCCGAGAGCTGCTGTTCGGTGGTGGTGCTCATGCTGCCTTGCCCTCTGCTCCTGGTTGCAGGTAGTCGACGATCTGCGCCTCAGTGAGGTCGCGCAGCGCCTTGCCGCGCGCTCCTCGTTCACGCTCCCGGTACCAGGCGACCGTCCGCACCACGGCCTCCCGCAGGCCCCAGCGCGGCCACCAGCCGAGCCGGGCGAAGGCCTTGTCGATCGACAGGCGCAGGACCTCGGCCTCATGGGGAGCGTTCGCCTGGGGCGAGGGACTCCAGCTCCCCGAGCCCCAGGCCTCGACCGCCGCCTGCACCACCTCGGCGACGGGCCGAGCGCTCTGCGGCGCGGGGCCAAAGTTCCACGGCTCGCAATAGCGCGGCGCGTCCGGACCGAGCAGCTTCGCCCCGAGGAGCAGATAGCCGCCCAGCGGCTCGGACACGTGCTGCCACGGGCGGATGGCGCCCGGTTTGCGTACCGGCACCGGATAGCCCGCAGAAAGTGCGCGGATCGCGTCCGGGACGATGCGGTCTCGGGCCCAGTCCCCGCCGCCGATGACGTTGCCCGCGCGCGCCGTGGCGATGGCCACCCCATGATCGGCCAGCCGACCCGGCGGGAAGAAGCTACGGCGCCAGCTCTGGACCACGAGCTCAGCGGCCCCCTTGCTCATCGAATACACGTCGTGGCCACCCAGCGCGTCGTCCTCTCGGTAGCCCTGGACCCGCTCGCGGTTCTCGTAGCACTTGTCGCTCGTGACGACGACGACCGCGCATGGCTGCCTCTCGAGTCGGATGGCCTCGAGGAGCTTGGCCGTCCCGAGGGTGTTGCTCTCCAGCGTCTCGAGCGGGAGCTCGTAGGAGAGGCGGACCAGCGGCTGCGCGGCGAGGTGGAAGACCACCTCAGGCCGGACCTCGCGCACCAGCCGTCGCAGCCGGTCCAGATCCCGCACGTCCCCCCGTTCGTGCCGGCAGACGTCGGCGACACCCGCGTCCTCGAAGAGCGAGGGTTCTGTATTGGGGGCGAGCGCGAAGCCGGTGACGTCCGCCTTGAGCGACGCCAGCCAGATCGCCAGCCAGCCGCCCTTGAACCCGGTGTGGCCGGTGAGGAGGACGCGCTTGCCGGCATAGGCCGAGCGCAGGATTCGTGAATCCAGGCCCATCAGGCGTGGCCTCCGCTCCAGGTCTTCCAGGGCGCATGGCCCGAGGCCCACATCTCGTTCAGCTGCAGGTACTCGCGCGACGTGTCCATGGGCTGCCAGAACCCGCAGTGCGAGTAGGCCATGAGCTGCCCATCCTCGGCGAGCCGGCAGAGCGGGTCCCGCTCCAGGATCAGATCCTGGCGGTTGGGGAGATAGTCCCAGATGCGCTTCGCGTCGAAGACGAAGAAGCCGCCGTTGATGTACCCCTCGGCCTGAGGTGGCTTCTCGTTGAACCTCGTCACCGCCGCGTTCCCGATGAGCATTTCCCCGAAGCGTCCCGGCGGCCGGACTGCGGTGACCGTCGCGATCTTGCGGTGCGAGAGGTGAAAGGCGATGAGCTTCGAGATGTCGATGTCCGACACTCCATCACCGTAGGTAACGCAGAAGAACTCCTCGCTCTCGACGTACCGCCGGATGGCGGCGACGCGGCCCCCGGTCTGCGTCGCGTCCCCGGTCTCGGCGAGCGTGACGCTCCAGTCCTGGAACCCGTTGCCGTTGTGTATCTCGACCCCGCCGCTCCGCCCGAGGTTCACGGTGAGGTCGGCCGTCATGGCGCGGTAGTTCAGGAAGAACTCCTTGATGAGCCAGCCCTTGTAACCGAGGCAGAGCACGAAGTCCTTCACGCCATGTACGGCATAGGACTTCATGATGTGCCAGACGATCGGCTTGTTGCCGATGGGCAGGAGAGGCTTGGGCAGGACTTCGTTCGCGTCGCGGATGCGGGTTCCCTGCCCGCCGCACAGGATGACAGCCTTCATGGCGTCACGCTCCTTGCTCTCGAGCCGTTCCGAACGTCAGGTCCATGGCGTCGAGAGAGCACGGCATCAGCTGGGTTCAAGAACCGCGCCCTGGGTACAATCATCGCACAATCGCGCTGTCGAGATCGCCTACCTCCGCGCACCATCCGCATGTTCGTCATGGCGGTGACGCGACGGCCCGTTGACGATGGGGGTCGTCCGCCGCGTTGCGCCCACATGTGCTCTCGATGGCGCAACAGAGCGGTGCACACCTACCCAGCGACTCGGGGACCAGCTCCTCGCCGCGAGACCGGTGAGACCTGCGTGAAAGTGCAGAACCAGCTCGAGGCGTACAAGTCGCGTATTGCCGACGTATGTCAGCACGCGGTTGCGAAGCGATCGGGCAAGTCTTCAAAGAGCGGAATGTGGAAGCGCTCGATGTAGTCCAGCCAGAACCCGCCATTCGCAGCGATCTGGCGCGCACGTTCATGCAGAGCTGCGGCTGCGGCCCCCTGCCCGATGCGGGCAAGGCAGATCGCCTTGTAGTACATGCCGATGGCGTGATCCGGCTTGGCCTTGAAGACGTTGTCGAAGCCCCGGATGGCCGTTTCGTAATTGCCGAGCCGCATATCCGTGTTGTGCACGAAATTCAAGTCTATGTTCATGTCGTAAGTTGTCTGCTGGATGAATTCAGCAGTGAAGTCCCCCGTCTCGACCACGGCCTTCTTGTAGTTGGCCTCGATGGCGATGCCCTTGAAGTAGCTGCGCTCCTCGCAGATGTCGTACATCTCGCTGCCGAGCAAAGGGGTCGCAACGTTGATCCTGAACCAATTGGCATTTACCGTTCTCAGGAAGGTGCGGGTGTCCTCGATGTCGGCTTTCGTCTCGCCGGGTAGCCCGATCAGAATGTTGCAGTCGGTGTAGATCCCGAGCTCACGACAGTCGTCGGCAACGCGGCGAGTGATGTCAAGCTTGAGGGGCTTGTGCATGACTTCCCTGAGCACACGGTCGCTGCCCGATTCCACTGCCAGCACCAGCTGGTTCACTCCAGCGCGCTTGAGCTCGCGCAGCATCGGGTAGTCGAGCGCGTAGAGGGCAAGCGAATTCGGGAAGAACGCAGTCATCCCCAAGTCGGCAATGAACTTCACGATCTCGAAGGCGCGCTTCTTGTCCCCCATGAAGTGGTCGTCCTCGATCGTGACGGTATTGACCCGCAGGTCGCAGCGCACGCGAGCGATGTCGGCCTTGACACGCTCGAGGCGCTGATAACGCATGTCCCGCCCGTGGGTCTTGTGAGAAGCGCAGAAGATGCATCGGAACGGGCAGCCGCGAGAGGTCATGATGTTGAAGCTCTTCCCGCGTGTGCTGTGGGACGTGTAATACGCGATGGTAGGGTTGATCTCGTAATCGTCGCAATCGATGACGGAATAGTCAAACGGGATCTCGTCGAGGTCCTCGATGAAGCGGTGACTCGGCTGCTGGTCCGCAAGCGCCTTCTGACGGGTGATCCAGGCGGGGCTCGCCCCGGCGTGCGCCTCCCTGTCCTCGGCGGTCAAGAGTTCATAGACGGGAAGCTCGCCTTCTCCGTAGCAGATGGCGTGAAAGGCGTCGGTCTCCAGGAAGATCTGCCGGTAGGATACGGTCGGGACGTTGCCGCCGGCGATGATGAGCGCTCGAGGGAAGAGCTCACGACAGGTGTTGCCGAGCTCAATCAAGCTACGGTACGCAGTGGAGAAGAGAGCACTGATTCCAATGACGGTGGGTGCATCTCCAGGGAGTGCTTCGAGGTAATTACGGAAGTACTCGGCGAGACTCGCATGGGTGAAGTCATGGATCCTGTTCAGCTCGACGTTGAAGTCGACGAGGCGAATGTCGACGTCAAGCTCCCGCTTCAGATAGGCGGAAATCGAGATGACGCCGAGTGGCATGTCGGTGATGACCGATCCCACGGCGCGCCCCGATGCCATCAGGGAGACCTTGGCGGTCGGTGCAGGGTTCAGAAGATCGGCGCCGGAGATGTTGGGCGGGACCAAGAACAGGATCTTCTCCATGGACGTTCCTTCCATGCGTTCAGCTCGACTCACCAGAAACGAGGAGGTAAGGGGTAGTCCTTTGAACCATCGCGATGTTCTGCCGAACAACAGAGCCGGTCACCCCGGTCACCCTCGCCCTCCCGTGATCCGGATCGCTTCCTCGAGCGGCGTCCACACCGCCAGCCCCAGCTCCTGCCGGGCCCGGGTGATGTCGGGGACGTAAAGATTCCTCGCCTGGTTGCCGACGCTGTAGGAGGGCTTGCCCAGGATCCGCACGGGCTTACCGGGGGCCAGGACTTCCCCCACCCGGCGGGCCAGGCCACCGATGGTGACGGTTTCGTCGGAGCCCACGTTGTAGGCTCGTCCCGGCGCCGCCCTGATCAGCAGGGCCAGGAGCCAGCTGACCAGGTCGCCCAGGTAGAGATAGGAGCGCAGCGGCGTCCCGTCTCCCGTGACCACGATTGCGTCCGCCCTGAGGGCCTGATCGATGAAGTTGCCGATGGCGTAGTGAAGGTCGAGCGGCAGGAAGGGGCCTACGAAGGAGAAGCAGCGGGCCACCACGCCCTCCCAGCCGTGGCGCCGGCCATAGTGAGCACAAAGGTACTCGGCCGCGCGCTTGGCCTGTCCCAGGGCGGAATCCACGTCGCAGGTGTCTGGGGCGCCGAGGTAGTCCTCCGGGATGGCGGCGAGGCTGGGTGGCGGCGAGCCATAGACCACCCCGGAGCTCAAGAAGAGAAATCGCCGGGCCTCGCAGCGCCGGGCGAATTCAAGCGTGCGGCGGGTACCCGCCACCAGCGTGTCGAACTTGGCGAGCGGGTCTTCACCGCGGAAGGTCTCCGCCGCCGAGGTGGTGGCGCCGTGGATCACGTAGGGGTAGGCGCCGGCGGGGAAGTCGAAGTCGATGACGTTCCCTCGGTGAAAGCGGATGGCGGGGTCGGCGGCCAGGTGGGGCGCCCTGGCTGCGAAGCTTTCGGGGTTCCGGGTCAGCACCAGGACCTTCAGCCCCAGGTCGAGGGCACGGTTGGCGTAGGCCGCCGACTCTAGAATCCAGTGCCCGAAGAGCCCGGTCCCACCGGTGAGGAACACGGATTGTCCCCGCAGCGCCTCCCACAGCGGCCGGGAACGGGCGAGGATCCGCTCGAGCTCGCGGGCGAAGGGATCCGGGCGGGAAGGCTCGACCATGGTCCGTGCTCAGGCGGTCAGCCGATGACGGTCAAGCCGCTCGCCCCGGACTCTGCTGCCTGGCCAAGGTGCATCCGGCGATTGAAGGTCAGGTTGTAGCCGTAGGCCTCGAAGTGGTAGCCGACCCCTTCCTTCTCCCCCTGCAGCCCCGCCAGCCAGAGGATGGGCGGATAGCCGTCGGTGCGGAGCAGGAGATCCGGGGAGCCGACGAGGGCCGCCGCGGTGTCGATGCCGCCGGCGAGGAGGAAGGACTCCGGCAGGTGTTGCATCTGCTCGACGGCCGCGGGCACCGAGTACGCGCCGAGGCAGGGGAAGTAGTATCCCACCGCCCAGCCCTCCCGGGC
>MEMX01000041.1:5267-5697 GCA_001768075.1 Anaeromyxobacter sp. RBG_16_69_14 | reverse complement strand
CGGGGCGACGGCGAGCCTGCCGGCGAGGCCGCCCTTGTGATGGTTCGTGAAGGTCCGCTCCGGGAATGTCTCGGCGAAGGCCCTGCGCACGCCTTCCAGCCAGGCCTCCAGCGCCTCCCCAGGGTCGGCTTCGCCTGCCGGGGGGAGGAGGAAGGGGACGTGGACACCCTTCAGGACGTTCGCCGTGCCGGGATCGGAGCGCAGGCTCTCCAGGATCCTCTCTGCCCTGGCGACGAATTCCGAGAGTGGAATGCCATCTTCGACCCCCAGCGAGGCGAGGGTGCGGCGATGGATGTCGCCGTGGTCGACGGCCGGCTGCCGGCAGAGGAAATGCCCGCGGCTTCGCTGGTGCGCGGGGGCCTTCACGCCTCGCGGGATGGCGCGGCCGTCCGGGTCGAAGAATCCGGGGGTGGCGGGAGTCGCGACATCG
>MEMX01000041.1:1661-5255 GCA_001768075.1 Anaeromyxobacter sp. RBG_16_69_14 | reverse complement strand
GGAGCGCCCATCGAGGAGGGAGTTGCCCTCGGAGAATCCCTCCCCCCACGGCACCGGGAGATGGGTGATGCCCTCGGTCTTGTCCGTGTGGAATCGAATGAACTGCTCGTCCTCGCCGATCACGCAGTCGGGCCGGTAGGGTCCCAGCCACGGATTGCGCATGCCGCGGGCGAGGATCTCCTTGAGCGGGGTCTCCCGCAGGTTGCCCAGCGAGAGGTCGATGTAGGGGCACGGTGTGACCTCGAAGGTGGAGGTCACGGTGACGATCCCTTTCATGGCGATGCAGCCCTTGAAGGACCCGTAGGACGGTGTCATGTGCGTGAAGACGTTGTATTGCTTCTCCAGCTCTCGCACGACGTCGGCGTCCTCCTTGTCGATCACGAGCTCGGGGTGATCGGAGCACGCCCCGGTGGGCTTGGCGTAGCAGACGTAGAGGCCGATGCAGCGCTCGGTGGCGAAGCGGCAGAGGTTGCGGAACTCCTCCGTCCTCGCCCTCCCCTTCACGAGGACGGTGGACAGGATGAGGTTGAGCCCCGCGTCCAGGGAGGCGTCGATGGCCCGCATGACCCGCTTGTAGGAACCGGGCTTGTTGCGGAAGGCGTCGTGATCGGCCTCGTCGTAGCTGTCGAGGGAGAGCTGCACCTTCTCGACGCCGATGGCCTTGAGGTGCCTTGCCCGCTCCCAATCCAGGAGCCAGCCGTTTGTGTCGGTGATGATGTAGTGCTTCTCCGGATCGATGGCTTCCACCACCGCGTCGAAGTCCTTCATCACCAGCGGCTCGCCTCCGGTGATGACGAAGCGAGCGAGCCCCAGCTCGTCGGCCTGGCGCGAGAGCTCCCGGACGTCGGCGAGGTCCACCTGGCGCCGGGTGTCCTCGATCTTCTGCTTCTTCTTGTGCCGGTCCATGTAGTACTCGGCACAGCAGTGGGTGCACTGAAAGTTACAGAGGTAGCTCTTCTCCAGGCGGATGATGGGGCTGATCTCTCCCCTGTCTTCCATGGCGGCGATGTTGGCCAGCTTGGCCGCCACGTAGGGCTTGCGGGAGCGCAGGCCGTTGCGCTTGGCCTTCTCGGCAGGGGTGAGGCCGCTGTCGGCGCGTTCCAAGGCGGTGGGTATCATGGGGTCGCTGCTCTCAGGGATGCTACGTGTTGGCCTCGAGATACGGGCGATAGATTGCGTGGACGCGGATGAGGTTCTCCGGGCAGCGGTCGTGCCAGTGCCATTCTCCATTCTTGGGCACACCGCCGGCAAACTGCAGGGCCGGGTCGGGGGAAGTCAGGAGTTCGCATCGGTAGAGGAAGGAGATGAAATGGCCCCGCTTGTCGCGGCTGGGGTGGATGGTTTCGTTCACCGCGAGCGGACTGGGGCCGAAGCGCACGTCGGCGCCCAGCTCCGCCCTGGCCACGGCGCCGAGGCGCCGGGCGAACGACTCCTTGAAGCGGACGATGCCCCCCGGGATGTGCCAGCCCGGCCCGTAGAACTCGTCGGCCCGCCACGTGAGGAGGCTCTGGCCCCGGTCGTTGCGGATGAGCAGATCCACGTTCACGAGCGGCGTCAACCGGCTCACCAGGAGGAAGACATCCAGCGGCAGGCCGACGTGCGGGTCCTCCACCCTCTCCAGCAGGCGTGCGGCCAGCTCGGCGAGTTCCGGGTCCATGGGAGCGGTCATCGGAATACCTCGCTTCGCTCGGCGAGCTCGTCAACGCTCATCAGCGCATCTCCAGGCCGTGGTCTCGCAGGATGGCCACCGCCAGCTCCGGCCCGTGGCGAGCGCGGATGAGCGCTGCCACCTCGTCGGAGTAGGCTGCCGCCATGACGATCAGCGCCGACACCGGGTCGCTCTCCAGGGCCGTCGGCGGGACGATGGGCAGGTGAGTGGCAGGAGTGAACTTCCCCTGCTTGAAGGGGGCGGAATCCACGACGTACCGGATGCGGTTCGCGAGCCCCGCCAGCGCGATGACCGCCAGGGCCTGGTGGCCGGCGCCCCAGATGGCCGTCCGGCCCCGGGGAAATCGATCCAGGAAAGCAGCGAGAGCGCCCGCCATCTCCTCCCGTCGCCGTTGGATGAGGCCGAGATCCACCGGCTGGCGCTTCTTCACCGTCGCCGAGAGGATGTAGTCGTGCCAGACGCTGGCGCAATCGAGGACCTGGAACCCGCCCCGCTCCAGGGTGGCAGCGAACGTCTGCCGGGTGAAGTAGGAGAGGTGGTCGCTGATGAACTCGGAGTAGAGACCGCGCTCCGCGATCATGTCGAAGTTGGGCACCTCGACGAGGCCCAGTCCGCCATCGGCCAGATTGGCGGAGATGCCCAGGAGGCTCGCCACCGGATCGGGCCAGTGCTCCATGAAGTTGAGGCTCACGAAGGCGTCGAAGGGTGCCTGGGCGAGGCGCTGGTCAGGGCCTTCCACGTACCCCCGCGCAACCCTGAGGCCCCTGGCCCGGCAATCGGCCTCTGCCGCTGGAGCGTACTCCAGACCGTGAGCCTCGGTGCCGCATTGCTCCAGGAGCTCGAGGTACTCTCCCCGGCCGCAGCCCACCTCCAGGACCTTCCTGCCGCCGAGGCCGTGCTGGCCGACCCAGGCGGCGAACTGGCCGATGCGGAAGACACGCATCTCGGTGGAGAAGGCCGCCGCCCGGATCACTTCCCGGTGGTAGGGCACCGGCGGACCGTCGAGCTGGACCAGTCCGCAGGCGGGGCACTGGATCACCGTGAGCTCGGCGCCCCGGTCCGCGGCGACGCTGTCGGCGGTGGGGAAGGCCTGCGCCGACACCGGCATGTCCCGGTAGACGAGGAGCGGCTCGGCGTCGATGGGCTGCCGGCAGGCCCGGCAGCGGCCTGGGCTAGTGCCGCGGCTCATGCTCCTCGATCTGCGCGCAGTCGCGCGGCGGCCGCGGGGAGAGCTCGAGAGGGGGCAGCGTCGCCCGGGTCGGAGCACGAGCGCGCATGGTTCCGAGCAGTGAAGGAGGCCGGCAGGAGCGGGACCAGCATCTCTTCCTGAAGCGCTTCCAGCGGGAGCAGCGGGCTCATGTCCTCCAGGGGCATGGACAGCATGGAGCCATCCGGCTGCGGCAGGGCAGCCACCTTGGGAGCCAGGGTCTCGTCCGGGAGGAGCCGCACGTCCACCAGGAGCGGGCCCTGCCGGTCCAGGGCAGCAGCCAGGCCGGAGTCCAGCTCGGCGGCGTCGGAGATGCGCAGGAACGGGAGGCCGTAGGTGTCCGCGACCTTCTCCAGATCCGGCAGGAACAGGCCGGCCTCAGGACCGGTGCCCAGGTACCGGCCCGCGAAGTAGTTGCGCTGCGTGTTTCGGATGGAGGCGTAGCCGCGGTTGTTCATCACCAGGAGGCGGATGGGAAGGTCGCAGGCCTTGAGGGTGGCCAGTTCCTGGAGGTTGAGCTGGAGGCTGCCGTCGCTCTCCAGGGCCACCATGGGGCGGCGGCCATTGGCGAGGCAGGCGCCGATGGCCGCCGGCAATCCGTAGCCCATGGCCCCCAGGCCGGAGGTGAGGAAGACCCGCTGCCCCGGTCGGTTCCGGAAGACGGTGTAGAACACCTCCACCGCCAGGCCGGAGCTGCCGGTGGATACCAGGGTGCCGG
>MEMX01000041.1:0-1557 GCA_001768075.1 Anaeromyxobacter sp. RBG_16_69_14 | reverse complement strand
CGGCGCAGCGGGCGCGCCACGGGGCGGTGTCGGCGCGGCTGGCAGGCAGCGGCTGGCGAGCCAGGGCGGCGATGAAGCGGCCGGCGTCCATGGCGAGCCCCACCTCGACGTCCATGTCCAGCTTGGCGATCTCGTTGGCGTCCACGTCCACCACCACCTTGCGGGCGGCGCGGGCGAAGCCGCGGGGGTTGTAGGCGGTGACCACGTTGTCCAGGCGGCAGCCGACGGCGATCAGGAGATCGCAGTTCTGCACCGCGAAGTTGCCTGCCCGCAGCGCCACCACGCCGGGGCGCCCGGCGTTGAGAGGGTGGTCCCAGGGGATGAGGTCGAGGGCATTCCAGGTGGTGGCCACCGGGATCTGGAGGCCTTCCGCGAGCTCGAGGAATCCCCGGGCGGCGCCGGCCAGGCGCACCCCGTGGCCGGCCAATAGCAGCGGGCGCTGGGCCTCCGCGACGAGGGCGGCCACCCGCTCGATGGCGTCCTCTCCGCCGACCGGAGCCTCCTCCGGCGGCACGAAGGCTTCCAGCCCCTCCGGATCGATGGGGGCCGCCTGCACGTCCAGGGGGATGTCCAGCCATACCGGGCCGGGGCGGCCGGCGAGCATGTGGTGCAGCGCTGCCTCCAGGTGGCGGCGGATACTCCGAGGCTCGTCCACGGTGGCCGCGTACTTGGTGACGGAGCGCACCATGGGTACGACATCCACCTCCTGCACTCCGCCCTGGCGCAGGGGGCGTCCGGCCAGGCGGTCGGCCCGCTTCACCTGGCCGGAGATGACCAGCATGGGCACCGATTCGATCCAGGCACCCGCAACCGGGGTGATGACGTTGGTCGCGCCGGGGCCGGTGGTCACCAGGGCAACCCCGAACTTGCCCCGCACCCGTCCCCAGGCCTCGGCGGCGATGCCGCAGGCCTGCTCGTGATGGCAGGGGATGGGGGCGATGCGCTTCTCGCAGGCCAGGGCGTCGTCGAGGTACATGGCGCCGCCGCCGGGAAGGAGGAAGACGTGGTCGACGCCGGCATCGGCGAGGCGGGCCATCAGGTAATCGGCGACGCGGACGGTCATGGCGGATTACAGCCAGTATGTGAGCTGGGTCTTGCGGCGTGGATTGGCGTTGACCGCCGGGTCCGTGTAGAACGAATCGTCCCGGTAGTGGGTGGAGGAGATCTCCTCGAACACCACCCCGGTCGCCGACTGGAACCTGTGACGCACCCCGCGATGGACGGTGATGACGCCGCCCCGGCGCGCTTCCTGCGGCACCCCATCCAGCCAGACGGTCATGGCGCCGTGAAGGATGACGAAGGTCTCTTCCTTCTGGCGATGGTACTGCTCCGGGTGGGTCTGGCCGGGGAGCATGGCGATCAGCTTCTTGCAGTACTCCCGATTGACCACCGTGATCATCACCAGGCCCGTCTCGGCGAAGCGCTCCATGCCGTAGTGGTGGGAGATCTCCAGCTCCGACTTGCCGGGGACGACGATGTTGCCCTCCTCGAGGAGGGCGCGCACGGCGGTCACCGCCGCCAGCACCTGCGCTCGCTCACGGCGCACCTCCACGTCGG
>MEMX01000040.1 GCA_001768075.1 Anaeromyxobacter sp. RBG_16_69_14 | reverse complement strand
TGTCTTCCCGCCGCTCGCGCAGGGGAGGGATCTGGATAGTCACCACGTTGAGCCGGTAGAACAGGTCCTCGCGGAAGCGTCCCTCCTTCACCTCCTGCGCGAGGTCCTTGTTGCTCGCCGCCACGACGCGCACGTCCACCGGGACCGTCTCGTTGGTGCCCACGCGACGGATGGTTCCCTCCTGCAGGGCGCGCAGGAGACGGGCCTGTAGATTCGGTCCGATGTCGCCGATCTCGTCCAGGAATAGCGTGCCTTGGTCTGCCTCCTCGAAGAGGCCGCGCCGCGCTGTCTGGGCGCCGGTGAAGGCGCCGCGCGCATGTCCGAAGAGCTCCGACTCGAGCACGCCCTCGGCGATGGCGCCGCAGTCGACCGCCACGAAAGGACGGCTCGCGCGCGGGGAAGCGGCGTGGATGGCGCGGGCGACCAGTTCCTTTCCCGTGCCGCTCTCGCCTTGGATGAGGACGGTGGCGTTGGTGGCCGCCACGCGCGCCGCCGTCTTGTAGACCTGCAGCACCGCCTCGCTGCGGCCGACGACGTTCTCCAGCCGGTACTTGTCGCGGAGGTCGCGCCGCAGGGTGCGGTTCTCCAGGGCCAGCCGGCGCTGCTCCACCGCGCGCGCCACCACCACCTTGATGGCGTCCACGTCGTAGGGCTTGGAGATGTAGTCGAAGGCGCCGCGTCGGATGGCGTCCACCGCGCCGTCGATGTTGCCGAAGGCTGTGACGAGGATGACGGGCGTGTCGGCGGTACGCTGGCGGAGCGCATCGGTGAGCTGAAGCCCATCCACGTCGCCCATGCGGATGTCGGAGACGACCAGATCGGGTGATTCGCCGTCGGACATCCGCTCCAGGGCCTCGCGCCCATCCGAGAGAGCGGTCACGCGGTGACCCGCCGAGGTGAGGATGCGCGACAGGAGCTCGCGGCTGGAGGTGTCGTCGTCCACGACGAAGATGTGGGCGGGGGATTCCATCAGGCTCGCCTTTCGCTGTTTCTTGTTACCCCGCCGCCTTCCACGCAGGAGCCGGGAAGTACAGGGTGAATGCGGCGCCATGCCCCGGAACGCTCTCCAGCTCGATGCGCCCCTTCAGGGCCGCCGCGATCTCGCGGCAGATGGCGAGGCCGAGGCCGGTACCCTTTCCCTTAGGCTTCGTGGAGTAGAAGGGCTCGAAGACGTGCTTGCGCTCCTCGCCGCCGATTCCGGGCCCACTGTCCTCCACCGTGAGCGCCATCTGGTCGCCGGCGCGCCGGGCTCGCACGGTGAGCCGACCGCCCTGCGCCATGGCGTCCACCGCGTTCGAGATGAAGTTCGTGAGCACGTGCCGGACCAGCGAGGGGTCGAGGGCGGCGCGCCCCATTTCCGAAGGCACGTCGCGGTTCACTGCGATGCGCGTCCGGGCCTCGGCCGAGACGGTCAGCGAGAGCGCCTCGTCGATGAGCGCTGCGATCTCCACCGGTTCCGGTGCGGGCGTGAGCGCGCGCGCCGAATCGAGGAAGCGGCGGATGATCGCAGTCATCCGCTTGACCTCGCGCTGGACGACCTCGAGCTGTTCCTTCATGTCGGGTGGACAGGAGGGCGCGCGTGCCAGGAGTTGCACGTGGCCGCTGATGGTGTTGAGCGGATTCCCCAGCTCGTGGGCGATGGTGCCGGAGAGCTGGCCGAGGGCGGCCAGCTGCTCCTTGGCGGTGAGGTCGCGGCGTGCCTCGACCAAGAGATCGTTCAGCTCCACCAGCGCGCGGTTCTTGTGAGCCAGGTCGGCGGTGGCGTCGTCCACCTTCTCCTGCAGTTCGCGGCTGAAGCCGCGGACGCGCACCAGCATGGCATCCAGACCGCGCGCGAGGGTGCCGATCTCGTCGGGCCGCTCGGCTCCCGGAATGGCGGGCGGGACGCCTGCGCCCGACTCGACCGCCGCCATGGCGGCGGCGAGGCGTGAGAGCGGGCGCGCCAGCATGCGGCGCAGGATGAGGGTGAAGGCGAGAGCGAGAGCGAGGGAGCTGCTCGCGGTTACCCAGAGGAAGACGGTGCGTTCGCGGTCGGCGATGAGCTCTGCGTCGGCGACGTAGGCCTCGATGCGGAGGTTGGCGATCGGACGGCCGAAGGGATCGCTCACCGGCTGGTCGACCTGCGCCACGCGCCCCTCGCCCGAGTCGAGCAGGCGCGCCTGCGGCTGCGCCGAGAACATGTAGTCCCGCTGCTCGAAGGTGGTCTCGGGGCCGTTCTTGCCGAAGGTGATGCGGACGACGTCGTCCTTGCCAGGCCTGCGAATGGCGATCTCGGCGATGCGGAGCCCATGGTGGCGCGCTACCGCCGCCGCCAGCCGTACGGCGATGCGGGCTCGATCGGACTCGCGTGGCTCGCGCAGGGAGAAGTCGATCTCGGAGGAGATGGAGCGCGCCACCTCCTTGGTGCGTTCGCGGATCCCCTCTTCCACGGCGCGCGCCGCGATCGACTCTCCCAGGTACGCGGCGATAGCCATCGTCACCACGAGGATTGCGCCGAAGAGGGCGGTGATCTGTAGGCGCAGGGACATCCTGGATCCACGGACGACAAAGGCCGGCCGCGCTCGCGCGGCCGGCCCCAAAGCCTAACAGAGACACTGCCAGCGTTACTTGACTGCGTCGATCTTCTTCTTGGCCTTCTTCTCGGCCTTCTTCTCGACCTTCTCGACCGGGGCGGCCTCGGGCTTCGCCTCGGGCGCCGTCGTTGCCGCTGCCGCTGCCGGGGCCGCTGCCGGAGCTGCTGCCGGAGCCGGGGCCGGAGCTGCCTTGGCCTCCTCGGCGAACGCGGGGGCGGAGACGGCGAGGAATGCGACGGCAAGCAGAGCGCTGAGAATCTTCATGTGGTCTTCTCCTTGGCCCGGGTGTCCTTCGGAAGCGGCGCTGCGCCTGTCCACGCCACCACTGCCACGGAGAAGCATCCCGTGTGCCGCTCCGGGCACCAGAGGAGTGGCGTGTTCACGCGCGCTTACGCTGGATGCGGCAATATGTCGCACTTCGACCGTGGAGATACGACGCGGCCGGCTGCGTCCACTGTGACACGGCGCCCCGGCGCAACGCCCGTTAGTTCCCGAAGGTGCGCCATACCGTCTGCCGCCTCTCCGAGCTACCGGAGGGTCATGGCCTCCTCGTCGAGGTGGAGGGGGAGGCCATCGCGCTCTTTCGCATCGGCCGCGAGGTCCACGCCATCGAGAACGCGTGTCCCCACCGTGACGGCCCGCTCGCCTTTGGTGACCTGCGCGGCGACACCGTCTTCTGCCCGCTGCATGCGTGGGGTTTCGACGTGCGGAGCGGTCGCTGCGATGAGTTCCCGGGCGTGTGCGTCCGCACTTTTCGCGTGAACCTGGACGGCGATGACGTGCAGATCGAGCTATAACGCGAGCACCCGTATGGCCACCATCGACTACACCGACAAGCGCACGGCTCGCCTGGACGTCGAGTTCACCTTCGCGGCGGCGCACAGGCTCCCCCGCTACGACGGCCCGTGCTTCCGCATGCACGGCCACAACTACCAGATGTTCGTGGCGGTCGAGGGCGAGATCGACCCGCAGAGCGGCATGGTCGCCGACTTCGGGCGGGTCAAGGAGATCGTGCAGGAGCACGTGCTCTCCCGCGCCGACCACCGGACGCTCAACGACGTGCTCGAGAACCCGACCGCGGAGAACATCGCGCGCTGGGTCTACGAGATCCTCGCGCCGCACCTGCCCGGCCTGGTGGAGGTCCGCCTCTACGAGATCCCCGGCTGCTGCGTGACGTACAGGGGATCGCTTGGCGGGTAGGACGCCTGCGCGCAAGCTCAGGCCGCGCGACGACGTGGCCCCTGGCCGCAGGAAGCGCGCCGGCGAGCAGTGGCCCGCTCGGCGCGGACCCGGGAGCCCAGGCCAGCCAGCCGACGACGCAGCGCAAGCCGGGAGGCGCGCTGTGGCAGACGCGGTCGCCCGCTTCCTCGACGCGCTCTTGCCTGGCGGAGAGCGCCATGCCGCCGGCCTGGATGGCACGCCCGAACGCGTCGCCGAGGCCTGGATCGAGGATCTCCTCGACGGCTACCGCCGGGATCCCGTCGCCATCCTGGCCGAGGCCATGCCGTCGGGCGGCAGGGATCTGGTAGCCGTCACCGGGATCGATTTTCACTCCGTGTGCCCCCATCACCTCCTGCCGTCCCGCGGTGTGGCGCACGTGGCGTACGTTCCCGGCGGAAAGGTGGCCGGGTTCGGGCAGATCGTCCGGCTGCTGGATTGCTTCGCGCACCGCCTGGTTCTGGAGGAGGATTTGGCGCGGCAAGTGGCCCAGGCGCTCGTCTCCCATCTCGGAGCGCGCGGGGCGGCCTGTATCCTCGACGCGGAGCAGGCATGCCTCACCATGCGCGGCGAGCGGCGCCGCGCCGCGCGGGCGCACGTTCAGTGCTTCCAGGGTGCCCTCGAGACCGACGCGCGGCTGCAGAGGCGCTTCCTCGAGCTGGTGGGGGCCAGGCGGAGGAAGGGGTGAGCACCTCGAGCGTTCTCGCGGGGCGCACCGCCATCGTGACGGGGGGCGGCCGCGGCATCGGGGCCGCCACGGCCGAGGCGCTCACGCGCGGCGGCGCGAAGGTCACCGTCTTCGGCAGGACCGCCGAGGATCTCGAGGCGCTCGTGCGCGCTGGCGGCGCCGCGCTGGCGGTCGCGGGGGACGTCGCACGCGAGGAGGACGTGGCGCGGCTCGTGGAGGCGCACCTGCGGGCGCTGGGACCCTGCGACGTGCTGGTGAACAACGCCGGGATCCTCCACAGGGGCCTCGTCGAGGAGCTGGCGCCGGCCCAGTGGCGGTCGCAGCTGGACGTCAACCTGACCGGCGCGTTCCTCTGCGCGCGCGCGGTCATCCCGGGCATGAAGGTGCGCCGGCGCGGACGAATCGTGAACATCGCCTCGATCGCCGGCACGATCGGCAGCGAGCGCGCCAGCGCCTACAACGCCTCCAAGTGGGGTCTCATAGGACTCACGAAGTGCCTGGCGGAGGAGCTGCGGCCTCACGGTGTGCAGTGCCTGGCCGTCTCGCCCGGGAGCGTCGACACCGCGATGCTGAAGAAGACGCCTTTCCCGCCCGCGATGTCGCCCGCCGACGTCGCGAGGGTCGTCGCCTGGTGCGCGGGCGAGGCTCCGGACGCGATGACCGGCTCCAACGTGGAGGTCTTCGGATGAGCGATTCACGAGCGGTGATGGCGGCGCTCGACGAGCTGCGCGGCGCGCTCGCGCCCGAGCGCGTCGTCGTGGACCGCGACAAGCTCGACGACTACGGCCGCGACGAGTCGGACCTGGGCGTCCACCCGCCCGAGGTCCTCGTCCTGGCGGAGACCGCGGAGGAGGTGAAGCGCGTATTCGCCGTCGCGACGCGCCACCGGCTGCCCGTCGTGCCCATCGGCGCGCGCAGCGGCAAGTCGGGTGGCACGCTCGCGCTGGCAGGCGGGATAGCGCTTTCGCTCGAGCGCATGAGCCGCATCCTCGAGATCCGGCCCGAGGACCTCACGGCGCGGGTGCAGCCGGGCGTCATCACCGGGGTGTTCCAGCAGGAGGTGGAGAAGCACGGGCTCTTCTACCCGCCCGACCCGAACTCGGCCGACGTCTGCTCGATGGGCGGGAACGTGGCGGAGAACGCGGGGGGACCGCGCGCCCTCAAGTACGGCGTGACGCGGGAGTACGTGCTCGGGCTCGAGGTGGTGCTGCCGACGGGAGAGATCCTCCGCGTCGGCCGCCAGACCATCAAGGGCGTCGCCGGCTACGATCTCACGGCGCTCCTGGTCGGCAGCGAGGGGACGCTCGGCGTCGTCACGGAGATCACCGTGAAGCTCCTGCCGCGCCCGCGGCACGTCTCGACGGCGCTGGTGGTCTTCAAGAGCGTGGAGGACGCCGCCCGCGCCATCTCCCGCGTGCTCGCCTCGGGCGTCATCCCGCGCTGCCTCGAGCTCCTGGACGACGTGGCGCTGCAGGCGTGCGCGAAGAGCGCGCCATTCAAGTTCCCCGCCGACGCGGGAGCGGCCGTGATGGTCGAGGCCGACGGCAACGACGAGGAGGGCGTCTTCGCCGAGATCGTCCGGATCGCCGAACTGGTGCAGGCGGACGCCGCCGGCGAGGTCATCGTGGCGCAGAACGAGGCGCAGCGCCGCGACATCTGGGAGACGCGCAAGTACCTGTCGGTGAATCTACGCGGGCTCCACCCGCTCAAGCTCTCCGAGGACATCGCCGTCCCACGATCCAGGATCCCGGAGATGGTGCGGAAGACGCGCGAGATCGGCGCGAAGCACGGCTTCCTGGTCGCGACCTACGGCCACGCCGGGGACGGGAACTTACACGCGAACGTCCTCTTCGATCGCGAGGACGAGCGGCCGCGCGTCGAGCGGGCGGTGGGAGAGGTGTTGCGCGCGGCCGTCGATATGGGCGGTACCATCACTGGCGAGCACGGCGTCGGCCTCGCCAAGCGCGATTACCTCGAGTACGAGCAGGGCAAGGCGCTGGTCGCGCTGCAGCGCCGACTCAAGGCGCTCTTCGACCCGCTTGGCATCCTGAACCCCGGGAAGATCTTCCCGCCAGAGTGAGCTGACCCCGCATTCTCCGTTGTCGTGCCCGTGCCCGTGCCTCGGGCTCGGGCTCGGGCTCGGGCTCGGCAGGAACCGATCCCTCAAAAGCCGTGGGAGTACCGGCATGTGGCAAACTGTCGCAGCCGATGAGCGCTGTAGGCGCACGCACCGGCCGTCGCGCCAGAGCGCACGGATCTAGCCTGGTTACGGACGCTTGGGTACCCGTTGAGCCGGGCATCCTACCTTGACATACCCATCGGTCCGACAACATAAGAAGACCCGCTCTTCGTCGTCCCGAAACTTCACTCCGGTGGGCTCACCGGATCCTGCCATCGACCCTGCCGACCCCGACCGCGGTCGTCCGTCGGCCTTCTCGAGTGTCCTGAAGGAGAACCTGGTCGCCATGTCCATTCCAGAAGCCGCGCCGACCTCCAAGCGCGAGGTCGAGCAGGTCGAGACGGTCACCATCCGGTTCGTGGGCGATTCCGGCGACGGCATGCAGGTCATAGGGTCGGAGTTCACGAAGGCTTCGGCCCTGGCAGGCAACGACCTCTCGACGTTCCCGGACTTCCCCGCCGAGATCCGCGCGCCGGCGGGCTCGCTGGCGGGCGTCTCCGGTTACCAGGTCCACCTCGGCGGGAGGACGGTCTACACGCCGGGTGACGCGCCGGACGTGCTGGTGGCCATGAATCCGGCGGCGCTCAAGACGAACATCCAGGACCTCCGCCTCGGCGGCATGCTCATCGTGAACTCCGGCGCCTTCAACGAGGCCAACCTCGAGAAGGCGCTCTACAAGAAGAACCCGCTCGAGGACGACGCCCTGAAGAAGAACTACCGGGTCGTCCCGGTGGAGATGAACACGCTCACCCAGCATGCGCTGGAGGGCTCCGGTCTCTCGTCCAAGGAAGTCGCCCGCTGCAAGAACTACTTCGCGCTCGGCATGCTCTACTTCTTGTACGGTCGGCCGACCGAGCCGCAGGTCCAGTCGATCCGCGCCAAGTTCACGAAGAAGCCCGAATTCGCGGACGCGAACATCAAGGTGTTCCAGGCTGGCCACGCCTTCGCCGAGACCTCCGAGCTGTTCGTGAACACGTACCGGGTGCCGGCCGCGAAGCTCAGGCCGGGCCTGTACCGGAACGTCACCGGAAACCAGGCGACGGCGCTAGGCCTGGCCGCCGCCGCGAAGCTGTCTGGCCGGCAGGTGTTCCTCGGCAGCTACCCCATCACGCCCGCCACCGAGATCCTCCAGGAGAGCTCGTACTTCAAGGAGATGAACGTTGTGACGTACCAGGCCGAGGACGAGATCGCCGGCATCGGCTCCGCCATCGGCGCCTCCTTCGGTGGCGCGATCGGCTGCACGACGACGTCGGGCCCCGGCCTCGCGCTCAAGTCCGAGATGATCGGCCTCGCCGTCATCCTGGAGCTGCCGCTCGTCGTCGTGAACGTCCAGCGCGGCGGCCCCTCGACCGGCATGCCGACCAAGACGGAGCAGGCGGACCTCCTCATGGCGCTCTTCGGGCGCCACGGAGAGGCGCCGATGCCCGTCCTCGCCGCGAAGAGCCCGGGCGACTGCTTCTACTCGGCGATGGAGGCGGTCCGGATCGCCATCAAGTGGATGACGCCGGTGCTGCTCCTCACCGACGGCTATCTCGGCTTCGGCTCGGAGCCGTTCCGGATCCCGGAGGAGGGCGAGCTGCAGCCCTTCGCCGTCAAGTACCAGACGACGCCGAACTACGAGGGCGGGAAGTTCATGCCGTACCTCCGCGACGCCAAGCTCATCCGGCCATGGGCCGTCCCCGGCACGCCCGGCCTCGAGCACCGCGTCGGTGGCCTGGAGAAGGACTCGCTCTCGGGCATGGTCTCGTACGACGGCATGAACCACGAGAAGATGGTGAAGACCCGCGCCCAGAAGATCGCGAACGTGGTCGAGGACGTCCCGGACCTCGAGGTGTTCGGCCCGGCCAAGGGCGAGGTGCTGCTCCTCTCGTGGGGAGGCACGTTCGGCTCGGTGAGGGCCTCCGCGGAGGCGCTGCACGGCAAGAGCGTCGCCCACGCGCACCTCCGGTGGCTGAACCCCATGCCCAGGAACACGGGCGAGGTGCTCCGGAGCTACCGGAAGGTCCTCGTCCCCGAGGTGAACAACGGTCAGCTGGCGCTCTACGTCCGGGCGATGTTCCCGGGCATCGACCCGCTCCAGCACAACCGGATCAACGGCAAGGCGCTGAACATCTCGGAGATCGTGGCGAAGGTGAACGAGCTCCTCGGCTAGTGCGCTCCGCGCACTCCCCTGTCCACTCCAGCTGCGCACTTCAAGAGAAAGACGTCTCGGCGCATCGAATCCAAAGCGCATCGAATCCAAAGGACGACCACGACCATGAGCACGACCAACGGTACGACGGCCGCGGCGGCGCTGCCGACCTACACGAAGAAGGACTTCGAGTCGGGGGTCGATCCGCGCTGGTGCCCCGGCTGCGGCGACTTCTCGATCATCAACCAGGTCCAGAAGCTGCTCCCCAGCATCGGGGTGGCCCGGGAGAACATCGTCTTCATCTCGGGCATCGGCTGCTCCTCGCGCTTCCCGTACTACATGAACAACTACGGGATGCACACGCTCCACGGACGCGCCCCGAGCTTCGCCTCGGGACTGAAGCTCTCTCGCCCCGAGCTTCAGCTGTGGGTGGTGACCGGCGACGGTGACGCGCTCGCGATCGGCGGCAACCACTTCATCCACACCATGCGGCGGAACCTCGACATCAAGATGTTGATGTTCAACAACCGCATCTACGGTCTCACCAAGGGGCAGGTCTCGCCAACCTCCGAGCTCGGCAAGAAGACGAAGACCACGCCGTACGGTTCCGCCGACTACCCGTTCAA
Organism: Anaeromyxobacter sp. RBG_16_69_14; assembly: GCA_001768075.1. Lineage (GTDB taxonomy): Bacteria > Myxococcota > Myxococcia > Myxococcales > Anaeromyxobacteraceae > Anaeromyxobacter_A. Next base: position 10,299 of record MEMX01000040.1, on the reverse strand, counting down.
CCCGCCGGCGCTCGCCCTGGGAGCCGGCGCCACGTTCGTGGCGCGCTCCGTCGACCTCGAGGGCGCGCACATGGGGGTCGTGCTGAAGAGCGCAGCCGAGCACCGCGGCTCGACCTTCGTCGAGATCTACCAGAACTGCCCCGTGTTCAATGACGGCGCCTACACCTTCCTCACCGAGAAGGCGGTGAAGGCGGAAGCGCAGCTGCGCATGGAGGAGGGCAAACCGCTGCTCTTCGGAAAGGACAACAGGAAGGGCATTCGATTCAACTCCCAGTCAGCGGAGCTCGAGGTCGTCACGCTGGGCGAGAAGGGCGCCGTCGAGAAGGACGTCCTCGTCCACAATCCCCGGCGCGACGATCCCACCATCGCCTTCATGCTGGCGAACCTGTCGAACCGGCCGGGCTTCCCCACGCCCATCGGCATATTCCGCGCCGTGAAGCTGCCGACGTGTGACGATCTCAACTGGAAGGTGATCAATTCCGCCAAGGCGAAGCACGGTGACGTGTCGCTCCGCAAGTTCCTGTCGTCGGCGGACACCTGGACGGTCGAGTAACGAGCGGGGCGCCTCCCCGCAGCTTGTCAACGCAAGGTCCCTGTAGGGTCTCACGATGGCCGTGACCGCGCCTTGCGCGGCTGCGGCCATCGTGCTTTCGGGGTGCCCCGGAATGGGGCTCCATGGACTGCGTTGGTTCGACGCAGGACAAAAAGACCAGTTGTTTGACCGACGTCTACTCGTAAAGTGACACAGTATGGTAACCGATGAACCCTCTCCCCCAAGAAAACACTGACGGGCCCGGCCACCCGAACGAGCGGCTCCCCAAGGAGCAATGATGACAACAGGGACGGCGACGAAGAAGGAAAAGAAGTTCCGAGGCATCGTGGTCATAAACCACGCCAGTTGCAAAGGCTGCGCGTTTTGCGTCGAGTTCTGCCCCACCAAGGCGCTAGCTCTCGAGAAGGGCTTCAACGCCAAGGGATACCACCCGCCCTACCTCGCGACGCCGGAGCTGTGTAACGGCTGCGACATGTGCGGGTTGTTCTGTCCCGATTTCGCCATCTTCGGCTACCGCGAGAAGCTCGAGCAAGCGGCCTAGGAGCCAGAGCCCAATGAACGCAGATCCAATCGGAGTCCTCACAGGAAGCCACTATCTCGACGGTGACCACTCGTGTAGCGAGGGCGCCATCGCCGCCGGTTGCCGTTTCTCGGCCGGTTACCCCATTACCCCATCGACCGAGGTGGTGGAGCGCCTCGCATCTCGCTTCCCGAGGGTCGGCGGCCGCTTTCAACAGTTCGAAGACGAGCTCGCCGCCTCGATCGCCGTGCTCGGGGCTGTCTGGGGTGGCGCGAAAGCGGTCACCGTCACCTCCGGTCCGGGCTTCTCGTTGATGATGGAGCACATCGGTCTCGCCGCGATCACCGAATGTCCGGTGGTCTACATCAACGTCCAGCGCGGCGGTCCGTCGACGGGCCTGCCCACCCAGCCGGCGCAGGGCGACATGATGCAGGCACGTTTCGGCTCGCACGGTGACTACAGACTCATCGCGCTCTGCCCCAACTCGCCCCAGGAGTGCTTCGACCTGACGCTCCGCGCCTTCAATCTGGCGGAGGAGTACCGGGTCCCCGTCGTCGTCATGCTGGACGAGGTAGTCGGGCACATGACCGAGAAGGTGGTCATCCCGCCGGCCGACCAGATCGAGGTGACGCCGCGCCGGTACACTTCGAAGAAGCCGGGCGACTTCAAGCTGTTCGAGGCCGCCGAAGGCTCGCTCGTCCCGGAGATGGTCAAGGCGGGCGACGGCTACCGCGTCCACGTCACCGGCCTCACCCACGACGAGCGCGGCTACCCCGCGATGAACGTGGTGGCGCAGGACAAGATGGTGAAGCGGCAGTTCGCCAAGATCGTGGAGAACGCCGACAAGATCATCACCTTCGAGGAGAAGAACCTCCTGGGCGCCGAGGCGGTCGTGGTCAGCTTCGGCATCACCTCCCGCATCGCCGAGAAGGGGATGCAGCTCGCGCGCGAGAAGGGGGCCAAGGTGGGGTCGTTCCGGCTCATCACCGCCTGGCCGTTCCCGGAGAAGCAGATCATCGAGCTCTCCAAGAAGGTGAAGGCCTTCGTCGTCCCCGAGCTCAACATGGGGCAGATGTCGCTCGAGGTGGAGCGCCTCGCCGCAGGCCGTTGCCGCACCATCCCGGTGCTGCACGCCGGCGGCACCGTCCACAACCCCGAGGTCATCGCCGAAGCGATCCTGGAGGCCGTCCGATGAGTGAACTGCGCGAGAACCCCGTCAACGAGTACCTCCGCCTCGACCGGCTGCCGAGCATCTGGTGCCCGGGCTGTGGCATCGGAACGACCGTGAACTGCTTCACGCGCGCGCTCACCGAGTCGAAGCTCGACCTCGACAAGGTCGCCATCGTGAGCGGCATCGGCTGCACCGGGCGCGTGGCCGGGTACATGAACCTCGACTCGTTCCACACCACGCACGGCCGCGCGATCCCGTTCGCGACCGGCCTCAAGCTCGCGAACCCCGACCTCAAGGTGGTGGTCTACTCCGGCGACGGCGATCTCTCCGCCATCGGCGGCAACCACCTCGTCCACGCGGCCCGCCGCAACGCCGACCTCCTCGTCGTGTGCGTGAACAACTTCACGTACGGTATGACAGGTGGTCAGGTGACCCCGACCACGCCGATCAGCGCGGTCGCCTCCACCACGCCCTACGGCGCGTACGAGGAGACGTTCAACCTCCCGAACCTCATGGACGCATGCGGCGCGGTCTACGTCGCGCGCTGGACCGCCTTCCACGTCCGTCAGATCGCCAAGTCCATGGGCGAAGGCCTGAAGAAGAAGGGGTTCCGCTTCATCGAGATCATCGCCCCGTGCCCGACGCTCTACCTGCGCCGCAACAAGCTCGGCGACGGCCTCGACGAGATGAAGTACTACAAGGAGAAGAGCGTCGTGAAGAACGGCGCCGATACGCGCGAGGTCGGGCTCGACTACCACGACAAGATCGTCGTCGGCAAGTTCGTCGATCGCGAGCGCCCCACCCTCGAGGAGGCGATGGACAAGCGCTTCACAGACGTCCTCGGCGCCAAGTACGTCCCCTACACCTCGCCCGGCAAGCAGCCGCTCGCCTAGCGCCCGGAGAACGAACATGGGTCCCACGGAAATCAAGATCGGTGGACTGGGCGGCCAGGGCGTGATCCTGGCCGGCATCATCATCGGCAAGGCGGCGGCGCTCTACGACAACAAGCACTCCGCCCTGACGCAGGCGTTCGGCCCGGAGGCTCGCGGATCGGCCTGCAGCGCGCAGGTGGTCGTGGATGAAGATCCTATCCTCTACCCCTACGTCCAGAAGCCGCACCTCATGGTGTCGATGTCGCAGGATGCGTTCGTCAAATTCGCGCCCGAGCTGCGCGAGGACGGTACGCTCCTCATCGAGGAGGAGCTGGTGAAGCCCCAGGGCCTCCCCAAGGGCGTGAAGGTGTTCGCCGTCCCGGCGACCCGCATCGCCGAGGAGCTGGGGAAGAAGATGGTGCTCAACATCGTGATGGTCGGCTTCTTCACGGCCATCAGCGGCGTCGTGAGCGAGGAGGCGGCGCGCAAGGCCGTGACCGACACCGTGCCTCCGAGCACGATCGACCTCAATATCAAGGCCTTCGAGCGCGGCTTTGCTCACGGCAAGAAGCTGCTCGCGAAGGCCTAGGCCAGCGCCAGCTCATGGAGGTCAGCGACGCGCCCGGCGGCCATCCGCGGGCGCGTCGTCGTGTGAGGAGTATCACTCGCAGGCGAGCGCGCCGCGCAGGCTCGCGGCGCAACGGTCCGCGCTCGGGTGAAGCTCGACGCACCGGCGACACGCGCGCCGCGCCTCCTCGCAACGCTCGAGGCGAACGAGCGCGATGCACGAACCGTGAAGCGCCTCCATGTAGTCCGGGGCGATCTCGACGGCTCGGCCGTACTCCGCCGCCGCCCGCCCGTAGGCCCCGGAGAGGTAGTCCATGAACCCGAGGTCGTGGTGAGCCTCGGCGTTCGCGGGTTGCGCCTCCAGGAGGTGAAGGTACTGACGGCGCGCCGCGGCCCAGAGCTCGGGGCGGCGCGCGAGATCTCGCCGGCCGCGGTGGAGCAGGGCTCGCGCGAGGTTCAGGCGCGCGACCATCAGATCGGGATCGACGCGCAACGCAGCGCGGAAGTCCTCCTCCGCTGCCTCGTATCGCTCCCCGACGAGGTTCAGCTCGCCCAGGTTGACATGCCCCTCCGCGAAGTCGGGCGCGATCTTCACTGCGTGCTCGAACCGGCGGCGCGCGTCGTCGACGTGTCCGCGCCTCCGGTCTACGACGCCGGCGCCGTTCAGGGCCTCCGGGATGTCACCGTTGAACTCGAGCGCGTGCGCGAACGCGATCTCGGCGCGCTCGAGGTCGTCCTTGGAGAGGTACTGGTAGCCCTTGGAGACCTCCTCCATGGCGCGCGGGTGGACGCGCGTGGAGGGAGCGCAGGCGAGGAGCGCGGTCGTCATCGCCGCAATGGTTGCCCGCGAGACGACAAGTGCGGGGATCGAAGTCCACTCGGCGCGGCCAGGGGCGCAAGCCCGGGACGCAGTGGAGAGCGTCCCGCCTGCCTCGCCCCGTGAGCTCTCCCTTCCGGGGAGAGGGGGAGGAACAGTGCATTTCCAGGGTCGGGCCGGGCAGGTGGGCTGTGTCGCGGTCTTCATCTCATGGCCTGGCCTTTGCCATGGTCGTGCCGCATGCGCTCACTCATTCCGCTGCTCGTGCTCGTGGTCGCTCCCACAGGAGCCGCTGCGCAGTCCTCGCCGCGTTCCCTCGGACTGGAGCTTGGCTTGACTCGCGATTCCGTCGCCGCCATGGGTGACCGCGCGCCCGTCGCGCTCTCCGCGACGTGGTGGTTGACCGGCGATCTCGACGCGACGGCGCGAGTCGCCTGGGGGTTCGCGGCGCGGACCGAGGGCCGCGCCGCGGACGGCTCGTTCGAGGCGGGCCTCGGGCTCCGATGTGGGCTCGCCACCTGGTCGGTCCTGCGGCCGCAGCTCCTCGTCAACGCGGCGTTCGTCCAGGTGGCGAGCTGGGCGGCCTCGACGCCCTGGGCGAATGACTCCGGGGTGCGCCTCTCGGCCGGCATGGCGCTGGAAGCGTTCCTCGCGCGCAACCTCTCCCTCAGCCTCTCGGCCGAGGCGAGCCAGCTCATGCTCTTCTCGGAAGGTGGTCCCGGACTCGGGCTGGCCCTGCGGATCGGCGCCTACTTTTGACGGCAGGACCGGGCGCTAGCTAGGGCGCCCCTGGAGCACCTATCCCCGACGTGGTGTCGTCCTTCGTGAGCACTCCAACGCGTCGTGTCGATTGGGGAGTGTACACTATTTGACAGTGTACATATTGTCACATATGTTCAATGAGACGCCATGGCGCGCAAGAAGATCTCGACCACGATCTACATCACCGCCGAGCAGAACGAGCGGCTCAAGACCTTGAACGAGCGCACGAAGGTACCGGTCGCCGAGTACATCCGCCAGGGGATCGACCTCGTCCTCGACAAGTACAGAGGGGACCTGCCAGGACAGCTCTCGCTCGATGATCTGGTGAACAAGAGGTAGCCCCTGTCCACAGCGGGCTCCCGGTGGGGGCTGCGGTTGCTCCCTCCCCCTCGAGGGCTTGCTGCGCCAAGCACAGCGAGCCCGGTCACTCGGACTTGCCTCGGAAGCGACGGACGAGCACGTAGAACGACCCAAGGCGAGTCTAACGCCGGCACGGAGTCGCTCATGGACAAGAAGATCCTGATCACCGGTGGAGCTGGCTTCATCGGTTCCACCATCGCCGACCTGTTCCTCTCGTCGGGATGGGACGTGGCGGTGCTCGACGACCTCTCTTCAGGCAAGCGCGAGAACGTCCCGGCCGGTGCGCGTTTCTACCCGTGCGACGTGAGGAGCGCCGCGGCCGTGGATGTCGTCGTCAAGGAGCGTCCGGCCGTCATCTGCCACGAGGCAGCGCAGATCGACGTGCGCAAGTCGATGGCGGATCCGCGGTTCGACTGCGACGTGAACCTGGGCGGCCTCCTGAACCTCATGGGCGCGGCGGCGAAGGTGGGATCGGTGAAGCAGGTGCTGTTCGCCTCCTCGGGCGGTGCCACGTACGGGGACACCCTGCAGATCCCCACGCGCGAGGACCACCCCGCCCGCCCGCTGTCGCACTACGGCGTGGCGAAGGCGGCGAGCGAGCTCTACCTCGGCGTGTACCAGGCCAACTTCGGCATCCCGTATGCGGCGCTGCGCTACGCCAACGTCTACGGTCCGCGCCAGGACCCGCACGGCGAGGCGGGCGTGGTCGCCATCTTCTGTGGACGGCTGCTCGAGGGGAAGCCCTGCACGATCAACGGCCCCGGAAAGCAGACCCGCGACTACGTGTTCGTGGGCGACGTCGCGCGCGCCAACCTGCTCGCGGCCGAGAAGGGGTTCGCGGGCGCGCTCAACATCGGCACGGGTGTCGAGACGGACGTGAACGAGCTCTACGCGAGGCTGGCCCGCGCCGCCGGCGTCGAGGCGGCGGCCGTGCACGGTCCGGCCAAGCCGGGCGAGCAGAGCCGCTCCTGCGTCGATCCCTCGGCAGCGCGCGCCGCGCTGGGCTGGAAGCCGGAGGTGACGCTCGACGGCGGCCTTGCGCGCACGCTGGCGTTCTTCCGCACCAGGATGAAGGCGTAGTCGTCAAGCCGCGCGAAGACATCGTCCGGGGGTGGGCGGGTTGCGGCACCGCCGCGCTGAGCAGGGTGGTGCGTGCACCTACCTCGCCCCCTTTTGTCTCCCGCGGGTTTCTCGAGGTAACTCTTCGGGGTGGGGTTCCCTGAGCACGAGCCCGTGCTTTTTCCACCCCTTCGCCGGCAGCCCCTTTTCTGGCACCCTTTCCATTCCAGCGCTCCCGCCGTGTCCATGGCACGTGGAGGGGCCGGATAGCCCGGTCGCCACAACTCCGAGGGATTCCATGAAGAGAGCCATTGCCTTTGTCGCCAGCGTATTGCTCATCGCCGCCTGTGGCGGTGAGACCATCACCGAAGAAGAAGCGCGCGGCGCCGTGCCGGGCGCGAGCCAGGCGCAGGTCGGCGTTCCGGACCAGCAGGGACAGGCGCTCACCGCCGCTCCGGCGGGCAGCGAGGCCACGAGCGACGCCACCGCCCCATACGCCGCCGAGACCATCGCCCTGGCGGCCGCCGTGAACGGAGGCGTCGCCTTCACTCTCGGTATCGTGGAGCTCGTGGCGAGCCTCCCCCCGACGTCCTGCTCGGGTGACACCTGCACCTGGGGCCCGGGCTCCGGCCCCCTCGAGGTGAACGACTGGCAGTTGACCGTCACCAAGAAGGGTGAGGACGACTACGTGTGGGCGCTCGCCGGGCGCCCGAAGACGGATCCGAGCGCCGGCTTCACGTCCATCGTCTCCGGCGAGGCTTTCACGACCGACGTGCGGCACGTCGGTCACGGCACCCTGGTCGTGGACATGGACGCTGCGGCCGGCCTCGCCCGCAAGACCACCGACCCGCAGGACCTGCCCGTCGGAAAGATCTCGGCCACCTACGACAACACCAGCGACAGGAACGTCTCGGTGCAGTTCCTCGGCACGAAGGATCCGGTCGAGCCCACGCAGACGGTGAACGCGGCTTACCAGTTCGCCGCCACCGCCAGTGGAGGTGACCTTCAAGTGGCGACCCGCAACCTGACCACCGAGGCGGCCCTCACGCTGCACTCGCGCTGGACCGACACCGGCGCCGGCCGCGGGGACGCGGCGTTCACGCTTGGTGGCGTGACCGTTTCCCGGAGCCAGTGCTGGGACAGCGCCTCTACGCTCTTCAACCAGGTCTACCAGGTGACGAGCCCCGCAGACCCGTCGTCGGACATGGGCAGCGAGTCGGCCTGCGCCTTCCCTTCGGCGCAGCCCCCCACCATCACCGCGCCGTAACAGGGTTTCGGTGGCCCGCTTCGCGGTCATCCCAGGAGGACGGGCGGAGGCGATGAGCCCGAGCCCGTCCAACCCGTCGCGGGAGGGCGGGCTCCTCGCCGACCTCTACGCGCGCCATGCCGGCGCCGTCTTCGGGCGCTGTCGCTGGCTCCTCCGCGACGAGGAGGCGGCCAAGGACGCTACCCAGGAGGTCTTCGTAAGGGCGCTGCGCGCGCTCCCGGAGTTCCGGGAGGCCGCGTCGCCCACCACCTGGCTCCTGCGCATCGCGACGCACCATTGCCTGAACGAGCTGCGGGCGGGGAGGGCGAGATGGCGTGAGGAGGTGGTCCGGCTCGCGGAGCTGAAGCGGGACGAGGGTGTCCAACCCGATCGGCGCGAGCTTTTGCGCGCGCTGCTCGGCCGGGCCGGACTGGAGGAGCAGGAGATCGCCGTCATGTACTACGTGGACGAGCTCACGCAGGCGGAGATCGCGACGGCGACGGGGCGCAGCCTGCCCACCGTGCGCAAGCGGCTGCGCGGCTTCCTGGCCGCCGCTCGCGCCGCGCTCGCCGAGGCATTCCCTGGCATCGCCCTGCCCGAGGAGGACGACCTGTGACCGCGCTCATGCTGGGAGGACCCGGCCTCGGCTGCTCCGCCACCCGTGTGCGGCGCCTGGCCGCGGGCGAGCTCTCCGGCGCGGAGCGCACCCGGCTCGAGGAGCACGTCGCCGGCTGTGCCCGATGCCAGGAGACCCAGCGCGAGATCGCCGAGGAAGGGCGTGCGCTGGCGGCGGCGCTGCCGTTCGAGGGCTTCGCCGCTGGCGTGGCCGAGTTGCTGGCGCGCGCCGAGCCGCCGGCGATCCGCAGGCGGGCCCTGAGGCGTTGGGTGCCGGTCGCGCTGGCAGCCACGCTCGCGATAGGTGCCGCGGTCCCGCTCGTGGCCCGGCTCTCACCCGCGGCCCGCGACGGCGGCTCGCGGCTCAAGGGCGGCGGCCCTGCGCTCTCGCTGTACGTGCAAAGGCCCGGCGGCGCGCGCTCGCTCGCCCCGGGTGAGCCGGTCCCCGCGGGTGCGCGGCTGCGCCTGGCGCTCGTGCCCGGGCGGCGGTCGCACGCTGTCGTGCTCCTCCTCGATTCCGACGGCGCCGCTGTGCTCTACGCCGGCCCGGCCCTGGCGGGGCCCCTGCCCGCTGCGTTCGAGTGGACCGGATCTGGCGCGGGCAGCATCATCGCCGTCCTCTCGGACGAGCCCCTCGCCGTGGACCCGCTCGTCGCCGCGGTGGCGAAGGGTGGGGCAGAGGCGGCTCGATCGAGCGGCGTCGAGGTGGTCACGCTGGAGCTCGCGCGCGGGGGAGGTCCGTGAGCCGTGCTCGCGAGCGCCTGGCCGCTCCCCGCTCTCTTGCCGACGGAGAGGGGCAGGGCGCGGGCCCCTCGCCTCCGGGTGGGGTGAGGTCCGCCAGCTCGTTCGCGGACGAGGAGAGGGCGACGCCGATCGAGTCCCGGAGCCTTTCGCGGGCTCCTCCGCATGCGGGTGCAGGGCAAAGAGACGTGGTCCGGCGCATCAGCATGGCCGCCCTCGCCGTGGTGATGGCGCTCGTCGCCTGGCCCGCGGGCGCCTCGGAGCGCCGGTTTGCGCTCGTCATCGGCGTGCCCGACGGGGGGGCGGGCACGCAGACGCTGCGCTACGCGGAGCGCGACGCCCGGCGCATGCACGCCGTCCTCACGCGGCTTGGCAGCGTGCGCGACGAGGACGCGCGCTTGCTCCTCTCCCCCGGCGCGGGCGAGCTGCGCCGGGCCCTCCGAGAGCTCGTGGATCGAAGCCGCGCCGCCCGCGCCCAGGGCGACGGTACGGTGCTGCTCGTCTACTACTCGGGCCACGCCAAGGAGGGCGCGCTGAGGCTCCGCGAGACGCGCCTCGAGCTGTCCGAGCTGAAGCGGTTGCTGGAGGACGCCCCCGCCGACGTGCGGATCGGGCTCCTCGACTCGTGCCGGTCTGGCGCCATCACTCGCGCCAAGGGAGTCCGGCAGGCCCCCGCGTTCGACATCGCGCGCGCGGGAGGCCCGCACGGGCTCGTCCTGGTGACCAGCTCGGGCGCGGACGAGGACTCGCAGGAGTCCGACGCCATCGGCGGGAGCTTCTTCACGCACCACCTCGCCTCGGGGCTCCTCGGTGACGCCGACGCTTCGGGCGATGGCAAGGTGACGCTCGCCGAGGCCTACGCCTACGCCTACGCGCACACGGTGGCCTCCACCACCGACACGACCGCCGGCGTGCAGCACCCCGCCTATCTCTACGACCTGGGCGGCGCAGGCGACGTGGTGTTGACCGAGCTCCCGGCAGGCGCCGGCGCGCTCGTCTTCCCCGCCGCCGTCGAG
>MEMX01000039.1:27757-30992 GCA_001768075.1 Anaeromyxobacter sp. RBG_16_69_14 | reverse complement strand
CCAGCCCGCCCGTGTGGCAGCGGAGCTGTTCCACCGGGAGGGCGTGAAGCGCGTCCTGGAAATCCTGGCCTGCCTTTCCGGACTCATCTCGCTCGCGCCGGGCTGGGCGTGGCGAGGGCCAAGGACCTTCTCCAGGGGTAGAGCAGGGATCTCCAGGAGGTAGCCGCGCTGGCCCTGGGAGAATCTCGGCGGGACGACGCACTGGACGCACGCTTCCGGTGATCCGCTACTCGCACGAGGAGCTGATCGGGCGAGCCTGGACGCTGCGAGCGACGCTCACCGCGTACGATGCGATGTACGTGGCCCTTGCCGAGGCGCTGGAGGCCACGGTTGTCACCTGCGACGGACGGCTCGGCCGCGCCCACGGTCACCAGGTCGAGGTCGAAGTCATCGGGCTGGCGAGCTGACCCGAATACCCCTCCTCGCAGCCCTCGTGCCCCCAGCGGCGGTCCGCCGAAGATGGAGAGCACAAGACCCCGGGGGTAGCCCACCGGGTTGGGCGCATCGTACTTCTCGTCCCGCAACTCAGCGCGTGTCCAGCCGCAGCAGCTCGCGGGCCACGTCGGAGATGCTGCGGAAGACGCGGTCTGCGACGGCGAACGAGCCGTGCTGGCTGAGACCGTGAGGGATTACCCAGCAGGCAAGGCCCGCGCCCTTGGCGGCCCGCAGCCCGCGCTCCGAGTCCTCGATCACCAGACACTCCTCCCTGGGCAGCCCCAGCCGCTCGACGGCGCAGAGGTAGGGTTCGGGGTCGGGCTTGGACTTTACGTAACATTCGCGAGTCAGCACGAACTCGAAGAACGGCAGCAGCCCGCTGGCCTTGTGGGCGGCGGCGAAGTGGTCCGCCAAAGAGCTGGTGACGATGGCCATGCGGAAATGGGGCTGCAGGGCGCCAAGCGCCTCGGTTACCCCTGGCAGCGGCCGACTCTCTTGCTCCACCAGTTCCCGGTACTTCTGGTTGCGGCGGTCTCGCATGGTCGCCACCTGCGAGGGCGGGAGCCCCTTCTCCTCTGCCAGATGCCAGGCTCCCCGGCCCTCGATGAGGAAGAGTTGAAGGTACATTGGCTCGGTCAGCTCCACGCCTGCCGACGCCAGCACTTCCTGGGTGGCTCGATAGTAGAGGCCCTCGGTGTCGACAAGAACTCCGTCGTTGTCCCAAAGGATGGCCCGGCTCGGGATGGCTTGGCGCGCGCGGGTTGGCATCTGCAGTTCTCGGACTCTACCTCGGCCCACTCGACCCAGATGATCTCGCAGACACCGGATCAGACTATCTATGAAATACGCCACGCCGCAGAAGCGCTGGCTGTGGCTAGGTGACTAGAGATGCTTGTCCAGGTCCTCGGGGGAGGACTTCCAAACTGCGTGAAAAGGGGGCCCAACCTGGCCGGTGGTGACACCCGTGCCGACGAAGCCGTCGACCGTCGCGACGATCCTTCCGAGTTGGGCGTGCACCTCCCGGATTCGCTTCTCGCCGAATGCTGCCCTCGCTTCCTCGAGCGCGCGCTCCCATGCAGGGAACGCCCTCTCGATCATCCGCTCGCCCGAGCGCGTCAGGACGATCATCCGGGTCCGCTTGTCCCGCGGCGACCGAGGTGCACGTTCGCCATCGCCGCCGACTCGGTCCGCCGCGGATCGACGACGATGAGCGTGCGCGCCGGATCCTGGGAGATTGCGCGCAGCGTGTCACGGGCGTTGCGGATGCCGTGCGCCTGCCAGGGGTTCGTGCCCATGAGCACGACCACCTCGGCCTGCTCGACTGCCTCCGCGACGTGGCAGGTCTGGCGCCCGAAGAGGCGGCCGTTCACCCAGAAGTCGCCGGTCTTCTCCTGCGCGAGCGCGGAGTAGTGATAGCGCGTCCGCATCGCCTCGACGAGGCCGCGGCCGTAGACGCCACCGAGGTGGTTGCCCTGGCCGCCACCCCCGTAGTAAGCGAGCGCGCGTCCCCCGTGGGCGTGGCGGATCGTGAGCAGCCGATCCGCGATCTCGCAGACGGCCACCTCCCACGAGATCGCCTCGTAGCTGCCGTCGGGGGAGCGCCGCAGCGGCGACGAGAGCCGGTCCGCGTGGTTCTGGTAGTGGTCGAGGCGCGCGGCCTTCTGGCACAGGTAGCCCTCGGAGAGCGGGTGGCCTGCGTCGCCGCGGATGCGCGTCAGGTGCCCCTCCGCGAGCTGCACCTCGATGCCACAGTTCCGGGAGCACAGGATGCAGGCCGTAGCATGCCATCGCTCGGCTGAAGCAGGGCGGCTCATGGTTCACCTCTCGTTGGTCGCGCCGCCTGCTCGGTGGTCGCAGCCAGCGCCGTCTCGGGGACGGCGAGCCTGCGCGCGGCGCGCAGGATGCGGTCGGAGAGCTCCGGATCGTCCACCGCCCGGGCGAGCATGAGCGCGCCGGAGAGGAGCGCCACGGTTGCGAGGACGCGGTCCTCCGGCTCGAGCCCGGGAGCCGGTGGCGTCCGGGGCGCGATCTCGGCCACGAGCTGCTGGAGGTAGGCCTGCAGCGCCTGTCGGGGGCGCCGCCCCTCGCGGGCGATCTCGCCCGCCAGCGACGGCAGGGCGCAGCCACCGCCCGGATCGTCGCGGTGGGTGCGGCTCAGGTACCGCCCCACCACCGCGCGGAGCCAGGCGGCGCCGCGCAGCTCCTCGAGCCCGGCGAAGAGGCGCTGCCTAGCGTCCTCCAGCGAGGTGCGGAGTGCGGCGGCGAGCAGCGCGCGCTTGGACGGGAAGTGGGCGTAGAAGCCGCCGGCGGTCAGCCCGGCGGACCTCATCACCTCGTCGACCCCCGCAGAACGAACCCCTTTTGTCCGAAAGCTCTGCGCGGCCGCCGCCAGGATGCGGCGCCGCGTCCCCTCCTTGTGGCCGGCGGTGTAGCGCACGGGCATAGTATTACGATAGTAATGTGAAGGCGCAACGGTGCACCCACCCTGGCCGGTGCGGCGGCGGCTGGCGACGCGCGCCGGGGAGGCCGTGGTGCCGGAGCCGGGCGAGGCCCCCCCCCCGCGATAGTCATGCTTTGTGAACGTGGTGCCGTGGCGCGTGCGTCGCCACGCCCGCGCGTCACCGCGAGCGCGCCTCCGCCTCACGTCGGACGATCCGCAGCAGTTCGATGCGGATGAGACCGCTGAACGGCCGGACGACGGCCCAGTACCGGCGGAAGCGGCGGCGGTTCCGATCGTCCGTGCAGAGGATGCGTGTCTCGGTGGAGAGGGTGGTCGCACCGTCGGGGCAGACCGTCACCG
>MEMX01000039.1:22247-27740 GCA_001768075.1 Anaeromyxobacter sp. RBG_16_69_14 | reverse complement strand
TCCCGGAGACGATATGACCGCGTGCGTCGTCTGGATTGCACGAGCCGATCCGCTTCCGGAACGGTATTGACGGGACGGCGGCGATCGCCCGTACCGTGCTCGAGAAGGAGCCGATGGACGGTGCGATCTGGTGTGCAGCCCCGAACACAGGCCCGTTTACCTTCGCGTCGCGCAAAGCCGCTGCCTGGGGCGCCATGAGTGGCGTCGGTTACTTCGGCGAGATTGCGAAACTTCGGCGAGCGTTGAGCAGCAACAACCCGAAGCCAGGCGAACCGTGGACGAGCGAGGTCTTGGTGGCGGCCCTCGATGCCGTAGCCCCGACGCGCGGAGGGTTTGTCAAGAGGTCTTTAGCCTCTCGTGATCGAGCCAGGGGTCTATGACACGAAGGCCCGTCGCTTGGAAATGCTTTGTGTTTCTGGTTGCGATCCTCATTTCGTTCGCTGCCGCCGTGGCTGCGATGTAGCCATCGGCCACCGGGATTCCGAGTCCGGCGGCACGCGCCTTCGCCATCAGTTCGGCGTATGCCCGCGATGTCGCAAGGTCAAACGGTAGTATCCGCGTAGCGAATGCCGGCAGGATCTCCTTCTCCAGCATCTCCGCTAGCTGCCGTTGGCGTCTTCCTCTCGGGGCAACGGCTATCCCGAAGCGCAGCTCGGCCACCGAGATGGCCGCGAGATAGAGTGTCTCGACGGACTGCGCGTCGAGCCAGGCGACCACGCGTGCGTCAGGCGTTTTGCGCATGGTTTCCGAGATCACATTGCTGTCGAGGACAATCATTCTACTCTTCCTACTCTTCGAACTTCATCGGCTCGGCGGGGGTCTTGTCGCGTAGTCGCTCCATGGCCTCGAACTCCTCGTCCGAAAGCCCGATCTGTCTGCCGAGCGATGCCAGGTAGGAACCAAGCCTCAATCGCCCCTGTGGCTTCACCGCCTGCTCCAGGATGGCACGCACCTCCGCCTCGGTGCTGCGGCCATGCATGGCAGCGCGCATGCGCAGGGCGCGATGCACCTCGTCAGGCAAGTTTCGTACAGTCAACATCGCCATATGCACGCCTCTATTCTGTATGCAACGCATTCAGTCTAGCAAAACGCATGCAGTCGCGCAAGTCACTGTGACGAGTCCGTCAGGGGCCAGAATACGATCGGGAGAAAAGGCCCAACATTTTTCGGACCTTGCATCGTCGCTCGCGGCTGGATACAGGCCCGTCTGACCTCGGGTGTTGGCACGGAGCCGCGGGTCGCACCACGGGGCTGCGTAGACTACCGGATGCCGCCGTCCGAGATCCACTTCTGCACGGCCTCTTTCAAGTGCACCGTGTGCGGATACGTGGAGACCGGCAGGTTGACGAACTGGGGGCCCCAGGGGTTGGTGGCGCAGATCCAGGTCTGGTTGCCGCTCGCCGGCAGGAAAGGGTCGATCGGGGCCGAACCGTTCGGCGGGACGTTCGGGCGGTAGGGGTATGACGAGCTCGAGTGATGGCAGCCAGAGCAGAGCATGCCGTCGGGTCGTCCTGAGACGAAGCTGCTGACGATGTTGAAGAGGGTCTTGCCCGCGACGCTCGGATCGGGGACATGGCCGAGGTGAACCTCGTCGATAGGGGAGTTCCACGTGAGCCGGCATACGGTGGACACGTTGCCGCTGTCGTTGGTGAAGACCTGCGCCCCGCCGCCCTGCATCGTGTGGTCGATGTCTATTTGCACGGCGTACGCCGTACACGGAGCCATGAGGCTCGCGGGCACCTCGACCTTGATGTAGCCATGCTCGCCGGGATTCACGGTGTTCGGCGCGGTCGCAGTCCCGCCGAAGTACTGGTGAAGCGAGGCGTTCAACAGCTGGCCGGCGACGTTGACGCGACCGCTCGGACCGACCGCCGGGCCGGGTCCGAGGTTGGTGACATTGATTTGCAGTCCCAGCGTCGGGGTCCCGCTGTCGTAGTAACGCATGACACCGTCGAGGACGAGATCCCCCGCCGAGGCCGCCGGTGGGGGCGGGGGGTCGACGATCACCGGTGGACGAGGGGGCGGCGACTCCGGATCGACGGGGTCTTCCGGGGGGTTTGCCCTCAACTCGTTGCCGCTCGCGGCAAGTTCGCCCGGTGCGCCGCCACAAGCGGCGACGGCTGCAAGGCTCAGCGAAGCGAAGACGGCGAGATTGATGCGGCGATTCATCGGGCCTACTTGGGTGGTGGAATGCATGTTCACTCCGCAAGGCGGCTCCGCTCGATCGAGAGCTTCACCGCTCATGGCGATTGCGCTGACGTCCATCCGGGCCACGTGCGGCCCACTGTGACGGTGACTGCGCTCGTCACATGATCTGACCGTGAATGCCCCATCGGGGCCGACGATTCGAGCTACGCTCGCGCTCGCACGAGGCCGGCGCAGGCCGGGGGCCTGTGCCGCAGTAGGCAGGGCAAACCGTTCGGTGTTCGAAGCGACCAGGCAAGTCTGGTCCGGAGGGAGGAAGCGATGCGATAGCTTCTAAGATTCGGTTCGTCGTCCAGCGGGTGCGAATCCCGCCCGAAGGCTGCAGCCCAGCTACTCGGAAGCGAGCCACACGCGGTGGGCGTTCGCGAGGTTGAGGCGCTGGAGGAGACCATCGAGCGGGATTTCGGTCTTCACAGCGGAAGCACCCCCTGTCGAGCGACGAGGACGAGGTGGCCACCGCTCGGCCTGGCGTCCAGGCTCCCCTCGCTGCGCTCGGCGCTGCGCGGCCTGGACTCCTGCCTCGCGGTGGCCGGGGGGCAGGGAGGGGGCGGCGCCCGGGCCGCCCCGGCCTCAGGATGTCGCAGGTAGTGGCGGACGTACTCGACACCGAAGGTCTGGGCAGCGACCGCCGAGGCGAAGGCAGCGCGTCGTGCGTCGGGCTCGAACCCCAGGAGGTCGATGGCGTTCACGGGCGTGAAGACCTGGCGGCACGGCCATCCGTGCGTTTCACGGCGAGCGAGCTCCACACCGGACGCCAGGTGGGACGGCGGCCACATCGACTACGAGCGGCAAGGTCCAGCTCCTCTGCGTCGTCGATCTCTTCGACGAGGGCGTGGACATACACACGGCGCCGATCACGGCGCCCATGGAGGCGAGATCGTCTCGCAAAGCTATATTCGTCGCATGAAGACCGCGACGAAGTACCTCACCTTCGAGCTCGCGCAGCGGAGAGGGCTCGTCCGCATCACCGACGAGGTCGAAGCCTTCTGCCGCGAGAGCGCGCTCGAGGACGGCATGATCCTGGTCTCGGCGATGCACATCACGGCGGCCGTGTTCGTGAACGACGACGAGCCCGGGCTGCACCAGGACATCGAGGAGTGGGTGCAGCGGCTCGCTCCCGGACCCGCCTCCGACGATCGGACCGCAGGACCCGAATACCGGCACCACCACAGCGGCGAGGACAACGGGGACGCCCACCTCAAGAACCTGCTCGTCGGCCACGAGGTCATCGTCCCTGTGACGAAGGGACGGCTTGACCTCGGACCCTGGCAGCAGATCTTCTACTACGAGTTCGACGGCCGCCGGAAGAAGCGCCTCATCCTGAAGGCACTGGGCGTGTGATCCGCCGCGCCGGGCGCGCCGATCCGAGCTCAGGCGGCGAGGAAGCCGCCATCGACGACGAGGGTGTGCCCCGTCACGTAGGGGTTGGTTATGAGGAACACTATCGCGTGCGCGGTCAGGACCAGGTGGTCGATGCCGCCGGTGGACGCCAGCGCGCGATCCACTGCCGCCGGATCGAGCATGTCCATCGCGATCGCGCGCGCCGTCCCCGGCACAGACCTGGCGGCGACCTCCAGCTTTGCCTGCGACCGGCTGAGCAGAATCGTCTCGGCGCCCTCCAGTGAGCGCGCCATCCTTGCAGTGGCATCTCGCCCCAGCGCTTCAGGGTGCCGCCCGGAGGCTGCGCCGCCTCGGCCCCGCTCCCCGCGGCCGGCCGCTGTCCTCGCCACGAAGGACGACCGCGAGCAGCTCGTGGGGCCCGCGTCCGTTCTCGGCGGCGATTGCCCGCAGCGATCGTCCTGACTCCGGGACGCGCAGTCCCTGACCGGCCAGGTCCGTGAGGAGCTCGTCCGGCGTGCGGTGGACCACGCTGGCGACGGTCGATAGCGGCGCGTCGATGAGCGCTTCGGTGGCGCGGGCGTGCGGCGGCCCTCCTTGGTGGCGGCCGGCATCGCCGCCAAGCGGAAGGATGGCTGCCACCGTGGCCACGCCGAAGACGGCGGCGACGGCGATGGCCCACGGTCTCTTCAGCGCGATGCAGAGCGCCTTCCAGTTCACGACGAGGTGGAGCGCCACCCCGGCGACGAGGAGCAGGCCCGACCACTCGTGGATGGGCTCGGTGAGCCCCCCACGCGCGTGGAAGAACAGCATCACGCCGGTGATAGCAGTCGACACGCCGGCGCTGGCAACGAAGGGAGTGGCCCAAGCCCTGATCCGGTTCATGGAGAGACCTCCGCGACGAGTGACGAAGCGAGTGAACTGTATGACCGCCGAGCTGCCAGGAGGTTAAGCGCGCGTCACCATCGGTTCGCGGTTGCCTCGCCGCCGCCATGGGCCTCCCCTTTCCGACCGAGTCCTTCACGGCCTGGCCGGTGTGGATGATGGTCTCGAACACGACCTCGCCGAACAGCTCGCGGACCTTGCCAAGTAGGCGGCGCGGCGAGCGGGCGGCATCGGAGTGCTTCGTGCCGAGAACGCCCATGATGTGGATGCGGGCGTCCACGCTCTCCCGCAGCCTGGCGATGTTCTTGTGGAGCCGGAACGCACCCGGGATGGAGCCGTAGGCGAGCTCGATGGGCATGAGCACGGCCGGGCAAGAGGTTCTCCGCCCGAGAGCACTTCCAGGCCGGTGTGGCGGTGAGCGAGGAGCGTCGGGAGTGTAGGGCGATGGTTGATCCCGACACCTCCGCACTCCGTCCGAGAAGGTCCCCGTCAACTCCGTCCTCGAGGTGAAGGTCGGGGCGGGCACAGCGCGATCCCCCTCGAAGGACAACGCCATCTACCGGCTGGCTGGGGGCCTGACGCGGCTCGCGCGGCTCGAGTTCCCGGTGACGCTCAGCGCGACGACGAGCGCATGGTTCGAGAAGACGGCTCGTATGTTCAGCATGGAAAGCACGGTGATCGCACGAGCGAGGAGATTGCTTGGATCCCGGTGGCCATCGGGGTAGGTAGGCCGAGTCGGTGTCGAGTTTCCACAGGAGATGCCCGCCGCCCGGTCTTGAACGGACTGGCAGCGAAGTGAACGGCGCGTTCCGGTCGCAGAGTGAGGCATGGACATGTTCCTCGCGCTCTCCAAGGTGCTGGATGTTGCCGTGAGCCCGCTCGCGTGGGCGCTCGTGCTGCTGGCGGGCGCTCTCCTTTCCAGGCGCCGTCCGCGGATGTCATCGACGCTCGCGGCTGGCGCCCTGGCGATCCTGTGCGGGTGCTCGATAGAGCCCGTCGCGAACGCGATCATGCGGCGTGTCGAGGCGTCCGCTCCGAGCACGTACCGGCCCGGGACGACGTACG
>MEMX01000039.1:13483-22153 GCA_001768075.1 Anaeromyxobacter sp. RBG_16_69_14 | reverse complement strand
GCTCCTGCGAGAGGGCCGCGCGCGCGCCGTGCTCCTCAGCGGCGGCCTCGTCGATCCCGAGCCCGGGGAGCCGGGCGAGGCAGTCAGGCTGGCTGGCAAGCTCGCCGCCTGGGGGATCGCGCCCGACCGGATCGTGGTCGAGACCAATAGCCGCAACACGCACGAGAACGCGGTCGAGTCCGCGCGCCTTGTCGCGGCGCACGGCTGGAAGACGCTCCTCCTCGTGACCAGCGTGGCGCACATGCCGAGAGCGCTGGGCTGTTTCCGGGAGGCGGGCCTGTCGCCCGATGCGCTGCCAGTGGATCGCCGCGCCGGCGACGGCCGCGGCGAGAGCTGGCTCCCGCGCGCTCACGCCCTCCTGCAGACCACGGACGCGCTGCACGAACTGGCGGGCCGCCTCGCCTACCGGGTCGCAGGCTACATGTAGCCGTGGACCGCCGGTGGATGCTCCGCATTCCGCGGCGGGTCGAGGTCGAGGATGACGTGCTAGCTTCTTCGAGGTGCGCTCCTTGATACGCCTCCTCGCAGGCGCGGCGACCCTCTACGCCGGCATCTGTGTCCTCGCGTTCCTGATGCAGCGACGGCTCCTCTATTTCCCGGCCCACATGGCGGAGGAGGTGGCGCTGTCGCGAGCGGCGCGGCTGGGCCTCTCGCCGTGGCGCGACGAGCGCGGTACCCTGCGCGGCTGGCGGGCAGCGCTGGGTGGGCCGATCCGGGCGCGTCTCCTGGTGCTCCACGGAAACGCTGGCTCCGCCCTCGACCGCGCCTACTACCCGGCAGCCCTCGTCCCTCACGGACTCGAGGTGATCCTGCTCGAGTACCCGGGCTACGGCGCGCGCCCGGGCGCTCCATCCCTGGAGGCGCTGTCCAGCGCCGCGGCGGAGGCCATCGGGAGCCTCGCCGCCGAGGGTCCAGAGCCGGTCTGGCTGCTCGGGGAGAGCCTGGGCAGCGGCGTCGCGGCGCGGGCGGTGGCGCTCCGACCAGGCGTGGTCCAGGCCTTGCTCCTGGTCACGCCCTTTGCGCGCCTGACCGACGTCGTCCGCACGCACTATCCGTTCCTGCCATCCTTCCTCCTGCGCGACCGATACGCGCCCGTGAGCGACCTGGCGGGCTTTGATGGTCCCGCGTTCGTGCTGATCGCGGGCCAGGACGAGGTGGTCAGCGCAGGACAGGGCCGGCTTCTCTTCGAGGCGCTGCGTGGTCCGAAGCGACTCGTCGTGCAGGAAGGGGCGACGCACAACGGCCTCGATCTGAGGCCGAGCCTTCCGCTGTGGCGCGAGGTAGTCGCCTTCCTGCTGCGACCCGGCGGCTGAGTTCAGACACGACCTCGCGCCAGGTGATCGACCCGGGCGAGCAGGGTCGGAATACGGTGCTCTCCGTGCATGCGCTCGACGAGGCGGGCTGCGTCCGCGGGGGAAATCCCGCGCGTCGTCACGAACAGAGGGCGCTGGCTCGAGCCGCGCAGCACCCGAACCGCGAACCCGCTGCTCTGGTAAGCGGTCTTCGCCACGCCCACGACCGGCACCGCGCCGGCGAGCTGCGCGTGGAGGTGTGCACCCAGGCCCGGTGTTCCGCGCTCGTCGAGGTCGACGTAGCCATCGACGACGACGGCGTTGAACTTGCCGCGGACGAGCGACAGCACCCGGAGGATGCACGGCAGCTCGCGTTCGAAGAACGCGCCGGGCCGATACGGCAGCACCGCCGCTACCGTGACCACGCGTTCGTCGCTGGGAAGTGCGTCGGTCCAGCGCCGGGCCACGACGCAGGCCACCACCGCGCCGCCCCCCTGGTAGTGGGCGTCGACGATGGCGACGGGGCACGGCTCGGCGTCAGTCGTGGACCCGGACAGGTGGCGGAAATGCCCACGGGACGACGAGGACGGTGGCCGCGGACGCGCATGCGGGCGTGACCGTCGCGAGGGGGCGCGCCGTCCCATCCAGACGTCGTCCTCGATGGCGTTCATCGGCGAGCCGTGCCCCACGAAGAGGACGGGCATGCGTCCTGCGGCTGTCCTGCTGGTACGTTCCATGGTGCAAGCCCCTTCGCGGGCGAGCGGTGACCATCATCATGCCAGCGAACTGCGCCGCTGCACGGCCGCTATCGCGGGGGGCGTGGCGGGTAGGATGTCGCGGGACCCACGCGGACGCGATCGGAACGGATGACCTGCATCCGGGCGCCGGTCACCGCTCGACGATCGGTAGCCCGAGAAATCTCGCGTAGCGTTCGGACGCGCCGGAAAGGGCGCGCTGCCCCGCCGCGGCGAGTGGCGCGAAGGGGCGCGGCTCGATCGCGACACCGCCTCGCTGCAAGGTGCGCCTCCAGGTCCCGAGGATACGGTCGCCCACGAGGATCGTCGGGCTCAGCATGCCGTTGTCTCCCGGATTGAGCCGCGGGCGATGGAGAGGATCGACGAGCGCGGTGCGGTCCTTGTAGCCCACGACGAGTTCATCGAACCCGGGCAGCAGCGAGCCTGGCGCGACTGGACTGCGCAGCGGCGGGCGCGGCGCGAGCCAGAAGGTCTGTCCGTCGATGTCCTCGCTCCGCAGCCGTGATCCGGCGAGGTCGAGCGCCAACCGCGCGTCGGCTGGCGAGAGTCCCGTCCACCACACGAAGTCACCAAGGGTCGCCGGCCCGTGCCCGGTGAAGTAGCGATGAGCAACCTCGGCGAGCGCCTCTTCGCGGGTGAGCCTTCTGGCCGCTGGCACCCATTCCTCCAGGAGGACGAAGGTCTGCTGCTTGCCCTGGCGCGGGCCGAAGCAGAGAAGCCCTTCGTGCGCGAGGCGCCACAGGATGTGGATACCGCGCTGGCCAGCGGTCGAGATGCGCGCCTCTTGCAGGACGCGGTACATCGCTGGGCGGGAGAGCTGCCTGCCGCCCTGGAGCGCCTTCACGAGCACCTTCCTGCTGCTGGCGAGGACGCCGTCGTCGATCTCCAGCTCGCGGAGACGACTGGCGGCCCTCGCAACGCTCCGGGGCGCCATGAGATCGAGCATCCAGCGCACGTCGCGCGCGGCCACGAAGTGCAGTGTCCCGCGCATCGGCCAGGTCCGCAGAATGGTGCGGCCGGCGAGGGCTCGCTCGACGTCGGCCTCACCCGCCTGGCGGAGGCGCAGCCCCACGGCCCACAGCGCGCCGAGGTAGTCCTGAGCCTGAACAGCGCCGAGCCACTCCACCACTTCGTGCGCTTCCCGGAATGTCGTGGCGCCGATGTGGTGGGCGCGGACGCGCAATCTAGCGATGCGCCCGTCGGCCTCGACTGCACTCGTTCTGCGTTGCTCTCGACGCACGCGACCCACGTAGCACTGCGGCGTGCGAGATGCGCCAGCCCTGGTGGGGCAAGAACAAGGGAAGCGTTTCAGCAGATGGACCGCGCGGCGCGCCTTATGATGGGATCGATGCGTGGACTTCGCGTGCAGGTGTGGTCGGACATCGTTTGCCCGTGGTGCTACGTCGGGAAGCGGCGGCTCGAAGCGGCGATCGCTCGCATGTCCGAGCCCACCGACATCGAGATCATCTGGCGCGCATTCGAGCTCGACCCCGGAGCGCCGCGTGTGCAGCCCCGGCAGACGTCCTACGGCGAGCGACTCGCCCGCAAGTACGGGACGTCCATCGCGCAAGCCGACGCGATGATTGAGCGGATGACGTCGGTTGCGGCCGCAGACGGGCTCACGTTCCGCTTCGATCGCATCAGGCCCGGCAACACGTTCGACGCGCACCGGATCCTGCACCTGGCGGGCGAGCGGGGCGTCCAGGACGCAGTGAAGGAACGCCTGCTACGCGCCTACATGACGGAGGGCGAGCCGATCGGCGATTCCGAGGCGCTCGCCCGACTGTCCGGGGAGGCCGGGCTGGATCCGGACGAGGTGCGCCACGTGCTCGCAGGCGACGCTCACGCGAAGCAGGTGCGCGCCGACGAGGACGAGGCGCACCGGCTCGGCATCGATGCCGTCCCGTTCTTCGTATTGGGCGGCGTGTACGGTGTCTCCGGCGCGCAGCCCGTCGAGGCGTTGCACCAGGCCCTCACCAAGGCGATGGCGGAAGCACCGCAGCGGGCGATCCCCGAAGGCGCTGTCTGCGGGCCCGAGGGTTGCGGCTGACGCCTCCGGTCATCCAGTTCCGCGCGCAGCGGTCGGCACGGCAACGCCTTTCAGGTGGCATGGCGAGCGCACGGTCCTTCCGCCCAGTGAAGAGCGTGAGGGCCCCCGCCATCTCAGCGTGAGCCTTGCGGCGGTCATGGGATCCACTCACGGTTGCGGTAGGCGGAGCGCGGAAGCGCGGCACCTGTGCCACGCTCACGCCTGACGGCTGCCCCGCAGCCGTCAGCCCTGCAATGCAGCCGGAGCACTGGCCCTGTCACCCGAAGGGCCGGAGCGCAGGTGTCCGTCCTCCGGACAGCACCGTCGAGCAGCGCTTGACGACTGGACCGAGACCGATCAGCGCCCTTGGGTGATGAGGACGTTCTCGAGAGCTCCGCGAGGCTGTCGAGGAGCTCGGACCGGCGAGTGCCGAGGCGAGCGTGATTCGCCTCGCCCGCGACCCACCCGGAGCTGAGCGAGGGGGAGCGAATCGCGCCCGGGATCGCGTCGCTCAGGTGGTCGCGGGCACGTAGCGCAGGATCACGCCGCCGGTAGCGAGGGGCCGCGCCTCGAGGAGCCGGAGGCGCCGCTCCGACCCGGGCTTCCACAGCGGCGAGCCCGCGCCGAGCACCACCGGCACCAGGCACTCAGGTGGGCACCTGGCCATCCCGCACGTGGGCGACAGAGGGGCCAACCACGCACGATGGCCACATTGCCCCCCTCCTCGCTCGGAGCCGACCGATGCCCCTCGCCTAACGCATCTTTGCAGCGTCACCGCCTCGCTCCTCCTCTGCGCCGCGTGCGGCGGTGCGGGACCGGCACGGACGCGGGTGGCGTCACCGCCCCCACGACCCACGTGCTCTGCGTCGCGACCGGCTGCCACTACCAGCCGTTCCGCGAGCAGGCCTGACAGGAGCGACGCGTCCATCTGGACAAGGTTCGCCAGATCGGCTGGCGACGGATGCGGTCTTGGCGAACGACATGGGGCTAGGACGCGGCAGCGGTCACGAGCAGTGCCGACGACGGGAGGTCGACTCCGCCCGGGCCCGCCCAGGGGACGAGGGCCTCGCGCAGGATGAGCTCCACCCGTGGTCGAATCCGCTCCCCTTCCTCTCCGGCCTCGCGGAGGGCGGCTCCGGCGGGGCCGAAGCAAAGGAGGAAGGACGCCGCATTCTCGGGCGTGTCGCCGCAGCGGAAGGGCAGATCGAGCGGCTCGATCCGGACACCGGCGAATCCCGCGCCGGAAAGGAGCCTGGCGAACGCCGGCCCATCCGAGAGCGAGAACGGGCCCGGCCCGGGTGTCGAGGGTCGCGCCGTAGCCGGGAGTTGTGCCCGCAGGGCGCGGAGCGGCAGCTCGACCTTTAGCGGCGCCCTGACCGTGATCCACCCCGCGGCGTCGTAGAGATCCACACGCCGCCGTTCGCGGCCGCGGGTTGGCGGCGGGATCGTGATCCACTCGGCGGTGGGAGTTCGCGGCCTGGGCGGGAGCGCGCGACCGTCCGGGTATGGATCCAGGCGGCAGGAGCCCGAGGCGCTGCACGGAGTGCCGGCGGTGGTTCGTGCCGGCAGCATCGGCGAGCAAGCCACAGCGGGTGTGCGGGAGGGCGTGCCGGGCGCGGCGGCGGCTCAAGGTGGCGCGTGCCCGGCGCCGGCGAGACCTGCAGGGCCAGCGAGCGGACGAGCGCGAACGGCAGCGGCGCTGCCGAGGAGGCCAGCGTGCGGCATGTCACGGGCCACCCTCCGCGCGGAAAGTCGCTCAGCTCAGGGCCGAGATGCTCGAATTCTGGGACAGCACGATGGCACTGTCACGGGCCAGCCTCGTGCGACGTTTGCCAGCATTGATGCGGGTTTCGATGCGGTCCGCTGGGTTGGCGCGGGGGCCGTGAATGCCGACTGTCACGGGCCACCCTCGACCCATCAACGCCTTGGGAGAGAGGGAAACGCGGTTGTTTTTTGGGACGGCCTGTCACGGACCAGCCTCGCCTTGCCGCCGACGGTCTGCTTCAGTCCCTCGCCGTGCAGCAGAGCGAGCCCACGGAGCGCTTGGTGCGGGTCGAGACGCTCGGCGAGCGGCTCGCTGCGTTGCGGCTGTGCGAGGCCGGGGCGCTGGTGCGCATGCAGCAGTCGCTTTCGACGGTGGGGCAGCTCTCCTCCATCACCGTGTTCGCGGCGGAGCAGGGCAAGCTGGAGATCGTCGACGGCTTCAAGCGCCTGCGGGCGGCGAGAGCGCTCGGTTGGACGAACCTGGGTCTGCTCGCCGATCCGGAACCTCATCGCGTCTCCGGTGGGAGGCTGGACCACGACCTCATCGGGACGGACCTCCGTGATGAGCCCGGCCGCCATCTGCTGCCCGCGAGCGGACTGCCGCGTCTGCCGGGCGAGTGCGCCGCCAGCCTGCCTCTGCTGCTGTCGCGTTTCCCGGGCAGCTCGATCGCTCTCCTGCCGCGCCTGCGTCTGCAACTGCTCCGCCTTCGCCTGTTCCTGCCTCGCGATCCGCTGATCCCTCGCCAGCCTCTCCTGATCCAGCCTGACCTGTCCTTGCGCCGCCTCCGCCTTCCGCGTTTGTTCCGAGGCGATCTGCTGGGCCTCTTGCGCGCGCTTCAACGCCTCCTCGGAGCGCTGCTGGGCGGCCGCCGCCTGGCGAGTGGCCGGGTTCGCGCTGTCGCTCGCTTCTCTCTGCGTGGTCGCGCACTGCACCCCGGCCAGTGCGAAGACGCCGGCGAGGGGTAGTGCGAGCTTGACACGACGGTTCATGTTCTCCTCCTGTATCAAACTGTGGCGACCGAGCAGAATCCCGATCTGCGGCTGAGTGAGCTCCTCCTCGCGGTACAGGGACCGCACCAGCCAGGCTTCCTCGAGCTCGGACAGCCCCGCTCCCGCGTTGCAGCGCCAGAGCCGGACCTTGGCGCCCGCCGCGTCGAGCGCGTGTGCCTCCGCCCGCACCGTCGGCCACGAAAGCTCACGGGCGGCACGCACGCGCTTGAAGCCGTCGAAGACCTCGAGGCCCTTGCCCGCGCGGTACACTTGCACGGGCGTCAGCTGCCCTAGCCTCGCCAGCGACAGCTGCATTTCATGCTGCGCCTGCGGCCAGCACAGCCGCACCGCCGAGAGCGCTTCCCCCAACTCGGCCGGCGCCACCGCGAACGTCGATGTCTCCGAGCTCTTCACGGCCCGGCACCGTGCGCCCGATCGCTCGTTGTTGGCCAGATCGGCGCGTGACGGTGTCCCACCGGAAGGGGCTCATCTCCGCTCCCCGCCAGGCGAATCTCGACCGAACCCGGCGCGTGACATCGCCCGTTCATGTCCCAACTGCCGACTGCTGAAATGCCGTCGCCTCAGCGAAAAGGCGACGGATCCGACGGCGGAGCCCGGCGCGTGACAACCGGTCGGCGTGTCCCAACTTGTTGATGATTTCCTCAATCCTGGCAGCCACTTCCGCGCCGAGGCCGGCGCGTGACAGCGGCGGCCCCGCGCCTGCCCCCGTGGCCGATTCCCGCTGTGCCCGGCGCCGCCGCTGGCACTCGCGCTCGGCAGCTCGGAACTCCCCCGGTGCCGCGCCACGGCGTGCCTTCGCTTGCCGTGCATGCCGCCGCGAGCGACATTCCGCCGAGCAGGTCTTCTGCATCTTCGCTGTCGATGGATGCGGGCGGTACCACGCCCGGCACTCGCAGCACCGTCTGCGCTGAGCCCCGTCCCCGGTCCCCATCCCTCGACCCTCGCCGAGGTGGGACGGCTGCAGCCAGCGCCAACGCCGACCGTGTCGCGGCGGTCACGCCGTCGGAGTGGATCTCCAGACCGCCGTCAGGTGGATCTCAGGCTGGCCGCCGCCAAAGCTCATGAAACCGTAAGCCCATCGTAAGCCCGCCCCAAGGACTGTGGGTCGGCGCGTCCTTAACCTGTCGTCGTGAAGGAGGAACACGACATGGATACTCGCGGGTGGGTACAGGACCTAGCCCGCAAACGACAGGGCAGAAAGTTGCCTCATAACCCGGGAGATCACGCTAGCTAGCGACGTCTTCGTCAATCCGTCGCTTGACCGGGTGCACTTGACACATAACCCATAGCAATCGAGGATTTTCATGGCTATTATTCAAATTCCGTCTGGCACCGTCTATACACTCGACGGCTTCGTCGACTTCGACTTCGTCGCGCACCCGCTGACGAATCCATCCGTCTCGCTCGACAACATCGCTCCGAACCAGAAGGTCAAGGTCACCTTGACCTTCCAACATCGGGCGACACCCACGACGCCGCAGCAGGACCTGTTCCACAACGGGTTCTACTACTTCATTCAGGCGAATGCGGACTCCGAAATGAAGCACCTGGGCGGGGGAGGGACCGAGGGGTCTCAGAACGCGGTGCAGGCGCACTTGGGCTGGACGACGAGCGCGACCGTCGCGTACTTCGTGGCCCCCAACGCTCCGACGAACGCGATCTTCACAGTGGTTTGTATCCCGCGTGATCTCGGCCACCAGGGGACGATCATGAACCTCGTGCTGAGCGCGGAGCGGCTATAGCGAGCGCGTCGCCCACAGCGCCGGCGCGCTCGCGACGCGGATCAGGGGGAGACAATCGGGCGCAGGCCGGCGCGCCC
>MEMX01000039.1:0-13350 GCA_001768075.1 Anaeromyxobacter sp. RBG_16_69_14 | reverse complement strand
ACCATGGAGGCGCCCACTACCCCCTATAGCGATAACGCAGTCACCTGGAGCGGCACGGAGCTGTTCGTGGTGGAGTTGTTCCCGAGCTGGCCATCGTAGTTGTCCCCCCAGCACTGGACGCCGCCATTCACTAGCGCGCAGGTGTGGCCCCCGCCTGCGGCGATGGCCTGCGCCCCGCTCGTCAGGCGTTGAACGTGCGTGCGATCTTGCGGGCCACGGCCCCCGAGTGGCCCGTGCGAGAGTAGTAGACGACCGCGACCTCGCGGTGCAGTCGGCGGCCGTGTTCTCCTCGACGCGAGCGACCCGCTTGGTACCGAGAATCGGGGCGATGTCGTTGCCCTGCGCGAGGAGCCACTCCAGCGCAACCTGTGCGGGCGTCGCGCCGGCCTCGGCGGCGACGGCCCCGACCTCATCGACGATGCGCAGGTTGCGACGGAGGTTCTCGCCCGTGAAGCGAGGGTTGGTCTTGCGCCAGTCGTCGGCAGCGAGCTCGTCGTTCGAGCGGATCTTGCCGGTGAGGAAGCCGTGGCCGAGCGGGGAGTAGGGGACGAAGCCGATGCCGAGCTCGCGCAGCACGGGCAGCAGCGTGGTCTCCGGGTCACGGGACCACAGGGAATACTCCGTCTGGAGCGCGGTGACCGGGTGTACGGCGTGGGCGCGCCGGATGGTGGCGGGGCTGGCCTCCGAGAGGCCGATGTGGCGGACCTTGCCCTCGGCGACGAGCTTGGCCAGGGTGCCGACCGTGTCCTCGACGGGCGTCTTCGGGTCGACCCGGTGCTGGTAGTAGAGGTCGATGTGGTCGGTGCCGAGCCGCCTCAGGGAACCCTCAACCGCCGCGCGGACGTTCGCCGGGCTGCTGTCGAGGACGCCGGGGCCGCCACCGGCATGCGAGACGAGGCCGAACTTCGTCGCCAGCACGACCTGGTTGCGGTGACCCTTGAGGGCTCGGCCGACCAGCTCCTCGTTCAGGAAGGGGCCGTAGATCTCGGCGGTGTCGAGGTGGGTGACGCCCAGGTCCAGCGCCCGGTGGATGGCGCGAATCGACTCCGCGTCGCTGCCCTCCCCGACGTTGTAGTAGCCGGACATCGACATGGCACCGAGTCCGATGCGGGAGACGTCGAGTCCGCCGATGGTGATGTGCTTCATGACGATGTGACTCCGTTCTCTTTGGGACTGAGGTACGCCTGCAAATTCCGGCTGCCCGGCATGGGCGGCTTCAGTAGGCGACGCGAACGAATCTAGGCGCGCACGGGATGTTCGACTAGGTGGCCGAGAGCACACGGTCTGGTGAGCGCCGGTTGACAATTGCGTGGGCCCGCTCGATGAGTGGAGGCCATGAACAGCGCCCCCTTCCAGCAGCTCCAGGCATTCCTCGTCGTGGCCCGGCTGCGCAGCTTCAGCAGCGCGGCTCGCGAGCTCGGCATCACGCGGTCCGCGGTAAGCCACGCGGTCCGGCAGCTCGAGGACAAGCTCCGCGTGGTGCTCCTGGCCCGAACGACGCGGAGTGTGTCGTTGACCGACCCGGGAAGGCGCCTCGTGGAGACGGCCGGCCCTGGGCTCGGCCAGGCGCTGACGGCGCTCGCCAACGTGTCAGCCCAGCCCGGAGAGGCGGTGGGTCGGCTGCGGCTGTCGGCCCCGCGGATGGCGGTGCCCTTCGTCATTACTCCGATGTTGCCCACCTATCGCGAGCGCCACCCGCGGGTGGAGGTGGAGGTCGTCGTCGCGTGCGCCTGCGGGGCATTGGGTCGTGTACGTACGAAATGGGTATGATGTCCTTACCATGAGGAAGAAGCTCACCCGCACCGGCAACAGTCTAGCCCTGGTCCTCGACCGCGAGCTGCTCGAGGTCACGGGCATCGACGCCAGCACGCCCCTCGAGGTCTCCACCGATGGCGAGGTCATCGTCATCTCTCCGATTCGCGCAGCCCGGCGCACCGAGCGGCTTCGCAAGGTGATGGAGCGGGCGCACGGCCTGTATGCCGGCACCTTCAAGCGGCTCGCCGAGTGAAAGGCCGCAAGCGGCTGGCGTTCCTGACGCTGGACGAGGTCTTGGCGCTCCACGCCGATCAGATCGGCCGATACGGCGGCTCGACTGGCGTGCGCGACCTCGGGCTACTCGAGTCGGCCCTGGCGGCGCCGCGGGCAACCTTCGGGGGCGAATACCTCCACGGCAGCCTTCCCGAGATGACGGCCGCCTATCTCTTCCACCTGGCGCGGAATCACCCGTTCGTGGACGGGAACAAGCGCGCCGGGTTGGCGTTGGCGATCGCATTCCTCGGGCTGAACGGTCTTTGGCTGGAAGCCGATCCGGAGGAACTGGGCGATCATGTACTGAGGGTCGCCGAGGGCGCGATGCCCAAGTCGGAGCTGGCGGAGTTCATCCGCCGAAACGTCGGGCCGTTCGGCGAGTGATAGCGCATGCCACATGAACTGACGCTCGAGATGGGGGGCGCGGGGGGAGAGTTCTCCCCTCCGCTCGAGGCGCCGCAAGGCGCCGGACATCAGCTCACAGCGGCGGCGGTGCCGCTGGAGAATCACATCAGCTGGTCGCCGCTGTGAGTCACGTCTCGTCGAGCCGCACGGGATCCCCGACGTGGATCTCTCCCGAGTCGAGCACCTCGCCGAAGGCGCCGCCTCCCCAGTCCGGGCGCATCGCCTCCTGGAGTCCTGGCAGCGCCTCGTCCATGCGCTCGCAGGGCGTGAGCTCGCCGCCGATCCGGATCTGGCATCCCCCCACGTGCAGAACCTGCCCCCGGCTCTCCTGCAGGCGCACGCCGCTCACGAGGAGGTTGGCCCTCCGCGCCGAAGGGTCGAGGTCCGCCTCGAGCAGCCGCATGAGGCGGTCCCAGGTCTCGCGCTCGACGATGGCGACCTGTCGACGTCCGCCCTGATTCGCGTTGCCGACGAGGCCCCTTCCCGCCACGAGCGTGGCGCGGTCGACCGCGTCCATGGGCCCGAGACGCTCCCGCTTCACCCAGATCGCCTCGAGTCGACCTTCTTGCATGGGTTCCTCGGCGCCTCCCGTTCGGTACCCACGGTGAGCGCGTGGTCCGTCCTCATCTCACGGCTACCCCGGCTGAAGCGCTGAGGTTCATAGCCGGCCGTCACACGCCATGCCCGCGCTGGAACCCGACGGCTCGAGAAGGTCCGCGCTTCGCGGCCACCTCCGCCTCGAGCGCCGCGACGAGGTCGTGCGCCGTCGGCGTGGACCCGAGCAGCCTCACGCGGCGCGCCACGACGGCGAAGTCACCGGGGCCGAGGCGCGTGAGCGGCGCCAGGCGCTCGGCCACCAGCGCTCGCTCGGTCCCATCGAGCGGCGCGACAAGGAGGGGTGCGAGGAGGGCGAGCGCGCCCTCCTTCGAGGCGTGGAAGAACTCGACCTTCACGGCGAAGCGCCTGAGGAGGGCCTCGTCGAGCTCATCCATGAGGTTCGTGGTGCACGCGACGAGCCCGCGGAAGGCCTCGAGCTGCTGCAGGAGTTCGTTCGTCATGGACAGCTCCCACTGCATGAGGGCGCCCCGACGGTCCCGCAGAAATGTGTCGGCCTCGTCGAGCAGCAGGATGGCGTCCTCTGCCTCCGCCTCGTCGAAGGCGCGCGCGATGTTTGCCTCGGTCGCGCCCACCCAGCAGCTCTCCAGGTCCGAGACCCGCTTCGCCAGGACCCTCCGCCCCATCCGGGCTGCCAGGTGGTAGACGAGCTCGGTCTTGCCGGTGCCGGGAGGACCGTGGAGACAGAGGGATAGGCCGGGGCCATTGCCAGGAGTGAATGTCGCGAGCCGCTCGACGAGAGACGAGAGATCGACCGAGGCCCTGAGGGCGTCGAGGCGGTAGCTCCCTTCTGCGGACGCGCGCTGAGGGGCAGGCTTCCGCCTGCCGCCCAGGCGCAAGGCGGCGCGCAGGAACCGGTCCATGGTCGCACCTTCGACCGAGCCGCGCCCACGAGGCGCGCCGCCTGTGCTGCCGTGGCGATCTCGGCGGCGGAGACCTCGTAGCGTCCGGCCAGCGACTCGAGCGCGTGTGGGGCGAGCCCCTTCTCCGCGCCGGCATTCCGCGCGAGGACGCGCTGCCGCTGCAGCTCGCCGAGCGGCCTGAACTCGATGGAGAAAGTGAAGCGCCGCAGGAAGGCCGGGTCGACGCGGCCGGCGTCATTCGTGACCCAGAGCGTGGGGACAGGGTTCTCCTACGAGGACGACGCGATCCGCGTTCCTCCCCTCGCGTCGAGGGCGATCGGTCTCGACCCGGTCCGGCCCCGGACGCAGAAGGGGACTCGCAAGCAGGCCGCAGCGGTTCGTGCCTTCCTCAGACAAGCCGGAGGGAAGCTGCTGCGCGTGCCCGTACCTCCGTCGCCGGTCGGCAGGAACCTCGGCATCCTGTCGGCAGCGCTCGGACTCCAGCCGACGGAACTGGCCGTCCTCCAGTTCGTGCTCGCCGTTCATTCCCATCGCGCGTTCCAGAACGTCGTCACGAACCTCCCCTGCGCTGGCGAAGCGACCAGCGACGACCTCGTGGCCTTCGCGATCGCCAACCCGCGCCCTGACGTTTCGCGGGCCCTTGCACCCGCGAGCCGCCTCGTCGGATCGGGGCTCGTGACCGTGAAACCCGAACACGGTTCAACCGCCTCCTCAGGGGTGGTCCTCGATCTTGCCCTCGAGCGCGATCATCAAGTTGCGAACATAGGCGCATACGGGAGGATCCCATTCGGGCGGCGCGGCGTACCGAGCCCGACTGCGGTTGCGGCGGTTTCTCCAAGGGAGGTAGCGAGGCATGGTGGGAGGGTAGTGTGGGCACGGACACGCTCGCGATCTGACAGCCATCACGCATGGCCATGCGTGTCGTGGCGAGCCGACTCGAGAAGGGAGCCGCCGGACTCCCATCAACCGGGACAAGGACAGGAGGAGAAGCGATGCACCCAGCGCAGCTGACCCCGAGGTTCGCCAGGGCGATGGCGGAGGCATTCCGGCTTCACGGAGCGCAGGAGCGGAAGGGGTCGAAGGTGCCGTACATGACGCACCTGCTCGGCACCGCGGCCGCGGTCCTGCACTTCGGAGGCGACGAGGACCAAGCCATCGCCGGGCTCTTGCACGACGCAGCCGAGGACCAGGGCGGCCGTCCGACCCTCGAGGCGATCCGGAAAGAGTTTGGCGATCGCGTCGCCGAGATCGTGGAGGGTTGCACCGACACGTTCGAGGCGAAGAAGCCGGCATGGCGGGTGCGCAAGGAGGCCTACCTCGCACGCCTGGCGCAGGAGGGGGAGCACATCCTGCTCGTATCCGCCGCCGACAAGCTCGACAACGCCCGCGCCATCGTCGCTGATCTACGGAAGGACGGCCCAGGGCTCTGGTCGCGCTTCACGGGGGGCACGGAGTCGCTCTGGTACTACCGCGCACTCGTCGAGACCTATCCCAAGACAGGTCGGGTAGGTGCGGTCGTGGGGGAACTCGACGCGGTGGTGTCCGAGATGGAGCGGCTGGGTGGAACCACGCCGGTGCGAGGCAAGTGAGATGGAGGTGTCATGAAAGGGCCTGCCTGAGGCACTTTGGGTGATGAATCACGTGGCCTGAACTGCGATGAGCGTGGGACGCGGAGCAGTGCCGGTCAACCGCGCTCGGTGAACACCCCGCGAAGCGCCTCGGTCAGGTCAACCTTTGCGTTGCGCGCTGCGGCTTCACGGACGCGCTCCATCAGGCCCGACTCGAGACTGCGCGCGGCGAGCGATTCGACGGCGAGCATTGCGTCGGCGCGGGAGCCCGTGGCGACGACCTGCAGCACCGCCTCCAGGGCGCGGTCGCTTCGATGCAGCCCCAACGCTCGAAGCAGCATCGACCGGCGGCGAGGGGACACCTCGATCGAGAGTGTCGAGAGCAATTCGTCCAGCGCTTCCTCCCGCCGCGATTGCCCCAGCGCGAGCGCGGCGACCTCGCAGAGTTCCTCGCTCTCGGCCTGGAGATGGGCGGTGACCGTGGCCACGCCCCAGTCCGGCACGAGCGAGATGAGGCCGCTCATGCAGGCCAGGATGACCAGCGGCTGCGGGTCCCCTACACGCAACTTGAGCTGAAGCAGCCCGGCGCCGGCCGGATTCCCGCGGTGGGCAATCGCATCAGCCGCAGCCTCACGAACCGGAGCCTCGGGATCCACGAGGAGGTCTGCCATGAGCAGCAGGAAATCGACGTGGCCCTGACGCGCCAGCCCCAGCGCGCCACGGGCGCGTAGCCCCCACGCGGTGTCAACCTCCGATCCCCAGCCAGGTTCCTTCTGGAAATAGCGGAGCGCCGTCAAGAACGGGGCGGGGTCGAGGCTTTCCAGGTAGTCCAGCGCCTCGAGCGCAGCCAGCTTGGCCTTGCAGCCCGGGTCGGTCTTGACGGAGTCCTTCATGAAGCGCTCGAAGGCGGCCTTGAGATCCTCCTCGAACCCGCCGGGCAGGTGCTCTCGAATGGCAGCAGCCGCCTTCGCGGCCACGAAGGACCCGGAGCGATTCAGCGCGGTCCGAAGGATCGCGTGGGAAGCAGGGCTGTCCGGGTGGGCGAGCGCGGGGCGGAGCGCCTCGAGCTCCTTCTCGAAGCGGTTTGGTCTGGAGCGGCGAGCCATTCGTGGGAACCTTGCCCTGGTTAGCGCGCGCCGACCGGCGCGGGGCGACCTGGCTGTGCGTGTTCGCCGACATCCTGCTCCTGTCTCGCGATCTGGGGGCCAATATTCCTTGTCTGGCCGAACGAGGCGCCTCGGTGAGGTAGCCGATGTGGCCGGCGGGCGATGAGGACCCGCGAACGTGTGACCGGAGTGGCGTTCGCACAGAAAGCTCGCCATGTAATCGCGCGCGATCACCTCTACGTGACCTCGAAGGTCCAAGGTTCTAGCGCATGACGATGCTCCCCCGCGCGGGTGGAATTCGATGAGAGTGCTGGCGATCGCCGGGAGTCTGCGCGCGACGTCGTCGAATGCGGCCCTCCTGCGGGCCGCGAGCAGAGTGGCGCCGGCAGGCACCGAGCTCACCATCTACGACGGCCTTGGTGGACTGCCGCACTTCACCCCAGATCTCGACGTGGAGCCGATTCCGGAGCCGGTCTCGGCGTTGCGAGCCCAGATCGGGGCAGTCGATGCGCTGGCGATCTCGAGCCCGGAGTACGCGCACGGTATGCCGGGATCGCTGAAGAACGCGCTCGATTGGCTGGTCTCGGCGCTCGAGCCGATCGGCAAGCCGGTGCTCCTCGTCAGCGCGTCGCCGGGCGGTGCGCTGCACGCGCACGCGCAGTTGCTCGAGGTGTTGCGCACGATGAGCATGCAGGTGATCGATGGCGGGGCGTACGTGTTTTCGCGCGCGCAGCTCGATGGGGAGGGTGGCATCACGGCGCCGCAGGTCGTCGCCGCGCTCGCGACCGGATTCGCCCGACTCGCCCAGGCGTGCGCGGCGGGGTGACGCTCAGTTGACGCGCAGGGGGGGATGAACCGATCAGGTCACGAGATCCGGAACACCGGTCCCCTTGGCGCGAACGGCAGTGACCGGCCCCGTGGCACGAGAAAGGCATGCTCACGCTTCACCTGCAGCCGATCACAGTATCCGTCGGTGATGATGAGGAGGGGTCCGTCCGCCGGAAAGTCCGGCACGCGCTGGAGGAGATCGATCCCGGGCTGGAGCCAGCCAGGGAGGGGTTGCCCGTCGCTCTCGCCGGCGACCACCATCTGCGCGATCTCGAGCGAGAGGGCCGCCAGATCCCGGAGCAGCGCCTTGGCACGGTGGGCCAGTTCGCGCTGCTCGCCGTCTGCGGCCTCGCGCTCCGAGGGCAGTTCCTTCGCGAGGCGCGCCTGGAACGACTGCGACAGGAAGTACAGGAGGTCGCGGTCCTCCGGACGCTCCGGCCAGCGGGCCTTTTCGTCCAGGATCGCCGAGAGCTGCCATGTGCCTGGATCACCCGCAGGGTGACCTCGGCCTGCTGCAGCGCGGACAAGCCAACCAGGCGCAGGATGCCGGCGTGGGGCAACTCGCGGACGATGGCGAGCTCGCCGAAGTCCTTGTCGAGCGTGAGGACGCGACCCTCGGCAAGAGCGTGGCCCAGGATCTCCTCGTCGCCAGGGTCGGCCGGCCAGTCGCCGGACCAGATCAGGTCATGCTGGCGGCGCGGAGCGTTCCGACCGCGCCGCCCCAGACGCAGGAGTCGAGGAGGATCTTCACGTTCCCGTCGGGACGAGGAAGGGCTCGACCCGCTCGTGGGCCACCAGGCGCTTCGCGTAGGCGAGGCAAGCGAGGACGTCCTCGCGCTCCAGCCAGGCGTAGCCGGAGCGCACGGTCTCGATCGTGTCGCCAGCGGCGAGCATGCCGAGCACGTGCTCGACGGCGAGCCGGTGTCCCCGGATGATCGGCTTGCCGCCGAAGATCTTCGGGTCGTAGGCTATGCGCTCGAGCAGAGCCTTCTCGTCCATGGCGGGCCTCGGGAGGCGATTATAGCCGGCATGGCCGGGTAGGGCATGGCTGGCACGCCGACGCGCGTGCGGAGTCGCGTGCTCAGGAGAGGGTGACCTGAGCCGCCGTCACGAGGCGCGGAAGGCGTCGGCATGCCGCGTGGGCGACCGAAAACCAGTTGCAGCACCCAAATCGCGGTGCGCTGGCACCGATCGGTGGGTGGATGCTGTCGGGCGGCACGCAAGACCGCGTATCGCAAGCGATACGTGCGCATGCCACATGAACTGACGCTCGAGATGGGGGGTGCGGGGGGAGCGTTCTCCCCTCCGCTTGAGGCGCCGCAAGGCGCCGGACATCAGCTCACAGCGGCGACGGTGACGCTGGAGACTCACATCAACTGGTCGCCGCTGTCAGGACGACCAGCCCCGCGCCGAGCAGCACCGTCGTACTTGGCTGCGATGAGCTCCCGGTACCAGCGAAGAATCGTGTCGGGCGTCACAAGCCCGGCGATCCCGTCCAGCGCCCGTCGGCCCAGCACGCGGGCCTTCACCGCGAGGCGGCGGCGCTGCTCGTCGGTGAACCGCAGCCTCCCGCCGCCCAGGTGCTCGCGGAGCACGCGGTTCTCCTCCTTGAGATAGTCGACCACGTCGAGCTGGCGCCGGTTGACCCAGCCGGCGAAGAGCATCAGCAAGAACTGCAGTGGCGCGGTGCTCATGGCGAGCCACCGTGCCGAAACCCGAGGTCAGACGGGCCCGCATCCGGCCGCGAGCGACGATGCAAGGTCCGAAAATGTTGGGCCTTTTCTCCCGATCGTATTCTGGCACCTGACGGGACGCGGAAGGTGACAGTGGCGGTGGCGATCAGCTCAGCTACGCGGCCAGGCCGCGCATCACGCGCTGGGCGAAGGTCCCTGCGAGAGCATGTGGACGAAGCTCGCGATCTCCCCCGTGATCAGGTCCAGGCGCTTTGCCACGTCGAGTTCCTCCAGGACGGCCAGACGCCGGACTGGTTGAGCATCGCTTCCTTGACGCTGCGCTCGCCTGCCGCCGTGTGAGGGTGTGCGCTGGCTGCCACGGGACATGCGCGCGAGCGCGGGGTCCCGCTGCCCAGGCGCCAGCTGTCGCCGCCGGCTGCGGCGTCGGGCTCGTTCCGGAGCTGGCCGCAGGCCACGCGTCGCCGGCCAGCGTGGTCCTCCGGCCTCCTAGCGGGCTGCAGCGGCCGTGCCGTCATCTCTATGCGGCGGTCCGCGCGCTGCGAAGCCGAGGCTCGGCGGCGCGCTGCGCGAGTTGCCGACGATGTGGCGCGTGCTGCGCGTGCTCGCCGGCTGAGGCTCACGAGGCTCGCGGACCACGTCGCGGTTGCCTGACGCCTGGCTTCACCCGCGGTCCGTCAGCTACCTTCTTGAAGGCTCATTTTGGGTTCGACCGCGGCGACCGACTTCTTCCACCTCGCAGAAGTGATCGTGCCTTACGAGACATGCTTCTTCTCCAGCCACTGTTCGAGGACACTCCGAGCGAGCGTCGTGTGACCGATACCTCGCTTCCTTGCGAGGGCCCGGAGCACCGTCAGATCTTCTTTGGAGAGGCGGAGGGCGATCTGTTCGGTTCGCGTGGGTCGGATCTCGACGTCGAGGTCCTGCAGATCGCCGAACTCCTCGATGCTGTGCTTGCTCCAGAACGCGCGCTCCGCCCGGTCGCTCCGAAACTTTGGGATCTTGCTCTTCTTGGCACTCATCATCGTCCTCCCTTGCTGCGGCGCCAGGCGCGGTAGCTGCGTGCTTCGTCGTCGTCGGAGACGCGCGCGCTGACGCACAGGCGCATGGATTCGGTAAACAACGTCGGATCCTCCGGCAATCCCCTCGGTGGGACCACGAAGGCTCCTTCGGCTTCAAGATCGCGCGGTTTGGCCGCGCGCAGAACGCAGGTGAGCAGTTCGCCCTCGGCAAGTGGTGCCACGACGAACCATCGCTCGTTCTTGCCACGCCCACCGTGCCGTGCCCGAACTGGTCCGTGCCGGCCGAAGACAGCATCTGCAACGTCATCCGCATCGATTCCACGCCCGGCGAGGTGCCCGAGGCTGTCATCTGTGAAGACGAGCGTCCAGTAGAGCCTCGCGCCAGGCATCCCAGAATGGTATACATTTGGGGATGCAAGTCAAGCGCGTCGCCGTTCCCCCTCGACGCGGTAAAGTCGCTGGTCCTTGAGAGATGGCGAACGGGTTCGAGGCCTGGGCCGACTTCCTCTACGATCAGTCCGATCTGCCCGCGCAACCCCTGAGCCGCCTCCCCACCGCCCACTGGGGCAGCGGCACCGGACAGCTCTCCGTACGGTCGGCCTGGACCACCGACGCCACTTACTCGAACCTGATCTGCGGGCCCTACACGCAGAGCCACGCCCACCGCGACCAGGGCAGCTTCGTCCTGTTCAAGGGCCACTGGCTCGCCTTCGACGAGAACATCGACTCGCACTCCGGCCTTGCCCAGGGTGAGGCGGCGCACAACCTCGTCCGCATCGAGAAGAGAGGGGCCGTGGTGGAACAGCGCTACGACGCGAGCTGCGCGATGGTCGCCCTGGCGAACGGCCCTACCTACGGCCAACCCGATCACCTGCGAGACCTGCCATGGCCGCCTGGGCGAGATACCCGCCCTTGAACGCCCGAGCAGAATCCTCACCGTCAGCCACGCCGCCGTGAGGAGTATGGCAATCCAGATCGTGGCGAGCCGGTCCTTCCCGATGGCAGACCTCCACACCAAGAGCAGCGCAAGCAGCACCGGAAGTGCATTAGCGCTCCAGTCTACCGCTCGGCGCATGTGACCCTCTCGCGCGCTCGTCGCCGCTCCGTCAAGGACACTTCTTCGGGAACGGATAGGGGCTGCCGTCGGGATTCCGGAAGGGACCGAACTCACCCTCAGGGGCGAGAATTGGCCTCGGCCCAAGCCCGAGGAGTTGACTCAGCGGGCTAACGAGATCCAGGTCTGAAGGTTCGAACGTGTCGAGTGCGCTCGTGTCGGTGATCACAACGATGTTGCCGTCCGGAAGCTTCACGACAGTCCCGTCCCCGAAGATCAGCGTGTCTGGATCGTGCGTCGTTGAACCGGACCATCCTCCTGGCGGGATTGGGAATACGGTCCGGCCGCCACTCGGACTGGTGTGCGACGAGGTCACGGGGCCCGAGCCCATGTTGATGATGATCGCGGCCCTGCCTGTCGGATCGGTGAGGTTGATCGGGTCATTCGCTACGTACTCGTACAGGTTCAACCCGCCGCTGAACCGTATCGGGTCCTTGTTCGTCCATCTCCCGACACTGGGGTCATAGTCCCTGGCCCCGAACCTCACCAAGCCCGTGTCCCTGTCGTAGAGCCCGCCCGCGAACCCGAACGGCTGGAAGCCAGGGCTGCTGTCCGAAAGCACCTGCCCGAACGAGTCGTAGTCCATCCTCTGCACGACCGCGCCGCTCGTCGCGTCCACGACCAGCCTCGGCGAGCCCAGGTGGTCGTGGAGGATGCGGAACGTCCCCGCGCTCGTGGTCATGTACTCCGGGACGTTGACGTGGAGGCCGTAGACGAAGGTGGCCTTCACGGCGCCGGTGGCGTCGAGCCAGGCGATAGGGCGGAGCTTGCCGTCGTAAAGGAAGCCCTCGGTCAGCGTCCCGTTCACCTT
Organism: Anaeromyxobacter sp. RBG_16_69_14; assembly: GCA_001768075.1. GTDB lineage: Bacteria > Myxococcota > Myxococcia > Myxococcales > Anaeromyxobacteraceae > Anaeromyxobacter_A. The sequence continues at coordinate 1,299 of MEMX01000039.1, read as the reverse complement.
CTTGCCAACCCGCCGATTCAAGGCGTCGACCACATACTCGATGACCCGCCCATCCGGCAGCCAGACACCCATCAGGTTCCCGAGCGAGTCGTAGGAGTACGTCTGCCCGCCCGCCGTCTTGGTCCGCAGGTCGCCCGAGGGGCCGTAGGTGTACGAGGCGGCCCCGTAGGCGGTCATCCGGTCCTGGGCGTCGTAGGTGCCGCTGGCGCTGCCGGTGGAGTTGGAGCCCGACAGCCGGTTCCCGTTGTCATCGTACCAGTAGCGCTCGACGAGCGTCCCGTCCTTCGTGACGCTCGCAAGCCGGCCTGCGTCGTCGTGACCGTAGACGTACGTGCTCGTCGCGCCCTGCAACGTCTCGGTCTTGCCCGAGATGCGGCCGGCGACATCACGGGTGAGCGTGTAGGGGTAGACCACCGACCCGTTCGACGACGCGCTCACCGACGCGAGTTCACCGTAGGCGCTGTAGCCGGGAGTGGTCGTCACCGCGCCCACGGTCGTGCTGCTCACCCTGCCCGTCGTGGCGTCGCGCGGGATCGAGAGCGCACCCGCCTTCGTGAGGAGGCTGTCGGCGTCGTACTGGAACGACGCGACGGCCGTCCCGTTCACCGAGATCCCCGACACGCGGAAGTCGTTGTCGAACGTCCGCGAGACGAGCCCTGGCGCAAACCCCGTGGCGGTCTCGGAGGTCGGCAGGAAGCCGTCGTAGCCGAAGGCGAGCCAGTTGCCCTCCGGGGTCCCGAGCGACTGGACTCGTCCGGCGGTGTCGTAGCCGACGCCAGAGACACCGCGCGCGGTGGTCACCGTCGCGAGCCGTCCCGTCGCGTCGTAGGCCGGCACGATTGTCGTCGAGTCCGGCAGCAGCACCCGCGAGAGAGCGCCATCGAGGTCGTAGCTGTAGGTGGTGGAGCCGGCGCCAAGGACGGGAGGTGGCGCGTAGGTTGCGAGTCGCTCCATGGAGTCGCTCGCGAACCCGTGAGCGGGTTGCCCCGGAGGTGAGAGCGAGTTCAAGTTACCACTGCGATCGTAGCTCATCCCCACCGCCCGACCACCGGGCAGCGTCTGCGAGAGGACTCGGCCTGCGGCGTCGTAATGGAACTGAACCTGACGCCCTGCCGGATCCGTAACCTGCCAAGGCAGCCCAGCCGAATCGTAGTCGATGCTAGTGACCCGCGCTCCCTGCGCCAAAGTCCGCAGCTGCCCGCTCGTCTTCACTAACGGTGGTTCCGAATAGCGTGTGACGGCGGTACGGCGCGCGCGCCGCCGTCGAGACTGGCGGCCGGATGGGCAGACTGCCGGATG
>MEMX01000038.1:3572-25477 GCA_001768075.1 Anaeromyxobacter sp. RBG_16_69_14 | reverse complement strand
GGCGGGTTCCTCGCTGGCGTGGCCGTGCGGGGCAGCCCACAGGAGCTCGCGGAGTCCATCTTCGCCCGCTACGCCAGAGGGTCGGACGACGCTCTCGTCGTCGTCGCGCGGTACCTCGGAGCGACGCCGTGAAGGACGGGCCCGGGCGATCGGCACGGGACGCAGGCCCGAGCGAGACCCGAGGCCCGATCAGAGTGCCGATCCGCGAGGAGTCGGACGTCGCGATCGCCAGGCAGTGCGCGCGCGAGCTGGCGGGGCGGGAGGGCTTCCGGGAAGCCGGCGCGGCGGCGATCGCGACCGCGGTCTCCGAGGTCGCCCGCAACATCGTCGTTCACGCAGGAGCGGGAGAGGTCCTCCTCGGGGTCGTGAAGGAGGGAAGCCGGCGCGGCGGCGATCGCGACCGCGGTCTCCGAGGTCGCCCGCAACATCGTCGTTCACGCAGGAGCGGGAGAGGTCCTCCTCGGGGTCGTGAAGGAGCGCGGCCGGCGCGGGGTGGTCGTGGTCGCCCGCGATGACGAGCCCGGTATATCGAACGTGGAGGAGGCGATGCAGGACGGTTACTCGACGTCAGGGGGGCTCGGGCTCGGCTTGCCGGGCGCCAGGCGGCTGATGGACGACTTCACGCTCGCGTCGGCGATCGGCACGGGGACCATCGTGACGATGAAGAAATGGGTGCATGACCCGGACGAATAGCCCAGCGCCGGCGGAAGCCCTGACGCGGGAGTACGCCGCCGCGCTGCGGGAGTACGTCTCCGGCGGGGGTGAGGCGGCACTCACCCACGCCTACGAGCTCGGGCGCAAGGCCTCCACCATGGGCATCGGCATCCTGGAGCTGGCGATCGCGCATCACAACGCCCTCCTCTCCCTGCCTGCGAAGGGCGCGGGCGACCGCCCCCCCGTCGCGATGGCGGCACAGTTCCTCGCCGAGAGCCTGTCGCCGTTCGAGATGACGCTGCGCTCGTACCAGGCGAACGCGCGGCTGCTCGGGCTCAGCGAGACGCTGGCGCAGCAGAACGCGGAGATAGATCGATCGCGTGAACAGCTCCGGACCATCCTCGACGCGACGACCGCGGTCATCTACCTGAAGGACGCCGAGGGCCGATACCTGTTCGTCAACCGGCAGTTCGAGAAGGTGTTTGGCCTGAGCCGCGAGCGGGTCATCGGCAAGCTGGACGAGGAGGTGCTGCCTCCCGCGGCGGCCACGACGCTGCGCGGCGACGACCTCCAGGTCGTGGAGGCGAGGGCACCACGGGAGCTGGAGGAGACCATCCCTGCGAGCGACGGAGCCCACACCTACATCTCGCTCAAGTTCCCGCTCCTCGACGCGAGCGACGTCGCCTACGGCGTCTGCTGCGTGGCCACCGACATCACCGAACGGAAGCGCGCGGAGGAAGCCCTCCAGCGAGCCCGCGAGGCAACCGAGCGTGAACGGCAGCTCAACGAGGCCGTCCAGGCTCGCGACCAGTTCCTCGCCATCGCCTCCCACGAGCTGAAGACCCCGCTCACGGCTCTCGAACTTCAGATTTCGAGCCTGCGGCGACTCACGAAGTCCAATCCGGACGCGACCGTCTCGGACGAGAGGGTCCAGTCGAGGTTCGAGAAGATCGCAGGACAGGTTGGTCGGCTGAGCGCCCTCATCGAGAACATCATCGACATCGGCAGGATCACCTCCGGGCGTTTGAAGCTCGCCCCCACCAGGATCGACCTGGGCGAGCTCGCGCGCGGCGTCCTGGGGCGAGCGCAGGACGCGATCCGCCGCTCCGGGTCCGAGGTGGCCCTCACGGTCACGGCTCCGGTCATCGGTACCTGGGATCGCGATCGCCTGGAGGCCGTCGTCACCCACCTCGTCTCGAACGCCGTCAAGTTCGGGAGCGGGAAGCCCGTCGAGATCGCCATCGACGCGGCGGACGATCGCGCAGCCCTGCGCGTCCGCGACCACGGGATCGGCATCTCCGTCGACGACCAGAAGCGCATCTTCGAGCGCTTCGAGCGCGCCGTATCCGAGCGCCACTACGGAGGGTTCGGGATCGGCCTCTGGGTGGCACGTCAGATCGTGGAGGCCCACGGGGGCACGATCCGGGTCTCGAGCAGCCACGGCGGGGGTTCGGAGTTCAGGGTCGAGCTGCCCCTCCATGAACCAGAGGCGGACCGAGATGCGGAGGCCAGTGACACCGATGACCCGCCTCTCGAAGAGCATCATGCGAGAACGTAGCCAGACTAAGATGCGCCCGTGGTGCGCCATTCCCTCCCCCGCGTAAAGAGCCTCGTCGCCAAGGTCGGCAGCGGCACCCTCACCGACCCGGCCGGCCACTTCGACCGCCACAACTGCAACCGCCTGGGTGCGGAGCTGGCGGAGGCGGCGCGCACGCGCCGGGTCGTGCTCGTCACCTCCGGAGCCATCGCGCTCGGCGCTGACAAGCTCGGGCTCGTCCGCTCGCGCGCCAGGCCGTGGGACATCGCCACCAAGCAGGCCTGCGCCGCGGTGGGCCAGCCTCACCTCGTCGCGGCTTGGGGCGACGCGCTAGCACCGCACGGGGTGAAGGTGGCGCAGGTACTCCTCACCGCGGAGGACCTGGCCAGCCGCAAGCGCTTCCTCAACGCGCGCCGCACCTTCGCGCGCCTCCTCGAGCTGGGCGTGCTGCCGGTGGTGAACGAGAACGACACGGTGGCCGTGGCCGAGATCCAGGTGGGCGACAATGACTCCTTGGCCGCCCTCGTCGCCACCTGCGTCGAGGCGGAGCTGGTGGCCATGCTCACGGACGTAGAGGGCATGTACGACCGCCATCCCTCGGCGGCGGGCGCGCAGCTCATCACGGAGGTCGGTCGGGTGACCGCCGAGGTCGAGCGCATGGCTGGCGGCGCGGGGAGCGATCGCAGCGTCGGCGGCATGACGACGAAGGTACGCGCTGCGAAGCGCCTCGCCGCCCAGGGGATCGGTACGGCGCTCCTCTCCGGGCGGCGCCCCGGTGCGCTGGCGGATCTGCTCGCAGGCGCGCAGGTGGGCACCTTCTTCCCGCCCGAACCCGAGCGGCTCAAGGGCCGCAAGGGGTGGCTCGCCTCGGCCACCAAGGGGAAGGGCGTCATCGCAGTCGACGCGGGCGCTCGGAAGGCGCTCGTCGAGCACGGGCGCAGCTTGCTCCCCTCGGGCGTGAGGGCGGTCGCCGGCCACTTCGGCGTCGGCGATCCGGTCGACATCGCGGTCGAAGGGCAGCGCCCCTTCGCGCGCGGGCTCGCCGGCTACGGCGCGGACGAGATGCGGCGCATCGCGGGCCTCAAGACGAGCGAGATCGAGCGGGCGCTCGGGTATAAGTACCTCGACGAGATCGTCCACCGGAACGACATGGTCCTGCTCGAGGCGGGGCCAGAATAGGCCACATGCGACAGCCGGCGGAGTTGCAGGATGAGATGAGGGCACTCGCGCAGGCTTCGCGCGAGGCCGCGCGAGCGCTGTCCCTCGCGGCGACCGGACAGAAGGACGAGGCGCTGCGCGCGGCCGCGGCCGCGATCGGCAAGCGCGCCCGGAGGATCCTGGCGGAGAATCGCGCCGACGTCGCGGCCGCGAAGAAGGCAGGCCAGAGCGCTGCCTTCCAGGATCGGCTGGCGCTCGACCCGAAGCGGCTGGACGGGATCGCGAAGGCGCTCCTCGAGGTGGCCGCTCTGCCCGACCCTGTGGGCGAGGTAACCTCGAGCTGGCGGCGGCCGAACGGCCTCTTCGTGAAGAAGGTCCGCATCCCTCTCGGCGTCGTGCTGATGGTGTACGAGGCGCGGCCCAACGTGACGATCGACGCGGCCGGCCTGTGCATCAAGAGCGGCAACGCGGCCATCCTGAGGCCCGGCTCGGACGCGCTGCGCTCGTCGCTGGCACTGGGCGAGGCCTTCGCCGACGGGCTCGCCGCGGCGGGGCTGCCGCGCGCGGCGGCGCAGGTCGTGCCCACGCCCGATCGCGAGGCCACCTTCGCTTTGCTCCAGCTCGACGAGCTCATCGACCTCGCCATCCCGCGCGGAGGGCCCTCGCTCATCCGCGCCGTGGCCGAGCGGTCGCGCGTACCCGTGGTGAAGCACTACCAGGGGGTGTGCCACCTCTTCCTCGACGCTTCGGCGCCGGTGGAGAAGGCTGTCGCGCTGGCCATGAACGGGAAGGTGCAGCGCCCCGGCGTGTGTAACGCGCTCGAGTGCCTGCTCGTCCACCGCACCGCCGCCGCCAGGCTGCTCCCCGCCGTCGGCCGTGCGCTCGCCGAGGCGGGCGTGGAGCTGCGCTGCGACCCCACCTCGCTCACGCTCCTGCGCCGGGCCGGCGTCCCGGCCGTGCCGGCGCGGCCAGAGGACTTCGGCAAGGAGTTCCTCGACAAGATCCTGGCGGTGCGCGTCGTGGCGGGCCTCGACGGCGCGCTCGACCACATCGTGCGTTACGGCTCGTCGCACACCGAGGCGATCCTGACGAAGGACCTCGCGAGCGCGCGCCGCTTCGAGCGCGAGGTCACCGCCAGCGCCGTCATGGTGAATACCTCGACCCGGTTCAACGACGGCGGCGAGCTCGGGCTCGGGGCCGAGATCGGCATCTCCACCACCAAGCTACACGCCTTCGGGCCCATGGGGCTCGCCGAGCTCACCACCCAGAAGTACGTGGTGGAGGGCGACGGACAGGTGAGGACGTAGAGAGACGACATCATGATCATCGTCGAGCACGCTTCGGTGGGGCAGGGGCTCGTCACCCACCGCCAACTGCTGCGGGCCGCGATCCGAAACCGAATCTAAAGGAGATCGATGCGCAAGACGTTCGCGAAGACACCCCTGCGGCCGGCCCGGAAGAAGGGCGGGCCCCTCCTCAGCAAGAAACCCGGCCGCAACCAGATCGCCCAGGCCCGCCGGAAGACGGTGGTTCGTCCCCCGCCACCGGAGAGCAGCACGGCAAATCGGTCCCCTCCGGCGAAGAAGAAGTCGCTCCGACCGAAGTCGCCGGCCGATCTCGCGCCGGCCCGGGCCGAGGCGCCACCCGCGCTGGCGGATTCGGCCCGGAAGCGCGCCATGGACATCGCCCAGGCCGGCCTCGACAAGAAGGCCGAGGAGGTGCTCGTCCTCGACGTGCGGGGGCTCACCAGCTACGCGGACTACTTCGTCCTGATGACCGCCGACTCGGATCGCCAGGCAGGGGCCATCGCGGATGCGCTCGACGAGAAGCTGAAGGAACAGGGCGCGACCAAGGTGGGCGTCGAGGGCTACGAGAGCGGCCGCTGGATCCTCGTCGACTACGGAGACGTGGTGGCGCACGTCTTCAACCGCGAGGCGCGCGGGTTCTACGACCTCGAGGGCCTGTGGGCCGACGCGCCGCGCTTCCCGGTCGAGGGCTGAGGTCCTACCTCCGGGAATCGTCGAACTGCGCAGCAATCCCCTAACTGTCGCACAACCGCCTCAACGGATGGTGGCCCACAGTTTCGCCTCGCGCAGGACGCACGTCCCGGTCTGCGCGTAGAGCGCAAGCTTGTAACCCGCGAGATCGCCCACGAAGCCAGTGAGGTGGTGCGCGATAGTGAACTTCATGGACGGGCTGCGCGTCCCGCCGGAGAAGACATTGCTCTCCACGAGATGGGAGGTGATCCAGCCCCCACCCCCGGACTGCAAGATGAGCTGGCAGCCGACGTCCGCCCCGGCGGCGCCAGTCGCCCCGCCCGTGGCGTCGGCATAGATGTCCACGGTTCCGCCGATCGGCACGGGGAGGTTCGAGCGCGGCGAACGCAAGCGCCACGGGCGCTGGATGCCCCATATAGTGTACCTCTTAAAGGTCACTACATTTAGCATCTGCTCGCTGGTAGATCAAGAACCCGCCGACGCGGGCGCAACGGCGATTCCGCGAGGACGCACGTGTGGCAGCGGTGGCTTCAGCGCGGCAGCAAGACACCGCGCCGCTCTGTCCCGCGCCAGCCAGGCGCCTCTGCGTAGTTCCCCGGTCTTGCGGAGCGAGTCCATTTGTTTGTAGAAGTGGGACCCTTCACCTGATTGCAATCCTTGATCTAGCTCAAGTTCGGTCCGGTGTTTGCAGAATATTCAGAAAACTCCCGCAAACTCCGCAGAGTTTGCGGCGAGAAACCTTGCAGGCGTCTCTCAGCGCACACTCTGCATCGCACCCTGAGGAGGGAGCATGTCGAAGCGGAACATGATCACCATGGACGGGAACGAGGCCGCGGCCTCGGTGGCCCATCGCATCAACGAGGTCATCGCGATCTACCCGATCACCCCGTCTTCGAACATGGGCGAGTGGTCCGACGAGTGGTCGGCCAAGGGCATGAAGAACATCTGGGGGACGGTGCCCTCGGTCTCGGAGATGCAGTCCGAGGGCGGCGCGGCGGGCGCGGTGCACGGCGCCCTCCAGGCCGGCGCGCTCACGACGACCTTCACCGCGTCGCAGGGCCTGCTCCTCATGATCCCGAACATGTACAAGATCGCGGGCGAGCTGACGGCCTTCTGCATGCACGTCAGCGCCCGCGCCGTCAGCACTCACGCGCTCTCGATCTTCGGCGATCACTCCGACGTCATGGCGGTGCGCCAGACCGGCTTCGGCCTGCTCGCGAGCGGCAGCGTCCAGGAGGCGCACGACTTCGCCGCTATCGCCACGCGCGCCTCGATGGCGAGCCGCGTGCCCTTCCTGCACTTCTTCGACGGGTTCCGCACCTCGCACGAGGTGGCGAAGATGGAGCTGCTCGAGGACGACGCCCTCCGGCAGATGATCACCGACGACCTCGTCGAGTCGCACCGGGCGCGCGCCCTCACGCCGGAGAAGCCGGTCCTGCGCGGCACGGCACAGAACCCCGACGCGTTCTTCCAGGCACGCGAGGCGTGCAACCAGTTCTACATCGACTGCCCCGCGGCCGTGCAGGAGTCGATGGACCAGTTCGCCAAGATCACCGGCCGCCAGTACAAGCTCGTCGACTACGTCGGCCACCCCGAGGCGGAGAAGGTCATCGTCCTCATGGGGTCGGGCGCAGAGGTCGCGCACGAGACGGTGGAGAAGCTCCTCGCCTCGGGCGAGAAGGTCGGCGTGGTGAAGGTGAGGCTGTACCGGCCCTTCCCGCTCGGCGAGTTCATGGCGTCCCTCCCGCGCACCACCACCTCCATCGCGGTGCTCGATCGGACCAAGGAGCCGGGCTCCCTGGGCGAGCCGCTCTACATGGACGTTGTGACGGCGCTGCGGGAGGCGCAGCAAGCGCACATCGACCGGTTCCACCACGAGATCACCGTCGTCGGCGGCCGCTACGGCCTCGGCTCGAAGGAGTTCACGCCGGCCATGGTCAAGGCCGTCTTCGACGAGCTCGGCAAGAGCCGTCCCCGGCGCCACTTCACCGTCGGCATCAACGACGACGTGACGCACCTCTCGCTCCCGTACGACCCGGCCTTCGACGCCGAGGGCGAGGGCGTCGTGCGCGCCCAGTTCTACGGCCTCGGCGCGGACGGCACCGTCGGCGCGAACAAGAACTCGATCAAGATCATCGGCGAGGACACGCCCAACTACGCGCAGGGCTACTTCGTCTACGACTCGAAGAAGTCGGGGTCGGTGACCATCAGCCACCTGCGGTTCGGCCCGCGGCCCATCCGCTCGTCGTACCTCGTCAGCAAGGCCAACTTCATCGCCTGCCACCAGTTCAGCTTCCTCGACAAGTACGAGATGCTCGAGGCGGCCATGCCGGGCGCGACCTTCCTCCTCAACTCGCCGTTCGGCCCGGAGGAGGTCTGGGGGCAGCTGCCCCTGGAGGCGCAGAAGCAGATCGTCGAGAAGAAGGTCAGGTTCTATGTCATCGACGCCTACAAGGTGGCGAAGGACACCGGCATGGGGGTGCGCATCAACACCGTCATGCAGACCTGCTTCTTCGCCATCTCGGGCGTGCTGCCGCGGCAGGAGGCCATCGACTCGATCAAGCACTCCATCGAGAAGACGTACGGCCGCAAGGGCAAGGACGTCGTCGAGAAGAACTTCGCGGCGGTCGACCACACGCTGGCGCACCTCTACGAGGTGAAGGTCCCCGGGACCCTCACCGGTAAGCCACGCCCGCCGACCGTGTCGGAGGCGGCACCCGACTTCGTGAAGCGCGTCACCGCGCTCATGCTGGCGGGCGAAGGTGACAAGCTGCCCGTCTCCGCCTTCCCGGTGGACGGTACCTGGCCGACGGCGACCTCGAAGTGGGAGAAGCGGTCGATCGCCCTCGAGATCCCGGCGTGGGACTCCCCGCTCTGCATCCAGTGCAACAAGTGCGCGCTCATCTGCCCGCACGCCGCCATCCGCGCGAAGTTCTACCCCGCCAACGAGCTCTCCAGCGCACCCGCGGACTTCAAGGCGATGGACTTCAAGTCGCAGGAGATGAAGGGCCAGAAGTACACGATCCAGGTGGCGCCGGACGACTGCACCGGCTGCACGCTGTGCGTGGAGATCTGCCCCGTGGAGTCGAAGACCGAGAAGGGCCACAAGGCCATCAACATGGTCCCGATGCTCCCGCTCCGTGACAAGGAGCGGCAGAACTTCGGCTTCTTCCTGTCGCTGCCCCAGGCCGACCGCGCCAAGATCAAGCTCGACGTGAAGGGCACGCAGTTCCTCGAGCCCCTCTTCGAGTTCTCCGGGGCCTGCACCGGCTGCGGCGAGACGCCGTACATCAAGCTCGTCACGCAGCTCGTGGGCGACCGGGCCATCATCGCCAACGCCACCGGCTGCTCGTCCATCTTCGGCGCCAACCTGCCGACGACACCGTACACGCAGAACGCCGAGGGGCGCGGTCCAGCCTGGAACAACTCGCTCTTCGAGGACAACGCCGAGTTCGGCTTCGGGTTCCGGCTCGCCATCGACAAGCAGGCGGAGATGGCGAGAGAGATCCTCGGCACGCTCGGCGCGAAGCTGGGTGACGAGCTGGTGAAGCAGCTCCTCGAGGCCGACCAGTACAGCGAGGGCGGCCTGGCGGCGCAGCGCGACCGCGTGGCGGTCCTCCGCCAGAAGCTCGCCGGCATCGGGACCCCGGAGGCGCAGCGGCTCGGGAAGGTCGCCGACTACCTCGTGCGCAAGTCGGTCTGGATCATCGGCGGCGACGGCTGGGCCTACGACATCGGCTACGGCGGGCTCGACCACGTCATCGCGCAGGGGCGTGACGTGAACATCCTCGTGCTCGACACGGAGGTGTACTCGAACACCGGCGGGCAGGCCTCCAAGGCCACGCCGCTGGGAGCCGCGGCGAAGTTCGCCACCGCCGGCAAGTCCATGCCGAAGAAGGACCTCGCCATGCTGGCCATGAGCTACGGGCACCCGTACGTCGCCCGCGTGGCCATCGGCGCCAAGGACGTGCAGACGGTGAACGCCTTCAAGGAGGCGGACAGCTTCGAGGGCACGTCGGTCATCATCGCCTACTCCCCGTGCATCGCCCACGGCTACGAGATGGCCGATGCGCTCGCCCAGCAGGAGCGGGCGGTCGACTCCGGCTACTGGCCGCTCTTCCGCTACGATCCCCGCAAGATCGCGGCCGGCGAGAGCCCGCTCAAGCTCGACTCCCCGGCGCCCAAGCTGGCGCTGGCGGAATTCACGGACCGCGAGAACCGCTTCAAGCAGGTGAGGCAGTCGAACCCGGAACAGTTCAAGCTGTACATGGAGCAGGCGCAGAAGAACGTCCGCGAGCGGTACGCGCTGTACGAGCAGATGGCGAAGGCCATGAACCCCGCCAACCTCGTCCCCGGCGCCGCAAACCCCGCGCCCAAGGCTCGCGCCTGATCGAGAGGTTGCACGCTCCCCTCCCCCCTCCGCGGGGGAGGGGAGACTTCATGGGCCGTCGGCGCGCAGGGTTCACCGAGGAGGGTGCCGATGGAACGTAAGCTCCTGTCCGGCGACGAGGCCGCGGCCCTCGCCGCCTTCGACGCCGGCGTCGCGCTCGGCACGGGCTACCCCGGCACGCCCTCCACCGAGATCCTGGAGGCCTTCGGCGCGCTGGGAGGTCGCGCGCAGTGGGCACCGAACGAGAAGGTGGCGCTGGAGGTCGGCCTGGGCGTGGCCTACGGCGCGGCGCGTGCGCTCGTCACGATGAAGCACGTGGGCCTGAACGTCGCCGCAGATCCGCTCTTCACGGCCGCCTACACCGGCGTCTCGGGCGCGCTCGTCGTCGTCAGCGCCGACGACCCCGGCATGGCCTCCTCCCAGAACGAGCAGGACAACCGCCGCTACGCCGTCGCGGCAGGGCTCCCCATGCTCGAGCCCGCCGACGCGCAGGAGGCGTACGACCTCTTCTTCGCGGCGATCGAGATCTCCGAGCGCTGGAGGATCCCTGTCCTTTTCCGCATGACGACCCGCGTCTGCCACTCGAGGTCGCTCGTGATGCCGCGGACGCAACGACAGGTGCCCCCCTCGGCGTGCTTCGAGCGCGACGTCGGGGGTCGGGTCATGATCCCTACCAACGCCCGACCCGCCCACAGGAGGCTGCGCGCCAAGCTGGCCGAGATCGCCCACTTCGCGGAGGGCAGCGCGCTCAACCCGCTGCAGGACGGAGACCGGAAGCTCGGTATCATCACCGCTGGCGTCGCCTATTTTCACGCCGCGGAGGCAGCTCCTGCCGCGAGCTTTCTCAAGCTGGGGATGGTGTACCCGCTCCCGCTCGAGCGGGCGCGCTCCTTCGCCGCGCGCGTGGAGCGCTGCGTCGTCATCGAAGAGGGCGATCCCGTGCTGGCCGACGCGCTCCGCGCCGCGGGCATCGCCGTCGAGTCGAAGCCCGAGATGTACCGCTTCGGCGAGCTCGACGTGCCGCGGGTGCGCCGCATCCTCGCCCGCGACGAGTCGCCCGAGCCCGCTGCCCCCACGGGAAAACCGCCCGAGCTCTGCCCGTCCTGCCCCTATCACCCCGTCTATGCGGCGCTCAAACAGCTCGACTGCATCGTGGCGGGCGACATCGGCTGCTACAGCCTGGGCGTGCTCGAGCCCTACCGCGCCATGGACACGTGCGTCGCCATGGGCGCGTCGATCGGGGTAGGGCTTGGCCTGCGCCACGTGCTCCCTGCGGAGCAGGCCAGGCGCGTCGTCTCCGTCATCGGAGACTCGACCTTCGTCCACTCGGGCGTCTCCGGCCTCATCGAGATGATCTACAACCCCCCCGTCATCGGCCACGTGGTGCTCGTGCTCGACAACGGCACCACCGCCATGACCGGCCACCAGGAGCATCCGGGCACCGGCCGCACGCTCGACCACGCGCCCACTGGCAAGGTGTCGATCGAGGGGATCGCACGTGCGCTCGGCGTCCCGAGCGTGACGGTCATCGACCCCTTCGCGGATCCTGGCGGCTTCGAGAGGTTGCTCGCCGAACGGCTCGCCGCGCGCGTACCGTCGGTCATCGTGGCGCGCCACCCCTGCGTCCTGGCTGCGGCCGCCATTCGCAAGTGGGATAAGCTGGGGACGGAGCGGCGCGAGGCGATCTCCTGCACTGCCTGCGCGGAGGAGTGAGGCGGGCCGGAGCGCCAATCCCCCTGGACCACCGAATGCGCTGCGGGAAGGCCGAAACATGGGTCACAATGGGAGTAGTGCGGGGCTCGTCCCCCGCACTACCGGGGTGACGCATGCACGAGACGATCACGAACGTCGTCCTGGCCGGTCTCGGTGGCCAGGGCGTCGTCAAAGCCTCTGACATCCTGGCCGACGCGGCGCGCCGCGCCGGGCTCGACGTCAAGAAGGCCGAGATCCACGGGATGAGCCAGCGCGGCGGGTCGGTCACCTCCGACGTGCGCTTCGGCTCCCGGGTGCTCTCACCCATGGTACCTCGGGGCGAGGCCGACTACCTCCTCGTGCTGGCGCCTTCGGAGGTGGATGTGGCGCGGCCTGTGCTCAAGGCGGGCGGGGTCCTCATCCCCCCCGATCTCGTCCCGGAGGACGCGCTCCCCCACCCGCGCAGCCTCAACGTGGCACTCCTCGGCGCGCTCAGCCACCACCTCGCGCTGCCGGAGGCCAGCTTGCTGGCGGCGCTCCAGGCCGCGATCCCGGAGCGGCTCCTCGAGGTGAACGAGAAGGCGTTTGCGCTCGGCCGGGCGGCGGCTGCGCGGGCCTGGGGGGCCGGGGCATGACGCGCCGAACGCGCGCGCCCGGGTTGCTCGGAGACGAGGAGGCATTCGCATGAGCTCGTGGAATGATCCGCCGGGCGGTTTTCACCCGGCGAGCGTCCCCGACTACCTGCCGCGCGGGCGCCTGGCCGAGATCCAGCTACAGCGCCTGCAGGCAGTGGTGACCCGCGCCCACGGCAGGGTCGAGATCTTTCGCAGGCGCATGGAGGAGCGCGGCCTCACCCCGGCCCACGTGCGCGGGCTCGAGGACCTGGCACGACTGCCGTTCACCGTGAAGGCCGATCTACGCGACACCTACCCGTTTGGCCTCTTCGCGAGCCCGATGGAGGACATAGTCCGCCTGCACGCCTCGTCGGGCACCACCGGCAAACCCATCGTGGTGGCCTACACCAAGGCCGACCTGGACGTCTGGACCGAGGTGATGGTCCGCACCTTCGCCGCATGCGGACTGCACCGCGGCGACGTCATCCAGAACGCGTACGGATACGGTCTATTCACGGGCGGTCTCGGCGCGCACTACGGTGCGGAGGCGCTCGGTGCCACCGTCATCCCCATCAGCGGCGGCAACACCGAGCGCCAGCTCATGGTGATGCAGGACTTCGGCGTGACGGCCCTGTGCTGCACGCCGAGCTACTTCCTGCACTTGCTGGAGCGCGCCCGGGAGATGAAGATCGACTTCTCGCGCCTGCGCGCCGGAGTCTTCGGGGCCGAGCCCTGGAGCGAGGCCATGCGCCAGCGCATCCAGGCGGAGAGCGGTATCAAGGCTTACGACATCTACGGCCTCTCCGAGATCATCGGCCCGGGCGTCGGCATCGAGTGCGCCCACCAGACGGGATTGCACCTGTTCGAGGATCACTTCTACCCGGAGATCGTCGACCCCACGTCCGGCGAGGTGCTGCCGGAAGGCGCCGAGGGCGAGCTCGTCCTCACCACGCTCTCCAAGCAGGCGATGCCGATGATCCGCTACCGGACGCGCGACGTCACGGCGCTCTTCGCCGAGCCTTGTGCATGCGGCCGCACCATGCGCCGCATGCGCCGCATCGGCCGCCGCGCCGACGACATGTTCATCATCCGGGGCGTGAACGTCTTCCCGTCACAGGTGGAGACGGCGCTCCTTCAAGTGGAGGGGACGCTGCCGCATTACCAGATCGTCCTCACCCGCGAGAAGGGGCTCGACCGGATGGAGGTGAAGGTCGAGGTGACGCGCGAGGTGTTCTCGGACAAGATCCGGGCCCTGGAGAGCTTGCACAGGAAGCTCGAGGACGCCCTGGAGCACGTGCTCGGACTCCGCGTCCAGGTCACCCTCGTCGAGCCGCGTTCGCTCGCCCGCAGCGAGGGCAAGGCCAAGCGGCTCACCGATCTGAGAAACGTGTGATTCTGGGCTACAGGCCACGGTCAACTTCGGGCTCGCGAACACGTAGCCTGGAGCCAGAGGCCCGGAGCCCTTCTGGAGAGGCCACATGAAGCTCCACCAGCTCTCGCTCTTTCTGGAGAACCGACCCGGCCAGCTGCGCGCGCCCTGCGCGGCGCTCGGCAAGGCCGGCGTGGACATCCTCACCGCCTCGCTCGCCGACACGGCGCAGTTTGGAATCCTTCGCCTCATCGTCAAAGACTGGCAGCGCGCCAAGCAGGTGCTCGAGGCGGCAGGCGTGGTGGTGAACGTGACCGAGGTCGTGCCGATCGAGGTGGACGACCGCCCGGGCGGCCTCGCCGCCGCGCTGGCCGCCATCGAGGACGCGGGCATCGGAGTCGAGTACATGTACGCCTTCGCGGCCGGGCCCATGCCGGGAAAGGCGGCCATCGTCTTCCGGTTCGAGGATCCCGACCGCGCGCTCGCCGCGGTCAAGGAGCGCGGGCTGCGCGTGGTCGACGCCGAGGAGCTCCTGGGCAAGAAGTCGATGTAGTGCACCCGCGGAAAGCCGCGCCTGGCGCGAGTCGCGCTCGCTCCTCTCACTATGCTTCGCTAGTCGCGCTGGGTCTCCGCACGCCCACGGCCTCACGGGAACACGCGAATCGTCGCGGCACCACCGAAGGTCGAGACGTGCAGCGCCGGTGGATCGACCATCGTGTCGAGCTCGAGCTGCGTCACGCGGTCGTCCGGGATGCCTTGGCCGACCCGCATCGCCGCGTGCTTGCCCGTCGCCGGATCGTAGAACACGATTCCGGTGCTCGGACCCGCGAAGACGAGGCGGCCGTCGGGAAGCGCCACGATGTCCTGCACCGCCCGCTCGGACATGCCGAGGTCGAACGGATCGTGGTACGTGAAGCCCTTGCCGGGTCTGAAGGAAGCGACGCCGCGGTCTCGCTCGCCGGTGTTGCCGAAGATGTTCCTGTTGCCGAACCAGGCGGTGTCGTCCGGCGTGGCCGCCACCGCCGTCAGGCTCACGACCTCGCCCTCCGCCGCCACGGGGAAGACGGGCGGATTCGTGGCGGCGGGATCCCCGAACGCCCAGGAGAAGGCCTGCGCGCCGCCGCGTTCGTGCTGCCAGTGGAAGGGGCCGAGCGGGTCCCAGCGGATCTTGCCGGCTGACCAGCGGCCTGCCACCCACAGGTCGCCGTCCAAAGGCGAGATGGCGAGGCCGCGCCACTCGCCCATGCGCTGGTTGCCCTCTCCGGTGGCCGGGCAGCCGGCGCCGCTCGGATCGACGCAGACCGCCGGGTGCAGATGGTCCCCCATGTACTCGAGGATGGGAAGGCCGGACCACTCGCCGGGATCCGGCGGTCGGTACTTGTCGGGGAGGATGAGGTCCACGCCGTGGTCGGTCCCCACGTACAGCGTGTGCGGGTGCCGAACGTGGTCGTAGGCGAGCCTGAAGACGGTCCGGTTGTGCCAGAAGTTCAGGCCGAACCCGGCCGAGGCCAGGTCGAACCGCACCACCTCCAGCGTCCCGTCGGCCCGGAGACGTACGCGGTCGAGCTTCCCGGAGTGGCGCTCCCAGGCGGGGTCGGTGCAGTCGCCCGCGACGGCGAGCTTGCCGAAGTAGCCCACGAACACCTCGCCAGCCGCGCCGCCCGCGATGGTGGAGATCCCGGGATCCACCGCCGCGCCAGGCACCACCGCGGTCGAGTTGCAGGAGTCCTCCTTGACGAGGTCGGGGTTGTCCATGAGGTGCAGTCCGTCGGCCGACGAGTAACGCTTGAAGGCCTTGTCCCCCGGCTTCATCAGATAGAGCGCGATGTGGGTGGCGACCCAGAGGTTCTGCGCCTCGTCGGTGCTCGTGGCGACCACCGGCGCCTCCGCGATGCCCTGCGCCGCGCCGAACGTCTGGTTCGAGGTCGGCCACGGTCCGGGGCCACCGAACTGCGGGCCGGCGTCCGGCGCCCCCGCACCGACCCCGCCATCGGGCGCGCCAGCATCCGGCGTGTCCGCGGTGGACGGAGGAGTGCTGTCCACGACCGCGCCGCCGTCATCGCCACCTCGCTGCGCCGCCCCGGCGGGTGAGCCACCGCCGCCGCCTGCGCTGCAGCTTCCGAGGAACGCTGCCGCAGCGAGCGCACAGAGGAGCGCGATGGCCGCAGCGATGCGCGGACCCGAGCGGGACACGAATGCGTCCATGTCTTCTCCTCCGGGGGCGAGCAGGCGAGGGCCTCTCGCGCGCACTGGTGCTGTGCGGCGAGTTGCGAGCAGTGTGCCTTGCGAGCGGTGGGCCAGGGCCTGGACGAGGTCATCTGGCCGGTTCAGGGCCGGGCGCGTGGGGTAGCGCCGTGCCTCGCGCGAGGAACGCACTTTCCCATGAGCGATACGGCGAGAGCCCCCACCGCGGTCGGGTTACACTCCCGGAGATCCTTTTCCGGGGATGAGCGTTGCATCAGGCAAGGCCCCCGACCTCGTGAAGCGCGTGGCGACCGAACAGAGCGACGAGCGGCTCATGCGGCGGTACCAGGCGGGCGACGTCGGCGCCTTCGAGGATCTCTTGCGCCGCCACCGCACCGCCATCCACGCCTTCCTGCACCGGCTCACCTGCGACTCCGCTCGCGCGGAGGACCTCGCGCAGGAGACCTGGCTCAGGATCATCGCCGCGACACCGCGCTGGCAGAGGAGTGCCCGCTTCACCACCTGGGCGTTCTCCATCGCGCGCAACCTGGCCGTGGACGAGGCGCGCCGCGCTGTGCACCGGGCCGCCGAATCCCTCGACGCGTCGCCCCTGGGCGAGGCGCCGCTCGTGGAGAGCCTGGCCACCGAAGCGCCAGGGCCCGACCGCGGCGCGGAGAGCGCGCTCCTGCGCCCCAAGCTCGAGGCGGCGCTGGCGGCGCTTCCCATGGAGCAGCGCGAGGTGTTCGTGTTGCGGGAGTACGCGGGCGTTCCGTTCGCGGAGATCGCCGAGATCACGAGTGCGCCCGTGCCCACCGTGAAGAGCCGGATGCGTTACGCTCTCGAGGCGCTGCGCGCCGACCTGGCCCGCCGCGGGGTGCTGCCGGACGACGCTGCCAGTGAGGGGAGGAGCGCGCTGCCATGAACCACGAAGCCTGCCGCGAGCTCCTCGTCGACCTCGCCTACGGCGAGCTGTCGCATCGCAAGGCGGCCGAGGTGGAGCGCCACCTTGCGGAGTGCGAGACGTGCAAGGTCGAGCGCGATCACCTGGACGCCACCGTCGGCGCGATGCGCCGGCTCGAGGCGCCGCCCGCGCGCGAGCGCGGCGAGGCCGTCCTCGTCGCTGCCGCGCGCAAGGCAGCCGAGGAGCGACAGCGAGACTCGTTCCGTCTGGCGCTGAGCGGCTTTGGGATCAGGATCGCGGCCGGGAGCGCCTTCGCGATGGTGGCCGCGTTCCTTCTGGTGAGCGTGAGACACGGACTACGCCCGCCGACGGAGGACGTCGTCCGCGCGCCTGGGCCAGCCAGCTCCGCGGAGCCAGCACCGGTGGCGGCGGCACCGCAGCTCGCTCCGGCGGAGGCGGCGCCCTCGCTGCGCGCCGGCGGTGAGAGCCCATCGGCGCAATCGGCGCAGCCGGGGGCCACCCCTCGAGGCGAACCGTCCCGGCGCGAGCTCTCCAGGGCCACGGCCGCGAAGAAGTCCGCCGCACCCGACCGGACCGCCAGTCTGTCCGCCCCACCCGCCGCGGCCCTCGGCCACCAGGCCGGCGACGAGGAGGGCCGGGGCCCCAGCGGACCCCAGACGACAAAGGCGGAACCGCCCAGAGAATCGGGCGCGGCGCGCGCCCCGGCAGCTGCCGCCGCGCGGTCCGAGACCGGCCCCGACGAGACCAAGAGCGCCGCCGAGGCGCCATCGATCGTCAGGCGTGCGCCGCCCGTTGCTCCTGCCCCCGAGTCCTCGCCGAGCCGAGCCGACACGAGCGCGCCGCTGCATCGCTCCCGGCCGGGACCGCGCCTCGCGATCCCGGGCGGCGCTGGCTCCTTCGCGCGCGAGATCGAGCGGCGCCACGCCGCGGGGGAGCTCTCCGACGCGCAGAAGCGCTTCGACCCCTGCCCCGGTGGTGACGTCCGCCGCACCGCGTGGATAGACCGCGAGCAACGCGTCCTGAAGCTCCTCCGCGAGCGGGCCGACGGCACCCTGATCGAGGAGTGGTTCGACGACGCCGGCCGCGTTCGCGAGGCGCTCGTGCGCGGCCGCTCGGCGAGCGGACCCTGGGCGCGCCATCTGACGATAGGTGAACATGGCGAGGAAACGGTGCAGGATGCGAGCGGCAATGGCCTCGCCCCCGAGGTCCCGCCGCCCGCGCTCGTGCGCCGCGATCCGGCCGGCGCCTTCTTCTCCGGGCCGGGCTGCGACTCCGCGAAGAGGCCTTGAGCCGCCGTGAGGCTCCGCCTCCTCGCCATCGGCAAGGACCGCTCCGGTCTCTACGCGCCCGCCGTGGCGGAGTACGCGACGCGGCTGGAGCGCTACTTGCGCTTCGAGGTGGTGGAGCTTCCCGAGGCGAGGAAGCACGCCGGCACGTCGAGGGCGAAGGAGGAAGAGGGCGCGACGCTCCTCGCCAGGATCGACCCGCGCGAGTACGTGGTCGCCCTCGACGAGCGGGGCAGCGAGTATACGAGCGTCGAGCTCGCGCGGCGGATCGAGAGGTGGCTCCACGCCGGTCGCGACGTCGCTCTCGTCATCGGCGGAGCGGATGGGCTCTCGCCGGAGGCGTTGGCGCGCGCTGGAGAGAAGCTGGCTCTCTCGCGCATGACCCTCGCGCACCGCCTCGCGCGCCTCGTCCTCGTCGAGCAGCTCTACCGCGCCATGACCATCCTGCGCGGCGAGCCGTACCACAAGTAGATTGGCCGCAGCAATGCCCCGCCTAACTCTTGCTGGGGAGAACCCGCTTCATCGGCTCATTTCTAGGTTGGCAGCAGGCCGGCTGGACTAGACATATCGATGCTCGCTCGATATGCTTCCATGCATGCGCACCACCATCCGGCTCGACGAGCAACTACTCATCGAGGCCAAGAAGCAGGCGGCCGAGACCGGCCGGACTCTCACCCAGGTGATCCATGATGCGCTCCGCGAGGCGTTCGCGCGGCGGCGCACCTCGAAGCCCCGTGCTCCGGTGCGCTTCTCCACGGTCGGAGGACAGGGACTGCAGCCGGGCGTCGATCTCGACGACACCGCCGCGCTGCTCGACCTGATGGAACGGCACGATGACGCTCGTTGACGTCAATGTCCTGGTATACGCTCATCGCCAGGACGCACCGCACCACGAGGCATATCTCGACTGGCTGACGGCGCTGGCCTCTTCTGACGAGGCGTACGGCCTCGCGGATCTCGTCCTCTCCGGGTTCGTTCGCGTGGTGACGCACCCGCGCGTCTTCTCCCCTCCGAGCCCGCTCGAGGACGCACTCCGGTTCGTGGCCGAACTGCGGAGTCAACCCAACGCGATCTCCGTCGCGCCCGGACCACGCCACTGGGACATCTTCGTCGGTCTGTGCCGGAAGGCCGAGGCCCGCGGCAACCTCGTTCCCGATGCCTATCTCGCCGCGTTGGCGATCGAATCCGGCAGCGAGTGGATCACCACCGATCGCGACTTCGGGCGATTTCCGGGACTACGCTGGAGGCGACCGGTCTAGAAACAGATCATTTGCCAGCTAGCACTTCAATGATCTTCGAGCATCCGCCGCTGCACAAGTAACTGGCATGGTCACTCACGCTCTCAAACTTCCGTCCGACTATCTTGAAGCATTCGAATTCATGGCCGGTGCACTTCAGGAACCTGTCCATCGCATCGACGGCGCCGGAAGCTTTGGAATCAAGCTTGCCGCCGCCTTCCTTGAGGCTCTTCACTCCAAGGATCCATATTGCGGCTCCCAGTGCTCCACAAGCACCTCCGCTCAAGCCGATGCCGCCCGCCAATCCGGCCGCCATGACCGCATGCATGTCGGACACGCCCATCTTCCGCGCCAGCATCGCCGAGCAACTCACCGGAGCAGGGGGCGATTCGACATGGTCTTCCGAAAGAGCCCTATTTATCTCGCCGAAGGCCACCGGGGCATATGCTGCGGCCATGCGAAAGCAGCCTACGGCCCCGCCCTTGACGAGGAAATAGGTGATCATCTGCGTGGCCGATGACGACTTGTCGATCCTCGTGATCTCGAAGCAGTTCGTATTGTTGTTTTGAGCACGAAAGGACTTCACAAGCCCTTGTGCTGCAACAATTGCTTTGGTTTCAGCTTGCGATCCCGCGCCGAGAAGCCGATGCGCCCGTGCCCCCGCGGCGAGCGTCGCACCCCAGATCATGCCACACTGGTAGCCATGTTGCATGATTCCGCCCGCCAAGGGCACGACCGCGCGCTCCTCTTCTTTCAAGGGGTGATCGAACGCGTGGTTGAGGACGTGGAAAAGCGTATCCGAGCATGCCCTCCCGTTCAGAAACGTAGCCACCGTTCCAATCGACGATATGCCGCTCTTTGCTTCGCTCATGGTGTCTCCTCTGGTGGCCAAGTGGACAACCGGTGTCCGCGGCAAGCAACGCTGCTTCCGCGGAGCTGGAAGGAATTCGCAGCAGCACGTCATCGCACGAGCTGCGCCCCGATCGCCCTCGCCTCGCGCAGCAGCGGCTGATCCGGATCGGCCGACGACCACTGTTCCAGGAAGCGATCCAGGGTGCGCCGCGCCTCGGCGACACGGCCCAGGCGCAGCTGGGAGCGAGCGAGGATGACCATGGCGCGCGGCGAGGTCCACGCGCTGCGGAGCCCCGGCGCCCCCGGTGCCCAGAGGCGCTGGTAGCGGAGCACTGCCGTCACGGCTTCGGCGTGGTTGCCGGAGTCGGCTGCGACCTCGGCGAGAACGAAAGAGGGCATGGGCGCGTTCTCCGCGAACGGGTCCACGCGATCGAGCGCGCGAAGCCGGCTCTTGGCGCTTGCCAGATCGCCGCGTTTCCAATCCAGGACCGACTGCCAGACCTCGTACCTCGAAGATCTCGGAGGCAGGTTCGCCGCGAGCGCCTGGGCGCGCTCGAGATCGCCGTGCAGCGCGAGATCCACGGCCAGCTGCGCAGCCACCCTGGGATCGATCTCGACCATGGCGTTTGCTTCGGCGCGGGCACCCTTGCGATCGCCACGGCTGGCGAGGAGCACCGCGCGGAAATAGTGATAGGTGGCCTTGTCGCTGTTTTGGCGCAGCCAGGGCTCGAACTGGTCCAGGGTGGTCAGCGCCTCGCGCGTGCGCCCCTGGGCGTGCATGGTGTTGACGAGCTTCAGCGGCAGGAGATCGTCCCGGCCGCCCGCTGCAGCGCGCAGCGCGCGTTCGGCGCCCCTGAAGTCGCCCGACGAGAAGAGCACGGCGGCGACGTCGCGCGTCCCGAGCGTCCCCGTGGCGAGGGCGGCGTGCCGCCGCGCCGTGGCGAGGGCGCCCTCCACGTCGCCGAGCCCGAAGCGGGCGAAGGCCAGCGCGTGCAACAGGGCCGGCGAGGGCGGCAGCGCCTGCCAGCGCAGCACGTGCTGTCTCAGCTCCTCGGTACCCCCCGTCGCCAGGAGCTCCTCGGGGAGGTAGTCGAGGGCCCAGTCGAAGGTCGGATCGATCGCCAGCACCTTCTCCATGAACGGGATGGCGCGCTGGTGGTCTCCCTGCAAGTGCAGGAGGGTACCGGCCAGGAACAGCGCGTCCTTGTCCTCGGGGAACCGCTCCAGGACTTGCTGGTACGACGCCAGCGCGTCGCCGTCGCGGCCGTCGACGTGCGCCTTCCAGGCCAGGATGAGCTGGCGCTCCTTCGTCGGGACGCCGGCGACCCGCTGCGCGGCGGCGTCGATGTGCCTCCTCTCCTCCGCGCTGTCGGTCAACTCGATCGCGCTCACGTAGGCGAGCTGGTAATGCGCCATGGCGAAGCCCGGGTCGGCCTTGAGCGCCTGGCGGAAGTGCTCGGCGCAGGTCGGAAAGAGCGAGCCGCTCCTCGATTCCCGATCCACGCAGTCGACGCCGAGGAAGTAATGCCGGTACGCCTCCATGCTGAGCGTGAACGCCTCGCCCACCTGGATGTGCGATCGGCCCACCTCGTTCGAGGCCTCCCGCAGCCCGCGCCGCGCACCCGCCGAGACCCGGTCCAGGAGCTCGGGGATGCTCGCCTTGTCGGGCGCCCGCTCCGACACGGTGAAGAGATGGCGGTCATCCGCCGGATCGAGGGCGCGCATCTCCACCGCGTACACGCTGTCGAACCGTCGGATGGAGGCGAGCAGGAGAGCCTTGGTGCCGAGCCGCCTTCCGATCTCGCGCGCCGCCGTCTCGTCGAGCGCCGGGACATCCTCGCGCCCCATCTGCTTCAGCTCGTCGCGCATCCGCGAACGCGTCAGCACGGAGAGCTTCCTCGACTGCTCGAGCGAGGTGATGAGCATGCCGGAGAGGCCGTCCAGCTCGGGGTCGCCGGTCTCGTTGGCAAAGTCGGCCACCGCCACCGTCAGGCGCTCGATAGATCCCCCGC
>MEMX01000038.1:0-3555 GCA_001768075.1 Anaeromyxobacter sp. RBG_16_69_14 | reverse complement strand
AGCCCGGCCGCAGTGCCGCCCGCCGCCGCGAGGAGCGCCAGCGCGCCCGCCAGCAGCCACCGCCGGTGACGCCGGACGAGGACGAGCGGGTCGAGCGCTCGCCCGATCAGGGCGAGCTCGTCCGCCACATCCAGCGCCGCCGAGGGGCGTCCGGCTGGGTCCCTGGCGAGGAGCCGGCACACCAGCGCCGAGAGCCGCGGAGGCACGTGCTTCGCGTAGGGCTCCAGCAGGGGCCCCCCGTCGAGGACCGCAGTCCCGCAATCCTTCTCCCCGTACGGCAGGTGCCCGTTGAGCATCCGGTAGAGGAGCACGCCAAGGCCGAACAGGTCGGTCCGCTCGTCCTCCTTCTCCCCGCGGCACTGCTCGGGCGCCATGTAGCCAGGGGTGCCGCCCTTCGCGCCGCTCGCGCCGAGCAGGCGCGCCAGGCCGAAGTCGAGCACTTTCACCTTGCCATCCCCACAGAGGAAGACGTTGCCGGGCTTGAGATCGCGATGGATGACCCGGGCTGCGTGCGCGTGCGCGAGCGCCTGCGCGACGGCGGTCCCGATGCGCACCGCCTCCCACGGAGCGAGTGGTCCCGATTCGAGGCGCTGTGACAGCGGAGCGCCCTGGAGGAGCTCCATGATGAGGAAGGGACCGGCCGGGCACGTTCCGAAATCGTGCACCGTCACGAGGTTGGGATGGTTGAGCTGGGCCGCCGCCTCGGCCTCCCGCCGCAGGCTCTCCACCTGCTTCTGGTCGAGGGGACGTCCCGGGCGAAGGGCCTTGAAGGCGACGAGCCGGCCCAGTTGCATGTCGCGCGCCTCGTAGACGACACCGAAGCCGCCGCGCCCCGCCTCGCGCAGCAGCTCGAAGCGCCCCACCACCTCCCCCGGCGAGAGCTTCTTCTGCCAGGCGTGCGCGACCTGCGACTCGGGCGTTCGAGCCAGCTCCTCGAGCAGGCGGGTGAGCGCGTGCGTGGAGGAGGCAAGCGAGCTGTCCTCGCCCACCGAGAGAGCGCCCTGGGCGGGCGGAGGCAGTTGAGCGTCGGGATCCATTCGCTCGAACCGGGCATCATAGTACCGCGACGTGACCAGCCGCTCGAAGGCGCCGCCGGTAGCACGCTGGTAGCCCAAATCGCGACCCCAGCGCGACAGGCCCGGACCTTGCTTCCACGAACGAGGGGTCCGCCTCCTTGTGGGCGGAGGGGCGCCCGCCTAACATTCCGGACCTTCCTCTTTCTTGCCACTCCGAGGTGACCGTGCTCAAGACCAAACCCGTTCTCCTCGTCATCCTCGATGGCTGGGGTCTGCGCGCCGAGCGCGAGGCGAACGCCGTCGCGCTGGCGGGAACGCCCGCGATGGACGCTCTCATGCGCGATTACCCATGGACCGCGCTCAAGACGAGCGGTCTCGCCGTCGGACTGCCGGAGGGGCAGATGGGGAACTCCGAGGTGGGCCACACCAACCTCGGCGCGGGCCGGATCGTCTACCAGGACCTCGTGCGTATCCACCGCGCCGTCGAGGACGGCTCGATCTTCCAGAACCCGGTGCTCCTGGAGGCGATGCGGCGCGCCAAGGCGGGCAGCGGGACCGTCCACTTCATGGGCCTCCTCTCCGACGGCGGCGTCCACAGTCACGTCGAGCACCTGCACGCCCTGCTCGAGCTGGCCCGACGCGAGGGGGTCCCCAAGGCGTTCGTGCACGCCTTCCTCGACGGCCGCGACACACCGCCCAGGAGCGGCCTCGGCTACGTGGAGACCTTCGAGAAACGGCTCGGGGAGACCGGCTACGGCAAGATCGCGACCGTGATGGGCCGCTACTACGCGATGGATCGCGACAAGCGGTGGGATCGCGTCGCCCTCGCCCATGCCGCCTTGGTCCGCGGCGAGGGCTACCGGAGCGCCGGAGGGGCGCGCGCGGTCGAGGAGGCCTACGGCCGAGGCGAGAACGACGAGTTCGTGAAGCCGACGGTGGTGATGGACGGCGGCGGCGAGCCGCGCGCCCGGGTGCGCGACGGCGATGTCATCGTGTTTTTCAACTTCCGTGCCGACCGCGCGAGAGAGATCACGCGCGCCTTCACCGAGGAAGCGTTCAAGGAGTTCGACGTCCAGGCCCGCCCCCGCCTGGCGTACTACGCGTGCATGACGGAATACGCCAAGACGTTCGGGCTACCGGTCGCGTACGGGCCGGATCAGCCGATCGAGATCTTTCCCGAGATCGTCTCGCGGGCAGGCCTGGCGCAGCTCCGGTGCGCGGAGACCGAGAAGTATGCGCACGTCACGTTCTTCTTCAACGGCGGGCGGGAGGTGCAGTTCCCGGGAGAGGATCGCATCCTCGTCCCGAGCCCGCGCGATGTGAAGACCTACGACGAGAAGCCGGAGATGAGCGCTCGCGAGGTGACGGACAAGCTCGTCGCAGCCCTCGACTCGAGGAAGTACGCCTTCGTCCTGGTGAACTTCGCGAACCCCGACATGGTCGGGCACACCGGGATGCTCGACGCGGCGATGAAGGCAGTGAGGGTGGTGGACGAGTGCGTCGGCCGGCTGTGGAAGGCCGCTCGAGCGGCCCACATGGCCATGCTCGTCACGGCCGATCACGGGAACTGCGAGATGATGGTCGATCCCGCGACGGGCCAGCCACACACCGCGCACACGCTCGGTCCGGTACCGTTCATCCTCGCCGACCCGGACATGAAGGGCACCAAGCTCCGCGGCGAGGGGGTCCTCGCCGACGTGGCGCCCACGGCCCTGCAAGTGATGGGGCTGCCGCAGCCCAAGGAGATGAAGGGGCTGGGGTTGGTGGTGCGGTGACGGGCAGCGCCTTCTCGACGGGGCTGGCAAGAGGGACCGCCGCACTCGGCACCGCCCTGCTCGACCTCCTCTATCCTCCGCGCTGCGCCGCCTGTGGCGAGGGCCTGGGCTCCTCTGCGGAAGAACCCTTCTGCGTCATCTGCGCACGAGCCGTCGACCCCGTGCCCGCCGGGTGCCGGAGTTGCGGGCTCCCCGGTATCGATGCCCTCTGCGGCGCCTGCCTCTCGAACCCGCCGTCCTTCACCGCGTGCCATGCGGGCGGCCTCTTCGGGGGTCCCCTCGCCGACGCTATCCACGCGCTCAAGTACCGCGACCGCCCCGCCCTGGCGCGCCCGCTGGGCGCCTGGCTCGCCGGCCGGGTCTCGCTGCCCCAGAACTCGGCGATCGTGCCGGTGCCGCTCGGACGGAAGCGGCGGCTGGCGCGCGGTTACGATCAGGCCGCCCTCCTGGCCCGCGCGCTGGCCAAGGCGAAGGGCCTGCCTATCCTCCCCCTCGCCCTCGCGCGGACGCGCGAGACGAAGCCTCAGGTGGGCCGCACCCGCGCCGACCGCCTGCGCAACGTCCGCGGGGCCTTTCGCGCCGTGCCAGCCATCCGCGACCGCGACGTCGTCCTGCTGGACGACGTCGTCACCACCGGCGCGACCGCCGACGCCTGTGCGGAAGCGCTGGTGCTGGCGGGTGCCCGCTCCGTCCGGGTGCTCGCGCTCGCTCGCACCGAATGACCGGCGTCCCGTAGATTCGATTGTCCCGTCGATTCGATCTAG
>MEMX01000037.1 GCA_001768075.1 Anaeromyxobacter sp. RBG_16_69_14 | reverse complement strand
GCGGGCGTCGTTCAGCTGCTGCGACAGCTGCTCACACTCGGAGCGCCCGCTCTTGACCGTCCCCATCAGCCCGCGCTCGCGGCTGTGCGCCTCCGTGAGGACCTCGGACAGCCGCACCCCTTCCGCCCTGGTCTGGGCCAGCTGCTCGCGCGCAGCGGCGCCGTCCCGCTCGAGAGAAGCAATGGCGGCCTTGTTGCGTGCAATGGCGGTAGATTGCCGCTCGATGGCAGCGCGGGCCTTGCTGGCACTCACGATCCAGGCCACAACCGTTATGACTACGAGTCCCGCCAGGAAGATCGCTAGCATTCTCGGTCCCCTCCAAGATGCGTGAGCGCGTATGGCGCATGCTAGCACGCCAGGGTCGAGGGAGATCGTTTTGATGGACAATGCCTCGTCACGTGCGAGCGCGATGCGCAGCTCGAGCGGTACCGCGAGCAGGGCGGCGGGTGGGGTGAAGTATCCGGATTTACTTGGGACACGACCGGCGAACGAGGGCCCTTCCTGCTAAAGGTCAAGAGCCGTCGATTGATCGACCGCAATTGAATCGTGAGAGCTCGGCATCGAGCCCGCCCTCCCGGCCGCTATCCTCACCCGCCCCGAACGGCGGGGGTCCTCGCGCATCCTGGTCAGGACTTCGGCGCGCGCGCGACCGCCCTGATCCCACCGCCGCGCCGCGCGGGGGCCGGGGTGCTCGCCCCGCCGCCGCCGCGCGCACCGACAGGCGTGCGCGCTGACCGCTTCGCGCCGACGTTGGGGAGATCGAGCAGGATCTCGGCGGTGCGGTCCGGGCACTCCAGCTGGGGGCAGTGGCCGCAGTCCGGAATGGGCTCGTAGCGCACACCCTTCAGTCTCTTGAGATAAAACGCGCGGCAGCCCTCGGGAATGAGCCGGTCGCGCTCGCCCCAGACCAACACCGCCGGGCAGCGCACCTGCGCCATCTCTTTCTCGGAGAGGAAATCCTGCGCCGTGAGGGTCGCGATGAGCTGCCCGACCGGCGGGCCCCGCAAGATGCGCCGGACGTCGCGCATGAAGAAGCGCATCATGACCGGGGGCTTGTGGAAGATGCGCTGCATCCACTCGTCCAGGGCGCCGCGCTCCTCCGCCATCATGACGCGGGCGAAGTCCACCCAGTCCTCGGCGCGCAGGGCCGGACCTCCCGGGTTCAGGAGCGCGACCCCGCGCACCAGATCGGGCCGGCGCGAGGCCAGCTTGACCGTGATCCAACCGCCCATCGAGTTGCCGGCCAGGTAGGCACCGCGCGGGGTGATCCGCGCGACGAACTCCTCGGCCACCTCGACCAGTTCGGTGAACGGGAGGAAGTCGCGACCCTTCGGCGGCCGCGAGAAGCCGCACCCCGGCAGGTCCGGCACGATGACCCGGTAGGCCCGCCGGAGCTGCGGGATGACGGAGTGGAAGCTCATGCTCGAAGCGCCGAGGCCATGGAAGAGGACCACCGTCGGGGGCTCGAGCGGGATGCTCCGCCGCGCTCCGTCGGGGGCGTGAACCGCGCGCAGCGGCGTCACCGGGCCTCCCGGCTTCGGCTGGAACTCCGCGTACCACACCAGCGAGCCCGCGATCCGCACCTGGCGGACCGCCGCCCCTCTCCGGCGCCATTCCAGATTCACGAGGTGTTGCAGCAGCTCGAGCATGGTTGCGCCTGCCGAGGGCGGTTCCTTGCTTGGTCGCCGCCGCCCGCCCGCGCAACTAGATTTTGAATCTTCCGACGCGATCGGCCAAGGCCCGCGATCGGTTGCCCAAGCGGTCGGCCACCCCCGAGAGCTCCACCACCGCGGCTTCGTGCTGCTCCGCGGTCCGGGTGAGGTGTGAAAGGACCTCGAGCACCCGCTGGGTGGCCACGTCGTGGCTGTCCACGGCGCGCGTGATGTCGAGCAGCTTGGCATTGATCCTCTCCAGGCTCTCGAGCTGCATGCGACCCAGGCTGGACTGCTCCTCGAGGGCACGGCTCACCTTGTCGGCGAGGGCGCCCACGCCGTGAGTCACCGAGCCCGCGGCCGCCACGCTCTTGCCGACCAGCTGGATGGCCTCGGCGAGCGAGTCCGTGTTGTCCGACACCGAGGTGACCAGATCCGACACGTCGCGCGTCGATCGGGCGTGCTCCTGTACGGCGTCGCGGATGGCGGCGGCGGTCTCGTGCCCCCTGTCGGTGGCGACCCGGATCTCGTGCAGCGCGTCGAGCGACTTGCGCGCGTGCGCCACGCCCTCCGCCGCGAGTTCGTCGCCGCGGTCGATCAGGCGCGCCGTCCCGTTCACGTCGTCGCGGACCGCGCGGATGATGTCGCCCACGGACTTGGTGGACAGCGAGATCTGCGCCGCCAGCTCCCGGATCTGGTCCGCCACCACCCCGAACGCCTTGCCGTGCGGACCCGCCTGCGTCGCGATGATGGACGCGTTGAGCGAGAGCAGGTTCGTCCGCCCTGCCACCTCCCCGATGAAGTCCAGGATCTGGTCGATGTCGTCCGAGCGGCGGCCGAGCACGGTCACTCGCTTCTTCGCGTCGCCCACCGCCGAGCGCAGGCTCTCGATGCCGTTCACCGCCTCCTGCACGACCCCCTCGGCTGTATCCGCCAGCTCCGCCGCCTGGGCGGAGGCGAGCTGGCTGGCGATGGCCGAGGTCTCGAGCCCCGAGAGCGAGGCCGACACCGACGCGAGCGTACCCTGCGCGCTGCCCGCGAGCGCGTCGAGCGAACCGAGCCTCGTCTGCGCCTTCCGTCCCGCCTCGGCCAGCTTCTCGATGTCGGCGCCTGCCGTTCCCGTGCGGCGCTCCAGATCCGCCGCCTGCCGCCGCACCTCCTCGAGCGCCGCCGCCATCTCGCCCACCGCCGAGCTCGTCGATCGGACGTAGTCGGTCAAGCCGTCGACTCCGCGACCTATCATCGCCACCGAGTCCTGCATCGCCTCCACCGCGGCCTGCACCGCCAGCACGCGCTCGTGCTCCTCGCGAGCTCCGCCGTTCACGCGCTGGCCGATCTCGTCCATCTCGAGGGTCCCCTCCTGCACGCCACCGCTGGCCGCCTTGACCTCCGTGACGAGCGCGGCCAGTCCCTGCGCCATCTTGCGGAAGTCGGCGGCGAGCTGCCCCATCTCGTCCGTGGATACGGAGGGCGGGCTGGCGGTGAGGTCGCCCGACGCGATGCGGCCCGCGGCCGTCCCGAGAAAGCCGATGGAGACGGTCAGACTCTTCGCGGCCAGCCAGATGAGGAGCGCCGTGGCGACGAACAGCACGAGCCCGAGCGACGACGCCTGTCCCCAGAACGCCTCGCGTCGCTCGACGAGGGGCGCCTCCGAGAGGAAGCTCAAGAGCGTGAACCTGCCGGCGGCGCGCCGGAGGACCCAGCCGCCCGGCACCTCCTCGGTACCCGACCCCGGGGCCGGAAGGGCGGAGAGCACACCGGGGTCGGCTCCATCGGAGCGCGCCGCGACCGTCCCATCGCTCGAGACGACAGCGGTGGTCGCACCGGTGGAGAGATAGACCAGCTCCGCGGCGGCGGCGGGTCCCTTGCTCTCGAGCCAGCGCGCGCCATGCTCCTGCGCCGAGAGCGCCTGCTGGAGGTACTGGTTGTCGGTGTCCGCGCGGTAGCGCGCATAGGCGACCGATCCCACGAGCAGCGTCGCGATGGCGAGCAGTCCGTAGCAGATGACGAGGATCTTGCCGCGCATCGTGCCGCTTCTGGGCAGCTCGTCCGAGCCCAGGGCGATCGACGCGCCCGGGCCACCTACCCTGTTCGGCCCGACGGGGGCGAGCTCGACCATCGCAGGCGCGATGGCCGTGGCCGCGACCGAGTAGCCCAGCATGGCGGCCATGATGTCGAAGGCAGCCCCGGCTCCGGCCGCCGCGAGCGCTAGGTCGAGCGGCACGCCGAGGCGCAGCTCGAGGCCGACGATGCCCACCACGAGCGCGCCGCCCAGGAGTAGCATGAGCGCCCCCAACCGCCCCGGCAGGTGCAGCGCCGCGATCGCCGCGCGCGTCCGCGCCTCCCCGCGCAGGTTTGCCCCGAGGCCCAGCGCGCGGCCGATGGGCATCGCCAGCATCGCCCCCGCCAGCAAGAGCACGGCCGTGGTGACCACGAGTAAAATGGGGACCACCAGCCGCACCGCCTGCCGCTGGGCGTCGGAGAGCGGGAAGACGAAGACGACGACGTACCCTTCGACGAGCGCGGGGACGAGGAGCGCCACGAGGAGCCGCACGGCGAGATGCCTGACGAAGCGCATGCCACCCGAGTCTATCGCGACCTGGTCGGGTGGCCCGAATCACTGGAGTCGCGCGCTCGAGGCCGACCTCGATGCGCCCGGGCCGCTGGTCTGGAACCAGCAGTACGACCCTACATGCAATGTCATGTAACGGCGCGATCCCGCAAGGGAAACCGCCGGCCACGGAGTGACCGGATTCGCGGGGTCAGCACCCAAAAAGCCTCGATCATTCCGGGGCTTGGTTGAATCCGCCCATGGGCTGTGTTACCCCCTCGACCATGCGCATCAAGCGCCTCGACATCGTCGGCTTCAAGTCGTTCATGGACCGCACGGTCGTCTCCTTCGCGGACGGCGTGACGGGCGTCGTGGGACCGAACGGCTGCGGCAAGTCGAATGTGGCCGACTCCATCCGCTGGGTCCTCGGCGAGCAGTCCGCGCGGCAGCTCCGCGGCCGTTCCATGGAGGACGTCATCTTCAATGGCTCGGAGTCGAAGCCGCCGCTCTCGATGGCCGAGGTGATGATCACCTTCGAGAACGATCGGCCGAGCGAGCTTCCGGCCCATTTCCAGGGCTTCTCCGAGATCACCGTCGGCCGCCGGCTCTTCCGCTCCGGCGAGTCGGACTACCTCGTCAACAAGGTCCCCGCCCGCCTCATGGACGTGACGGACCTGTTCATGGGGTCCGGCGTCGGGCGCACCGCGTACTCCATCATCGAGCAGGGGCGCATCGGCCAGATCGTCTCGGCGCGCCCCGAGGATCGCCGCTCCATCATCGAGGAGGCGGCCGGCATCACCAAGTACAAGAAGCGCCGCGAGGCGGCCGAGCGGAAAATGGAGGCGACGCAGCAGAACTTGATGCGAGTCACCGACATCGTGCAGGAGCTCGGTAAGCAGCTCGAGAGCCTCAACCGGCAGGCGCGCAAGGCCGAGCGCTACAAGGCTCTCAAGGCGCAGATCCGCGATCTGGAGCTCGCGCAGGCCGCGTGCCGCTACCTCGAGATCACCGCCGTGCGCCGCGCCGCCGAAGAGCAGAAGACCGAGCTGGAGACGGAAGGTCGCGAGATCTCGGCTCGTCTGGCGGAGGTGGACAGCGCCATCGAGTCGGAACGCGCGCGGCTCTCCGAGCTCGAGGGGCGCGTGAGCGGGCTCTCGCAGCGCGAGCACGAGCTCGAGAGCCAGGAGCGCGTCTCCAAGGTGTCGGCGGAGGCAGCGGCGCGCGAACTGGACCAGATCGGCGAGCGCACGCGCGCGCAGGCGGCCGAGGTCGAGGCGCTGAAGGGGCAGGCCGAAGCCCTCGCCGCGGAGCGGGAAGGGCTCGAGCGCCAGCGCGAGGAGCTGGGAGCGCTGGGCAACACCGACGAGGAGAGCCTCGCCGGGTCGGAGGCGAAAATCCGCGACCTGGCCCGCGAGATCGGCCTGCGGCTCGGGCAGGTGGAAGCCGCTCGCGTCGAGGCGAGCGCCGCGCTCGGCCGCTCCGCCGGCCACCGGAGCCAGCTGCAGCAGCTCGAGCGCCAGCGCACCGATCTAAGAGCGCGCCTGGCGAAGAACCAGGCCGAGGCGAGCGAGATCGCGCAGCGCACGGCCCAGCTGGACGGGGCGCGATCCCAGTACCTGGACAGGCTGGGCAAGACGCGCCAGATCAAGTTGCGCCTCGAGGCGGAGCGCGGCGCGCAGGAGGAGTCGCTCGAGCGCACGCGCTCCGAGTTCATCCAGAACGAGGCCAAGCTCATCACGCTGCGCGAGGAGCTCGGCGACAAACGGGCCCGCCTCACCTCGCTCTGCGAGGTCATGCGCAACTACGAAGGCTACGGCAGAGGAGTCCGCAGCCTCATGACCCGCGCCGGCCAGGGGGAAGGGCAGCGGGACCGCGGCATCTTCGGCCTCGTCGCGGACGTGGTGGCGGCGCCGCCGGAGTACGAGAACGCGGTCGAGGCGGTGCTGGGAGAGCGGCTGCAATACGTCATCGTCGAGAGCCATTCCCACGGGGTCGAGGCCATCGACTTCCTCAAGAGCGCAGCCGAGGGACGCGCGTCGCTCATCCCGCTGGCGCGCCTGCGCGAGGCGCAGCTCCCCGAGTCGGACGCCCTGCGGAACCGCCCCGGCTTCGTGGCCGCCTGCCTGGACGTCGTCCGCTTTGACCAGGCGTACGACAAGGTGGCGCGCTTCCTCCTCGGCGACGCGGTCATCGTGAGGGACCTGCCCTGCGCGCTCGAGATCTGGCAGGCCTCCGCGCAGAAGCGGACCCTGGTCACGCTCGACGGCGAGGTGCTCGATCCCCACGGCGTGGTGACCGGCGGCCCGCTCGAAGGCGAGGGCCACGGCGCGTTGCAGCGGCGCCGCGAGGTGCAAGAGCTCGAGGAGACGGTCCGCGAGTTCGAGGCCGAGTTCTCCATGGCACAGGAGCGCCACCGCACGCTGCAGGCGCGCGTCTTCCAGCTGGAGGCGGCGCTCAAGACCCTCGACAAGGACGGGCGCGAAAAGGACCTCGCGGTCCTGGAACAGGAAAAGGACCTGGCGCGGCTGGGCGAGGAGCTGGAGCGGCAGGCCCAGCGCGTGGGCAAGCTGGACGCCGAGCGCACCGGGCTCGAGGAGGGGCTCGACGCGCTGGCGCGCGAGGAGGAGGAGCATCGGGTCGAGGCCGCCACCGCCGAGGCGGAGCAGTCGCGCGCGGAGGAGCGCGCCCGCGAGGCGGGACAGGCGAGCGCGGCGCTGAAGGCCCAGGCCGACACCCTGACCGCGCAGCTCATGAACTTGAAGATCAAGGTCGCCGCCGACGCCGAGCGGAGAGAGTCGCTCTCGGCCGCCTTGAAGCGGGTCGGGGAGGCGCGCCGCGAGGTGGAGGAGCGCCGGGGGCGCCTCTTCGCCGCCCTCTCCGAGGCGAATGCCCGCGCCGCGGAGCTGCGCGGGCGCATCGACGGGACGCGCATCGACATGGGCCGGCTCGGCACCGAGCACGCAGAGGTCAAGGCATCGCTGGCGCTCGAGCGGGCTGACCGCGACGCGCTCGCCGAGGCGCTGCGCACCCGCGACGTGGAGCTGCGCGACCTCCGGCACCGCAACGACGAGGTCACCCAGGCGACGGGGGAAGCATCGCTCACCGCCCGCGAGCAGGCCTTGGCCCTCTTGCACCTGGAGGAGCAGATCCGCGAGCGCTGCCAGGCGGAGCTCAAGTGGGAGGTGCAGCGCTTTCACATGCAGAGGCCGCCGAGCGACGCGGACCGGCAGCGGCTCGACGACCTCAAGTCGCAGGCCGACCGCATGGGCCCCATCAACCTCACGGCCATCGAGGAGTACGACGAGCTCTCGAAGCGCCACGACTTCATGAGCACGCAGAAGGTGGACCTCGAGACCTCGCTCGCCGATCTCAGGAGCGCCATCGTCAAGATCAACCGCTCCTCCCGCGAGCGGTTCCGCGAGACGTTCGATCGTGTGAACGAGAAGTTCCAGCAGGTGTTCCCGCGGCTGTTCAGCGGCGGGCGCGCGGGGCTCGCCCTGACCCAGGACCCGGAGGGCGGCGGGATCGAGGGCGGTGTCGAGATCTTCGCACAGCCGCCCGGCAAGAAGCTGCAGAGCGTGAACCTGCTCTCCGGCGGGGAGAAGGCGCTCACCGCGGTCTCGCTCATCTTCGCCATCTTCCTCATCAAGCCGACCCCGTTCTGCCTCCTCGACGAGGTGGACGCCCCCCTCGACGAGGCCAACGTCGGCCGCTACAACGAGCTCGTGAAGGAGATGAGCACGACCTCGCAGTTCATCCTCATCACCCACAACAAGCGGACCATGGAATCGGTGGACACGCTGTACGGGGTGACGATGGAGGAGCCGGGCGTGTCCAAGCTCATCTCGGTGCACCTCGGCGAGCGCGAGCAGTCCGCCGCGGCGTGATCCCCGCTCCGCTCTGACTTGTACAGCCATCCCTGGTCAACGGTGGCTGGTCGATGATGCTCGCCATCAAGCGGGTCGAGAGCTTCTGCTCCGGATCGTCGCGATGCTTGTTCAGCTGACGCACTGCAGACCCGGGCACGGGCTCGGGCTCGGGCGAAACGAGGGGATGGGTCAGCGTTGACACCTCTCTCCGATAAACTCTATAAGTTTCAGCCCCTTTGCCCGGACCGACTTTGACCTTGCCACCCTCCGTGCCCCTTGCCCTCCCGTTCGCGCTCACCGCCAACGACGCGGTCGGGATCGCGATCGTCGCCGCCCTCGTGCTGCTCGTCGTGCTCGCCGCGGTCGTGCTCGTCCGCCGCAAGCGCGCCGAGCTGCCCGTCCCCAAGGAACCTCTCTCGCAGGCCGAGATCGAGCGAGAGCTGGAGCGCGAAGCCGGGGCCGACCTGCCGCCACCTGCCGAGCTGCCCCCGGCAGAGCTCCGGCCTGGCGTACCCGCCGCCCCTCCTGCCGCCGAGCGCGAGCCGGCCGTCTCCAAGGCCGAGCTGGAAGCGCGCCGGAAGGAGGAGTACAGGCGCAAGAAGGAGGAGGAGCGACTCGAAAAGGAGCGGCGCCGGAAGGAGCGAGAGGAGTCCGAGCAGCGGGCCCGCGAGGAGGAAGCGCGACGGGCGCTGGAGGCCGCGGAGGCGCGCCAGCGCGAGGAGGAGGAGCGGCAGCGCCGCATCGAGGCCGAGGCCGGGCGCACGCTCGCCGCCGGGCTCGAGAAGACGCGAGGCGGCTTCATGGCGCGCCTCAATTCCCTGTTCACCGGCGGCAAGGAAGTCGACGAGAAGGTGCTCGCCGACCTCGAGGAGGTGCTCTTCACCGCCGACATCGGCGTGAAGACGGCCACCGGGCTCCTCGCGGGCGCCCGCGAGCGCGCCAAGAAGAAGGAGCTCGCCGACCCCGCTCGCCTGCGGACCGTGCTGCGCGACGACATCGAGCGCATCCTCGCCCTCGACGGGCTCGGCGGACAGGGCGAAGGCCTCACCCTGGGCCAGCAGCGACCTTTCGTGGTCATGGTCGTCGGGGTGAACGGCAGCGGCAAGACGACCACCGTCGGCAAGCTCGCCTCCAAGGTCAAGCAGGCAGGGCACTCGGTCCTGCTCGGCGCTGGCGACACCTTCCGCGCGGCCGCCGGCGAGCAGCTCGAGGTGTGGGCCGAGCGCGTGGGCGCGCCTGTGGTGCGCGGCAAGGAGGGCTCCGATCCGGCCAGCGTCTGCTTCGAGGCGGTGAAGAAGGGCGTCGAGGACGGGGTGGACGTCGTCCTGTGCGACACCGCCGGCCGCCTCCACACCAAGGCTCCGCTCATGGAGGAGCTGAAGAAGGTGAAGCGCGTCATGGCCAAGGCCTGCCAGGGCGCGCCCCACGAGGTGCTGCTCGTCCTGGACGCCACCAACGGCCAGAACGCCATCGCCCAGGCGCGCCAGTTCCACGAGGCGCTGGGCGTGACCGGCATCGTGCTCGCGAAGCTCGACGGCACCGCCAAGGGCGGAGTCATCATCGGCATCTGCGACGAGCTCAAGCTGCCGGTGCGCTACGTCGGCGTGGGCGAGAAGGTGGCCGACCTGCGCCCCTTCGCGCCGCGCGAGTTCGTGGAGGCCCTGTTCGCCGAGTGAAGGCTGGCGCCGCGCGATTGCTCATGCCACACGAACGGACGGTCGAGATGGGGGGCGCGGGGGGAGAGTTCTCCCCTCCGCTTGAGGCGCCGCAAGGCGCCGGATCTCGACTCACAGCGGCGGCAGTGACGCTGAGGAATCACATGAACTGGCCGCCGCTGTGAGCTTCCTCAATTTCACCATCCTCCTCGGTGGCCTCGCCATCTTCCTGCACGGGCTCGGGCTCGCTCGCGAGGGCCTGCAGATCGTGGCCGGTGACAAGCTCCGATCCATCCTGTTCGCGCTCTCCTCGAACCGCGTGGTCGGCCTCGTCTCCGGCGCCGTGGTCACCACCATCATCCAGTCCTCCACCGCAGTGACGGTGATGCTGGTCGGCTTCGCGGCCTCCAGCCTCATGACGCTGCCGCAAGCGATGGCGGTCGTGCTCGGCGCCGACATCGGCACCACCATCACGGTGCAGCTCATCGCCTTCCGGTTGTCCGCCTATGCCCTGGCGATCGTCGCGCTCGGCTTCTCGTTTCGCTTCTTCGGACGCAAGCGCCGGGTCCGCTACAGCGGCGAGGCGATGATGGGCCTCGGCCTGCTCTTCTTCGGCATGAAGCTCATGAGCGACGCGACGCTCCCCCTGCGCACGTCGCCACTCTTCGTCCCGGTGCTCGAGTACCTCTCCTCGAGCCCCTTCGCCGGGCTCGCCGCCGGTGCGGTGGCGACGGTGCTCATGCAGGGCTCGGCGCCCACCATCGGCCTGCTCATCGCCATGGCCTCCTCGGGGAGCATGTCCATCGCAGCCGCCGTGCCGCTCGTCCTCGGCGCCAACCTCGGCACCACCGTCACGCCCATCATGGCCGCGGCCGGGCAGGTCGCCGCCGGGAAGCGGGTGGCGTTCGCCCATGCCTTCTTCAAGCTGCTCGGGGTGGCGGCCTTCCTGCCGTTCATAGAGCGCTTCACCCGTCTGGCGGCCGCCACGACGACCGACGTGGCGCGCCAGATCGCCAACGCCCACTCGCTCTTCAACGTCTTCACCTCCCTCGCCTTCCTGCCCCTCGTCGGCGTCTGCGCGCGGGTCGTCACCCGCTTCTACCAGCCGTCCGACGAACGGGAGCGCTTCGGACCGCGCTACCTCGACCCGCGCGCCATCGAGAGCCCGGCGCTCGCCTTCGGAAACGCCCAGCGCGAGTTCATGCGCATGGCGGACATCGTGACGGACATGGTGAAGGACTCCCTGCGCTGCTTCGAGGAGGGCGATCTCGACCTGGCCGCCGACATCGAGGGCCGGGACGACAAGGTGGACATCCTGAACCGCGAGATCCGTTTCTACCTGGCGCGGCTCGGGCAGGAGGCGATGACGCGCGACCAGGCCGATCGCCAGATGGAGCTCATCAGCCTCTCCAACGACATCGAGAACGCCGGGGACCTGGTGAACAAGAACGTCCTCTCCCTCGCGCGCAAGAAGGTGGCGCACAGCCTCGCCTTCTCGAAGGAGGGCTGGGCGGAGATCCGCGACTTCCACGGGAAGGTCTGCGAGAACATCGACCTCGCGCTGGTCGCCTTCGCCACCGGCGACGAGGAGATCGCGCGCAAGGTGTTGCGCCATCGAGAGAAGCTCTTCGAGATCGAGGACCAGCTGAAGGAGAAGCACATCGGGCGGCTCAACCAGGGCCTGCGCGAATCGCTCGAGACCTCCAGCATGCACCTCGACATCCTGGCTTACTTACGAGGGGTGAACGGTTACGTCAGCAGCATGGCCGACGTGGTGATGCGTCGGCGCGAGCGCGAGCTGGGCGCTCGCGAGTAGGGGGGGCCTTGTCCCCCAACTCGTTCTCCGCTATTCGAGGCGGCTTGCGCCCCAACGTCCTGCTCTTCGACATCGACGGAACGCTCGTCAACGCGGGCGGCGCCGGCCGGCGCGCGCTCGAGGCTGCGCTGGAGCAGCACCTCGGGGGCGCCGTACGGCCCCAGGAGGCCTGGCTCGGCGGCATGAAGCTCGACGGGATGACCGACCGGCTCATCGTCCGCGAGGCGATGCTCGCGGTGGGCCATCCCTTCCAGGAAGCGCTCTGCGATCGCGTCCTCGACACCTACGCCGGCCATCTGGAGCGGGAGATCCAGGGCCCCGGCTACAGGGTCCTGCCTGGCGTGGAGGTGCTGCTCGAGGCGCTCGGCGCCCGGCGGGCCACCGTGGGACTCTGCACCGGCAACATCCTGCGGGGCGCGCGCGTCAAGCTCGCGCGCGGCGGGCTCGACCGTCACTTCGGGTTCGGCAACGGCGACGTGTACGGGTTCGGTTCGGACGGCGAAGCGCGGGAGCTGATCGTCGGGGCGGCGCTCCGGCGTGCGTCGGCGCGGCTCGGGCGGCGCGTCGACCCGCGCGAGGCGCTGGTCATCGGCGACACACCTCGCGACATCGCGGCGGCGCGAGCGGCCGGCTGCCCGGTGTTGGCCGTGGCAACGGGCCGCTTCGGGGTGAAAGCGCTGCAGGCCGAGGGCGCCGATCACGTGGTCCCCACGCTGGAATCGCCGCACGCGACCGCCCTCTTGCTCCAGTAGAACAGCGGCTTCTTGACCTCGAGCCGAGCGTCGGTCTATCTCCCCACCTGGGCGCGTGTGTCGAGAATGGGAGCCGAGGGCGCATGACATCGGAAGAAGTCGAGACGCCGGAAGAGGACGGGCTCGAGCTGGACGGTCCGCGGCTGCGGGCGGTACCCGCGACGGGCAAGCACGCGGCCCAGATCCAGGCCTGCTTCGAGGGGGCGCCGGACTATTTCGCCCGCACCGAAGGCAAGCCGGTAGGCGCTGACGCAGCCATCCAGCTCCTCGCCGACGCCGAGGTGGACGACCACCGGAAGGTCTTCGTCCTGGTCCCGCGCGTCGGGGGGGCGGTCGGCGTGCTCGACTTGCACCTCGACTATCCCGAGCCGCGCACCGCGCAGATCGGTCTCCTCCTCTTCCGCGAAGCGTGCCAGGGACTCGGCTACGGCAAGGAGACCACGGCTGCCATAGAGGCCTCGCTCGCGCGCGCCGGGTATCGCGCGCTCCGGCTCTCCGTCGTGGACGAGAACACCGCGGCCAAGATGTTCTGGGAGCGGCTCGGCTTCGCGATCGTCGGCCGGCTGGATCGCGGCGTGACCGTCTACGAGAAGATCTTGCCGTAGCGAGGCCGGGTAGCGAGGACGCTCCGCCTACGCGTCGACGTCGGCTTCCTGCGCGGACGGAACCGTGAGCCGATCCCAGGCGTCGCGCACGCCTTCCCAGAGGCTCATCAGGCCCACGTAGCCAAAGCCCGCCTGGAACAGGAAGAGGAACGGCAGCGAGTAGTACACCTCGCGGTCGAGCACGAACAGGATGCCGTACGTCATGTACGCGGCGAGGCCGAGCTCGATGAGGGGCTGGAACGTCGCCGCCGCCTTGTAGCGCTTGCGCGCCACCGAATCGCCCGCGCGCTGCACGCCGTGCTTGGGCGTGCGCGTGAAGCCGGACTGGTACCCCAGGAGCGCCTCGACCACCGCCCTGGCGTTGTTCACCGAAAGGCCAATGCCGAGCGCCATCAGGAAGGGCATGTACTTGAGCCGCTGCCACAGGCTCATGCCGATCTCGCGCTGACTGGCGAAGTAAAAAGAGCACACCGACGCGGTGGCGGCAGCGAAAAACGGGATGTCGAGGAGCAGCACCTCCATCCACCCGTGGCCCACGCGCGCCATCACCGAGATCGGCATCAGCACCGCGAGGGGGATCATCAGCAAGTACGCAAAGTTGGCGGTGAGGTGGAAGAACGCCTCCCGCTTCACGTGCCAGGGCAGCGGGGCGGCGAAGATACGCGGCAGGAGCTTCAGCGCCGTCTGGATGGAGCCCTTCGCCCAGCGGTGCTGCTGGCTCTTGAAGGCGTTCATCTCGACCGGGATCTCGGCCGGCGCGGTGACTTGAGGGAGGAAGACGAAGCGCCAGCCGGCGAGCTGCGCGCGGTACGAGAGATCCAGGTCCTCGGTCAGCGTGTCGTGCTGCCAGCCGCCCGCGTTCTTGATGGTCTCGCGCCGCCAGATGCCGGCGGTGCCGTTGAAGTTGAAGAAGGCGCCGGAGCGGTTGCGCGCGGTGTGCTCGATGACGAAGTGGCCGTCGAGCAGGATGCCCTGGCACTGGGTGAGCGTGCTGTAGGCGCGGTTGAGGTGTTCCCAGCGCACCTGCACCATCCCTACCTTCGGGTCGGTGAAGAAGTGCACCGTGCGGCGGAGGAAGTCGGGGTCCGGCACGAAATCCGCGTCGAAGACGGCGATGTACTCGCCCTTCGCGAGGCGGAGGCCGTTCTCCAGCGCGCCCGCCTTGAAGCCCTGGCGATTCGTGCGGTGGACGTAGCTGATGTCCACCCCCTCTTCGCGCCAGCGATCGACACAGGCGCTCGCGATCTCGGAGGTCTCGTCGATGGAGTCGTCGAGGACCTGGACCTCGAGCAGGTGGCGCGGGTAGTCGAGGGCGCACACGGCTCCGATGAGCCGGTTCGCGACGTACATCTCGTTGAAGATGGGGAGCTGCACCGTCACCCGGGGCAACGCCTCGAAGCGGCGATCGGGCGTCGGCAGCCGGAACTTGTGCCGGTAGTAAAGGAAGGCCATGTAGTAGCGATGCGACCCGTACAGCGACAGTACGAGCAACACCGCGACGTAGGCGATGATGACGGAGATTTCGATAGGACTCATCTCGGAGCAGCCCACCTGGCGGGGGAGCGCACCCGCAAGCGCTCGCGGAGTCCTCTACCCAAGTAGCTTGCCTCCCCCCTGTTGGAAAGCGCGCGGACTATAGCTGCTGGGTCGCGGATGTCAAATTGAAAGCCGCGGCCGGCCACGGGAAACAGGCGTGTGCGTACGCCTTCTCTGGTCAGACTACCAGTCAAGATCGCACGCACTGGAGATCCGCGGGCGACGCGCTCTTGCTCTACGTCAATCGCGTCGGCCGCTCGCGCGCCGAGAGGCCGACCCCGCGCCCCGTGGAGACGGGGGCAGCGCTATCGCTTCACCGACGACGTCCCTACGGGAGGTTGCGCACCCTTGAAGATGCTGGCGGCTCGCAGGTAGTCCACCGCGGTGCGCAGCTGGTAGTCGCTCCCGGCGCCGACGCTCCGGGATGCCGTCGCCCCTGGCGAGGGTCCCGCGCCGTTCTTGAAGTGCCGGTACAGGTCCTTCTCGCCCGGCCCTTCTTCCAGGCGCGCCGAGGGTGCGCCCCCATCGACCACCACGTCCGGGCTGATCCCGAGCTCCTGGATGGAGCGGTGCTTGGGCGTGAAGTAGCGCGCCACGGTCAGCTTCAGACCCGAGCCATCCTCGAGGTCGATGACACTCTGCACCGACCCCTTGCCGAAGGTCTGCGTGCCCATGACGACGGCCCGTCCGTGGTCCTGCAACGCGCCCGCCACGATCTCGCTGGCGCTGGCGGTACCGCGGTTCACGAGCACGATCATGGGATAGGACGGCTCGGTGTCCTTCGACCGCGCCCGCTCCACCTCCACGCTGCGCCGCCCGCGGCCCTCGGTGGAGACGATGACGCCCTCGCGCAGGAAGCGGTCGGCGACGCGCACGGCCTGGTCGAGCAGTCCCCCCGGGTCGTTGCGCAGGTCGAGCACGAGTCCGCGGATCTCGCCCCCGAGCTGCGTGCGCGCGCCGTCGAGCCCCTTCTTCAGCGCCGT
Source organism: Anaeromyxobacter sp. RBG_16_69_14 (assembly GCA_001768075.1). Taxonomy (GTDB): domain Bacteria; phylum Myxococcota; class Myxococcia; order Myxococcales; family Anaeromyxobacteraceae; genus Anaeromyxobacter_A. Next base: position 3,955 of record MEMX01000037.1, on the reverse strand, counting down.
GTCGGTGCGTTCCTGGAACGTCTTGACCTTCACGAGCACGTGGCCGCGCTCGGAATCGAGCACGCGCCACTCCACGCTCTGGGTGCGCACCCTGTCGCGCACGAGGGTGAGCGCCTGGGGTACCTTGAAGCCTTCGCGCATGATCTCGAGCGCGATCTTCGTGCCCGCGGCACCCTTCATGCGCCGGATAGCGTCCGCGAGCGGCAGGTCGCGGGTGGGCGCGCCGTCGATGCGGAGGATGCGATCGCCAGGCAGGATCCCGGCTCGCTCCCCGGGCGCATCGGCGATGGGCGACATGACGACCAGCTGGTCGTCCTTCACCGTCAGCTCCAGGCCGACCCCGTCGAACTCGCCCGAGGTCTCCTCCTTGAGCGCGCGGGAGACCTCTGGCCGCATGAACTGGCTATGTGGATCGAGGCGCCCCACCATGCCCTCGATCGCCCCGTACACGAGGTCCTTCTCCTTCACGTCCTCCACGTAGCCGTTCTCGACGTAGGCGAGGACGTCCGCGAAGATGTCGAGCGGGCGGTAGGGCTGCCCGCCGTCGCGGCGCGCCGCGCGGGCGACGTGATCGAGGGAGAGGCCTGCGAAGAAGGCGCCGGCCACGAGGGCCAAGGTGACCGCGCGCCGGGAGAGGCGCCACCGCTTCGCTCTCGCTTCGTTGCTCTCGGGGCGGCTAGAGGCTGCGGACCGGCTCATTTCGTGAATCCTATGTCATGTGAAAGGTCCCGTCTCCCTCGCCCCGCGGAGCGGGGGGAGCCGACCCTGCCTTGGGCTACGGCTTTCTAGGGCCGCAGCCATGCGCCGGGGTCCACGGGTCGGCCGCGCTCCCGGATCTCGAAGTAGACGTAGGGCCCCTTGAGGGAGCCGGTGTCGCCGACCGTGCCGAGGAGGCTGCCCGCCTGGACCTCCTCGCCCATCGCGGTGCTCATGGAACCGAGGTGCGCCACCAGCGTGTGATAGCCGTCGCCGTGGTCCACGATGACGAGGTTCCCGTACCCCTTGAACCAACCCGCATGGGCCACTCTTCCCGGCGCCACTGCGCGCACATGGATCCCATCTGGCGCTCGGATGTCGATCCCCTTCTGCACCGTGACGGTGTTGGAGCGCGGATCCACCACCCGGCCGAAGCCCACCTCGACCGTGCCGGTGACGGGGCGCGGCAGCCTTCCGCGCAGGAGCGCGAAGCCGGTGTGGAGCGCCGCGCCGCCGGCCGCGGGCGGGAGCGCCGCCACGAACTCGGCCAGCTTCACCTCCTGCGCGGCGGCCTCGATCGCGGCGCGCTCGTGGAGCGAGCGCGCGTTGCGGATCGCCCCGAGAAGGGTGCGGTGGTCGTCGCGACGGGCGGCGGCCACCTCGCGCCGGGCCTGGGCGTCCCTGGCCAGCGCGCCGAGGCGGGAAGCCGCGCGCTCGCGCTGGGCGTGGGCCTTCTCCCGCGCGGCCAGCGCTCGCTGCCCCTCGCCGAGGAGCGCCAGATCGCGCTCGACGACGCGCGCCCAGAGGAAGCGACGCTTCACGAGGTCGGCGAGCGAGGTGCTCGCGGCGAGGAGGCGCAGCTCGGACGTCCTTCCGAGCCGCGCCCGCGCGCGCAGCCGCGGCCCGAGCTCACCCTGGAGGCTATCCAGCATGGCCTGCGCGGCGGCCTCCTCGGAGCGGGCGCGCGCGAGCCGCCGCTCCGCCACTGCGCGCTCCTCCTCGGCGTCGCGCGCCGCAGCCTCCGCCTCTCGCCAGGACTGCTCCGCCGCGTCGATGTCCGAGAGCAGCGAGCCCTCCCGCTGTTGCAGCGCCCGCGCCGCAGCCTCCTCGGCCGCCTTGCGAGCCTTCAAGGCCTCGAGCTGTGCGCGCGGGTCGGCCCCGAGCGCGAGCGCGAGGAGGAGGAGCTTCGCCGGCACGGCCACTACGACCTCTTCAGCTCGCGTCCCACCGCGAGCGCGCTGGCGATGGTCCCGAGCGCGCCGCCGCCGGCGACGAGCGCGGCGAGGAGCGCCGATGGGAGCAGGTCACCGCGAGCGAGGGGCGCCGCCAGCCCGAGCTCCGCGGCCAGGCGGGGCAGAGCGAGCACCGCCACCGCGAAGAGCGCACCCGTGGCCAGCACCCCGCCCATGAGTCCCTGGAGCAGGCCCTCGATGAGGAACGGCATCTCGACGAACGCGTCGGTGGCGCCGACCAGCTTCATGATCTCGATCTCGTCCCGACGGGCGAACACGCCCAGCCTGAGCGTGTTTCCGACCAGCACCGCGGCGCCCACCGCCAGCGCGAGGAAGAGCGCGGAGCCCGCCCAGCGCAGCCGCGTGAGGAGGCGCTCCAGCCGCTCCACCCATGCGGTTCCGTAGTCCACCTCGCGGGCGCCGGGCACCGCCTCGAGCCGCTTCGCGAGCGAACGCGCCTCGTCGAGTCGGATGCCGGGCGCGCGCACCTCGACCGACGGCGGCAACACCCCTGGCCTCATACCGTCGAGGAGCGCACCCTGGGACCCGAGCGCCTCGCGAAAGCGGCGCAGCGCCTCCTGCGCGGTGACCGCCTCGACCGCGCGGCCCGGCGCGGCCGCGGCCGCAGCCGCGCGTGCCGCCTCGAGGTCGGCCGACGGATCCAGGTACACCGAGATCTGCACCTCGCCCGCCCAGGTGGCGAGGAGCTTCCCCGCCCCGTGGAGCGCCGCCGCGAAGAGCCCGATCACGAAGACGGCCACGAAGATGGTGCCGGTCGCGACCAGGGTCACGCCCGGCCCGCGCGCCATGGCGTCGAGCGCTCGCCGCAGGAAATAGAGCGGGGTCCGAAGCAAGGGCTCACCGCGACCCGCCGGGCGCGCGCGTCACAGCGGCGACCAGTTGATGTGATTCTCCAGCGGCACTGTCGCCGCTGTGAGCTGATATCCGGCGCCTTGCGGCGCCTCAAGCGGAGGGGAGAACTCTCCCCCCGCGCCCCCCATCTCGAGCGTCAGTTCATGTGGCATGCGCTATCACACCATCCCCGCCCTGCGGATCTCCGCTCCGTCCGCGATGACGCTCCCGCGCTCGAGCGCGACCACGCGCTTCTTGTACCGCTCGAGGAGGCTGCGATCGTGGGTCGCCACGAGCACGGTGGTGCCGCGCGCGTTGGCCGCGTGGAGGAGGTCCATCACCTCGAGCGTCCGCTCCGGGTCGAGGTTGCCGGTCGGCTCGTCCGCGAGCAGGAGCGCCGGGTCGCCCACCAGCGCGCGAGCCACCGCCACCCGCTGCTGCTCGCCTCCCGAGAGCGAAAGCGGGAACTTGTCCGCCTTGAGCTCGAGGCCCACCGAGCGCAGGATGCCCCCGGCGCGGCGGCGCACCTCCTTCGAAGCGAGCCCGCGCACCTCGAGCGGGAAGGCGACGTTCTCGGCGACGGTGCGGTCCGGGAGGAGCTTGAAATCCTGGAAGACGACACCGATGGCGCGGCGCAGGTGGGGGATGCGCGATCGCTTTTCCTTGGCGACGTTGCGGCCGAAGACGAGGAGCTGGCCGCTCGTCGCTGGCTCCGCGCAGAAGACGAGGCGCATCAGCGTGGACTTACCGGCGCCGGAGCGTCCGGTGAGGAAGACGAACTCACCCTTGCCGATGCTGACCGACACGTCCACCAGCGCCGGCGCGTCGCCTGCGTACTGCTTGCAAACGTGGAAGAGCTGGATCACGAGCGCGCGCTACGGTTCCTGTCACCCTCGGGCGGCGTCCGGTCGCCCTTCACGGCTTCTCACCCAGATCCTCTGCCAGGTACGACAGGATCACCTCGTCGAGGCTCTTCTCGCTGATGAGATCCTCGCCGAAGAGCATGTCGATGCCCTCGCGACGCGGGCCGGGCACCGCGACCCCTGGCGGCGTCGGCGCAGGCGGGCGCGAGGCGGCCTCTGTCGGGGCCCGCGCTGGCGTCGGTGCGGGTGCGCGCGGGGCCGCCGCCAATGGCGCCCCTGCAGGGAGCACGGGTTGGCGCGGGGCGGGCGCCG
>MEMX01000036.1:3848-6169 GCA_001768075.1 Anaeromyxobacter sp. RBG_16_69_14 | reverse complement strand
ACGTTGCAGTGCGGCTTGTTGCGCTCGAACTTTTCCTTGCCCATGTACGCTCCCGGTGCCCCGTGCGCCCTGCTCTCTAGAAAATGGAGCCCTCTTCCAGGATTGAACTGGAGACCTCGTCCTTACCAAGGACGCGCTCTACCGACTGAGCTAAGAGGGCCTGCCCTCCCGTACTCCGTCCTCACTGGAGCGGGAAACGGGATTCGAACCCGCGACATTCAGCTTGGAAGGCTGACGCTCTACCAACTGAGCTATTCCCGCGTTCTGTCTGACAACAAGATGAAGCTTGGTGGAGGGGGGTGGATTTGAACCACCGAAGGCGTAAGCCGGCAGATTTACAGTCTGCTCCCTTTGGCCGCTCGGGAACCCCTCCGACTCCTTCTCCTCGCCCACCAGTGATACCCTCCGCTTGATGGAGCTGGCGGTGGGACTCGAACCCGCGACCTGCTGCTTACAAGGCAGCTGCTCTACCTGCTGAGCTACGCCAGCCCGAATCCTGACGAGACCTCGGAGCGGTCGCTCAGAATCCAAGAACAGATCCTCACCGCTCTACGACCAACGTAGAACGGCGGTTTCTAGCCTCCTCTCGCCCCCTTGTCAAGCATGAGATCCTTCGAGTTCGGGGTTGCCCCGCTGCGAAAAAAGCGACGACACACGACACGAGCCAGAACACGAGTCAGAGCTTCCTGACCCTCGATTCGCCGCGGCGCTGGCGGGCCGCCTCGTAGAGGGCGATGGCCGCCGAGGCAGACGCATTCAGGCTGCTCACCTTGCCCTTCATCGGGATCCTCACGATCCGGTCGCAGGTTCGGCGCACGAGCGGCCTCACCCCGCTCCCCTCGGAGCCCATGACGAGCGCCGTCGCCACCGAGAGATCCACCTGGGAAAGGTCCTCGGAGCCCTCGGCGTCGGTCGCGACCGTCCAGATGCGCGCCTCCTTGAGTCTCTCGACGGTCTGCGCGAGATTCGTGACGCGGGCGACAGGGCAGTGCTCGACCGCGCCGGCCGAGCACTTGGCCACCGCGGGCGTCACGCTCGCCGCCCGGTCCTTGGGAATGACGACCCCGTGTGCCCCCAGCGCGTGCGCCGAGCGGATGATGGCACCGAGGTTCTGGGGGTCCTCGATGCCGTCGAGCACCACCAGCAGCGGCGCCTCACCGGCTACTCTCGCCGCCTCCAGCAGATCCTCGAGCTCGCGATAGCGGTACTCGGCGACCACGGCGACCACCCCCTGGTGGCGGTCGGTGCCGGCGAGCCGGTCGAGCTTCTGGCGCGGCGCCTCTCGTATCTTGGCGCCGCGCTCGCGCGCGAGCCGGGCCAGATCCGCGAACGCCCTGCCGCGCTCACTCCCCTCGGCGAGCCACAGCTCGGAGAGATCCTCTCCCCTGGCCCGCAGCAGCTCGCGGACCGGGTTCATGCCGTAGACGGCCCGCAGGTTCGAGATCTCGAGTGGGGGGGGAAGACCGCTGTTCCCCCCACTGCGCTGGGGCTTGCCGCGCACCCCGGTCATCTCACGATGACGGGGATGGCGACCGTCCTGGTCTGCTTCACGCAGGCTGCATCGCTGCACATGAAGAAGTCCAGCGTCGCCTTGGACTCCTGCGCCCCTGCCGCGGTGGCGACGAAGGCGGTCTCGAAACGCGGCTCCGCGGCCTTCGGGTCCAGCGCGTCCCTGCGGCCGAGCTCTGCCCTCTCGACCCTGAGACCGGGAGGAGCGTCGAAGCGAATCTTGAGCGGCGCCTGCGGGTGGACGTGCCAGCCGGGCGCAGTCAGCCTGATGGCGAGGACGAGCTTGCCGGACTCTCCCACCTTGGCGCTCGCGGTGGAGGCAGAGGCGTCGAGAACATACGCCTTGGCCGCGTCGGCACCCGGATCGTCGGAGAGCACGACCGTGGCGAGCGTGGCAGTGAGGGCGAGCAGGTGCGTCATGACTGTCCTCCGTCCTCAGTCCCATAGCAGGAGACGCCGCGGGCGCAGCACAATTCAGCAAGGACCTCTCCGTCCCGCTGCGGCTGCGAGCCTTGGTCATGCATTGGCGGCACCGCGGGCGGCGGCCGTCCGCAGTGGCCGCTTGGCGCCGACCTCCTCGGCTCGGGCGATGACGGCCGCGCCGATGTCCACGCCACAGGCGCTCTCGGCCTCGCGGATTCCGGGCGAGCTGTTCACCTCGAAGACGAGCGGTCCGCCCTTCACGTCGAGCATGTCGACCGCGCACACCTCGAGCCCGACCACGCGAGCCGTCTCGAGGGCCGCCCGCACGTGAGCCCCCGCCGGCGTGCAGGCCTCGAACTTCGCTCCACGCGCCAGGGTGCGCGCGAACC
>MEMX01000036.1:0-3775 GCA_001768075.1 Anaeromyxobacter sp. RBG_16_69_14 | reverse complement strand
GCGCGCGCCCTTCACGTACTGCTGGACGATGATGTTCTGGCCCAGCCCCAGGATAGCCTCCAGCGCGGCCTCGAGGGACTGGAGCGTCTCGCAGATCATGAGCCCGGTCCTCTCGCTCTGCGACACGAGCTTCACCAGCACCGGCAGGCCGCCCACGTGCTTCACCATCTCTCGCAGCCCGGAGGCGTCGCTCGCCATCACCGTGAGGGGGACGCCGACGCCGCGGCCGGCCAGGAGCTGCAAGCAGCGCATCTTGTTGCGGGAGACCGCGATGCCCTGGCTACCGTTCAGCACAGGCACGCCGAGAAGCTGCAACTGGTTCACCACCGCCAGCCCGACCTGGTTGATGGAGAGAGCGATGCGAGGGATGACGACGTCGGCGCGCGGGAAGCGCCCCCGCTTGTAGAACAACGCCGGTCGGGCCCCTCCCAACCCCATCTCGACCTGCACCGGATCGAGCACCCGGACCTGGTGGCCCCGGGCGCGTGCGGCCTCCGACAGGCGGCGGGTCGTATAGATGGCAGCCGAGCGGCTGAGGATCGCAACGTGCACGGCGGGGATGGTAGGAGCCGATCGCTCGAAACGCCACCCAAGCGACGAGCCGTTCCAAGGAGGCTGCAGAGGAGGCGGAGGGAGAAGCCCCCGCCCCCTTGGATCTGTCTGAACGTATGTTCTAGACCTGCTTGTACTCGGCGTCGACGACGTCTTCCTTCTTGGCCCCGCCCGCATCGGAGGGCGGCTGCTGCGGTGCGCCGTCGTTGCCGGGCGCGGCGGCCGCACCGGCGGTCTTGTAGAGCTCCTCGGCGGCCTTGTGGCTCGCCTTCTCGAGACGCTCCGCCGCGTCCTTGACTTCCTCCACGGTGCCCTTCTCGCGGACCTCGTGGACCTTCTTCACCGCCTCCTCGATCTCGCTCACCGTGGCGGCGGAGAGCTTCTCCTTGTTGTCCTTGAGAAGCTTCTCCATCTGGTAGGCGAGGTTCTCGGCCCGGTTCTTCTGCTCCACCTCGTCGCGGCGCTTCTTGTCTTCAGCCTCGTGGGCGCTCGCGTCCGCCACCATCTTCTCGACCTCGTCCTTCGCCAGGCCGGAGGAGTGCGTGATGGTGATCTTGGTCTCCTTGTTCGTGCCCTTGTCCTTGGCCGAGACATTGAGGATGCCGTTCGCGTCGATGTCGAACGTCACCTCGATCTGCGGCAGGCCGCGCGGCGCGGGCGGAATCCCTTCGAGGTGGAAGCGCCCCAGGGTGCGGTTGTCCCGCGCCATCTCGCGCTCGCCCTGGAGCACGTGGATCTCGACCGAGGTCTGGCTGTCCGAGGCGGTGGAGAAGGTCTCCGACCGCTTGCACGGGATGGTGGTATTGCGATCGATGAGCTTCGTCATCACGCCGCCCAGCGTCTCCACACCGAGCGAGAGCGGGGTCACGTCGAGGAGGAGGATGTCCTTCACCTCACCCGAGAGCACGCCCGCCTGGACCGCGGCGCCGACGGCCACAACCTCGTCCGGGTTGACGGTGCGGTTCGGCTCCTTCCCGAAGAATTTCTTCACCGAGGCGATGATGGCAGGCATGCGCGTCTGGCCGCCGACGAGCACCACCTCGTCGACCTGCGACGGCTCGAGCTTCGCGTCGGCCAGGCACTTCTTCGTCGGCCCGAGCGAGCGCTCGATGAGAGGCTCGACCAGTTGCTCCAGCTTGGCGCGACTGAGCTTGATGGCGAGGTGCTTCGGACCGGTCTGATCGGCCGTGAGGAACGGCAGGTTGATCTCCGTCTCCATCATCGAGGAGAGCTCGATCTTGGCCTTCTCCGCCGCTTCCTTGAGGCGCTGCAACACCATCTTGTCCTTCGAAACGTCGATGCCGTTGTCCTTCTTGAACTCCGCGATGAGCCAGTCCATGACAATCTGGTCGACGTTGTCACCGCCCAGGTGCGTATCGCCGTTCGTGGCGAGCACCTCCACCACGTTCTCGCCGACCTCGAGGATCGAGATGTCGAAGGTGCCGCCGCCGAAGTCGTAGACGGCGATCTTCTCGTTCTTCTTCTTGTCGAGCCCGTAGGCGAGCGCGGCTGCGGTGGGCTCGTTCACGATGCGGCGGACGTTGAGGCCCGCGATCTCGCCGGCGTCCTTGGTGGCCTGGCGCTGGGCGTCGTTGAAGTATGCCGGTACCGTGATGACGGCGTCGGTCACCTTCTCGTCCAGGTAGTTCTCGGCGGCGCGCTTCAGCTTCAGCAGCACCTGCGCGCTGATCTCGGGCGGCGAGTTCTGCTTGCCGTCGATGTCGATGCGGGCATCGCCGCTGGGACCCTGTACGACGTGGTACGGGACCCGCTTCATCTCGTCCTGTACCTCCGAGAAGCGGCGACCCATGAAGCGCTTGATGGAGTAGACCGTCTTCTCGGGGTTGGTGATGGCCTGTCGCTTGGCCACCTGACCGACGAGTCGTTCGCTGTCCTTCGTATAGGCTACGACCGACGGGGTCAGGCGCGAGCCCTCCTCGTTCGTGATGACGATGGGCTCCTTGCCCTCCATCACGGCGACCACGGAGTTCGTGGTGCCTAGGTCGATGCCGATGATCTTCGCCATGTGGAAAACCCTCCTGATGGGGTCGAACCTAAGTCCGCGGACCGACCTGTCAAACAATGTCGTCCACTTACCTCTGGCTCTTCGACCGAGGTGCGTAGCAGCCTACGCAACTGCCACCTGCACGACGCGCCACTTGCCCCTCCTGTGACGCCTCTTGTTGTCCATGATCAAGTGACATCCCCAGTAGTTACCACGGTGACGCGACGTGGCATCTCGCTTGCTCTCTGACCAGGGCAGCGCAGTCACACCGATTGGGGACAGGGAGAATGGCCCGATGATGATGACGCACTCCGCTATCCGAATGAGGAGCCAGCCTTGCGAAGGCTTCGCGGTCCTCCTCAACGCGAACGCGAAGCAGGTCAACGCCCGGGTACGCCGCTCCCTCGAACGTGTCGTGGCGCCGAGAGACCTTTTCTTCTCCCGCGACGCCGGCGAGGCGCGCGCCATCGCGGACACTGTCGTCTCGCGGCGGTATGAAACGGTCTTCGCAGGTGGCGGGGACGGGACCTTCGTCGGCTGGGTGAACTACATCCTGGATCGCGCCGAGCGCCGCGCCGAGCCGGTACCGCGTTTCGGGGTCCTCGCGCTCGGCACCGGCAATGCGATGGCCGAGGTCGTCGGCGCCCGGCCCGACGAACACATGGCGGATCTGGCTGCGTTTGCGAGCGGCGAGGCGAACCACGTGCGCCGGCTCGACCTGCTCACCTGCGAGGGTCGCCGCACCCCCTTCGCCGGCGTAGGGATCGACGCGGCGGTGCTGAACGACTACTGCTGGCTCAAGGACCGCCTCGGCGACACCGCCCTGAAGGGGCTTGCGTCGGGCGTCCCCGGGTACGCGCTCTGCTCGGCCCTCCGCACGGTACCGCGCTACCTCCTCGAGCGGCGCCCGAGCTACTGCGAAATCGTGAACGTGGGCCGGCCGGCGTACCGGCTCGACGCGCGCGGGCGCCAGGTGGGGCCGGCCATCGGCCACGGCGAGCTGCTCTACGCGGGCTCCTGCATGATGGCCGCCGCCAGCACCGTGCCGTTCTACGGCTTCGGGCTCAGGGCGTTCCCTTTCGCCGAGTCGCGCCCGGGCATGATGCAACTTCGGGTGGTGACGCAGCTGTCGGTCCCGAGCTTCCTCTGGAATCTGCCGCGCATCTGGTCGGGCGAGTTCGCGCACAGGAACGTTCTCGACTTCCACGTCGAGAACGT
>MEMX01000035.1:34675-41648 GCA_001768075.1 Anaeromyxobacter sp. RBG_16_69_14 | reverse complement strand
GCGTCAGTTCATGTGGCATGCGCTATCACAGCGGCGACCAGTTGATGTGATTCTCCAGCGTCACCGCCGCCGCTGTGAGCTGATGTCCGGCGCCTCGCGGCGCCTCAAGCGGAGGGGAGAACTCTCCCCCCGCGCCCCCCATCTCGAGCGTCAGTTCATGTGGCACGCGGTATCAGAGCCCACGATCGGCATCCGTTCAGGCATTCGTTCAATTGACCAGCGCTATCACAGGGGCTGGTCTTCGGCTGCGGGCACTTGAGCGTTCTGCTTCTGCGCTGGGACCGCTGTTGCCTCGCGGGCATTCAGCTCTTCCACCGCCACGCCGCAGTATCTGAAGATGCGAAGGTGGTGCTGGCGCAGGCCGCGAAAGAGCACCCGCCGGCTCACGTTGGTCAGGCCATGAGCGAGCACCGCCACGCCCAGATCCGACAAGTCCTGGACTTGACTGAAATCCAGAAGCACCTCGCTGGCATCTTCGTGCTCAACCCTCGTGCGCAGCGTCCAAGCGCTCGCGCGGTCGAAGACACCGCCGAGTCTGAAGACGGCCCGCTCACCCTCACGCTGCCTCGCGATCGTGCAGTCTGCCATACCGCGACCTCTCCAAGAGGGTGATGAGCGAAGAACTCTTCCTGATGCGGCGGCGATGCGCGCGCTCTGCCCGCGTTCGGTCGCAGCATGCACTATATGAATGTGTATCTCCTGCCGAGCTGACAAGCGCCGCGCGACCCTGATCTACCCGAGAGGGATGGCAGACGTGCGGCCTGCCAGCGGCGTCTCGATTTCTCCAGGCGAGGGTGAGCGAGCGCTGCCCCGCACTTCGAGCATGAGCGTCGCGCCCGCTGCTCGCCAGGGCGGCGAGCGTGCGCCGGCCCGCCGGTTGGGTGAATGCCCGGATTTCTCGCGAGAAGCTCTTGATCCCCGGCCGGGAGCCCCGCATCTTTCTCTGCGCTGTGCGCATTTCACTTCAATGCACGTTCCTTTGCGCAGACAGGATCTTCAACCATGGACGTGGAAGCCACGGTCGAGCAGGCGCGGAGGTTTCCGCTGCTGCGCGAGATGGAAGCGGAGCGCCGCCTGCGCGCAGTGCCGAAGTGTTCGGTGCTCGTGATCGACGACGACGAGGGCATCCGGACGGCGATGGCCGAGATCCTGGAGATCCTGGGCTATGAGGTGACCGTCGCCGTTGACGGGCAGGATGCCGTCGAACTGCTCGAGGTAGGGCTCGAGCCGAGCGCCATCGTCCTGGACATGATGATGCCCCGCATGGACGGATGGACCTTCCTCGCCAGGATCCGGGCGGACCCGAAGTTCCACGATCTACCGGTGGTGGTTGCGAGCGCAGTGGCCACCGAGTGCCCCGCCGGCGCTGACGCGTGGCTTCAGAAGCCGTTCGACCTCACTGACCTGGATCGCGAGGTGGCTCGCCTGTGCGCACACTGACTCGGCGGTGCCGCAACCGTCCCTCAAGCGAAGTCGGCGCGCGGCTCGACCATTCTCGGAGGAATTAGAGGAAGTAGATCAGCGCGCGCGGATCCCGTTCGTCGTGCACCAGCGCGCGAAGGCCTCGTCCATGCTCTTGATGTGGTCCACGAGCCACGCCTTCAAATCGGCGATGGTCGCGAGCGCTGCCTCTTGCTCGCTGGCTTCGACCCGGTGCCTGATCGCCTCGACCTGCTTCGCGAGGCGGCCGTGCTCCATCTTGTGAGCGTCGTGCTGTGGATAGGCATAGAGCCGCATCATCAGCTCTTCCGAGAGGAAGTGGACGTTCGTGAAGTCCACCAGCTGCGCGATGGTCTTGGCGATCAACCCCGCGTCCGTGCCGCGGCCGATGAGCTCGTCGAGCGCGTTCACGAGGCTCACTTGAAGCCGATGCTCCGTGTCCATCGACTCGACGCCGGTCTCGATGCCTGCATCCCACGCGCTCTCGGTCATGACTCCTCCGTAGGCGGCGAGTCCACCCCAAACCGCCTGGCGGCGGTTCTCGCACGAATCATGAAGTCCGTTGCTTGTCGACGCGACGAGACTCGACGTCTGGACGGAAGCGCCTGGAAGCGAGGAACCGGCCGAGCGGGAGGTCGTTCACCTGGATGTGGAACTTGATCCACTCGGGGACCCGGGCCGTGATCCACTGCAGCACCGGTACACTCAGGCCCGTCGCCTCGAGCTCGCGCGCGAGCTGCGCGAAGTCCTGCATGAAAAGGTCGTGCGCCGACTTGTGGCGACTGCGTTCGGGATAGCTGGCCCCAGCCATGAACGACTCCTCTGCGGCGAAGTGCGCGATGAGGTAATCGCCGAGCCCCTGGAACGCCTGCTTCGTCGCGGTGAGGTCGTCCGACTTCACGGCCTCCATCACGCCGTCGAGGCGCTGGAAGAGCATGCGGTGCTGGCCGTCAATCTCCTCGAACCCGCTCATGAGCTCGGAGGTCAGTTTGAACGTCATCGCTCCCGTCCCCTCCCTAGAGATCGCTGCACAACAGCAGAACGAGGCGAGTCGCACAAGCCCGCGGTGCGCTGCTTTGCTGGGTCCTACCCGAATGGGTCTCGCCTGAGGAACGGGAACTCCATCGTGGGCGCAGTCCGGATCCCCAGTACGGATACAGCGCTTGGTGTGACGCAGCCCCGATCGGGCCCTCCTCTCACGGGCCAGCAAAACGGGCATACTCTGGCCACGATGCGGTGGGCAAGAGGCGCGACTTCCGAGCGCGGGTCCACGAGGGGCTGGGATGGGCACACCATGACCACGGAACTGCAGCGGGCGATGGCCCAATACGAGGAAGCTCGCATTCGATACAAGAAGGCGGTGCTCGCCTCGCTCGGCGGCGCGTCCAACGGCGGCGCGATCAGACGCGCGATCCAGGATTTCCAGCGCGCGAGCTCGGCGCTGAAGCGGCTAACCGCTACGTCCCCGGCGATGCCGAGCAAACCGCAGGATGACTCGGAGCCGTTCCCGGGGTGGGGTTTCATGCGCCGGTTGCTCAAGGCCGGGTAGGCCCTCTCCCCCGCGCTCAGCGTGGAGAGTGCGGGTCGAGCAAGCGGCGCCGCCAAGAAGGCTGCCAGGAAGGCAAGGGGACGCTCCCCTCGCGCTCCCCTTTCGTTTCACTCCGGCCTCACCCCCGGGCTTCACTCCGGCGACAGGGGCGAGGTCTCGCGCCGTTCCGGCCCCTCAGGCGTCCTGCGTCTGCTGGGGTCCGTCGCTCGTCTCGGTGTCTTGCACCTGCGGTGGCTCACCGCTGCTCTCGACTCCGCGTCCGCCGCTCTGGGTCGCCATCTGGCGGAAGAATTCCTCGCCCGCCTTTCGTAGGTCCTCCTCGCTCATGTCCTTCACGTGCGTGGCGACTCCCCACGGAAGGCCGAACGGGTCGAGGAGCATGCCCATGCGATCGCCCCAGAACGCGTCCATCATCGGCATGCCTATCGTCGCGCCCGCCTCCACCGCCCGCTCGAAGACCGCGTCGGCGTCCGGCACGTACAACCAGACGGAGGTGGTCGTGGGACTCTCCTTCGAGGGCGCAGGCCGATCCATCGCGTCGCTCATGTAGACGATCGAGTCGCCGATGCGCATCTCGGCGTGCAAGGTGTGCTGCCCGTCGGGCGTCATCATGCGCATCAGCTCCTTTGCGCCGAACGCCTCCTTGTAGAAGCCGAGCGCCTTGACGCAATCGGAGAGGACGAGGTTCGGGGTGACGGTGTGCACCCCAGCTGGAATGGGCGAGACCTGCCTCGGTTTCGCAGCCATCCTCTTCGCCTTTGCGGGGATGCGCCGTCTCGCGGTGCGCTTTGCGGCCGAGGCGCCACGCGCCGTCTTCTTCGCCGACCTCGCCGCGGCCTTGATCGGCCTCTGGCTCTTGTTCGCCTTTTTCGCCATGATACCCTCCGTCAATGTGCCTCATGCGATAGCAACGCGACATCCAATGCGTCTTGAAGGTGCGACTCGGCGCCACGCGCCACGCGCAGCGCACGGCGCACAAACACCGTGCCGGACCCGCTCCAGCGACGCCTGTTTCATCGTAGCTCCGCCCCGGCGCGGTGGTGTGACCATGGCGGGGCCCACGGTCGGGCGATCGCACCGCCCGGCCCGTTCTGCGGACGGCAGCCCTGGTGCGGTGGCACCACTGCCGCGCAGTCCTCACAGCGGCGACCAGTTGATGTGATTCTCCAGCGGCACCGCCGCCGCTGTGAGCTGATGTCCGGCGCCTTGCGGCGCCTCAAGCGGAGGGGAGAACTCTCCCCCCGCGCCCCCCATCTCGAGCGTCAGTTCATGTGGCATGCGCTATCAGCCGAGAGGACGCGCACGGTGGCCGTGTTCACGCCGGGGAAGAAGACGCGCTGCGCGCAGCCCGCGAGGAGTCCGGCGCGCAGGCGGTGTTCACCCGACGCCGGCGGTGCTTACCAGGAAGGAGTTACCACCCAGAGGCGGCGAGCGCGCCTCAAAAGGGGCCCTCCTCCCCCCGGATCACTCACCGCGGGAGGGTCACGGCGGCCGGCGCAGTGAAGGCGAGCGAGCTGGCGCGAGTCGCAGCTGCAGCTTCACGAGAGCGTCCACTCGACACCGCGTCACGGCGCGAGCGCTCTCCGCACCGCGAACGAGGCGCACCTCGATCTCGTCGCCGGGACGGCAGTCCACGCTGGTGAGGAGGGGCGCCGTGCCCATGTCCTCGCCGTTCACGATCACCCGTGCGCCGGCGGGTTCGCTGTCTATCTGCAAGCCGAAGCCCTGGAACGGCGCGACGCGCTCGCCGGTCGCCCGATCCACGCGATCGCTGCGCGGCGCGAAGGTCTGGCTGTCCACCCAGCTCTTCTGCAAGGCAGCCAGCTCCTCGGGCGAGACAGCCCGCTTCTCGGGCTCCTGGTCGCGCGGCGTGCCCGGCAGCCCCTCGAGCAGCGGCAAGGCCGCCCGGCGCGCTGCGCCCACCCGACCGAGTACGCCCCGGACCGCGAAGGCGGAGAGGGCCAGGAATCCGACGAGCACCACCGCCGCCAGCACCAGCCGCCGCATGGCGCGGCCGTGCGGGCTCTCGTTCTTGACCCAGAGCGAAGGATCGGGCAAGGCGGCGCGATCGACGTGCCGCTCCCGGCCTCCCGCACGCGGGCCCGTGCTCGTGCTCATGCTCATGCCGTCATCCTACGCCGTGTCCGCAGGAGCCCCGAACCCGCGGGCCGCGGGAGCGGCACTCCGTGCCAGTCGCAGGAGGCAGAGGAGCGCTGGCTGGTCGAGTCGCCGATCATGGTTCAGCGAACCAGGGCGCCCATCCCGGCGCGGAAGAGGGGGGCGAGGCGAGGTTGGACGAGGGGTAACCACACGGCGACCACGCAGACGGCGCCCACGCCCACGATGAACCACGCAGCGCGGCGGCGCTCGCGTGCGACCGCCCGGCGTTTCTCCGAGGCGCGCCGCGCGGTGACCTTGGGGCCGTCGGGCTGCGCCGCCAGGCGGAGCAGGAGCGCTCCACCTGCCAGCGCGACGCCGAGGAAATTCCCCATCACCGCCTCCGCGACGCCCTTGCCCACGCCGGCGCCCACCTCGAGCAATCCGGGCGGCGCGACCGCAAACGGGCCCGCGCGCCGTGCCGCCGCCGCGCGCCGTGCTCGCCGCTCCAGCGCCCGGACGCGCGCGGCGCAGATGGTGAGGCGAAGCTCTACCGCCAGGAGGAAGTAGAGGGCGTAGCGCGCCTCGGCGGGCGGCGGGAAAGGCAACTCAGCCAGTGCGCCGGGCAGCCGCAGCCGGTGCAAGAAGGCCGCGCCGAGCCCGAGGAGCAGGAACCACACGCCGAGTAACTCTCCCGTCTGCGCCACGCGAAGGGACCACGAGCCTAGCGCACGCCGGGCCGTCTGGCATCGGAGGCGGTGTCGGTCGACCGGCGCCAGCGGACGCACAAGTCGGCGCTTTGCCACACGATCGACCTCGACGCCCAGGCTTCGACGTACCTCACGCCGGAGGACTGCCCGGCCTGGTCGACACGCGAACTACGGGTCCGGCCTCGAGCCCCCCTGCGCGAGAGGCCGCGATGGCGTACAATAGAAACGTGACTCGAAAGCACGCGGCGAACCACCCGAAGAGCTCGGCGGCCCCTGTCAGCGTCGTGACCCGATTCCAGGTCGGTCGGCACGACCTGCGAGTATCCAAGGTGATGGAAGGTCGCTGGGCCATCGCCGTCGACGAATCGGCCTTGCCGAACACCTTCAGGACTCAGGCCGACGCGTGGGAGGCTGGCGTGCGCGAGGCTGATCGCATCGACAAGCTCGCCCAGGGCTGACGGTCTACGGTTGGCCAGGCTGCTGCTCGCTCCCACGCGCGACGAGCGGGTCGCCGGATCCGGACACCGGTGCTCATGTTCGTGGCCCATACAGGCTCACAGCGGCGACCAGTTGATGTGATTCTCCAGGGTCACCGCCGCCGCTGTGAGCTGATGTCCGGCGCCCTTGCGGCGCCTCAAGCGGAGGGGAGAACTCTCCCCCCGCGCCCCCCATCTCGAGCGTCAGTTCATGTGGCACGCGCTATCAGAAGCGATCACGTGGCACGAGTGGCGCGACCGGCGCTGCTCAGGTCTACGACGGATGCTCGTCGAGGGAGTAGCGCGGCGGCTCCGCCTCGGTGACAACGAACTTTCTCATCCCGCGCTCCAGGGCGTCGATGAGGTAGGGTCGCAGGTCCTTGGCCGGGATGATCCTGTCGAGCGAGCCCACCTTCAGCGCGCGCTCCACGGAGTGGATCTTGTCGAACTCGTCGCCCACTTCACCGAGCTTGTCGGAGCGCGCCTCGGCGATGGCCTCGGCGAGGCGCGCGCGGGCAGGAGCACCGCCTGCTGCCGCTGCCTTCTCGGCCTCCAGCACGCGCGGGTCCTTGCGGGTGCGCGTCTCGACCTCGCGCGCGAACACCACCGCGGCCGCCGGCGCGCCGCCGATGACCGATGCGCGGGCGCCCTCCACCGCGACGATCTCGATGCTGTCGGTCAGCGTCTTCGCGAAGACGACG
>MEMX01000035.1:30531-34654 GCA_001768075.1 Anaeromyxobacter sp. RBG_16_69_14 | reverse complement strand
GTAGCGCGAGACGACGCAGAAGACGATCGGCCCGTCGAAGTTCACCACGGCGCGGCCGATCTCGGCGCCATACTCGAGCTGCAGGCGCCGCATCGACTCGGGCGAGCCGTCGAAGCCGGAGAGGTTCGCGAGCACCACGACCGGCCGGTTGCCGCTCGCCGAGTTGACGGCACGCGCGATCTTCTTCGATGACTGCGGGAAGAGGGTCCCGGCCGACCAGAACTCCGGCCCGTCCGCCGGCACGAACTCGAGCCTCGGCAGGGGGCGCGACTGGATGCCGATGAGGCATACCGGCCAGCCGCCCAGGTGCGCGTCCCACACGACGCCGGTGTCGGCGCCGCGCATGTCGCGCCAGCGCTCCAGCGGCGGGTGGTCCTGATCGATGGCCGCCGCCATCACGTGCCGGATCTCGAACGGCTTCTTGCGATCGGGGTTGCGCTCGCGACTGAAGATGTCGCCGACGGTGCGGAACCCCGCGCCCCCTTCGGGGCCGTGAGGGTAGGAGCGCACGTCGCGCTCGATCGGGTCGGAGGTGGGTGCGCGGCGCGGGAAGCGCTCGCCCGGCGCCACGTAACAGTGGTCGTAGTGGCGCAGGAGGATCTGGATCGCCTCCGCGAGGCTCCCGGCGTGGTACTGGGCCTGGCCGTTCGGGCCCATGATCCTGTCGTACCCGCCGATGCCCTCGTTGTCCTCGGCGGAGACGCTCCCCGAGTACTCGAGCGCCTGCTTCCCGGTGAGCACCATCGAGGAGCCTGGCACCATCACCAGGATGCCCTTCGTGTGCATGAGCATGGTGGCCTCGGCGTTCCAGTACGGCTGCGCGCCGACGGTGATGCCCAGCACCACCACGTTGACCTCCCGTCCGCGTTGTGTGAACTCGATGAGCCGGCGCAGGACGGTCGAGACCCAGTCCATGTTCTCGGTGCCGGTCGTCATCGAGATCTTCGCGCCCGCGCACACTTCGAACCACTCGAGGGGCACGCCCAGCTCATCCGCCAGGGCGAGCGCGGCCTCGATGCGCCTGCACTCGGGCTCGGAGACCGATCCCATCTCGCGGCCTGGATCGCCGAGGAGCACCACGCGCCGCATGCCCTCCGGATGACGGCTTGTGAAGTTGCGCACGACGCCCACGACGATGTTGGCGGTGTTGCTACCCGGTGGCCGCTGCACCGGGACGAGCGCACTCGACGCATCGAGGTCGTACTCGACGAAGTCGCCCGACGGAACGCCGGCCTGGCCTTCGTCGGCCGCGGGTGCGAGCATCTTGACGATCTCGAAGGGGTGCGTGAGGCCGCGACGCCGGAGCTGAACCACCTTCTGCTGGTACACGGCCATCGGCTCCAGCGGGAGATCGGTGGGTGCGTCCCAGCGGATCCTGAGGCCTTGACCCTGCGGGATCACCCGCAGGAGCGTCTCGCGCAGCCCGCCCGCAGCGGGATCCGGCACCCGCGCGGTCACGAGCATCATCTCCAGGCCCAGGCCCTCGGTGGCCGGCATGAGCCGCTCGGCCACCCCGCGGATCTCCTCGCGCGACAGCTCGAGCGGCGGTGTCACGGTGAGCAGCACGCGGTTCCACTCCAGCCGCTGGTTGGGCGCGCGGCGCGCCTGGAAGATCCGCATCCCGGCCAGCGCCTCGTGGAACATGCGCTCGAGCTCCGGGACCTGCACCACCCGCCCTGAGCCATCGCGCACCGGTGCGAGGTCGCGCACCTCGGCCATCGCAAAGAGCCGCTCGTCCTTGGGATTGCCCTGCGCCACCCCGCGGTAGAGGTAGACGTCCTCGACCGACGGGAGCCGTTCCAGGTCGAACTTGGAGAGCCGCTCGAGGTGCAGGCGCTCGAAGAGCATCGGGTGGACGCCGCGGTACCGCCGGTCCTCGGTGAAGCCGTCCTGGGCGCTCCGGAAGGTGAAGTGCATCTGGCTGTGGCTGCCGAGACCGTGACCCAGCGTGACCACGACCACCGAGGCCCGGCGCAGGGGGCGCGGGAACGCAGCCCGGGCCAGGGCCGATCGCAGCGACTCGGCGACCTCGTCCGGCTTCGCCGCCGCGTCACGATGACAGAGGTACATCTCGACGACGAGCTCGCGCCCGGAGGGCACGTCGGCCGCGAGCCTGGCCAGCTTTCGTGCGGCCTGCGCCGCCTCGGGCGCAGGGGCGATGCAGGCCATGGCTCGGAAGCGCTCGCCGCTCCTGTCGTACTCCGCCCACGCGCAGGGCAGGCCGTCGAGATCGAGCGCGGACGTGGACTCGAGCGGCCGGAAGCGGTAGTAGCGCCGCAAGAGCGTCTCCGCGAACCGCGGGTGGAGCGGCACGGTCTCGGCGCTGGCCATCCGGGAGAAGAGCAGCGTCGCCAGGGGCTGTGGGCACTCGACGAGCCGCTCGATGATCGCCTCGCGCTCCTGCGGGGGCGCAACCGCCAGGCGCGCCACGTCCTTCTCGGCCTGCGCGTACGCCTCGGCCCGGCCGCGCTCGAAGGCCAGCTTGTCGAAATTGCGATAGCGCACCTCCCGCGCCAGATCGGCCAGCGGGGGGAAGCGTTCCTCCCCCAGCTCGGCGAGCCGATCGAGCACCTCGCGCCACGCTAGTTCGGAGCCGGCGGGAAGGCGCCCACTCGCGAGGCGCCGCTCCAGGATGGCGAGGATGGGCGTGAGCTGCTCGCTCGCGCGGTCGTGCGCCTTCTGGATGCGGAGGAGCGCCAGCTCCAGCGCGCGACCCTGCGCGTTCATCGACACGGCGTAGTGGGCCAGCGCGCGTCGGAGCATCGCGACGAAGGACGGTGAGAGCCCCTCGCCGCGCGCCTCCGGCTCGTGCAGGTAGCGCCACAGTTCCTCGAGGGGCGGCGGCCGTCCGGCCTCGAGGCCCCTGGCGCGGCTGAAGAGCGACTGCAGGTCGGCGAAGGCGCCGAGCGTCCACCCTTCTCCGCGCAGGGCCTCGGGGTCATCGGGGGGCGCGGCCGCTGCGAGCTCGCGCCAGTCGGCGGCGAGCTTCCGCGCCTCGGCCGGGGCCACGTCGAACCCGAGCAAGAGCTGGTGAAACTGGGCGAGGGCGCCGAGGTATCGCTCCCGCGGTCCGGCGGGCTCCGCCGCCGGCGCCGGGGCGAGCGACAACGGCTCGGGCGCCCGCTCGGAAGTCGCCTGGGGCTCCTCGGGTTGGAGGCGCACGAGCGGTGCACCCGCGTCCACCTGACCGTTCACCGCGGCCAGCACCTCGCGGACGACGCCCGCGGTGGGCGCCTTCACCTCCACTTCCACCTTCATCGACTCGATCCGTGCCACCGGCTCGCCCTCGGCGACGTGCTGGCCCGGCTCGACCGAGATCGCGACCACGACGGCTGGCATGGGCGACGCCACGATCCCGCTCGGCTCGCGCACGATGACGTGCGCGACCCCGTCCACCTCGATGAGGAATCGCAGTCTGTCGGTGGTGGACAGCACGCTGTGGTGGCGGCCTTGCCACAGGAGGCGGCGCTCGAAGCGATCGAGGCGCTCGAGCTGCACGTCGGCCGGCGCCCCCCCCGCAGGCGTCACGCGGTAGTCGTCGGGGCCGATCTGCCGCACGTCGAGCCGGTAAGGCTGGCCGTCGTAGCGCAGCTCGATGGCGCGGCCTGACGAAGGGCCTACCCGGGGCCGCCCGCGCCGCGCCTCGGCGATGAAGCGCGCGCGCTCCAGCCCCTGCTCCGCGCGGTACGCCAGGATGCCCGCCACGATGAGCGCTGCCTCGCGCCGGGGCTGCACGAGCCTCTCGCCCGACGACTCCAGCTTTTCGAGCAGCCCCACGGAGGCCTCGCCGGCACGCACCTCGGGCCGCGCGCACAGGGCGAGCAACCAGGCCTTGGAGCTGCCGCTGGCGCGCAGGAGCACGTCGCCGTCGGACAGCGCCTGCTCCAGCCGCTGCGCCGCCTCCGTACGGTTCGCACCCCGCGTCACGAGGGTGGCGAGCACGGCCTCGGGGCCCGAGGGCTCGTCACCCTCGGAGACGGCCACGTCGGTCCGCACCCCGAGGCCGGACGGCAGCCGCAGCACCCTGACCGGACCGAGAGGGGTCGTGGCCTCGGTCTCGGGGTCGCGGGCGACGATGCGCGCTGCGAAAGCGTGCCCGTGCGTCGGGACGTCGTCACCCAGC
>MEMX01000035.1:30156-30516 GCA_001768075.1 Anaeromyxobacter sp. RBG_16_69_14 | reverse complement strand
CCGCACCAGGTCGACGCCCACCAGCGCCTCGACCGCAGGCGCGGACTGCGCGAACGGGTCCAGCCCGAGGAGTACCCAGCGGCGCGTGCTCGGGTCGACGAGCAGCTGCACGGCGCACACTCCCGACCAGCCTGCCACGGTGCACGTGCGCACGGCCAGCTCTCGTGCCACGCCGTCCCCGGCCAGCGTCAGCGCGGGCGACGGTGACTCCGCGAGCACCGCCAGGTCGCCCCGCCGCAGCGACGCGTCGCCCACGCCCAACGCGCGCGCTGTGCCGCGGTGGTCGCGCGCGACCACCACCTCGACGAGGTGCGCCCGCGGGTCGGCGCCGATCGCGGCCGCGAGCGGCACGCCGAGCTG
>MEMX01000035.1:29272-30081 GCA_001768075.1 Anaeromyxobacter sp. RBG_16_69_14 | reverse complement strand
CACCCGCGCGCACGCCTCCGCGAAAGCCGCGCGCTCGGCCAGCGGCGCCGGACCGAGCCACGCGCTCTCCGCGCGCGCGGCGCGCAGCGCGTCCTCGGTGGAGCCGTCCACCTCCACGGCGTCGTCGGCCTCGCGCACGAACCGGGCCAGACGGTCGCGCGGGCCGTGCACCGCGACGGCCAGGCCGGCCTGTCCCGCGCGCGCCAGCTCGTGGAGCGCCCGCAGCACGCGCCGCGCGCCTTCCCCACCGTCCAGCACCGCCACCCTGCCCAGTCCGGCCGCCCGGTTCATGCTCGCTCCCTCCATGGTCGCAAGCCGGTAGGGGCAGCGCTCGCTCACGCTGTCCGGGGCTCGCCCCGCGTGCAATATCCGGTCGGCCGCGCGAGCGCCCAGACTTCGTCGTCCGCCAGGATTCGTGGGGAGAGGGGCTCGTCTCCCCGCCGGCTGCTCGGAGCGCAATCCGGAGGATCCTGGCGTGCTGGGCGCTCCTTTCGGCTCGTTGCGATGGACGCCGAGGCGGCGGGTTCCTGGGTCACTGCCGTCGCTTTGCAGGAGGTGGCGCAGATCGACCCTGCCGCGGCGGTGAAGAGCGTCTCCCGAGACCCACCGCGGGCTCACTCAGGGTCCGGCGCGACTCGCGCGATTGGAAGCCTGCGCAGGTGAAACTCCTTGAGCATCTCGCGGGCACCGGGCGCCACGACATGGCACGGAGGATGCCCTGGGTGAAGCGGGCGTACTGCGGTACGTCGGGCGGTTGGACAGCCTGACGGGTGGAGGTGGATAACCGTGCGAGCCAAGACGTATACGAT
>MEMX01000035.1:28182-29246 GCA_001768075.1 Anaeromyxobacter sp. RBG_16_69_14 | reverse complement strand
GACGACAGCCGCAGCGAGCACGACCTCCCCGCAGATACCGTGACGCGGGACGAGGTCGCGTCAGGCGCACGCGGGCCCTGTATCCCGCTGGCGTTCCGCGTCCGTCGCGACGTGTTCTACGTCTGCTCCCCACGCTGGCCCGAGCTCGCCGGCAAGGCCCTCCTGCTCAAGTCAGCGGGGGCGCGATCTAGGGGTGTCAGGACCCCCCCTCCGGATCACCCGGTGTGGCGTAGGCTCGTGAGCGGGGAGGTGCTGTTCCGGCCCTCGTTCCTTGGAGCGTGCATGTTCCTGGCTCGCGCCCGGGCCGATCTGCAACGGCAGCCTGGAGGCAGGACCCCCATCGCGGTTTACACGGAACAACTCAGCACGCTCTATGTACAGAACATGGACTGCGGCAGCGTCCTGCGGGACCTTGTCAAGGTGCGGATGAACGAGATCTCCGCGGTGGACCCCGATTGCATGGGATGGTTCAAGAGGCGAACCGGTTGATGAGGTCCCGCTGCCCGATCTCGCGCAAGCAGCGTGACGGGGAGTGGCAGGTCGAGGCGATGACGGTCACCACGTACGTCGCCGACCGGCGCTCACGAGGATGAGATGGGGGCGCGGAGCAAGGCACTCCCGCTTCGGGGCCGCCTCTACGCTGGGCGCCTTCGCCTTCACATCGTGCCTGATCGATCGGCCAAGTCGCTACTAGACCAGACTAGACCTGGGCTGCTTCCACAGGCACACTCGGCCCATGCCCAGGGCCCATTTCGACGATCTCGCGGCCACCTACGAGCGCAACGCGGTCGTGCAGAAGGGCGCCGCGGAGCTCTTGCTCCAGCTGCTCGAGATCGGCCCGGAGGAGGACGTCCTCGACGTGGGGTGCGGGACCGGGCATCCCACGAGGCGCCTCCGGCAGCTGACGCGCGGGCGCGTGGAGGGCGTGGACGCCTCCGCTTCCATGGTCACCGAGGCGCGGCGCGGCGGCGACGAGGCGGTTCGCTTCTCCCTGTCCCGCGCCGAGGACCTCGCCTTCGACTCCGAGTTCGACGTCATCTTCTCCAACTCCGCGCTCCAGTGGT
>MEMX01000035.1:18729-28143 GCA_001768075.1 Anaeromyxobacter sp. RBG_16_69_14 | reverse complement strand
CGCGGCGCTCAGGCCCGGCGGACGCCTGGGCATCCAGGCGCCGGCTACCCAGGCGTACTGCCCGGCCTTCATCGAGGCCATGGCGCGCGTCGCGGCGCATCCCGACACCCGCGACACGTTCGCGCGCTTCAGGAGCCCCTGGTTCTTCCTGGAGACGGCCGCCGAGTACGCAGCCCTGCTCGAACGGGCCGGACTCGCCGTTAAGCTCGCCCGCCTGCAAGAGAACCCGGCCCGCCAGGCGCCGGAAGCGGCGATGAGCACGTTCGAGTCGGGCGCCGTCGCCGGGTACCTCGGGCCGGGCTGCTACGACGTCGCGCTCGACGACGGGTACGCGCGGCGGGTGAGGGAGATCGTGCGGGACGCGCTGGAAGCGCAGACCGACGGGGAAGGGATGGTGGAGCTCGTGTTCCGGCGCGTGTACCTCGTCGTCACCAGGGCCTGACCTCAAGTCGTCCCGTGCTCCTTCGACGTGGTCCCGTTGGTAGGGCGGGGGGCTTGTCCCCCGCCGAGAGGGTCGAAACGAAGGGCGCGCCCACCCCGGAGGGCGGGCGCGCCCGATGCGCGGCCTGGTCTCTGGGCAACGCGTCGAGCCAGGCGTTCCGGGACGATGCCGTACACTTTTGGTGCGTCAACGCTTCCACCGCCGTCGATGGGGTGTCCTACGTCTGTGGCCTCCAGACGGTGGCAGCCTCCAAGGCGGCGCGCGTGCCCGTAGACCGGAGGCGATCAGTCGGTCAAACTCGGTCCTGAACAGCGTGAGCGCGAGTAGCGCGCCCACGCCGGCCGGCGCACCGTGGAGATCGGGCGCCGGCCGCGCTGCGGGCAAGCGCGGCTGGCTTGCCAGTCGTGGTCAGAATGCGGATGGCGGGCTTGCGGAGGCAGCCATGAGCGATGGGATCGAGAACCCGGCGCAGCCGCAAGGGCCTCGGGACGCGGAGCGCGACCGCTCCCTGCGCACCATCGGCAACGTCAGCTACGCCTTGCACGCGGTGGTGGCGCTGGGCGCCCTCCTGCCGGGTGTCCAGGCGAGCATCGCGCTCCTGCTCGTGGCCTTCATCCTGGACATGGTCAAGCGCGGCGACGCACACGGGTCCTGGCAGGCCAGCCACTTCGGCTGGCGCATCCGCAGCGTCCTGTGGGCCGGCGGCCTGTACGCGGTGACCGCGCCGCTGTGGCTCCTGCTCATCGCCCCCGGCTGGGTCGCCTGGGGCCTCGTCTCGGTCTGGTTCGCGTATCGCATCGTGCGCGGCTGGCTGGCGCTGAACGACCGGAGGCCAATGCCGGGGTAGTCGCCCATGCGCTGGCGCCTCACGCGCGGAGGCAGCACGCTGACGCTGGCTGCCGTCGAGGTGTGCGCCCGTTTCGCCGACCAGCCCATCGATGAGGTTGTCCTCGAGCGTGACGTGCGACGCGGCGAAGATCCAGCCGTCGTCCCGCGTCCCGCCATTGGGACTTACCGTTCGCGTACCTGCGCCCGTCGGACGCTCTTCCATGCCTGCAGGAGTCGCGGCGCGACCCCCTTCTCCAGCGGCTTCGCCGTCATGGGAACGGTCCGCATCTGCTTTCCCTGGCCAGTCACCAGGGCGGCCCGCAGCTCGCCCGAGGCGCAGCGGCGACAGTGCACGAGCTGAACCTGCACTCGAGCGGTGAGCTTGCCGGTCTTGCGACGCTCCGCGAGCGGTCCCACTTCGTCCACGGTGCCCGCGAAGCTCCGCGGGTCGTTTGAGGACGCGAAGACTCGCTGCAGGTTGACCTCGGCCCGCGCCATGGCCTCGCGCGAGGACGCCTCGCGAGCTGCCAGCGCGGCCGCGTCCTTCTTGGAGATGCGCTTCGCGAGGATTCCGGCGGGGAGGAGCGCGATCACGGGGTGGCGCATGTAGTTGGCGCAGGCGGCGCAGTAAGGCTGGGCGCGGAGCGCGAGCGGGATGAGGACGCCGCCTCCCGCAAAGCCGACCACGTCGGCGAGGCGCACCAGGTATCCCCACGCGCCCAGCGGGCTCCCCATCTCCTTGTTCTTCTCCTGGAAGGCTATGGAGCGGGTCGCGATGTCGAAGTAGTCAAAGAACCCCACCGCGCTCCCGTCCGTCCGCACGGCGCCCTCGGGGAAGAGCAGCCGGAACTCCAGCCACTGCGCCAAGGCGTAGGCGACCACCAGCATGACCAGCACCATCGCCAGCAGGCGGCCGGTGATCTTGGCGCCGGAGGCAAAGGAGCCGACCGCGAAGCCGCTCGAGGCGACCAGACCGACCAGGATCGGACCGACCGGGATGACGTAGTTGGCGTACCAACCCATCACGTTCTCGTCGGTGAAGTGTGCCAGCGCCCACACTCCGAACAGTGCCAGGGCGGTGGTGGTGGCGCCGGCCAGCAGCACGCCCGGGACGGCCGAGGTGCGGGCGACGTACACGGTGGGGGGAGGTGCAGGGAGCGTCGATGAAGTCACGGGAAGGCCTCGGGGCGGCAAGATACGGGACTGAGTTCGGGGCAGGCGTCCAGCCATCGGCGCGGGTCCTGCGCGTTTGCCATGGTGGTCTCCTCGGCGGCACCGCGGTCCCGCTCGCCGCGGAAAAGCTACAACGAGTCCGTGTAGGGAACGAAGCCCCGCACGCTGGTGGTTGATCGTCGGATATGCGCCGGGAGATCGGGCGCCGCCGGAGGCCACTCACCACAATCCGCGAGATGGCGACACTGGCGCCGCTGTGGATCTCGACGATCGACGTGTCACCGTCCTGCCCCGGCGCGAGGCTGCCCGGAGCGAGAATGTGTCACGCAGCAGCAAGCGGCCTACTGACTGTTGGAGGCAGGAGGTGGGCGCACAGGATGCCGGCCAGCGCTACCACCGAAGGGCTAGCTTGGTGGGCGGAATAGCCCGCGCAAGCTGGCATAGTTACGATCTGTGAATAGATACAGGTGCCCCGGATCGGGCCTCCTCCCGCCCACGCTGGAGCCGGAGGGTCACGGAGAGCGGATGCGCCGGCTTCACGCTATATGCAGAAGCCAACTGGTCGCCGCTGTGAGAGAAGATGCCGTTGTGGCCGACCTCCGGCAGTGCTTCGGCGTGGCGGGCGGTGGGCTTACCGCGTCCTTGACTGACGACTTGCTGCCACCGTTGCCGCCTCGCTGTAGTGCCGAGCCTTGCCATATGGACCGGCTCTGCGGCCGGAACTGACGTGACCTCGAAGGGGCGCGGCCAGGCGCGGCCGCCGTCGGCCGCGAGGTCCCTGGCGAAGCAGGGCGAGCTCGAGGTTTCGATCCTGGGGTGGGAGACGCGTGGGCGCGGCCCCGGAAGCTGGACGCGGGCACATGCCGAGACGATCAGCGTGGCGCCACGCCCGCGGTCCCCGTGACCTGGCGGCCTCTGCGTGGCCAGCGCCGCGCAGGCCTCCAAGATCGGCTCGCCGCGGCGCGGCACCCGGCGGCTCCTGTCCCACCGCGAGGCCGCGCGCCCCCAGCGCCTTGCCGCGCGCGAGCCGGGCCACCTCGCGGCGCGACCCACTCTTCGCCGCAGCAGCCCTCGCCGTCGAGGTTCATGAAGATGATGACGCGGTCGCCGTGTGGCCTCGCTGCTGCCAGCTGCGCGTCTAGCTTAGCCGGAGCTGGGCGCGCCCACCCCGGAGGGCAGGCGCGCCCGATGCGCGGCCTTGCGGGGGTCCTACTCGACGAGCTTCCCTTCCGAGTACTTCACCGGCACGTCGGGCAGCTCGCCCATGTTGTGCGGGACGTAGTTGGGCACGAGCTGGAGGTTCAGCGCCTCGGTGGCCGCAAGATCGAGCCCGGGGGCCTCGGTGATGACACGCAGGTACTCGTTCATCTGCAGCGGCTTGAACAGGTAGTGCTTGGCCGAGTCCTCCGCGTCCACCACCTCGGTCCCGGCGGGGATGACGATGATCTTGTCAGCGATGTCGTTGGTGACCACCCAGTCGTTCTTCTGCAGGTCGTTGTAGACGTCAGGCAGGCCGCCCACCCACGAGCCGTCGAACTGCAGCGAGAGGGTCTTCGAGGCGCCGGCGCCGTTCACGAGCGTGATGGGAGCGAGGCGGATCGGGTTGTCGAGGAGCTTGAAGGTGCCATCCGAGTTCTTCAGGAACTGCTGGGAGCCCCAGTTCTCACCGTCGCGCGGGTAATCCCAGTTGTACTGCACGCCGGTGTTCGCGCCGTTCACCCAGGCGACCAGGCCCCACTGGCCCTGCTCCACGACCGCGCCCGGCGTCGCGCCCTCCGTCTTGTCGTTCGGGTCCACCGTCTTGTAGACGAGCTTCAAGTAGTTGTCGCTGGCGGCCGCGGTAACGAACTCGTAGGTCGTGGCGATGCCGCCCCACTGCGGCCTGAACTCCGTGCCCGCGGGTACGAACGTGAGGGCGTTCACGGGATTGGCCACGCTCTGCAGCTCGATGTGGACGTCGTAGACACCCGCGCCCGTGCGCTTCACGATGTAGTTGCCGCCCTGGTTGTTGATGTAGTACTCGCGGTCAAGCTCGAGCGCGTAGTCGACGTCGCCCGCCGGGTCGAAGGTCGGGGCATGCATCTGCTCGTCGAAGGAGGTCACCTTCTTCTGTACCCAGCTGCTGCCGTCGAAGCTGATGTAGATGGAGCCATTGATGTTCACCCAGATCTGGTCGTTCTCCTGCGGCGTCCACTTGATGCCGGTGGGGGTGGGCGGCGTGGGCGGGGTATTCCAGGTGACCTTGTAGAGCCCGGGGCCGGAAGCGCCCGCCGGATCGTAGATGAGGTTCACGGGCACGTTCTGTTCCTGGTCCCAGAAGTTGATGTTGATGTTGCGCCGGTGATCGAGGGGGTTCGCCGTCAGGGTGGCGATGTCGAACGGGGCCGAACCCTCGGCGCAGCTTGGCGGCCAGGTAGGCATCGCCGGCTGGATGCAGTTGATCCACTGCTGCTGCCCCTCGTTCCAGCGCAGGCTCATGCTCTGGTTCACCCACGTCTCCACCACCAGGTTCTTGATGTCCTGGATGTCCGCCGCGACCATGGTCCGCTTCACGAGCGTGCCCTTGAAGGGGGCGCTCGCCGTGTAGGTCTCGGCCGCCTGGTTCGGCGGGCGGTCGGCCCGGGTGACGGTCGTGCCCGCCGGGATGGTCTGCTGCCCGTCGGACCAGAGCTGGTGCCGGCCCTGCCAGGCGCCGTAGTAGCCGTGGCGCTGCCGGCCATCACCGTCCGTGAACCGGACGGGGAAGCCGAAGGAGTGTCCCTTGGCGACGTCGGCGCCGGTCTCGGCGTCGTAGAGGCCGTAGCGGTGGACCATGTCGACCACCGACGTCCGGTCCTTGTAGACGATCTTCTCACCCTTCTTCAGCGCCACGTTCTCCGCGTTGTAGACGTAGGCGACCGTGACCTGCTGCGGCGTGCACTGCTCCTCCTTGCAGGAGCTCCAGTCGGGGAAGTTCACCTTTCCGGAGCCGTGCGCGTCCGAACGCTGCATGATCCCCCGCACCTCGCGGCCCGGGCCCTCCTTCTCGTGGACCATCACCACCGAGAGTCCGTCCTGGCCATGGGCGGCGGTGGCCGTGAAGAACGCCTGGCTCGAGTCGCCGGGTCCGGGCCCCGGTCCCGATCCCGATCCCGGAGCTCCCGGACCGGATGGCGGCCCGCCAAGGGCGGCGTTGATGGTCCAGACGCCGTAATCGGCGTAGGAGCCGTCCGCGTTCTGGACCGGCGCCTCGTAGATCTTCACCTCGACCTTGATCAGGCGTGGCTGGCCGTCCCCCTCCGTCTCGAGCATCCAGACCAGGACGCGGTTCACGTCCTTGCCGTCCTCGGTGATCATGCTCGAGTCGACGACCCAGGGGACGAGCTTCTTGCTGTTCTGGCCGTCGCCGCGCTCCTCGATCCACGACACCATGGAGCCGTACGGCCCCTTGCCGATGTTCTCGGCGTCGGCGTAGTGGGTCTGGCCGAGCGCGTTGAAGATGGTGTTGAGGATGTCGAACTGCGAGAGCGCCCGCTCGTCGACGAACTTGACGGTCTGGGCGTTTGTGTAGTCGGTGTCGGTGTCGGTGGCGAGCGCCTGGGACAGCTCCGAGACAAGGCTGCTGGTTCCCGACGCGCGCAGGCTACTCGCGGAGGAGGACTTTGTCGGAAGCGCGGAGATCTCCTTCGGGACGGCAATGCCGCTCGATCCCGAGTTGCCGTCCTTGCCGCTCGAAGATGAGGTCTTGCTGCACCCCACCGCGAGCAGCCCGAGCGCCATCAATGCCAGGTGCCTGCGAAGTGTCGTCATGTGGCAGCCCTTCGTGTGAGAGAGCCTTCAGGCTGCACGTCAAGAGCAGGCCCCGCGCCAATACGCGAAGGCAGGCTTTTCAAGAGCTTGGCGGGATGCCGCCGCCTGTCCGTGAGTCCCGCTCGACCCTGGTCTGGCCGCGGAAGACGTCGCCAACCGCGCAGAAGCGCTCGGAACCAATATGGAAATACCGGAAGTGCGGCAGAAGGTCGCACGAGGCGACCCTGGAGTCGCCGTGAGTCACTCGAGCGTGGTGCAGGAGAGGGTGGTGCGGCGGGGGCGGAGCTTCAGGCGCTCGCGTCGGGGTCCCGTCCTCGTCGGCTATAGGAGGGCGGAGGCTCGTCGAGGCGCGCCCGTTCTCGTCGAAAGCCCCCGACGACGGTCTACGCGCTGACCGACTGCGACGACAGGTCCGGCTGCCCGTGGTCGAATCCAGCCTCGCCCGCGCGCGGCGGGAGCCTCGGCTCCAAGTCCTCGACGGTGACCCCGAGCCCGATGACGCCCTTCTCCAGCCAGGCGTGTTCGCCGGAAAGGACAGCGCGCCCCGTGCGATAGGCGAGGTCGTCGTGATTGTGCCAGAGGGCGTGGAAGAGCTGCTCCACCCGCTCGCGCTCCTGTACGCAGAAGTTCTCGGCGAGCGCCAGTGCCTGCGGGGCCTCGGCCTTGCCGCCGCTCGCCAGCGCCTGCGCGCGCGAGACGCTCGCGGCCATGGCGAACAGCTCGTTGGCGATGTCCACCAGGCGGAAGAGGAACGCCTGCTTCCGCTCCGCCCCGGCGCCGAACACGACCATGGAGTGGAAGATCTCCCGGGCGAGCTTCCGGCTCTTGCGCTCGACGTACCGGAGGTACGGGGCGAGCACGCCGAACGCCGAGAAGCGCGGCGCGAACAGGCCGCGGAGCCACAGCCCCGTGTACCAGACCACGTAGAAGGCGCCGATCCGAGGTAGCGCCGCGAGTTTCTTTCCCACGGGTACCTTGGGGTCGATGAGCGAGCCGGCGATCTGCAAGTGCTTGTCCACCGCTTCGCGGGCCATGAAGAGGTGCATGATCTCCGACGAGCCCTCGAAGATGAGGTTGATGCGGGTGTCGCGCATCCAGCGCTCGACGCTCACAGGCACTTCCCCGCGCGCCTCGAGCGAGCGCGCCGTCTCGTAGCCGCGCCCGCCGCGGATCTGCATCGTCTCGTCGAGCAACTCCCAGGCCCGGACGGTGTTCCACTCCTTCGCCGCCGCCGCCTCCAGGCGGATGTCGTAGCCCTTCTTGCTGGCGAGCGCCTGCACGAGGTCCGAGAGGGACTCCATCGCGAAGGTGGTCGAGCCCATGTCGGCCAGCTTGTGCGTGATCGCCTCGTGCTTGCCGATCTCCTGCCCCCACTGGACGCGGGCGGCCGCCCACTTGCGGCACAGCTCGAGCGCGACCTTCACGGCCCCTACCACGGCCGCCGGCAAGGAGAGGCGGCCGGTGTTGAGCGTGGTGAGCGCGATCTTGAGCCCGCGCCCCTCGCTGCCGATGAGGTTCTCGCGCGGGACCATCACGTTCGTGAAGCGGAGCGCGCCGTTGGCGAGCGCGCGCAGCCCCATGAACCGACAGCGGTGCGTCACCTCGACGCCGGGCCAGTTCGCCTCGACGACGAAGGCGCTGATCGCCCCCGTGCCGGGATTGCGCGCCATGACCACGAGCAGCTCGGCGATCGTGCCGTTCGTGCACCACAGCTTCGAGCCATTGAGGATGAAGTGCTTGCCGTCCTCGGTGGGCTCGGCCGTGGTGGTCAGCCGTGCCGGGTCCGAGCCAACCACCGTCTCGGTGAGCGCGAAGGCGCTGATCGCGCCCCGGGCGATGCGCGGCAGGTACTTCCTCTTCAGCTCGTCGGAGCCGAAGAGCTTGAGCGGCTGCGGAACGCCGATCGACTGGTGCGCGGAGAGGAGCGCCGTGAGGTTCGCGTCGTAGCTTCCGAGGAGCTGCATGACCCTGCCGTACTCGACCTGGTCCAGGCCGAGCCCGCCGTACTCCACTGGCACCTTCATCCCGAACGCGCCGAGCCGGCGGAGCCCGTCGATGACCTGAGGTGGGTACTCTCCGCTCTCGTCGATCTCGACAGGATCGACCGCGCTGCGGAGGAAAGCCTCCAGCGCGCCGTAGAAGCGACGGAACTCCGGTCGCTCGGTCTCGACGAGCGGATACGGGTTGAGCAGGTCGAGGCGGAACCTGCCGAGGAAGAGGTCCCTCAGGAACCCAGCGCCCTGCCACTCGGTCTCCCGCGAGGACTCCGCCACCTCTCGCGATCTCCGAACTTCCTCGTACTGCCCACTTTCCTGAATGCTTTCGTTGGCCATGATCGCGAATCCATCCACCTTGGGGTTGGGCAGACTGCCCAGAGAAGGACCGACTCGAGAATCAATGGTGCTCGCCACGGCTGGCGGCACTACCTTGACGGGTTGCGTCACCGTAGAACGGCGCGCGGTGGGGCGTGGCTCCGGCCGAGGGTAGCCCCGCCGCAAGCCACGAGCCTCCCATCGCAGCGCCTTCGCGCATGCAGCGCCTCGGAGGATCGTGCACCGGGCCGCTCTGGAACATCGAGCCCTCGAGGTCACGCAGGGCGGGCTGGTCCTCCGCCGCCGCGAAACCTCACGGCCGCCCGGAGCTCGAGTTTCGCAAATCGTCGCCGAGACGCACCGGGGCGGTCTCGCAATGGGATGGCAACCGCCGGGAGCGCGTGGAGCAAGAGGCATGGCTGGGTCTGTTTTCGCTGAAACGGCGCGATCTGGGCCGACGTGGGCGATAAACAAGTAGTGAACTAACACAGGCTTCGCAGGTGCTCTGCGTGCCGTGCGCAAAGCTTGCGCGGACCGGATCGCGAGCAATGGGAGCGCGGTGCAGCACCC
Source organism: Anaeromyxobacter sp. RBG_16_69_14 (assembly GCA_001768075.1). GTDB lineage: Bacteria > Myxococcota > Myxococcia > Myxococcales > Anaeromyxobacteraceae > Anaeromyxobacter_A. The sequence continues at coordinate 19,029 of MEMX01000035.1, read as the reverse complement.
ACCGGCGGCGAACCTGGCTGTCTTCTGGAATCGGTGCTAAGCCGCATGACGGGTCGAGCTTCCCGGTCAGCAGGCAGGCGAGATCAGACCTCTCGACTGCGCAATATTGGAGCTCATTTCACGTGGCGCCGCACTTCTCGTATTTCTATTAGACGCGCAAGAAAAGGGAGAGCCGTTCATGCGTCCAGCGAGGAACGATTTCATCCGGTCAATCATCGAGAGCTCCGTCCGAGAGGTCGTTGCCCGTGTCTCTGGATCCCTCGACCGTGCCGTCGCGCAGATGGTCGCGGAAGAGCTCAA